>NZ_JAHCDD010000044.1 GCF_018413525.1 Acidovorax sp. CCYZU-2555
CAGCTCTATGACGACAGCGCCAGCCTCGCCCAGCAATCGGGCATGGCGCAGATCGAGGCCCTGGCTTTGGAGCTGGCCGCGAACTTCCATGCGGCCAGCGGCCGCAAGGCGCTGGCCGCATCGCTGCGCCGCTGCGCGCGCGCGGCCTGGCTGGCCTGGGGGGCGCGCGGCAAGGCCAGGCAGCTCGACAGCCTGCACGCCGAACTCGCGGCGCGCGGTGAGCCGCCCCGGCCCGCGGCACTGGACCGCCCGCTGGGCTCCATGGACGTGGAAACGCTGCTGCGCATATCGCAAGCACTGGCCGCCGAAAAAGGCCTGGGCCGGCTGGTGCAGACGCTGATGACCATGGCGCTCGAACATGCGGGCGCGGACCGCGCATTGCTGGTGCTGCCGCAGGGCGACCAGTTGCGCATCGAAGCCAGGGCGCAGACTTCCGAGGGCGCGATCCGCTTCCGGCTGCACAGCGCGCCCGCAAGCAGCGCCGACCTGCCGCTTTCGGTCGTGCACTACGCCTTGCGCACCCGCAGCCATGTGTTGATCGACGACGCGCGCCAGCCCGGCCCATTTTCCACCGATCCCTACCTGACGCAGGCCGGCGCGCGCTCGCTGCTGTGCCTGCCGCTGATGCGCCGCGGCGAGCCGCTGGGCGCGCTGTATCTGGAGAACTCGCTGACCGGCCAGGTCTTCACCAGCGATCGCGTCGCCGTGCTGGCGCTGGTCGCCTCGATGGCCGCGACCAGCATGGAGAACGCCTCGCTGGGCGAAAAGGAGTCGCTGCTGCAGGAAGTGCACCACCGCGTGAAGAACAATCTGCAGCTGATCAGCAGCCTGCTGAGCCTGCAGGCCGCGCGCATTGCCGAGCCCGCGGTGGCGGAGCTGTTCGCCGAAAGCCGCAACCGCGTGCGCTCCATGGCGCTGGTGCATGAGAACCTCTACCGCGCGGGCAACTTCGCGCGCGTGCCCATGGCCACCCATCTGGGCAAGCTCTGCGCCCAGCTGGGCCAGGTCTACGGCCTGGACGAAGCGCGCGTGCGCATCCACATGCAGATCGATGACACCGAACTGAGTCTGGGCCAGGCCGTCTCCTGCGGCCTGATCGTCAACGAACTGGTCTCCAATGCGCTCAAGCATGCGTTTCCGGGCGAGCAGCGCGGCAGCATCACCGTGCGCATGCACCAGACGCCGCACCATGGCTACGCGCTGACGGTGGCCGATACCGGCATAGGCCTGCCGCTGGACATCGAGCCCGCGAATGCAGAAACCCTGGGCCTGCAGCTGGTCGAAGACCTGAGCCACCAGCTGCGCGCCACGCTGCGCGTGCAGCGCGGCGCGGGCACCAGCTTCGCGGTGGAGTTCCGCGTCGAGCCCGATATTCCCACCCCCCTGAACGCCGCGGAGAAGCTGCCTTGACGCCTGCACGCATACTGATCGTCGAGGACGACTTCGTCGTCGCGCGCGACCTGCGCAACCAGCTGCAGCGCCTGGGCTACCAGATCGCGGGCAGCACGCCGCGCGGCGAAGACGCGGCCGAGCTGGCGCGCAGCAGCCGCGCCGATCTGGTGCTGGCCGACATCCGCCTCGAAGGCCGCATGGACGGAACCGCGGCCGCGCGCGAGATCCGCCGGCACTGCGACATTCCCGTGGTCTTCCTGACCGCCTACGCCGACGACGAAACGCTGCAGCGCGCAAGCCTCGCCGACCCGCAGGGCTATCTGCTCAAGCCCTTCGACGAATCGCAGCTGCGCACCGCCGTCGAGATCGCGCTGCACAAGCATGCGTTCGACCGCCAGCTGCGCGCCAGCGAAAGCCGCTTCGCGGCGACGCTGGCCAGCATAGGCGACGCCGTCATTTCCATTGGCAGCGACGGCCGCATCGCCTACATGAACCCCAGCGCCGAATGCCTCACGGGCGTGCCCGCCGCGCAAGCCGAGGGGCGGGCGCTTGGGGAGGTGTACCGCGTGGGCGAAGACGATACCGGCGTCTCGCTGCACGCCGAGCCCAGCCTGGTGCTCACCGACGCCGGCGGGCGCGTCATTCCCATAGAGCAATCCGCGTCGCCGCTCATAGACGCGCGCGGCCAGGTCACGGGCACGGTGCTGGTGTTTCGCGATCTGTCGGCGCGCCGCGCCATGGAGATCGCGCTGCGCCAAGCCCAGGCCGAACTGTCGCGCGCTTCGGGCCTGCTGACCATGGCCGAGTTCGCGGCCTGCGTTGCGCATGAAATCAGCCAGCCGCTGGCCGCCATCGTCACCAATGCCAGCGCCGGCCTCAACTGGCTGCGCCGGCCCGAACCGGTGCTGGCCGAAGTGGAACAGGTGCTGACCAGCGTGCACGCCGAAGGAACGCGCGCCGCGGGCGTGGTGCGCGGCCTGCACGCGATCGCGCGCAAGTCGGGGCCCGAACTCGCCGCGGTCGACATGAAGGCTGCGGTGGAGGACGTGGCGCTGATGATCCGCGACGACCTCAAGCGCCACCAGGTGCGCATACAGCTGGGCCCGTTCGCCGAAGCCGCGCGCGTGCTGGGCGATCGCATCCAGCTGCAGCAGGTGCTGATGAACCTGTTTCGCAACGGCATCGAAGCGATATCGGAAAACGCCGACGCCGGTGGTCTGCTCACGGTGCGCAGCGCACTGCGCGCGCCCGGCGAACTCACCGTGAGCGTCAGCGATTCAGGCGCAGGCATTGCCCAGGACCATGCCGAGCGCCTGTTCGAAGCCTTCTTCACCACCAAGAAGTCGGGCATGGGCATGGGCCTGGCCATCTGCCGCTCCATCGTCGAAGCCCACCAGGGCCGCATCTGGGCCGAGCCCAACGCGCCGCGCGGCACGGTGATCTCCTTCACCCTGCCGCTGACCGCCACCTAGCAGCGAGATCAGGCCGCAGCGCCGGTCAGCCCGCGGCGCCGGGCCACGGCCGCGGCCTCGGTGCGCGTGCGCGCGTCCAGCTTGGCCAAAATGGCTTTCACATGCGCCTTGACCGTGCCGACGGTGATGCCCAGGTCATTGGCGATCACCTTGTTCACATGGCCTTCGGCGATGCGCCGCAGCACATCGTTCTCGCGCTGCGTCAGCGCCTGCCGGCCCAGGCTCTCGGCCACGCGCTGGGCCGCCGACCGGTCCAGATGCAGCTGGCCGCGCGACAGCGCACGCACGCAGCAGATCATTTCCTCGACGGCGCAGCCCAGCAGCAGATAGCCGCGCACGCCCAGATCGAGCGCGGTGCGAATCTCGGTCTCGCGGTCCCTGTGGCTGACCACCATGACATTGGCGGTTCGGGCGCTCTGGCCCGGCGCCTGCGGCGGCAACGACGAAAACAGCTCCAGCGCCGTCTCGTAATCAGCGACCACGACATCGGCCGGCGCGCGCAGCGAAAAGCTGCCCGTTGAAAGAATGCTGACGGCGAAGTCCTGCTCAGACATCAGCGTGGCCTGCAGACCGGCTTGCACCAGCGGATCCCGGTGGGCGACCGCCACCGCGATAGGCATCTGGGCAACGGCCGAATTCCATGCGCTCATGGCTTACTCCTCATTGAGACAGGAGCGTAGCAAGCGCCAGGCGAAATGAATATTGTTCCTTCGTATAGCTTGGGGCATGCGGCAAGCCGTGCCTTGTGCCGTCGGAAACAAAAAAGCCAACCGTGAAGGTTGGCTTTTTCCCAAGCCCGAAAGATTGGATTGTTTGGTGGGCCTCCCGTGAGTCGAACACGGCACCAACGGATTATGAGTCCGCTGCTCTAACCAAGCATGAGCTAGAGGCCCTTGACTGGAACGCCACTGGCATTTCAGAAAAACTCAACTATTGTAGAGCCTAACGGCGATGGCTCAAGGCATTCGTGACGAGCTTGGACGTGATGTCGACGATCTGGATCATCTTGTCGTAGTGCATGCGCGTCGGGCCGATCACGCCCAGCGTGCCGACAATCTTGCCGTCCACCTCGTACGGCGCGCTCACGATAGACAGTTCTTCGAACGGCACGACATGGCTTTCGCCGCCTATGTAGATGCGCACGCCTTCGGCCTGGCTCGAGATGTCGAGCAGGCGCAGGATCTGGGTTTTCTGCTCGAACAGGTCGAACGCGCGGCGCAGGTGGTCCATGTCGCTGGAGAAATCGCTCACCGCCAGCAGGTTGCGTTCGCCCGAGATCACCACGTCGGCCTCGTCGCTCTGCATGGCTTCGGTGCCCACGTTGACGGCCGCCTGCATCAGCGCCGCGACTTCGCCGCGCAGCAGTTCGACTTCGCCCTTGAGGCGCTCGCGCACCTGCTCCATGGCCAGGCCCGCGTAATTGGCGTTGAGGAAGTTCGCGGCTTCGACGAGTTGCGACGAGGTGTAGTCGACTTCGGTGAAGATCACGCGGTTCTGCACATCGCCTTCGGGCGAGACGATGATCACCAGGAAGCGCTTTTCGGACAGCCGCACGAACTCGATCTGGCGAAACACCGACGTGCGCTTGGGCACCATCACCACGCCGACGAAGTGCGACAGGCTCGACAGTAGATGCGCGGCGTTGGCGATGACTTTCTGCGGTTGTTCGGCCGGCAGCGCGGGCGCGTGGAAGTCGTCGCGCTGCACTGTCAACATGGTGTCAACGAACAAGCGGTAACCTTTGGCCGTGGGAATGCGGCCGGCCGAGGTGTGCGGGCTGACAATCAGCCCCAGTTCCTCAAGGTCGGACATCACGTTGCGTATCGTCGCAGGCGACAATTCAAGGCCCGAGGCACGCGAAAGCGTGCGTGAACCTATGGGCTGGCCGTCGGCGATGTAGCGCTCGACCAGCGCTTTGAGTAACAACTTGGCACGGTCATCGAGCATGTAGTGATTTTAATGATGTAATTTCAAAATGACGTCTAAGTTCCGCCGAGTCGCACTGATCGGGAAATACCAGTCGCCCGCATCCAGCAGCGCCAGCCCCGACAGCGCACGCCACGCCCTGCAGGATATTGCCAGCTTTGTCAGCAGCCTGGGATGCGAAGTCATTGTCGACGCCGATACCGCCAGAAACGCCGGCATACAAAATTACCGTTCGATGGATGTCGACGGCCTGGGCGCGCATTGCGACCTCGGGCTGGTCGTGGGCGGCGACGGCACCATGCTGGGCATAGGCCGCCACATGGCGCACTACGGCACGCCGCTGATCGGCATCAACCAGGGGCGTCTGGGCTTCGTCACGGATATTCCACTCGAAGATTACCAGACCACCCTCACGCCCATGCTCCAAGGGGAATATGAGGAAGACCTGCGGCCCATGATCCGGGCGCGCGTGATGCGCGGCGATCAGCTGGTGTTCGAAGCGCTGGCAATGAACGATGTGGTGGTCAATCGCGGCGCCACTTCGGGCATGGTCGAGCTGCGCGTCGAAGTCGGCGGCCACTTCGTCGCCAACCAGCGCGCCGACGGCCTGATCATCGCCACGCCCACGGGCTCCACGGCCTATGCGCTGTCGGTCGGCGGGCCGATGATGCACCCGTCGATTCCCGGCTGGGTCATGGCGCCCATCGCGCCGCACACTTTTTCCAACCGCCCCATCGTTCTCTCGGATGCCGTCGAAGTGGTGATCGAAGTCGTGGGCGGGCGCGATGTCAGCGCCAATTTCGACATGCAGTCGCTGGCTTCGCTGTTGCACGGCGACCGCATTCTGGTCACCAAGGCCGAGCACTCGGTACGCTTCCTGCACCCCAAGGGCTGGAATTACTTTGCCACGCTGCGCAAGAAACTGGGCTGGAACGAGGGAGTGAGCTGAGATGGGTCTCAAACGCATTGCGCTGCGCGACTTCGTCATCGTCCAGGCGCTGGACCTCGACCTGCATGGCGGTTTCACGGCACTGACCGGCGAGACCGGCGCGGGCAAATCCATTCTGATCGACGCCGTGCAGCTCGCTCTGGGCGCGCGCGCCGATGCGGGCGTGGTGCGCGAAGGCGCGAGCCAGGCCGATATCTGCGCCGAGTTCGAATGCCCCGCACGGCTCAAGCCCTGGCTGGAGCAAGGCGGCTTCGCGCTCGAAGACAGCCTGCTGCTGCGCCGCGTGATCGACGCCCAGGGCCGCAGCCGCGCCTGGATCAACGGCGCGCCGGCGACGGCCACGCAGCTGCGCACCGTGGGCGAGCAGCTGCTCGACATCCACGGCCAGCACGCCTGGCAAAGCCTCACGCGTCCCGACGCGGCGCGCGAACTGCTGGACGCCTACGCGGGCCTGCAGACCCAGCCGCTGCGCAATCTCTGGACTGTCTGGCGCAATGCGCGCCAGGCGCTGGAGCACGCGATCGCCGCGCAGGACAGCGTGCAGCGCGAACGCGAGCGCCTGCAGTGGCAGATCAGCGAAGTCGAAAAACTCGACCCGGGCGAGGACGAATGGGAAGAGCTCAATGCCCAGCACACGCGGCTGTCGCATGCGCAGGCGCTGCTCGACACCGCGCAAGGCGCGCTGTTCGCGATCGAAGACGATGAAGCCGGCGGCCTGGCCGCGCTGACGCGCGCGCACGGCGACCTGCAGGACCAGGAGCACCTGGACCCCGAATTCAAGGAAATCGCCGAAGTGCTGGCCTCGGGCCTGGCGCAGATCAGCGATGCGCGCCATTCGCTGCAGACCTATCTGCGGCGCACCGAACTCGACCCCGAACGCCTGGCCGAACTCGACACCCGGCTGTCGCTGTGGATGCAGCTCGCGCGCCGCTACAAGCGCCTGCCGGCCGAACTGCCGCAGCTGTACTCCGGCTGGAAGGCAGAGCTGCGCCAGCTCGACGCCGTGGTCGACATCGTGGGCCTGAGCGCCCAGGTCGATGCGGGCTACGCCGCCTATGAGAAGGCCGCGCGCGCGCTGTCGCAGCAACGCGCCAAGGCCGCGCCCAAGCTGTCGCGCGCGATCACGCTGGCGATGCAGGGCCTGGGAATGCAGGGCGGGCGCTTCGAAGTCGCGCAGACGACCGAGGAGCCCGGCCCGCACGGCGTGGACGCGCTGGCGTTTCTCGTCGCCGGCCATCCGGGCGCGACGCCCAAGCCCATCGGCAAGGTCGCCTCGGGCGGCGAACTGTCGCGCATCTCGCTGGCGATCGCGGTCACGACCAGCGAACTGGGCGAAGCCTCGACGCTGATCTTCGACGAAGTGGATTCGGGCGTGGGCGGCGCCGTCGCCGAAACCGTGGGCCGGCTGATGCACAAGCTGGGCCAGGACCGGCAAGTGCTGGCCGTGACCCACCTGCCCCAGGTCGCGGCCTGTGCCGATCACCACCTCGTCGTCGCCAAGAAGCGCGACAAGCAGGCCACGACCAGCACCGTCAGCGCGCTTGCGCCCGAGACGCGCGTGGCCGAAGTCGCGCGCATGCTGGGCGGCGAGCGGCTGTCCGAAACCACCATGGCACACGCGCGCGAAATGCTGCAGCACGCGGTAGTGCCGGCGCGCAAAGGTTGATGCATGTCACTTGAAATCGTGTTGGTCACCGGCATGTCCGGTTCCGGAAAATCCGTGGCGCTGCATGCGCTCGAAGACGCGGGCTACTACTGCGTCGACAACCTGCCGCCCGAACTGCTGGCGTCGTTTGTCGGACTCGAGCATGCGCACCACGGCAACCGCGTGGCCATCGCCATCGACGCGCGCAGCGCCACCGGCCTGCCGCAACTGCCGGCCCAGCTCGCGCTGCTGCGCAGCCAGGGCGCGGTGGTGCAATCGCTGTTTCTCGACGCCACTACCGGCACGCTGGTGCGGCGCTTTTCCGAAACCCGGCGCCGCCACCCGCTGTCGGGTGACGAGCTGCAGCACGGCCGCCGGGCGCTGGTGCAGACCATCGAATGGGAGCGCGAGCTGCTGGCCGACCTGCGCGAGCAGTCGCAGGTCATCGATACCAGCACCATCCGGCCGTCGCAGCTGCAAAGCTATGTCAAAAGCCTGGTGACCCTGCCCCAGGGGCAGATGACGCTGGTGTTTCAATCGTTCGGTTTCAAGTACGGACTGCCCACCGATTGCGATTACCTGTTCGATGTGCGCATGCTGCCCAACCCGTACTACGACACCGAGCTGCGGCCGTTTTCGGGCAAGGACGCCACGGTGCAGGCCTTTCTGCGCCAGCAGCCCGAAGTGCAGCAGATGCAGCAACAGATCGCGCAGTTCTTCGAGCACTGGCTGCCCCTGCTGGAGCAGAACCACCGCAGCTATGTCACCGTCGCCATAGGCTGCACCGGCGGCCAGCACCGCTCGGTCTATCTGGTCGAGCAGCTCGCCGCGCACTTCGGCAAGGACTGGCCCACGCTCACGCGCCACCGCGAACTCGACGCGCGCACGGTGGCCGCCGAAATCTAGCCTTCGCGCTCCAGCAGCTTTCTCACTGGCGCGGGCAGCCCCATATCGGTCCACTGCGCGCGCGTATACCAATCATCGGCAGACGGCTCGACCGCCTCGACGCGCGCAATCACCGGGTGCAGATGCAGATCGCGATGCGTGAGCACATGCAGGAATGCCTCCTGGTGTTCCAGCGCTAAACCGGGCCAGCGCGACTGCACCGCGGCTTCGAGCGCCGCCGCATCTTCAAACACCGGCGGGCTGTAGAGCCCGGCCCAGATGCCCGTGGAGGGGCGCTTGCCCAGGCGGATACGGCCCTGGCTGTCCTGGGCCACGAGCAGCCACCAGGACTGCGAACTGCGCTTGAGCTTGCGCGTGCGCACCGGGTAGTCTTCTGGGTTGCCGGCGCGCGCCGCGCGGCATTGGCTGTGCAGCGGGCACAGCAGACAGGCGGGCTTGCGCGGCAGGCACAGGCTCGCGCCCAGATCCATCATGCCTTGCGTGTAGCGCGGCATCGCATCGTGCAGATCGAGTTCGCGTGGATCGGGGCACAGATCGGTCGCCAGATCCCATAGCGTGCGCTCGTTGCGCGCCACGGCCAGGTCGGCATCGAACGCCAGCACGCGCGTGAGCACGCGCCGCACATTGGCATCGAGAATCGGCACGCGCTCGGAAAAGCAGAACGCCGAGATCGCACCCGCGGTCGAGCGGCCTATGCCGGGCAGTGTCGCGAGCTGCTCGGCGGTTTCGGGAAAGCGCCCGCCATGCAGCGCCATCACGGCCTGCGCGCACTTGTGCAGATTGCGCGCGCGGCTGTAGTAGCCCAGGCCGCTCCACAGCGCGAGCACCGCGTCTTCGGGCGCGGCCGCAAGGCTGGCAACATCGGGAAACTGCGCGAGAAAGCGCGGGTAGTAACCGAGCACCGTCGCGACCTGGGTCTGCTGCAGCATGATCTCGGAAAGCCAGACCCGGTACGGGTCGCGCGTTTGCTGCCAGGGCAGATGGTTGCGGCCATGCGTGGCCTGCCACTGCACAACGGCAGCGGCGATGGAAGAGGTCGTCAAAATCAGATTACCGGTGTGGGGTCTTGTTCTGCAAGCGCAGGCTGCGCCGCGGGCGGCTCCAGCAGCTCCTGGCAACGTTGCGCCAACTGCTGCATGAGCGCCGCGATCTCCTGCTCGGCGGCATCGATTTCGGCGATGCGCTCGACCAGGCTGCTGGCCGCGAGCTGGATGCGGTCCACGGCCTCGATGCGGCGCGTGAAGCTGCGCTTGCGTTCTTTCCATTGTGCATCGAGTTGCGCCATCGCCGACTGGCTCCACAGCGCCAGCTCCTGGCCGGCCGCGCCAAAGACGCCTGTCAGCCGCTCGGCCAGCGCACGGATCAGGCGCTGCGAATAATCGGCGCGCGCGAGCTGCAGCGCATGGCCCAGGCCCAGGTAATGCAGGTAGCCGCGTTCGATCTGGCCCAGGTCGCGCGCCAGGTCCTGCAACGGCCACGACGCCGGCGCCTGCAGCGAAAAGCTGAACTCGGCGTTGAGCGCACGAAACGACGCGACCACCATCTGCTGGAGTTCGGCCGCCTCGGCCAGCACCTGATCGACCGCGCCGCGCAGCTCCTCGAATGTCGTGACATAGGCCTTGCGTGCGCCGATCTTGAGACCGCCGCGCGCCAGCGACTCGCGCAGCGTCGCCAGCCGGGCTTCGATCGCCTGCGCGCCCAGCGACTGCAGCAGGTTCTGCAGCATGCGCGTCTGCACCGAACGCAGCGCCTGGATGCGCGCCGCGCTGGCGTCGAACTCCGCCTGCTCCGGCTCGATGCGCGCGCGCATCGCCACGATCACGGTGGAATTCTTGCCGCGCAGGCTGCGCAGCTCGGCCATCTGGTCGTCGAGGTCGCGCTGGCGTATCGTGAGCCGGCGCACGACTTCGGTCTGCAGGTGCGCGACGCCCGTCGCCACGGCCGCGCGCAGCACGCTTTGGCGCTGGCCCATGATGCCTTCGGACAGCGCCTGCTCGAAGCCCATCAGTCCGCTGGCGCGCAGCAGCGCGTCGTCGTTGCCGATCTTCGCGACCAGGCCCTTTTGCGCCGAGACCGCGAGCACGCGCTCGACCGACAGACCCAGCGTCTGGGCCGACAGCGTGCGCTGGCGCTGGATCTGCGCATGCACCTGCTGGCCGGTGCTGAGCCGGTCCCACAGCGTATCGATCTTGTTGAGCACCACCAGCCGCGACAGATCGGCGCTGTCGCTGGGGCGCAGATGTTCGCGCCATACGGACAGATCGGACTGCGTCACGCCGGTATCGGCGGCAATCAGGAACACCACCGCATGCGCTTGCGGAATCAGGTTGACCGTGAGTTCGGGTTCGGCGCCGACGGCGTTCAGGCCGGGCGTGTCGAGAATCACCAGCCCCTCGCGCAGCAAGGGATGGGGCAGGTTGACCAGCGCATGGCGCCACATGGGCACTTCGACCAGCCCCAGGGCATCGACCACGGGCTGTTCGTTGGGATTGGCTTCGTCCTGCCAGAAGCCCCAGGCCCGGGCCTGTGACAGCGGCACGCGGCGCGTTTCGGCCACCTTGGCCAGCATCTCGGCGAGCTGCGCGCTGTCGTCGACATGCAGCGGCCACTGCTGCCAGGCTTCGGGCCGCAGCCGCCATTCGGCCAGGCTGGGCGCGTGTTCGCGGGTTTCTATCGGCAGCAGACGCAGGCTGGGTTCCAGCCCCTCGTCCCAGCCCAGCTCCGCGGGGCACATGGTGGTGCGGCCCGCGCCCGCGGGCATCAGGCGTCGGCCATAGCCGGCGAAGAACACCGCATTGATCAGCTCGGACTTGCCGCGCGAGAACTCGGCGACGAAGGCCACCGTGACCTTGTCGCCGCGCACCTGCGCCTGCAGGCGCTGCAGGCGCTCGTCGACGACCGCATCCAGCAACTCGTGGCCCGAAAGCCAGTCGCGCAGCTGATGCAGTTGCCGCGCGAAATCACGGCGCCAGCTGCCGTGCTGGTCGAACTGCGCATTGAATGGTGTGGCCAACTTCGCTCTCCCGCGGGTGTACTGCGGACAGGGCGCCCGACTTCACAAAATATATAGCAAGTGCCCACCAACGATACCGGGCACGTTCCAATGATACCGGCCTGCCCCGGCGCAGGCACGGCAAGCCAGGCGCGGCCCGGGGCTGCTCAAAGCTTCTGGCAATGCGTGCAGTAAAAAGTGCTGCGCTGGCCCTGGCGCAGCATGCGCAGCGGCGCCGCGCATTGCGTGCAAGGCAGGCCTTCGCGGTCATAGACCTGGGCCTGCAGCTGAAAATGCCCGGGCATGCCGTCGGCATTGGAAAAGTCCTTGAGCGTGGTGCCGCCCTGCTCCACGGCGGCCGCGAGCACGCGCCGTATCGCCTCGTAAAGCCGCAGCGCGCGCCGCGGCCCTATGGTGTTGGCCGGCGCCAGCGGCGAAATGCGCGCCGTGAACAGCACTTCGGACGCATAGATATTGCCCACGCCCACCACCAGCTTGCCGCCCAGCAGCAGCTGCTTGATCGGCGTGCGGCTGGCCTGCAGCCCGGCGTAGAACGCCTGCGGCGCGAACGCGTCTTCGAGCGGCTCCATGCCCAGGCGGCCCAGCAGCTTCTGCGCCACCGGGTCGGCCTCGCCCGCGGCATAGACCACGGCGCCGAACCGGCGCGGGTCATGCAGGCGCAGCACGCCCTGGCTCGTGAACAGATCGAAATGGTCGTGCGTGCCCGGCGGCGGCAGGCCGTCGGCGGGCGCGAAGCGCAGGCTGCCCGACATGCCCAGATGCAGCAGCAGCAGGCCTTCGCTCATATCCACCAGCAGGTATTTGCCGCGCCGGCGCACGGCCAGCACTTCGCGCCCCACCAGGTCTTCGGGCGCGAGCCCCAGCGGCCAGCGCAAGGGCTTGCCCAGGCGCGCCGCTTCGATGCGCGCGCCCGCGATGGCCGGGGCAAACGAACGGCGCGTGACTTCCACTTCGGGTAATTCGGGCATGGCAATCCTGAAAATTGGGCCGCCTGCGGGCCCTGTACAGCGCGAAACGCGCGGCAATGTGGTTCGCAGGTGGGGCATTTTTGCGGCAAAACAAGCAGCACCCGCTTACGCGCAGGGGGACCTCGTTCGATTATTATCATTCGATGGTTCATCCTCTACGCCCTCGGGCCCTGGCGCTGGCCGCCGCACTGGTCGTCGCTCCTGCAATTGCCTGGAGCCAGACGGCGCCCGCGCCCTCAGGCACAGACACCCTGGCCCCACAGCCAGAGAACGACGTTGACGATCCGGCAGCGCTCAACGCCGAACTGTTCTATGAAATTCTGGTCGGCGAAATGGCCGCCGGCGTCGGCGACCCGGGCAGCGGCCAGGCGCTGATGCTCAACGCCGCGCGCCAGAGCAACAACCCCCAGCTCTACCGCCGCGCCACCGAAATGGCGCTGCAGGCGCGCGCCGGCAACCAGGCGCTGCTGGCGGCCCAGGCCTGGCGCCAGGCCTTTCCCGAATCGCGCAACGCCAACCGCTACGTGCTGCAGATCCTGGTGGCGCTGAACCGCGTGGGCGACACCCTGCCCTATCTGCGCCAGGAAATCGCCAGCACGCCGGCGCCGAGCAAGCCCGTGGCCTTTCTGTCGATCACCCAGCTTTTCAGCCGCGTCAGCGACAAGGCCCTGGCGGCAGACATCGTCTCCCAGGCGCTGGAAAGCGAGTTGAGCGATCCGGCCGCCGGCCCTGCGGCCTATGCCACGATAGGCCATATGCAGCTGGCCGCGGGCAAACCCCGGGCCGCGCTCGAAGCCATACAGCGCGCCGAAGCCATGTCTGCTGGCAACGGCGCCTCGGCGCTTTTGGCGCTCGAGCTGCTCGAAAACGGCCAGCGTGACGCCGAGCCGATTGTCCAGCGCTACGTGGAAAAACAGCGCAGCGCCGATATGCGCATGGCCTATGCGCGCATTTTGCTGGGCCAGGAACGACTGGAACCCGCCGAAGCCCAGCTGATCGCGATCACGCGCGAAAACCCCGATTACGCCGACGCCTGGTTCACGCTGGCCCGCATGCAGGTGCAGACCCAGCGCTGGGAGGCCGCCGAAGCGTCGCTGCAGCGCTTCGACGCGCTGATTCCCCAGTTGCCCAATCCCGGCATCCAGCGCAACGCCCGCACCGAGTCGGCCTTGCAGCACGCGCTGATCGCGCAGAAACAGGGCCGCTTCCCGCAGGCGCTGCAATGGCTGGACCGCATCGAGGGCGGCGCGCAGCTGCTCAACGTCCAGGTGCGCCGCGCGGCGATACTGGCCCAGCAGGGCCAGCTCGATCAGGCGCGCGCCGTGATCCAGGCCGTGCCCGCGAGCACCGAACAGCAGCAGCGACTCAAACAGCAAGCCGAAGTGCAGCTGGTGCGCGAAGCCGATCAGCCCGCGCTCGCCTATACGCTGCAGTCGACGCTGCACCAGCAGTTTCCGCAAGACAACGAAATTGCCTACGACACCGCGATCCTGGCCGAGAAAATCGGCCGCTTCGCCGAAATGGAAACCCTGCTGCGCGCCCTCATCGCGCGCGACCCGAGCTTTCACCACGCCTACAACGCGCTGGGCTTCTCGTTTGCCGAGCGCGGCGTGCGCCTCGACGAAGCGCGCGCGCTGATCACCAAGGCGCTCGAAGCCGCGCCCAACGACCCGTTCATCATCGACAGCCTGGCCTGGACAGAATTTCGCAGCGGCAATGTGGCGCAAGCCCAGGCCTTGCTCGAAAAAGCGTTTGCCATGCGGCCCGATGCCGAAATCGCCGCCCATCTGGGTGAAGTTCTCTGGAGCAACGGCCAGCAGCGCCAGGCACGCGCCATTTGGGACAAGGGCCTGACCCTGAACCCCGGCAACGAGACGCTGCGCGAAACGCTGCAGCGCCTGGGCGTCAAGCCATGATGGCCCTGCCCTCCCTGGCGCGGCGCCGCGCGCTGCTGCTTGCGGCCGCTCCCGCTGCGCTGTGGCTCGCGGGCTGCGCCCAGCCGCCCGCGCGCCCCGCGCCGGCCGACGCCGCGGCCTACTGGAGCGGACGTCTGGCGCTGCAATTGCATGACCCCCAGGCCCAGGAGCAGTCGTTCAGCGCTTCGTTCGAATTGCAGGGCTCGGAACGCGCCGGCCAGCTGGTGCTGCTGAGCCCGTTCGGCGCGGTGCTCGCCGAATTGCAATGGAGCCCCGCGGGCGCGCAGCTGCGCCAGGGCGGCCAATTGCGCGAATCGCCTTCGCTCGACGCACTGGTGCGCGACACGGTAGGCACCACGCTGCCCATTGGCGCGCTGTTTGCATGGCTCTCGGGCCAGCAGGCCTCGGCGCCGGGCTGGCAGGCCGATCTCGCGCAATTGCCCGAAGGCCGGCTGCGTGCCGAGCGCACCGATCCGCTGCCGCGCGCCACGCTGCGCCTGGTGCTCGAACGCTGATTTCCTGCGGCCGTCTCTTTTCTGATTTCTCTCGGTTTCCATTCCATGCGTTCGCTCTACGATGTGCCGGCCCCGGCCAAGCTCAACCTGTTCCTGCACATCACCGGCCGCCGGCCGGACGGCTACCACCTGATCGAATCGGTGTTCATGCTGACCGACTGGCAGGACCGGCTGCATTTCGATCTGCGCGCCGACGGCGCGATCACGCGCGAAGACCTGAGCGGCATGCGCCTGCCCGATGACGACCTGATCGTGCGTGCCGCGCGCGCGCTGCAGGCGGCGACCGGCTGCAGCGCGGGCGCGCATATCGGCATAGACAAGAGCATTCCGGCCCAGGCCGGCATGGGCGGCGGCTCGTCCGACGCGGCGACCACGTTGCTCGCGCTCAACCGCCTGTGGCAACTCGATCTGCCGCGGCCGGCGCTCGAAGCCATAGGCCTGCGCCTGGGCGCCGACGTGCCGTTTTTCCTGCGCGGGCGCAACGCCTGGGTCGAAGGCATAGGCGATAGAATCACGCCCCTCGAGCAGGCACTGCCGCGCCAGCGCTTCGTTGTGGTCAAGCCGGATGCGGGGTTGGAAACAAAATTGATTTTTTCCTCCCCCGACCTCAAACGCGATTCAGAGCGTGCTACAATATCGCTCTTCGCTGCAAAGCACTTTGACTTCGGTCATAACGACTTGCAGCCGGTCGCACAAACCTTGTGCCCCGATGTGAAAAAAGCAATAAATTTGCTTGAGGCACACGGATTACAGGGTAGAATGACGGGCTCAGGAAGTGCAGTGTTTGCACCGATGAAGCAAACGGTTGAGATGACAGACGCACCTAGCGAATGGCTTGTCAGAGTTTGCGAAAATCTCGAAGTTCATCCACTTCATGGATGGGCCAGAGATTAAAGGTTACCGGTTGGTTGCATACGCAATTGACCCGTGTAGGGGAGTCGCCAAGTTGGTTAAGGCACTGGATTTTGATTCCAGCATGCGAAGGTTCGAGTCCTTCTTCCCCTGCCAAATGTCTTATTGCGTACAAGCAAACCCATAAACACTGGGAAGCTCATGCAGACCAATCATTCAGACTTCATGATTTTTACCGGCAATGCCAACCGTGGCATGGCCGAAGAGATTGTCAGCCATCTCGGCACCAAGCTTGGCGCCGCGGAAGTTGGCCGTTTCTCCGATGGTGAAGTCACCGTCGAGATCAAGCAGAACGTTCGCACCCGTGACGTCTTTGTTGTTCAGTCGACCTGCGCGCCGACCAACGACAACCTGATGGAACTGCTGGTGATGGTCGACGCGCTCAAGCGTGCCTCGGCTGAACGCATCTGCGCAGTGATCCCCTATTTCGGTTACGCCCGCCAGGACCGTCGCCCGCGTTCGTCGCGCGTGCCCATCACGGCCAAGGTCGTTGCCAACATGCTCCAGGCCGTCGGCGTGGAACGCGTGTTGACGATGGACTTGCACGCTGACCAGATCCAGGGCTTCTTCGACATTCCCGTCGACAACATCTACGCGTCGCCAGTTCTGCTGGGCGATCTGCGCCAGAAGAACTACGAAGACCTGATCGTGGTGTCGCCCGACGTCGGTGGCGTGGTGCGCGCCCGCGCCCTGGCCAAGCAGCTGGGCTGCGACCTGGCGATCATCGACAAGCGCCGCCCGAAGGCAAATGTCTCCGAAGTCATGCACGTGATCGGCGACATCGACGGCCGCAACTGCGTGATCATGGATGACATGATCGACACCGCCGGCACGCTGGTCAAGGCTGCCGAAGTGCTCAAGCAGCGCGGCGCCAAGAAGGTCTACGCTTACTGCACCCACCCGATTTTCTCGGGCCCGGCCATCGAGCGCATCGCCAGTGGCGAGGCCCTCGACGAAGTCGTGGTGACCAATACCATTCCCCTGAGCGCCGAAGCCCAGGGTTGCAGCAAGATTCGCCAAGTCTCCGTGGCACCGCTGATCGCCGAAACGATCAAGCGCATTTCCACGGGTGATTCGGTACTCAGCTTGTTCTCGGAATAAGACCTCGCTTGCGAGATCTCCAGCCTCCGGGCTGGCGTAAACCTCCCTCGGGAGGTTTTGTGTGTTTCAGAGCATCTCAAGGACAGTCGGGCATGTGCCGGTCTGTCTTTTTATCAAACGAGTCTGACTGGTCGCGGTCGACTCACACAGGAGTTAATTATGAACATTGTCGCTACAGAGCGCGCTAAGCAAGGTACGGGTGCGAGCCGCCGTCTGCGTAATTCGGGCAAGACCCCTGGCATCGTGTTTGGCGGTTCCGCCGAGCCTTTGGCCATCGAACTGGACCACAATGACCTGTGGCACGCCCTGAAGAAGGAAGTGTTCCACTCGAGCGTTCTCGAAATGGACATCGCCGGTCAAGTCAGCAAGGTTGTGCTGCGTGACGTGCAATTCCACCCCTTCAAGCAACTCGTGCTGCACGTTGACTTCCAACGCGTTGACGCCAGCACCAAGCTGCACCTGAACGTGCCCCTGCACTTCGAAGGCGCCGACAAGTCGCCCGCAGTGGCCCAGGACAAGTGCATCGTGACGCCTCTGGTCACCGCCCTGCCCGTGGTCTGCGTTCCTTCGGACCTGCCCGAGTTCATCACCGTCGACCTGAGCGCCCTGCAAAAGGGTTCGTCGTTCACGCTGAAGCAAGTCAAGCTGCCCAAGGGCGTGGTTGCTCACGTGCGCGGCACGCAAAACAACCCTGCGATCGTTTCCATCGTGCCTCCCGCCGATGAAATCGCCGCTCCCGTCGAAGGCGCTGCAGCTCCCGCTGCTCCCGCCAAGAAGGGCAAGAAGTAATCACTTCTTGAGTGCAGCGTACGGGTCGCAAGACCCGGGCGCTGCCCCAAAGCCAACGGCCCACCGCTTCATGCGCGTGGGCCGTTCGCTTTGGGCAGACCCATGTTTGCGGTCCATGGAGATAATTCACACATGATCAAACTGTTTGTCGGCCTGGGCAATCCCGGCCCCGAGTATGCGGAAACACGCCACAACGCCGGTTTCTGGTGGATTGACGAACTGGCGCGCGAACTCAAGGTCACGCTGCAGCCCGAGCGCAGCTATTTCGGCCTGGCCGCGCGCGCCACGGTCGACGGCAACAACGTCTGGCTGCTGCAGCCGCAGACGTTCATGAACCTCTCGGGCAAGTCGGTGGGCGCGCTGGCGCGCTTCTTCAAGATCCTGCCCGAGGAAATCCTCGTCGTGCACGACGAACTCGACATTCTCCCGGGCCAGGCCAAGCTCAAGCGCGGCGGCAGCCACGCGGGCCACAACGGCTTGCGCGACATCCACGCGCAACTCGGCACGGGCGACTACTGGCGGCTGCGCATCGGTATCGGCCACCCCGGCGACCGCGCCGAAGTCGCCAACTGGGTGCTGAAGAAACCCGCGCCCGACCAGCGCACGCTGATCGAAGACAGCATCAATCACTCGCTCAAGTCGTGGCGCCTGCTGCAGGCCGGCGACATGGAGAAGGCGACGCTGCAGATCCACACCACCAAACCGCCCAGGCCCAAGCCCCCCAAACCGGTGGTCGAGGGTTGAGAGACCGGCTTTTACCGTACCAGCATCGCCTGCAGCGCTTGCAACGGGCACGCCCCAGATATGGGGCAGCGAGCAAGGGCCGCCCCGCAGCGAGGCTGCCGTCCCCCTCCACCGAAGGTTGAGAGGGGGAAGCCGCGTAGCGGCTCAGGGGGTGTTCAATTTCTCAGCCTCCAGCCGCGTGAACTTCTCGAACAGCGTCTCCCGGCTCTCCACATGACCGGGATGCACGGGAATGCAGGCCACGGGGCAGATCTGCACGCACTGCGGCTCGTCGAAATGGCCCACGCATTCGGTGCACTTGGACGGCGTGATCTCGTAGATCAGCTCGCCCATGTAGATCGCGTCGTTCGGGCACTCGGGTTCGCAGACGTCGCAGTTGATGCACTCGTCGGTGATCATCAAGGCCATGTCGGCACCCCGCGCGCGCGCAGCCGCGCCTGGCAACACAATGGAGAAGACGGCACAGGTTTCATATAGCCGCAATTATCCCGCCCAGATCAATAGTCCCGCAGCGACAGCGGACATGCCCATGCCGCACGGCCTGTCCCGACCGCCTGGCATCGATTTTTGCCGCTATGCTCTGCCCTGCCCGCTGAACCGTCCCCATGAGTGTCTTCCTCCTCAAACGCCTCCTCACGCTGATCGCCACCTTGGTCGCCACGTCGGCCGTGGTGTTCGTGGTGCTGGAGATTCTGCCCGGCAATGCCGCGCAGGTGCTGATGGGACCCGACGCCGCGCCAGAGGCCGTGCAGGCCCTGGCCGAACAGCTGGGGCTGAACCAGCCCGCCTGGCAGCGCTACCTGCAATGGGTGCAAGGCCTGCTGGTGCTCGACCTGGGCGACAGCTACGCCTACGGCAGCCCGGTGCGCGATCTGGTGCTCGAGCGCCTGGCGCTCACCGTGCCGCTGGCCGTGCTGGCGATGCTGATCACCACGGTGCTGGCCCTGGCCGCCGGCGTCTATGCGGCCTCGCGCCACAACCGCTGGGGCGATGTGGGCGTCATGGGCCTGGCGCAGCTGGGCATTGCGATTCCCAACTTCTGGTTCGCCATTCTCTTGATACTGCTGTTTTCGGTGAAGCTGCAGTGGTTCGCGGCCGGCGGCTTCCCGGGCTGGACCGAAGACGCGGGCGGAGGCTTCTGGGCCGCGCTCAAGGCCTTGCTGCTGCCCGCGATCTCGCTGGCGGTGGTGCAGGCCGCCATCCTGGCGCGCATCACGCGCTCGGCCGTGCTCGAAGTGCTGCGCGAAGACTTCGTGCGCACGGCGCGCGCCAAGGGCCTGTCGCAGCGCGCCGTGCTGTGGGGCCATGTGCTGCGCAATGCCATGGTGCCCGTGATCACGGTCATGGGCCTGCAGTTCGCCAACCTGCTCGCCGGCACCATCGTCGTCGAGAACGTCTTTTTCCTGCCCGGCCTGGGCCGGCTGATCTTCCAGTCGATCGCCAACCGCGACCTGATCGTGGTGCGCAACTGCGTGATGCTGCTGGCCGCGATGGTGGTGGTCGTCAATTTCATCGTCGACCTGCTGTACGCGGTCATCGATCCGCGTCTGAAAGCCAGCGACCTATGAGCACGCCCGCCCCCACCGCCTGGCAGCGTGCGCTGCGCCAGCGCAGCTTTGTGTTCGGCGCCGTGCTCACGCTGGCGCTGATTTTCGCCGCCGGCCTGTCGTTGCTCTGGACGCCCTGGTCGCCCTACGAGATGGACTTGCCGTCCAAGCTGCAGCCGCCCGGCGCCGCGCACTGGCTGGGCACCGACGCCTATGGGCGCGACGTCGCCTCGCTGCTGCTCGTGGGCGCGCGCAATTCGATTCTCGTCGGCGTGATCGCCGTGGGCATAGGCCTGGGCCTGGGCACGGCGCTGGGCCTGCTGGCCGCGGCGCGCCGCGGCTGGGTCGAGGAAGCCATCATGCGGCTGGCCGATTTCACGTTCGCATTTCCCGCGATCCTGTCGGCGATCATGCTCACGGCCGTGTTCGGCGCGGGCATCGTCAACTCCATCATCGCCATCGGCATCTTCAATATCCCGACGTTCGCGCGCGTCACGCGCGCTTCGGCCAACGCCGTCTGGTCGCGCGAATACGTGCTCGCGGCGCGCGCCTGCGGCAAGAACCGCTGGGCGATCACGCGCGAGCATGTGCTGCCCAATATCCTGCCGATGCTGATCGTCCAGGCCACCATACAGTTCGCGATCGCCATCCTGGCCGAGGCCGCGCTGTCGTACCTGGGCCTGGGCACGCAGCCGCCCCAGCCCTCGTGGGGGCGCATGCTCAGCGAAGCGCAGACATTGATGTTCGAGGCACCGCTGCTCGCGATCTGGCCCGGCCTGGCGATAGCGCTGGCGGTGCTGGGGCTGAACCTGCTGGGCGACGGCCTGCGCGATCTTCTTGACCCGCGGCTGGCGCGCACGCGCTGAACCCTGTACCTTGGCACCATGGCATTGCTTGAAGTCTCCCGCCTGCAGCTCACGCTGTCCACGCCGCGCGGTCCGGTCACGGCCGTGCGCGACATGGACTTCGCGCTCGAACGCGGCACCACGCTGGGCATCATCGGCGAATCGGGCAGCGGCAAGTCGCTCACGGCGATGGCGCTGATGGGCCTGCTGCCCGAGCGCGCCCAGCTCTCGGGCAGCATTCGTTTCGAGGGCCGGGAACTGATTGGCATGCCCGAATCGGAACGCGGCGCGCTGCGCGGCAACCGCATGGCCATGGTGTTCCAGGAGCCCATGACCGCGCTCAATCCGCTGCACAGCATAGGCCGGCAGGTCGCCGAGCCGCTGCGCCGCCACCGCGGCCTCGCGGCCAGCGAAGCCCGGCGCCAGGCCGTGGCCCTGCTCGACCGCGTGGGCATCGCCGACGCCGCGCGGCGTTTCGACGCCTATCCGCATGCGTTCTCGGGCGGCCAGCGCCAGCGCATCACCATCGCCATGGCGCTGGCCTGCGAGCCCGATCTGCTGATCGCCGACGAGCCCACGACCGCGCTCGACGTGACCATACAGCAGCAGATCCTCGATCTGATCAGCGACCTGGTCGACGAGCGCCAGATGGCGCTGATCCTGATTTCGCACGACCTGGGCGTGGTGTCGCAGAACGTCGACCAGTTGCTGGTGATGTATGGCGGCAGCGTCGTCGAAAGCGGCCCGACCGAAGCGATTTTCAACCACATGGGCCATCCCTATACCCGCGGTCTGCTGGCCGCGCGCCCGCAGATGACAGGCACGCGCCGCCGCCTGTCGACGATTGCCGGCAGCGTGCCCGAACTCGCCGAGATGCCGGCCGGCTGCCCGTTCGCGGGCCGCTGCCCGCATACCATCGAGCTGTGCACGCGGCAGCGGCCCGCGCCCACGCGCGTGGAGAACGCCGAGAACCACTGGACGCGCTGCCTGCGGCCCGAGGTGGTGCATGCCGCGAGCGCCCTGCCATGATGTCCCCAGTCACGCCACCCGTTCCTCCGCTGCTCGAAGTCACCGATCTGGCGCGCAGCTACCGCCTGCCGCGCGAGAAGCTGTTCAGCGCGCCGCCGCGCATCGAGGCGCTGCGCGGCGTGAGCCTGCGCATGGAAAACGGCCGCAGCCTGGGCGTGGTCGGCGAATCGGGCTCGGGCAAATCGACGCTGGCCCGGCTGGTGATGGCGCTGGACCAGCCCGATGCGGGCCAGGTGAAGGTGCTGGGCCAGGACCTGCACCGGCTCGCGCCCCAGGCGCTGCGCGCTGCGCGCCGTGATTTCCAGATGGTGTTTCAGGACCCCTATGGATCGCTGGACCCGCGCCAGCGCGTGGCGCGCATCGTCACCGAGCCGTTGCAGGCACTGCGCCTGGGCAGCCGCGCCGAGCAGCGCGAGCAGGCCGCGCAGGCGCTGGCCGAAGTCGGCCTGCGCGCCAGCGATCTCGACAAATACCCGCACGAGTTCTCGGGCGGCCAGCGCCAGCGCATCGCGATCGCGCGCGCGCTGATCACGCGCCCGCGGCTGATCGTCGCCGACGAGCCCGTGAGCGCGCTCGACGTGTCGGTCCAGGCCCAGGTGCTCAATCTCATGCAGGACCTGCAGCAGCAACACGGCCTGGGCTATCTGCTGATCAGCCATGACCTGGCCGTGGTGCAGCAGCTGTGCGACGAGGTGGTGGTGCTCTACCAGGGGCAGATCGTCGAGCGCGGCGCGCCCGCCCAGCTGTTCAGCGACGCCCAGCATCCCTATACCCGCGCGCTGGTCGCGGCCGTGCCGCGCATCGCGCCGGGACGCGCGCGCGCACGCCGGCGCGAGCGCGCCGCAATGGTGTAAAAAGGGGGATGCACCGCCGGCCCGCTCGGGCTGCGCATGCCCCCGAACATTTCGCCCGGAGACTTCCCCCATGTTGAATCGCCGCAGTGTATTGGCCGCCAGCACGCTGGCCAGCACGACCTTGCTCGCACCCTGGAGCGCCATGGCCCAGGAAAAGAAGAACAGCGTGGTGTTCGCGCTCACGCTGGAGCCGCCAGGGCTGGACCCCACGGCCGGCGCGGCCTCGTCGATCGCCGAGATCGTGCACTACAACATCTTCGAGACGCTGACCAAGATCAATTCCGACGGCAGCGTCTCGCCGCTGCTGGCCGAAAGCTGGGAAGTCGGCACCGACCTCAAGACCTTCACGTTCAAGCTGCGCAAGGACGTCAAGTTCCAGAACGGCGTGCCGTTCAATGCCGATGCGGTGAAGTTCTCGTTCGAACGCGCCGCGGGTGAGAAGAGCACCAACAAGGACAAGCGCACCTTTGCGAGCATGCGCACGCAGATCGTCGATGCGCATACCGTGGTTATCACCAACGAAGACATCGATCCCGATTTCCTGTTCGTGCTGGGCCAGGCCACGTCCATCATCGTCGAGCCCAAGAGCGCGGCGACCAATGCCACCCAGCCCGTGGGCACCGGGCCTTATCAGATCGGCCGCTGGAGCAAGGGCGCGTCCGTCACGCTGCAGGCCTGGAAAGACTACCGCGCGGCCAAGGACATCGCCATCCAGCGCGCCACGTTCCGCTTCATTCCCGACCCCGCGGCCCAGGTCGCGGCGCTGATGGCTGGCGATGTCGACTGCTTTCCTCGCGTGTCGCCGCGCAGCGTCGCGCAGTTCAAGGCCAACGCACGCTTCCAGGTGCTGGTCAGCGGCTCGCGTGCCAAGACCATCATGGCCATCAACAACGCGCGCAAGCCCTTGAACGATGTGCGCGTGCGCCGCGCCATCGCCGCGGCCATAGACCGCAAGGCCGTGATCGACGGCGCGGCCGAAGGCTATGGCGTGCCCATAGGCAGCTATTACGTGCCCACGGCCTTCGGCTATGTCGACACCACGGGCGTCAACCCCTACGACCTCGACAAGGCCAAGGCCCTGCTCGCCGAAGCCGGCGTCAAACTGCCGCTGACGCTGACCATGACGCTGCCGCCCGCGCCCTATGCACGCCAGGGCGGCGAAGTGATCGCGGCCCAGCTCGCCAAGATAGGCATAGAAGTCAAGCTGCAGAACGTCGAATGGGCGCAGTGGCTCAGCGGCACCTACGGCAACAAGAACTACGACCTGACGATCATTTCGCATGTCGAGCCGTTCGATCTGGGCAACTTCGCCAAGCCCGATTACTACTGGGGCTACCAGTCGCCGCAATTCAACGCGCTGTTCGATCAGATCAAGCGCGCCCCCCGCCCCGCCGACCGCGCGCGCCTGCTGGGCGAAGCCCAGCGCCTGATCGCGCAAGACTCGGTGCACGCCTTTCTCTACCAGCCCCAGTGGGTCACGGTGGCCAAGAAAGGCTTGCGCGGCCTGTGGAAAGACATGCCGGTGTTCGTCAACGACCTGTCCGCCCTGTCCTGGGCATGAGGCCGCTCAGCGCTGCAGCGAAGCCAGGCGCAGGGCCAGGCCGACAAAGACCAGCGCGGTCACGCGATTGAGCCAGCGCTGGCCGTTGGCCGATTTCTGCAGCAGGCGGCCGAACGCGCCCGAAAAGCAGGCCATGGCGCCAAACACCAGGAACGCGGCCAGCATGAACACGCCGCCCAGCACCATGATCTGCGGCGCCAGGCTGCCGCGCGCAGGGTCGGCGAACTGCGGCAGGAACGCCAGGAAGAACATCAGCACCTTGGGGTTGGTCAGGCTCATGAGCATGCCGCGCGCGCTCATGCGGCGCAGCGCGCGGGCATCCAGCGGCGCTTCGGCAGCGCGCGTCGCGGCATCGGCCTGCGTCACCGGCGCACGCCAGGCCTGCCAGGCCAGATAAGTGAGATAGGCCGCGCCGCAGTACTTGAGCACGGTGAACGCCATGGGCGACGACGCAAACACCGCGGCCAGCCCCAGGGCCACGGCCGCCGTATGCACCACCAGCCCGGCGCAAAGCCCCAGCACCACGGCCATGCCGGCGCGCGCGCCATGGCGTATCGACTGCAGCAGCACAAACACATTGTCCGGGCCGGGGCTGAAAGCCAGCAGCACGGCAACGCCAAAGAACGCGATCAGGGTTTCGGGAGTGGGCATGGAAAGGCTTTCAGGCGCTTCTGGATGCCTTTGCACCCTTCGACGGGTGCCGCCGAGATAAGCTCAGAGAGAACGGTACAAAGAGAGCGCAGCGTTCATCACCCGTTCGTCCTGAGCTTGTCGAAGGATGAACGGCCTGCCCTCAAGCCAAGAAGCAAGGATGCAAGGATGCAAGGAGATCAAGCCCTGCCCATGATGGAAGCCGTCGCCATCAATTCCTCCAGCAACGCCAGCGACATCTTCCCCGACACCGCATAAGGGTCGAGTTCAATGGTCTCGGAGTACTTGAGCACGATCGCATGGTTGATGCGCGACAGATTGACCTGGCCCATGGTCCAGCCGCCAAAGCGGCGCTCGCCGATTTCCTCGTAGTGCAGCAGCTCCACATCCTGGTGGCGCGGATCGCGCTGGATATGGCCGAACAGCGCGCTGACCTGCGAGCGCCCGCCTTCAATGGCCTGCAGGAACACCCCGCCGCCATAGCACAGCACGCCGGTGATGCCCGATGCCGGATTGTGCTCGCGCGCCTGGGTCAGGATGGCTTCGATCGCAGCGGCAGACGCATCTGCGGCTCGGCTTGCATAGATCAGGCGCACCAGCATGTATCAGTTCCTTCCGGGAATCAGCGACAGAAATTCGCGACGCAGGTTCGAGTCCTTGAGGAACACGCCGCGCATCACCGAGTTGAGCATCTTGGAGTCCATCTCGCGCACGCCGCGCCAAGACATGCAGAAGTGCGAAGCTTCCATGACGATGGCCAGGCCGTCGGGCTGGGTCTTTTCCATGATCAGATCGGCCAGCTGCACCACGGCTTCTTCCTGGATCTGGGGGCGTCCCATGACCCAGTCGACCAGGCGCGCGTACTTCGACAGGCCGATGACATTGGTGTGTTCGTTGGGCAGCACGCCGATCCAGATCTTGCCGATGACCGGGCAGAAATGGTGGCTGCAGGCGCTGCGCACCGTGATCGGGCCGACGATCATCAATTCGTTGAGGTGCTCGGCGTTGGGGAACTCGGTGATCGCCGGGGCCTGCGTGTAGCGGCCCTTGAACACTTCGTTGACATACATCTTGGCCACGCGCCGCGCCGTGGTGCGGGTGTTATGGTCCTTGGCGGTGTCGATGACCAGGCTGTCGAGCACGCCCTGCATCTTGGATTCGACTTCGTCGAGCAGTTTCTCGAGTTCGCCGGGTTCTATGAATTCCGCGATGTTGTCGTTGGCGTTGTAGCGCTTGCGGGCCGCAGCAAGCCGCTCACGGATTTTCACGGAAACGGGCGTCCCTTCGTCGGGGCTGGCGGTATTCATGTCGGCGGCAGCGAGTTCTCTGAGCATGCGGGCATCCTACCAGCGATTGCACGATTTGATGTCGCAAAGGACTTCCCCGGATTTCGCTGCAAACCCCGGGGATCGCTGCGCATGGTTTCAGAGCTTGAACTCGGCGATCAGCGGCAAGTGATCGGACATGCGCCACCAGATCTTGCCCTTGGGCACATGCAGGCCGCAGGGCGTGAGGCCGCGCACATAGACATGGTCGAGCTGGGCCAGCGGCAGGCGTGAGGGGTAGGTCATCATGCCTTCGGCGTCGTCGAACTCGTGCAGTCCGAAGCCCGCGAGCATGCGCTTGATCTGGCCGCCCCAGTCATTGAAGTCGCCGGCCACGACCAGCGGCGCGCCCGGCGGCACTTCACGCTCGATGAAGCGCTGCAGCTGCGCGATCTGGCGCATGCGGCTGCCGCGAATCAGGCCCAGATGCACGACGATCGCATGCACGCTGCGCCCCTGGATGTCGATCTCGACATGCAGCAGGCCGCGCTGCTCGAAACGGTGATCGGAGATGTCTTCGTGCTTGTGCCCCAGCACCGGCCAGCGCGTGAGCAGCGCGTTGCCGTGCTCGCCGTCGCGCGTATAGGCATTGGTGCGGTAGATCGACTCATAGCCTTCGGGTGCCAGATATTCCGCTTGCGACACTTCGGGCCAGCGGTCGAAGTACAACGCTTCGCGCCGGTTCATCTTGCGCACTTCCTGCAGGCACACGATATCGGCATCGAGCTGCTCCACCGCCAGTCCCAGGTTGTGGATCTCGAGCCGGCGCGCCGGGCCCAGGCCCTGGACGCCCTTGTGGATGTTGTAGGTCGCGACACGCAGGATGCCGGAGTCGGAATTATGGGCAGCAGTCATGTACAGCGGTTGGAACAGAAAGAGAGGAAGCGAAGCGCGGCAAAAGCAGGATGGCTTCTGCATTCGATGCAGCCGCACAGCGGTCCGCCGCTTCGTGCCAAGCATGCCAAGCAAATGCGGTGTGTTCGCGAGGATTCAAGCCCACGGGGGTGTAGGACGGAACCTCCAGACCGAACACCCGCTCGGTGTTGTGCCAGACACCGGGTGCATAGCGGTGCTGCCATTCGGGGTAGATGGTGTAGACGTTCTCGAGCTGCCAGTCTTGCAGCCGGCAGCCCGGGCCGTGGGCATCGATGCCGGTTTCCTCGCGCACTTCGCGCGCGGCCACGGCCTGCCAGTCTTCGTCCTCGAAGTCCT
Source organism: Acidovorax sp. CCYZU-2555 (assembly GCF_018413525.1). GTDB lineage: Bacteria > Pseudomonadota > Gammaproteobacteria > Burkholderiales > Burkholderiaceae_C > Comamonas. The sequence goes on from NZ_JAHCDD010000044.1 coordinate 27,273, forward strand.
TGCTGCCGGTGACCGACTGCCAGAACTCCGGCTGGCCCGTGCGCTGCAGCAACAGCACCTGCAGTTGCGCGGTGTGGATCACGACCAGCACCGATTGCGGAATTTTCGCCATGGGCCATTGTGGACCAGGCCGGCGCCCAAGAAAAAACGGCACCCGCCTGACCTTAGGGTCAAGCGGATGCCGCTGTTCAGGAGCGCAGGAAGCGATTACGCCTTGGCTGCATCCAGGTTGCGCAGACGGATGTGCAGTTCGCGCAGTTGCTTTTCGTCGACCGGGCTGGGTGCCTGGGTCAGCAGACACTGGGCGCGCTGGGTCTTGGGGAAGGCGATCACGTCGCGGATCGACTCGGCGCCGGTCATCAGCGTGACGATGCGGTCCAGACCGAAGGCCAGGCCACCGTGCGGCGGCGCGCCGTATTGCAGCGCGTCGAGCAGGAAGCCGAACTTCTGCTGTGCGTCTTCGGGCGTGATCTTGAGTGCGTCGAACACCTTCTTCTGCACTTCGGCGCGGTGGATACGGACCGATCCGCCACCCATTTCCCAGCCGTTGAGCACCATGTCGTAGGCCTTGGCGATGCACTTGCCTGGGTCGGTGACCATCAGGTCTTCATGGCCGTCCTTGGGCGCCGTGAAGGGGTGGTGCACGGCGACCCAGCGGTCGTTTTCCTCGTCGTGTTCGAACATCGGGAAGTCGACCACCCACAGCGGTGCCCAGCGGTCGTCGAACAGGCCGTTGGCCTTGCCGAACTCGCTGTGGCCGACCTTGATGCGCAGCGCGCCGATGGCGTCGTTGACGATCTTTTCCTTGTCGGCACCGAAGAAGATCAGATCGCCGTCCTGGGCGCCCGTGCGCTTGATGATTTCGGCCAGGGCCGCATCGTGCAGGTTCTTGACGACCGGCGACTGCAGGCCTTCGCGGCCCTTGGCGGCGTCATTGACCTTGATCCAGGCCAGGCCCTTGGCGCCGTAGATCTTGACGAACTCGGTGTAGCCGTCGATTTCGCCGCGGCTGATGGCCGCGCCACCGGGCACGCGCAGTGCCACGACACGGCCACCGGGCGTGGTCGCGGGTGTCGAGAACACCTTGAAGTCGACATCGGCCATGACGTCGGTCAGCTCGGTGAATTCGAGCTTGACGCGCAGGTCGGGCTTGTCCGAGCCGTACAGGCGCGCTGCGTCCTGGTAGCTCATGACCGGGAAATCGCCCAGATCCACGCCCAGCGAGGTCTGGAACACGGACTTGATCATGCCCTGGAACATGTCGCGGATTTCCTGCTCATCCATGAACGATGTTTCGATATCGATCTGGGTGAATTCGGGCTGGCGGTCGGCGCGCAGATCTTCGTCGCGGAAGCACTTGGTGATCTGGTAGTAACGGTCGAAGCCGGCAACCATCAGCAGCTGCTTGAACAGCTGGGGCGACTGGGGCAGCGCGAAGAACTGGCCGTCATGCACGCGGCTGGGCACGAGGTAATCGCGCGCGCCTTCGGGCGTGCTCTTGGTGAGCATGGGCGTTTCGATGTCGACGAAGCCGTTGGCGTCGAGGAACTTGCGCACTTCCATGCTGACCTTGTAGCGCAGCATCAGGTTCTTCTGCATGTACGGGCGACGCAGATCCATCACGCGATGGGTCAGGCGCACGGTTTCCGACAGGTTGTCGTCGTCGATCTGGAACGGCGGCGTCACGGAGGCGTTGAGCACGTTCAGTTCGTGGCACAGCACTTCGATCTGGCCGCTCTTGAGCTTGTCGTTGGTCGTGCCCGCGGGACGCGCGCGCACCAGGCCCTTGACCTGCACGCAGAACTCGTTGCGCACGCCTTCGGCGGTGGCGAACATCTCGGCGCGGTCGGGATCGCAGACGACTTGCACATAGCCTTCACGGTCGCGCAGGTCGATAAAAATCACGCCGCCGTGGTCGCGGCGACGGTTCACCCAGCCCGACAGGGTGACGGTTTCGCCCAACAGGGCTTCGGTCACAAGACCGCAATAGTGGGAGCGCATGGCCATGGCTAGTCTTCCTGCGCCCTCTTGGGACGCGACAAGGTTTGTTATTTGGGATCCGCGAGCGTGGTGTCGGGTGGCGTCACCACGCCCATCGAAACGATGTACTTGAGCGCCGCATCGACACTCATGTCGAGTTCTATGCAGTCACTCTTGCGCACGATCACGAAATAGCCCCCAGTGGGGTTCGGGGTCGTGGGAACGAACACGCTCAGGTATTCGTCGCGCAGATAGGCGGCGATTTCGCCGCTGGGCGAGCCCGTGACAAACGCCACGGTCCAGACGCCTTCACGCGGCCACTGCACCAGCACGGCCGTGCGAAAGGCGTTGCCGCTTTCGGAGAACAGCGTGTCGGACACCTGTTTGACGCTGGAATAGATCGAGCGCACCACGGGGATGCGGCTGACCACCGCGTCGCCCCAGGATACCAGCGTGCGGCCGGCGAAATTGCTCGCCGCGGCGCCCACCACCAACAGGATGGCCAGCGTCAGCAGCACGCCGAAGCCGGGAATATGCAGGCCCAGCAGACGATCAGGCTGCCAGGCTTGCGGCAGTATGGTCAGCGTCTGGTCGAGCATGCCCACGATCCAGTTCAGCACCCAGACGGTGATGACGCCGGGAACGATGACCAACAAGCCGGTGAACAGCCATTTGCGCAAAGCAGACATGTGCGGGACTCAGTCGGCCGCGCCGGCGCTGGCGGTCGCAGCTGCGGGGGCAGGCGCCGCAGCGGCGGGCGCGGCAGCGGGAGCAGCGGCATCGGCCGCAGGCGCAGCAGCGGGAGCCGCGGCCGCGGGCTTGCTGCCGCCGTTCTTGAAATCGGTGGCGTACCAGCCCGTGCCCTTGAGCTGGAAGCCCGGGGCCGTGAGCTGCTTAGAAAACGCCTGGGCATTGCAGGCCGGGCACTCCGTCAGCGGAGCATCGGACATTTTCTGCAACACATCCTTGGCGTGACCACAGGAACCACACTTGTAGGCGTAAATGGGCATAGCGCTTTGAATCGAGGGAAAGTGCAAAACCCTCAATTATAGGCGTGCACCTCTAACCCAGGGCTGGCAGGGCTGTGCAAGCCGCTGCCGGAATTTTCAGGCCACGGTCTGCGCGAAATGATGGCCGGCTTCGCGCTGGTTGCCCAGCCACTGCGGCAGCAGCGATCCGGCCCACATTCCGCCCACCGCGCACAGCAGGCCGGCGAGCTGCTGCGGAAAGATTTGCGCCCAGCCGGGCACGCAGATGACGAGCAGCCAGCCGCCCAGGCCCATGACCACGGCCGCCAGCGCGCCCTGGGTCGTGGCGCGCTTCCAGTACAGGCCGGCCACCAGCGGCACCAGCGCGCCGACCAGCGGCACCTGGTAGGCGCCCGACACCATTTCGTAGATCGAGCTGCCCTGCATGGTGATCGAATAGGCCAGCACGCACAGCGTGAAGCCCAGCACCGACAGGCGCATGGCCTTGAGCGTGGCGGCGTCCGACATGTTGGGCCGCAGGTTGCGCAGAATGTTCTCGACAAAGGCCGTCGACGGCGCGAGCAGCGTCGCCGAAGCCGTCGACATGATCGCCGACAGCAGCGCACCGAAGAATGCGATCTGCAGCGCCAGCGGCATGCGTTCGAGCACCAGCGTGGGCAGCAGCTTCTGCGGGTCGTCGGCAAGCAGCGCGGCTGCGGTTTCCGGCATCACTAGCACCGCGGCCGTGACCACGAACATGGGCACGAAAGCGAACAGGATGTAGCAGATGCCGCCGATGATGGGGCCGCGCCGGGCGATGGACGCATTCTTGGAGGACATCACGCGCTGGAACACGTCCTGCTGCGGAATCGAGCCCAGCATCATGGTGATTCCCGCGGCAATGAAGAACAGCCAATCGCGCGCGCTGGCGTTTTCGGGGAAGAAACGGAATTTTCCTTCGCGCGCCGCGAAATCGATCACCCGCCCCGCGCCGCCGGCCAGGTCAGCCGCGTACCAGGCGATCATCAGCAGGCCGACGACGATCACGATCATCTGCACGAAATCGGTCATCGCCACCGACCACATGCCGCCGAACAGCGTGTAGACCAGCACGATCAGCGTGCCCACGACCATGCCGGTCGTGATGGACATCGCGCCCTGCGTGAGCAGGTTGAACACCAGGCCCAGCGCGGTGATCTGCGCACCGACCCAGCCCAGGTAGCTGAAGATGATGATGATGGAGCACAGCACTTCGATCGTGCGGCCGAAGCGCAGGCGGTAGTAGTCGCCGATGGTGATCAGGTTCTTCTGGTAAAGCTTGTAGGCAAAGAACAGGCCGACCAGCACCAGGCACATGCCCGCGCCGAACGGGTCTTCCACCACGCCGCTCAGGCCTTCCTTGACGAACTGCGCCGACACGCCCAGCACCGTCTCCGAGCCGAACCAGGTGGCGAACGTGGTCGCGACCACCACCGCCAGCGGCAGGCTGCGACCGGCCACCGCGTAGTCGGCCGTGTTCTTGACGCGCGTGGCCGCATACAGGCCTATGCCGATGGACGCAAGCAAGTACAGAACGATGAACGTGATCAGCATGGCACCTCTCCCCAACCCCGGGTATTGTCAAAACCGCTGCGGATTATCCAGGCAATAGGCGTCCTGCATATAGTGCTGTGGTGCAAATGATGCGCTCGGCAAAAAACCATGGCCGCCTATTGCCGCATGGACCGGCCCGCCTCGAGCGGCGCCGGCCTTTCAGGGAGCGTTCAATAGAACCGCACGCGCGCCAGCACCTGCATGACCAGCAGTCCCAGCAGGAAGCCAACGCCGCCGTAGACCAGTGCCTGCAGCAGGCTGTTGGTGCGGTGCTGGGCCTTGACCAGTTCCTGCAGCGCCTTGTTCTGGTCGTCGTTGTTGTTCTGCAGCGCGCGGTACAGCAGGCGCGGCAGCTCGGGCAGCAGCTTGGCATAGGTCGGCGCCTCGTTGCGCAGTTCGCGCCACAGGCGTTGCGGCCCCATCTGTTCCAGCATCCACTTTTCGAGGAAAGGCTTGGCCGTGCTCCACAGATCCAGGTTGGGGTCGAGCTGGCGGCCCAGGCCTTCGATGTTGAGCAGGGTCTTCTGCAGCAGCACCAGCTGCGGCTGGATTTCAACCTGGAAGCGGCGCGACGTCTGGAACAGCCGCATCAGCACCATGCCCAGCGAGATTTCCTTGAGCGGACGGTCGAAATACGGCTCGCAGACGGAGCGTATCGCCGACTCGAGCTCCTCGACACGTGTGGTCGCCGGCACCCAGCCGCTTTCGATGTGCAGTTGCGCCACGCGCTTGTAGTCGCGGCGGAAGAACGCCGTGAAATTCTGCGCGAGGTATTCCTTGTCGAACTCGGTCAGGGTGCCGACGATGCCGAAATCGATGGAGATGTAGCGGCCGAAGGTCTGCGGATCGAGGCTCACCTGGATGTTGCCCGGGTGCATGTCGCCATGAAAGAAGCCGTCGCGGAACACCTGCGTGAAGAACAGCGTCACGCCGTCGCGCGCCAGCTGCGGGATGTCGACGCCGGCTTCGCGCAGGCGCTCGGTCTGGCTGATGGGAACGCCTTTCATGCGCTCCATGACCATGACCTGCGGGTGGCAGAAGTCCCAGTGGATCTCGGGAATCAGCACCAGGTCCAGCCCGTCCATGTTGCGGCGCAGCTGCGCGGCATTGGCGGCTTCGCGAATCAGGTCGAGCTCGTCGTGCAGGTAGTTGTCGAATTCGGCGATCACCTGGCGCGGCTTGAGGCGCTTGGCGTCCGCCGACAGGCGTTCGACCCAGCGCGCCATCATGTGCATCAGCTGCAGATCCTTGTCGATCACGGCCAGCATGCCGGGACGCAGCACTTTCACCGCGACTTCGTGCTCCACGCCATTGCGGTCGCGCAGCACGGCGAAATGCACCTGGGCGATCGAAGCGCTGGCCACGGGCTGCTGCTCGAAGCTGACGAAGATCTCGGCCAGCGGCCGCTGGAACGAACGCTCGATGGTGGCGACGGCGATCTCGGCCGGAAATGGCGGAACGCGGTCCTGGAGCTTGGCGAGTTCGAGCGCCACGTCGGGTGGCAGCAGGTCGCTGCGCGTCGACAGCACCTGGCCGAACTTGACGAAGATGGGCCCGAGCTGCTCGAGCGCCTGGCGCAGACGCACGCCGCGCGGCGTGTGGAAACGCCGGCCTACGGTCAGCACACGGCTGAGCAGGCGCAGCGACGGGTGCTTGAAACCGGACAGCACCAGTTCATCGAGGCCGTACCGAAACACCACCCACAGGATGGTCACCCCACGCAGCAAACGGCTCATGGCTGATTCCGGCCGCCGATATCGCCTGAAAGCGAATCGCCCTTGTCAGCCGCAGCAGTGCCGCGCGCCGCGCGTGCACCGACGAACTGGCGCAGCGTCTGCGCGGCCTTGCGGGCCACCTGCGACACGGTGTGCGCAGGCGCGTCGCCGATCACGCGTGCCAGGTCTTCCTCGATATCCCACTGCACGTTGTCGACCAGCCAGTTGATGTCGGCTGCCAGCTGCACATCGCCTTCGATGCGGATCGCGGGCTTGTCGCCGCGCAGCGCGGCCTGGGCCAGCGCCAGCGGCGAGGTGTCGGTGACTTCGAGCTGCAGGTCAGGCACGGCGCCGGCTTCGGCCAGATCGAGCAGGCCCGCGGGCGTGATGACCAGCGCCATGGTGTAGGAGCGCCACTGGACGCGCGCGACGCGGCCTTTTTGCCGCACCAGACGCTCCATCGCCGCTTTTTCCTGCATCAGCACATGGTTGAGGAACAGCACCGTGCGCTGCTGCACTTCGTGCACCAGCCAGGACGGAAGTTGCGGGCCTGACACAACGCGTTCCAGGAGGCCGTTCAGGAAAGAAAAAGGGGACTGTGTTGCCATAGTCCCCGATTATTCCCTAGTTGTCGCGCCTCACAAAACCCTTGAGACCTCGTTGCGTCGGGTTCTGTTGGGCGCGCCCTTGTGGAAATTACTGCAAAGCCTGCACGCCGGCCACCAGCCAGCCGCTGTTGCCTGCCTTTGGCTTGGTCATATTCCACACTTCGCGGAAGGGGCTAGGGCTGGCCGAAGCTTCTTCGCGGATCATGCCCGAGAACTCGACGCTGGCCATGTAGCCGTCGCCCAGGTCTTCGATGCCCAGCAGCTGGGCTTCGATCATCAGCACGTCGGTCTGGTTGATCGCGCCGGGATGCTCGGCTTCGCGCTCGGCCAGCTGGGTGCGGATTTCCGACAGCATGCCGTCGGTCATCATGGCGCGCAGGCTGGTGATGTCGGAACGATCCCAGGCTTGCTGCAGCGTCACGAAGTTGCGCTTTGCAGCCGTGAGGAAACCGTCGGCATCGAAGCCTGCGGGCACGCTCCAGGTCGATGGCAGCGCCGAACCGATCAGCGAGCCGGTGGCGGAACCGACGACCGGCGCAGCCGCGGGAGCGGCCGTCTCGAAGGCCGTGGACTGGCTTTCCCAGGGACGGGCCGAGGCATCGTTGCCGACCTTGTCCGGGCTGTATTGGCGTGCCATGGGCACATCGCCCGCACCGCCGGCGCCCTGGAAGGCAAACGGGCTGCGTGCCGCGGCGGCGTTATCGGCCTTGGCCTTGCGCGCGCGCAGAACCATGCCCACGACGACCATGATGGCTGCAGCCAGCAGACCGAACATCAGCATGTTGGCAAACGCTTCGCCAAAGCCCAGCGAGTTGGCCAGCCATGCGAGGCCCAGGCCCGCGGCCAGACCGCCGAGCATTGCGCCCCAAGGCTTCTTCGGTGCCGCTGCCGCAGGCGCTGCGCCGGGCTTGGCCGCAGCCGAGTTGCTTGCGTTCTGCGCTGGAGCGCCGGGTGCGCCGGGCGCAGCGGAGTTGCGCTGCGTCACGTTGCTCGATTGCTGTCCCATGGACTTGCCGCCGCCCATGCGCTTGGCATCGGCATCCAGGTGGACCACCGACAGCATTGCCACCAGTACTACCGACCAGAGCTTCATCATGTCATCTTCCTTCCGTTGTTCGTTTTAGAGTGGCCCACACAACCCTTGCTGCGTCGTTGCGTTGCCTTGTCATGTTGTTTGCGTTTTTCTCTATCCTACTCAGCACTTGATACCCACATGAAGCGCCACGATGCCGCCCGTCATATTGTGGTAGTCGACATGGCCGAAGCCGCACTGCTTCATCAGCGTCTTGAGTTCGTCCTGGCTGGGATGCATGCGGATCGACTCGGCCAGATAACGGTAGCTCGCGTCATCGCCGGCCACGAGCTTGCCCAGCGTGGGCAGCACCTTGAACGAATACCAGTCATAGGCCTTGGTCAGCGGCTTGGCGACGCGCGAGAACTCGAGCACCAGCAGCCGGCCGCCGGGCTTGAGCACGCGGCACATCTCGCGCAGCGCTGCGTCCTTGTGCGTCATGTTGCGCAAGCCGAAGGCCACGCTCACCACATCGAAATGCGCATCGGGAAACGGCAGCTGCTCGGCATCGCAGACCAGGGTAGGCAGCAGCACGCCCTTGTCGATCAGCCGGCTGCGGCCCACGCGCAGCATGGCTTCGTTGATGTCGGTGTGCACGACTTCGCCGCTGGTGCCGACCTTCTTAGAGAAAGCCAGCGACAGGTCGCCCGTGCCGCCGGCGATGTCGAGCACCTTGCTGCCTTCGCGCAGGTTGGCCACCATCACGGTGTAGGCCTTCCAGGCGCGGTGCATGCCGCCCGACATCAGGTCGTTCATGACGTCGTACTTGGATGCGACTGAATCGAAGACGCCGCGCACATGGCGCGCCTTGTCCTGCTCATCAACCGACTCGAAACCGAAATGTGTGGTGCTCATATGCAATCAATGCTAAGCAAGCAGACGCCTGGCGTACAGCGACAACCCCGTGCCGTCGCAGGGCTTGCCAGGCCTGCATCAAAATGGAAAATGGTCTACGGCGCAGGCGGATCCTGTGGCCGAAGCTACTATTAATATAGCATCCGGCGCTGCCCGGGCTGGGGATTGTCCTTAGCCCAGCGCGTCACCCTGCCCCCTCACGGTCAGGCTTGGTGTGCTCAGTGGCTAGAGCACCCATGTCCGGAGGACTTGCCCGGCATCGGCGTATCGCGATCGACGCCGGCCGCTTCGAGCCGCTGCAGGTATTGCGCCCACCGCTGCTCCTGCTCGCTGCCCAGCTCGTACAGATAGACCCAGGTGAACAATCCGCTTTCATGGCCGTCGCTGAAGATCGGCTTGATCGCGTAGTTGCCCACGGGCTCGACGGCGACGATCTCGACGTTGCGCTTGCCGTACTGCAGCACTTCCTGGCCCGGGCCATGGCCCTGGACTTCGGCCGACGGCGAATACACGCGCAGCAGCTCGAACGGCAGGCGAAACTGCGCGCCGTCGGAGTAACCCACTTCGAGCACGCGCGAAGCGCCATGCACCGTGAGGGATTCGGGGGTCGGGATTCCGGGTTTCAAACCTGCCATGACGTCACCTGTTGTTTCTTCAAGACCAGGGCTGCAGCGCCGCCACCAGCCGGGCTTCGACCTCGGGCAGGCGCGCGGCCAGCGCGGTTTCCTGCGCCAGCACGCGTTCGCGCTGCGCCGGCGCCCAGATCGGCGCGGGAAAATGGCTGTCCCAATCGAAGCGCGCGATCACATGCCAGTGTAGATGCGGCACCATGTTGCCCAGCGCCGCGAGGTTGATCTTGGTCGGCGCCAGCTGCTCGCGCAGCACGCGCTCGACCGCGGTCACCACCTGCATGCAAAGCACGCTTTCGGGCGCCGACAGATCGGAGAACTCGCTCGCGTGGTCGGTCCAGACCACGCGATAGAACGCCGCAAAGCCCGGTTCGTCGGCACGGATCACGCGCAGCCGCGCGCCCTGCCAGACCAGCGCGCCGCCCACGGTGGTGCACAGCGCGCAGGCTGGATCGTGGCAAGTCTGGGCGTTCACACCAGCACCCGCTCGATGCCGCCGGCGTTGGCACGCTCGACATATTCGGGCATCCAGTTCTCGCCGAGGATCTTGTTGGCCATCTCGACCACGATGTAGTCGGCTTCGAGCAGGCCGTTCTTCAGGTCGTCGCCATAGCGGCTCAGGCCCTGCAGGCAGCTGGGGCAGCTGGTCAGGATCTTGACGTTGTCCTGGGCATCGAGCGCGCCCGCGGCCTTGAGCTGCGCCTGGCCCTTGAGCAGCTCTTCTTCCTTGCGGAAGCGGATCTGCGTCGAGATGTCGGGGCGGCTCACGCCCAGCGTGCCGGATTCGCCGCAGCAGCGCTCGCTCTTGAGCACCTGGTCGCCCATCAGGCCCTTGACGGTCTTCATCGGGTCCTGCAGCTTCATCGGCGTGTGGCAGGGGTCGTGGTACAGATAACCACCGGCCTGACCCAGCGTGATGCCCTTTTCGAGCAGGAACTCATGGATGTCGATGATGCGGCTGCCGGGGAAGATCTTGTCGAACTGATAACCCTGGAGCTGGTCGTAGCAGGTACCGCAGCTCACCACCACGGTCTTGATGTCGAGGTAGTTGAGCGTATTGGCCACGCGGTGGAACAGCACGCGGTTGTCGGTGATCATCTTGTCGGCGACATCGAACTGGCCGCTGCCGCGCTGCGGGTAGCCGCAGCACAGATAGCCCGGCGGCAGCACGGTCTGCACGCCCGCATGCCACAGCATGGCCTGCGTCGCCAGACCCACCTGGCTGAACAGCCGCTCCGAGCCGCAGCCGGGGAAGTAGAACACCGCCTCGGTCTCGGCATTGGTGGTCTGCGGGTTGCGGATGATGGGAACGTAGTCCTTGTTCTCGATGTCCAGCAGCGCGCGCGCGGTCTTCTTGGGCAGGTTGCCAGGCAGCTTCTTGTTGATGAAGTGGATCACCTGTTCCTTGATCGGCGCCTTGCCCACGGTCGAGGTCGGACGCGCGGTCTGCTTGCGGCTCACGGACTTGAGCAGGTCCACCGCCATGCGCTGGGCCTTGAAGCCCACGCCGACCATGGCCTTGCGCATCAACTTGATGGTGTCGGGGTTGGTCGCGTTGAGGAACGTCATCGTGAGCTTGTTGCCCGGATTGAAGCTCTTCTTGCCCATCTTGCGCAGCAGGTTGCGCATGTTCATGGTCACGTCGCCGAAGTCGATCTTGACCGGGCAGGGGTTGGCGCACTTGTGGCAGACCGTGCAGTGATCGGCCACATCCTCGAATTCCTGCCAGTGCTTGATCGACACGCCGCGCCGCGTCTGTTCCTCGTAGAGGAAAGCCTCGACCAGCAGCGACGTGGCGAGAATCTTGTTGCGCGGGCTGTACAGCAGGCTGGCGCGCGGCACATGCGTGGCGCAGACCGGCTTGCACTTGCCGCAGCGCAGGCAGTCCTTGACCGAGTCGGCGATCGCGCCGATGTCGGACTGCTGCATGATCAGCGACTCGTGGCCCATCAGGCCGAAGCTCGGCGTGTAGGCGTTGGTCAGATCGGAGTACATCAGCGACTCGCGCGTTGCGCGACCGTCGTCGCGCATCGCCACCGCGCTCAGGTGCGCGTCGCGGATCAGCTTGCCCTTGTTGAAGCGGCCTTCGGGATCGACGCGCTGCTTGTAGGCGGCGAACGGCGCGAGTTCTGCGTCGGTCAGGAACTCGAGCTTGGTGATGCCTATGCCATGCTCGCCCGAAATCACGCCGTCGAGGCGGCGCGCGAGCACCATGATGCGCGCCACCGCTTCGTGCGCGGTCTGCAGCATTTCGTAGTTGTCGCTGTTGACCGGAATGTTGGTGTGCACGTTGCCGTCGCCGGCGTGCATGTGCAGCGCTACCCAGACGCGGCCCTTGAGCACCTTCTGGTGAATGGCCTGGGCTTCGTCGAGGATGGGCTTGAAAGCGCCGCCCGCGAAGATCTGCGCCAGCGGCGCGCGGATCTGCGTCTTCCAGCTCGCGCGCAGGCTGTGGTCCTGCAGCTCGGGGAACAGCGTTTCCACGTCGGCAAGCCAGCCCGCCCATTGCGTGCGCACGCCGGCTATCAGTTCCAGCGCCTGCTGGACGCGGTCTTCCAGCAGTTCGGCCGAAGGAATCTCGCCCGCGTCGTCCTGCTTGCCCAGCGGCAGGCTGCCGTGGGCGAAGAATTCATGCAATGCGTCGCAGAGCTTGATCTTGTTGCGCAGGCTCAGCTCGATGTTGATGCGCTCGATGCCGTCGGTGTACTCGGCCATGCGCGGCAGCGGAATCACCACGTCTTCATTGATCTTGAAGGCGTTGGTGTGGCGCGAGATCGCTGCGGTGCGCTTGCGGTCCAGCCAGAATTTCTTGCGCGCTTCGGCGCTCACGGCCGTGAAGCCTTCGCCATTGCGCGAGTTCGCGATGCGCACGACTTCGGCCGAGACCCGTGCGACGTCGTCGGCGTTGTCGCCGGCGATGTCGCCCAGCAGCACCATCTTGGGCAGATTGCCGTTGCCCTTCTTGCTCTTGGTCGCGTAACCCACGGCCTTGAGGTAGCGGTCGTCGAGATGCTCCAGGCCGGCCAGCAGCACGCCCGAGCGCTTCTGCTCGGCGAACATGAAGTCCTTGATCTCGACGATGCTGGGCACGGCGTCCTTGGCATTGCCGAAGAACTCCATGCAGACCGTGCGCGTGTGCTGGGGCATGCGGTGCACGACCCAGCGCGCGCTGGTGATCAGGCCGTCACAGCCCTCTTTCTGGATGCCCGGCAGGCCCGACAGGAACTTGTCGGTCACGTCCTTGCCCAGGCCTTCCTTGCGGAAGCTCTTGCCGGGAATGGCCAGCGTCTCGGTGCGCACCGGCGTCTTGCCGTCGGCCTCGAAGTAGCGCAGCTCGAACGTCGCCACTTCGACGTCGTGGATCTTGCCCATGTTGTGGTCGGTGCGCGTGACTTCGAGCCACTGCGCGTCGGGCGTGACCATGCGCCAGCTGACCAGGTTGTCGAGCGCCGTGCCCCACAAAACGGCCTTCTTGCCGCCGGCGTTCATCGCGACGTTGCCGCCTATGCACGACGCTTCGGCAGACGTGGGATCGACCGCGAACACAAAGCCGCCGCGCTCGGCCGCATCGGCCACGCGCTGCGTCACCACGCCGGCTTCGGTCCAGATGGTGCCCACTTCCTGGGCCTGACCCGGAATGCGCAACATCTCGACTTCGGTCATGGCCTCGAGCTTCTCGGTGTTGATCACCACGCTGCGCCAGGTCAGCGGAATCGCGCCGCCGGTGTAACCCGTGCCGCCTCCGCGGGGAATGATGGTCAGTCCGAGTTCGATGCAGCCTTTGACCAGACCGGCCATTTCGGCTTCGGTATCGGGCGTCAGCACGACAAACGGATATTCGACGCGCCAGTCGGTGGCGTCGGTCACGTGGCTCACGCGCGACAGGCCGTCGAACTTGATGTTGTCCTTGGCCGTGAGGCGGCGCAGCGTGCGCTGCACGCGCCGGCGCAGCTCGGCGGCGGCTTCGAACGTGGTGTTGAATTCGATGACCGCGCCGCGCGCGGCTTCGACCAGTTGGCCGACCAGCGTGTCGCGCTCGGCGTCTATGCCGGGCTCACGGCGCTTGTCGATTTCCGCGAGGCGGTGCTGCAGCGCATCTACCAGCGACTTGCGCCGCTCGGGGTTGTCGAGCAGGTCGTCCTGCAGATAGGGGTTGCGCTGCACCACCCAGATATCTCCGAGCACCTCGTAGAGCATGCGTGCGGAGCGGCCCGTGCGGCGCTCTTCGCGCAGCTGATTCAACACGTCCCACATGGACGTGCCCAGCAACCGGATCACGATCTCCCTGTCGGAGAACGAGGTGTAGTTGTATGGGATTTCTCGGAGACGGGCAGGTTCGGCAGCCTTGGCCATCAAGGCGGCCTGCGCAATCGGAAAGTTCATGGGGTGGACCGTGTTGGGCGCTTTTTTGCGCGCCCTTTGCCATGGGGGTCTAGATTTTAAGCCGCGCAGTGTTACTTGATGCATCCGCGCTGACGATGGCCCCCGGCGCCGCGGGCGTTTGCAGCAACCACAAACGCGCCAAAAGGAACCGATTCGATGCTGCAGCAATCGGTATTTTCCCTATATTTGCGCGCGTATCAGCCCGGGGCCGTGGCCTAGAATGCGGTTTCGCCCGCGTTACGGTTCTTTCACATTTTTGCCACGAATTCCGGGCCAACCAGGCCGGTTGCGGGTTTACGCGTTGATGTGACAAGCAGCCTATGCGCACAATCCATGACACAAATCTGTCACGCCCACTGCCTAGCATGGGCGGATTGTTCTTTCGTTCCGCTTCGAGGAGTTTTCATGAATTTCAAACCATTGGCCATTGCCGCAGCCATCGCTGCCACCTGTGTGTCCGCCCAAGCCCAGACCGAAATCCAGTGGTGGCATTCGATGACGGCGGTGAACAACGAGTGGGTCAACGACCTGGCCAAGCAGTTCAATGAAAGCCAGAAGGAATACAAGATTGTTCCTACTTTCAAGGGCGTGTACGACGAGAGCATGACCGCCGCGATCGCTGCCTTCCGTTCGGGCAACGCTCCCCACATCCTGCAAGTGTTCGAAGTGGGCACGGCCACGATGATGGCTTCCAAGGGTGCGACCGTGCCCGTGGGCAAGGTCATGACCGACGCCGGTCTGAGCTTCGACCCCAAGGCCTACATCCCCGCCGTGGCCGGTTACTACACCGCCCCCAACGGCCAGATGCTGAGCTTCCCGTTCAACAGCTCGACCACGATCTTCTATTACAACAAGGACGCCTTCAAGAAGGCCGGCCTGAACCCCGACGTCGCGCCCAAGACCTGGCCCGAAGTGTTCGAAGCTGCCAAGAAGCTCAAGGCCAGCGGCCACAGCTGCCCCATGACGCTGGCCTGGCAAGGCTGGACCCAGCTCGAGAGCTTCTCGACCTGGCACAACGTCGAGTTCGCCACCAAGGCCAACGGCATGGGCGGCATGGATTCGCGCATGAAGGTCAACTCGCCGCTGCACGTCAAGCACATCGACAACCTGGGCAAGGCCGCCGCTGCGGGCGAGTTCGTCTACAAGGGCCGTGCTTCGAGCGCACAAGCCTCGTTCACTTCCGGTGAATGCGCAATGATCCAGACATCGTCGGGCTTCTACGGCGACGTGGCGAAGAACGCCAAGTTCAGCTACGCGCTGGCTCCCCTGCCGTACTACCCCGACGTCAAGGGCGCACCGCAGAACACCGTGATCGGCGGCGCTTCGCTGTGGGTCATGGCCGGCAAGAAGGCCGAAGAGTACAAGGGCGTGGCCAAGTTCTTCGACTTCCTGTCGCAGAGCAAGGTCCAGGCCGCGAGCCACCAGCGCACCGGCTACCTGCCTGTCACCATGGCTGCCTACGATCTGACCGAAAAATCGGGCTTCTATCAAAAGAACCCCGGCACTGACGTCGCCGTGCAACAGATGATCCGCAAGGTCACCGACAACTCGCGCGGCATCCGTCTGGGCAACTATGTGCAGATCCGCACCATCGAGGACGAAGAACTCGAACAAGTGTGGAGCGGCAAGAAGTCGGGCAAGGAAGCCCTGGACTCCATCGTCAAGCGTGGCGACGAATTGCTGGTGCGTTTCGAACGCGCCAACAAGAAGTAAGCAATTTATACAAGGCTAAACCCCTATATTTGACGATATAGCGGGTTTTACGCTGGCACAGCGGCTGCCAGCTAGGCACAATACGCGCATATTCGCTGGATTAAGCGCTTCGACTCGGTTCGTTTAGATTCGCTTTTCACACCCAAGGTGGCCGGCGCCTTCCAATCCTCCGAATCCCAAGACAAGGGGTTCGGCGGTTTTTTTTGTTTGTGAATCCCCATGGAAAAACGCGTACTTTTCCGCTCGACATGGTTGCCCTGGGTGCTGTTGCTGCCCCAGCTGCTGATCATTGGTATCTTCTTCTTCTGGCCCGCGGCCCAGGCCGTGCTCCAGTCGTTCCAGATCGAAGATGCCTTCGGCATGAGCACGGAATGGGTGGGTCTGGAGAACTTCGCCAACCTGCTGGACGATCCGACCTACCTCAATTCCTTCATGCGCACCGCACTGTTCTCGGTGCTGGTGGCGGGCCTGGGGATAGCAATCTCGCTGATCCTGGCGATCTTTGCCGACCGCATCGTGCGCGCGGCCATGCTCTACAAGACGCTGCTGATCGTCCCATACGCCGTGGCACCCGTGATCGCCGGCGTGCTGTGGATGTTCATGTTCTCGCCCTCGCTGGGCGTGGTCGCCCATTACCTGGGCGAGCTGGGCTACAACTGGAACCACATCATGAACGAAGGCCAGGCGATGGCGCTGGTCGTTCTGGCTTCGGTGTGGAAGCAGATCTCGTACAACTTCCTGTTTTTCCTGGCCGGCCTGCAGTCGATTCCCAAATCGCTGATCGAAGCCGCATCGATCGATGGTGCCGGCCCATGGCGCCGCTTCTGGAACATCCAGCTGCCGCTGCTGTCGCCGACCACCTTCTTCCTGCTGGTGATCAACATCGTCTACGCGTTCTTCGATACCTTCGGCATCATTGACGCAGCGACCGCCGGCGGCCCTGGCCAGTCGACCTCGATCCTGGTCTACAAGGTCTATCAGGACGGCTTCAAGTCGCTGGACCTGGGCAGCTCCGCAGCCCAATCCGTGATCCTGATGATCATCGTGGTGGCCCTGACGGTGGTGCAGTTCCGCTACGTCGAAAAGAAGGTGCAGTACTGATGTCCGCCCTCTCTACCGCACCTGTTTTGAATCTGGAGTCCTCCCATGGTTGACCGCCGTCCCTGGATCACCATCCTCTCGCACCTCGTGTTGATCGTGGGCGTGCTGATCGTGGCCTTCCCCCTGTACCTGGCCTTTGTCGCGTCCACGCATACCGCGGATGCGATCGTCCAGTCGCCCATGCCCCTGCTGCCCGGCGCCCACCTCTGGGAAAACTACCAGGCCGCGCTGTTCGGCTCGGGCAAGCTGGGCTCGAACACCAACGTCATGCACATGATGTGGGTCAGCTTCATGACCGCGATGATCATCACCGTCGGCAAGATTGCGATCTCGCTGCTGTCGGCGTTTGCCATCGTCTACTTCCGCTTCCCCTTCAAGATGCTGTGCTTCTGGGCCATCTTCCTGACGCTGATGCTGCCCGTCGAAGTGCGTATCTTGCCGACCTACAAGGTCGTGGCTGAACTGGGCATGCTCAACAGCTACGCCGGCCTGACGCTGCCGCTGATCGCTTCGGCCACGGCCACCTTCCTGTTCCGCCAGTTCTTCCTGACGGTACCGGACGAGCTGGTCGAAGCCGCGCGCATCGACGGCGCCGGCCCCATGCGCTTCTTCAAGGATGTGCTGGTGCCGCTGTCCAAGACTTCGGTCGCCGCACTGTTCGTGATCCAGTTCATCTATGGCTGGAACCAGTACCTGTGGCCGCTGCTGATGACGACCAGCGAAGACATGTACCCGGTGGTCATCGGTATCAAGCGCATGCTTGCCGGTGGTGAAGCCGCGGTGGATTGGAACATCGTGATGGCCACCGCCATTGTCGCCATGCTGCCGCCCGCGGCGGTGGTGATGTTGATGCAAAAGTGGTTCGTAAAGGGCTTGGTGGATACCGAGAAATAAGCCCAGCACCGCTCCTTTTGAACCTCTGAACGATCTGAACGAATACTCCCATGGCATCCATTACCCTCAAGAACGTCGTCAAGCGCTACGGCAGCGGCAAGACCGCAGTCCCCGTGATCCACGGCGTCAACGCTGAAATCAAGGACGGCGAATTCATCGTCATCGTCGGCCCTTCGGGCTGCGGCAAGTCCACCCTGCTGCGCATGATCGCCGGCCTGGAAGAAGTTTCCGGCGGCGACATCTGCATCGGCGACCGCGTGGTCAACAACCTGGAACCCGCCCAGCGCGATATCGCGATGGTGTTCCAGAACTACGCGCTGTACCCGCACATGACGAACTTCGAAAACATGGCCTACGGCCTGAAGATCGCCAAGGTGCCCGTCGAAGAGATCAAGCAGCGCGTCGACAAGGCCGCGAAGATCCTCGAGCTGGGCCACCTGCTGGACCGCAAGCCACGCCAGCTCTCGGGCGGCCAGCGCCAGCGCGTGGCCATGGGCCGCGCCATCGTGCGCCAGCCCAAGGTGTTCCTGTTCGACGAACCGCTGTCCAACCTCGACGCCAAGCTGCGCGCGCAGACCCGCATCGAGATCCAGAAGCTGCACAACGAACTGGGCATCACCAGCCTGTTCGTGACCCATGACCAGGTCGAAGCCATGACGCTGGCCCAGCGCATGATCGTCATGAACGGCGGCGTGATGGACCAGTTCGGCACGCCCGAAGAGGTCTACAACACGCCCGCGACGACGTTCGTCGCCAGCTTCATCGGCTCGCCGCCCATGAACCTGCTGAAAAACGCGCCCGGCGGCCAGACCGGCAAGATCCTGGGCATTCGCCCCGAGCACATCGACATCGTGGCCAGCGGCGGCTGGGAAATGAATGTCATCACCGTCGAACTGCTGGGCGCCGAGCGCCTGGTCTACGGTACGGTCGGCGGCGAAATGGTCACCGTGCGCATCGAGGAAGCCCATGCCTTCCCCAAGGCCGGCGACACCATCCGCATCCAGCCGCGCGAAGAGCGCCGCCTGCATTGGTTCAATGCAGAAACAGGAAAACGCATCTAAACTGCACCCTGCAAGAGAGCCCAAGCGGCTCTCTTTTTACGTTCCCCGTCATTTTCAATGGATTAGCGATGACCGCCCCCTCGAACTCCTGGCCCTATCCCCGCTGGATTGCCCACCGCGGCGCAGGAAAGCTCGCGCCCGAGAACACCATGAGCGCCTTCCGCCTGGGCGCGGCCCATGGCTGGCGCATGTTCGAATGCGACGCCAAGCTCAGCAGCGACGGCGTGCCCTTCCTGCTGCACGACGCGACGCTGGAGCGCACCACCAACGGCCGGGGCACGGGCAGCGACCTGAGCCTGGGCGAGATCGCCCAGCTCGACGCCGGCAGCTGGCATTCGCGCGCCTACGCGGGCGAAGCCCTGCCCACGCTCGAAGCGCTGGCGCGCTGGTGCCTGGCCAACCATTTCTGCCTCAACGTCGAAATCAAGCCCACTCCCGGCCAGGAAGCCGAAACCGGCCGCGTGGTCGCCGAGCTGATGGCCCGCATCTGGCCGCGCGACGCCGTGCAGCCCCTCTTCAGCTCGTTCAAGCCCGAAGCGCTGCAAGCCGCCCAGCAAGCCGCGCCGCATATCCCGCGCGCGCTGCTGGTCGACAAGTTCGCCGCGGACGATGCCGACTTCGCCATTGCACAAGACCTGGGCTGCGTGGCCATGGTGTTCAACCATGCGCTGTGGGATGCCGCACGCGTCGCACAGGTGCACGGCCTGGGCATGCGCTGCGTCAGCTACACCGTCAACGACGAGTGGGCCGTGCAACGGCTGCTCGATCTGGGCACGGACGGGATCATCAGCGACAGGGTGGATCTGTTCAGCCCGGCAGCGTAAATAGCCCCCACGCTTGCCCAGCTCGCTGCACCTACGCGGGGCCGCCCCCAGGGGGGCCGTCCGCCGCCTTGGGGCGGCCCGGCGGCGGCGGTTAACTCTCTTCTTGGAGTTGAAAGAAAAATCCCGGCCAAGGCCGGGATTTTTCATGGGTGTCTGAAACTCAGACCGCGCCAGCCAGCGGCAGCTGCGCGCGCACATAGTCGGCCACGCCCTGCATCACCTTGTCCAGATGCGCCTGCAGCGGCGCGAAGCCCGCATTCGGCGCGCGCGTGTCCTCGTCCATATAGATGGGACGGCGGATCTCGATCTGCAGGCTGTGGCGATTGAGCTGCGGCTGGCCTATGCGGCCTATCAGCTCCACGCCCTTGTACGGCTCGTTGTAGGCCACGCTGTAGCCCCCGGCCTGCAGCAGTTCGCCGACCAGGCGAATGAACTCGGGCGCGCAGGTCGTGCCGTCGCGGTCGCCGAGCACGAAGTCGGCGAGCGTGGCGTCCGTGCGGCCCAGGCGCCGGTAGACGTCGTTGGGCATCGAATGCAGGTTCAGATGCCAGACGCCGCCGAAACGCGCGACGCTGGCGTCGATCGCCTGCTGCAGCGCCGCATGATAGGGTTGCCAGTAATGCCGCAGCCGCGACTGCACTTCGGCGACGCTGAGCTTGCGGTCGTAGAGCGGCGTGGCCTGGCCGTCGCGCACGATGCGCTGCCAGATCAGTCCCAGCCCCTGGCGCGTCTTGACGCCGG
Organism: Acidovorax sp. CCYZU-2555; assembly: GCF_018413525.1. GTDB lineage: Bacteria > Pseudomonadota > Gammaproteobacteria > Burkholderiales > Burkholderiaceae_C > Comamonas. Next base: position 47,410 of record NZ_JAHCDD010000044.1, read on the forward strand.
GTGCGAGCGGCGACGGCCAGGCTGTGGCCAGCTGCGCGGGGTCTATGTCGTCGGCCGAACGGTTGACATCGATGTAGGTGCGCGGAAACGTCGCCGCAAGCAGCGTCGCGCCATGCGCGGGCCAGCGCTGCCAGAGCTTGTGCACATCGGTGTCTTCACCGCGGCGCAGCAGCGCCATGTCGACACAGTGACCGAAGTCGGCGGGATAGGCCGTGCCGCTGTGCGGCGAATCGCAGACCAGCGGCAGCGCGGCCGCGCTCGGCGCGAAGACCTCGACCGGAGTATCCGGCCGCGGCTGCAAGAAGTCAGGCAAAGGCATCAATCGAGCTTGATGTTGGCGCGCTTGGCAACGGCCGTGTAGCGGTCGATGGCGGCGGTGATCTGCTTGCTGAACTCGGCCGGCGTATTGCCCATGGATTCGCCCGAGATGCCTTTTTGCTTCTCGAGGTAGTCGGGCATGGCCATGACCTTGTGCGCCGCGGCGTTGAGCTTGGCGATGATGGCCGGCGGCGTGCCCGCGGGCGCGACCAGGCCGAACCAGCCGCCGTCGCCCATGCCGGGATAGCCCAGTTCGGTGTAGGTGGGCACATCGGGCAGCACGTCGCTGCGCTTGAGCGCGAGCACGGCCAGCGGGCGCAGCTTGCCCGACTTGATGTGCGGCAGCGTCGACGGCAGGTTGTCGGTCATTGCCGTGACCTGGCCCGCGAGCGCATCGTTGATCGCCTGGCCCGCACCCTTGTAGGGGATGTGCAGCATGTTGATGCCTGCCAGGTTCATGAAGTTCTCGATGTTCGCATGGCCCAGCGAACCGTTGCCGGGCGAGGCAAAGGTGTACTTGCCGGGCTCGGCCTTGGCCAGCGCGATGAATTCCTTCATGGTCTTGGCCGGCACGCTGTTGTGGATCACGAACACGCTGGGCACGGACATCACATTGGTGATCGGCGCGAAATCCTTGACCGCGTCATAGGGCAACTTGGCCATGATGGCCGGGTTCGCGCCATGCGTGGACACGGTCGCCATGCCTATGGTGTAGCCGTCGGGAGCGGCCTTGGCGATCGCATCGGCGCCGATGGAGCCGCCCGCACCGCCGCGGTTCTCGACCACCACGGCCTTGCCCAGCACCTGGCCCATCTTGTCGGCCAGCAGGCGCGCGACCATATCGGTAGAACCACCGGCGCCGAACGGCACGATCAGACGCAGCGGACGGTTGGGGTAATCGGCCTGGGCATGGGCCAGGGGCGCGAGCAGGGCGGTCGCAGCGCAGGCTGCAAGGCTGGACAACAGGGTTCTACGCAGGGCCATGGGGGGAAATCCTCTCGGGGGATGTGGTTCGAAGCCGCCATTCTGGACAGCCCGTGCCACGGCGAAAAGAGACAAAATGACACGCAACTATTACCAACCGTCATAATTGCCCGCGCCATGCGCATGCACTCCCCTTCTCTCTCCGAACTGCACGCTTTCGCGACCGCGGCGCGCCTGGGCAATTTCTCGCTCGCAGCCGATGACCTGCATGTCACCCAGGGCGCGATCAGCCGCGCCATCGCCCGGCTCGAAGAGCATCTGGGCCTGGCCTTGTTCGAGCGCCACGGCCGGCACAGCGTGCTCACGGCCGCGGGGCGCAGCTATCTCGACGCGGTAGGCCCGGCCATCGTGACCATAGAGTCGGCATCGGCCCAGCTGCGCCGCCCGCATGCGGGCGCGCAGCTGCGGCTGTCGGTCACGCCCACGCTGTTCAGCCATTGGCTCATTCCGCGGCTGCCCGATTTCAACGCGCG
>NZ_JAHCDD010000045.1 GCF_018413525.1 Acidovorax sp. CCYZU-2555
TGATTGTCGTTGCCGGCGATGCGGCCGGTGTGCGGCAGGCGGCGCGGCGCGGCCGGCTAGGCGCGGCCGGCTACCCTGCGGGATCACTCGAGCCGGATGTTGGCGTCGCGAATGATCTTCGCGTAAATCGCCGCGTCATCGCGCACCAGGCGCGCGAACTTCTCGGTGGGAATGCCGCCGGCCACCATGCCCAGGCCGTCGATCTTCTCGACCACATCCGGCAGGTGCAGGATGCGATTGCTTTCTTCGGCGAACTTCCTGGCGATGGGCGCGGGCACGCCGGCCGGCAGGAACAGCCCGAACCAGCCCACGGGCTCGAACTGCGGATATTTCAACTCGGCGAACGTCGGCACGTCGGGCAGCAGCTTGTTGCGCTGCGTTCCCGTGACCGCGAGCACGGTCAGCGAATCGAGGTGCGGGCGCACGGTCGCCATGTCGATCAGCGCCGCCGACAACTGGTTGCCGCGCAGGTCCTGCAGCAGCGGCGCCGCGCCCTTGTAAGGCACATGCACCAGGTCGAGCCCGGCCTGCAGGTTCAGCAGCGAGCCCTGGATATGCGAGGAGGTGCCCACACCGTACGAGCCGTAGTTGTACTTTCCGGGCGAGGCCTTCACCAGCGCGATGAACTCCTGCAGCGTCTTGGCGGGCGTCGATTTGGGCACGGCCAGAACCGAGTTGGTGCTGGCCACCAGCGCCGCGGGCTGCAGGTCCTTGAGCACGTCGTAAGGCAGTTTGGGCATCAGCGCCGGCACCTGGACGATGGCGGTGATCGCCAGCAGCACCGTATAGCCGTCGGGCGCGGCCTTGGCCACCATGTCGTTGCCTATGGTGCCCGAAGCGCCGGGCTTGTTTTCGACAATGACCGTCTGGCGCCATGCCTGTCCCAGCTTGGCCGCCATCATGCGACCGAGGATGTCGGTCGCGCCTCCGGCCGGGTACGGCACGATGAGGCGGATGACCTGCGAGGGGTAGGTGTCGGCCGGCGTCTGCGCCAGGGCGCGGTTGCCAGAGAGGCCTGCGGCAGCCGTGGCGGCGACGAAGGCGCGACGTGAAATGGCGCGTTGAGTCATGTTGTCTGTCTCCTGCTTTTTTGGACGTCATGCGGTGCACAACGCCGGCAGTTTGTGCCGCATGGCCCGCGCGCACCATGGCCGCAGCGTTGCGCGCCATTGGCAGAAAGTGACAAACCGCTTGCCGTGGGTGTTAACCCCGAGCCTGCTCCAGGCCCGCTGCAGACTACAGCAGGCGCTCTTCGAAATTGAAGTGTGCGAGGTGGGCGATCAGCGCCGTGGCGAGCTTGGGCATGGCCATGTTGGCCCGGCTCACGACCTTGCTTTCACGCCGTGCCCAGCTGTCGCTCAGCGCCACGACCTGCAGCTTCATGGTGCGTGCATGGCGCTGTGCCGACGAGCGCGGAATGATGCCTATGCCCACGCCCGCGGCCACAAGTTGGCAGATCGACTCGAAGCTGCTCACCTGGATGCGGAACTCGAGATTGCGGCCTATGGCTTTCGCCAGCGGCGGCAGGAAGTTCGCGAGCGCGCTTTCTTCGGCCAGCGAGATATGGTGCTCGTCCAGCGTCTCGGCAAAGGCCACGCAGGCCTTGGCGGCCAGCGCATGGCCTTGGGGCACGGCGACCACCAGGTCTTCGCCGACGAAGTCGTGTACGTCCAGGCCCTGGGTGTCGACATCGCCGGCAACGATGCCGATGTCGGCGCGCGCTTCGTGGATGTCGAGCACGATCTGCTGGCTCAGGCGCTCGCGCAGGTCGATCGCGACGTCGGGGTGGCGCTGCAGAAAGCTCGCCAGCGCCGCCGGCAGCGCGCTGCTGATCGCCGTGGTGTTGGCCAGGATGCGCACATGGCCCTTGACGCCGTTACCGTACTCGCGCAATTCGCTCTTGAGGTGATCGACCTGCTGCAGCACCAGCCGCGCATGGTGTTGCAGCGCTTCGCCGGCCGGGCTCAGCGCCACGCCTTGCGGGTTGCGGTACAGCAGCTTGCTGCCGACATTGTCTTCCAGTTGCTTGATGCGCGCGCTCGCCGCGGCCAGCGAAATGCAGGCGCGTTCCGCGCCCTGGCGCAGGCTGGAGGCCTCGGCGACAAAGACGAAGAGACGCAGGTCAAAGAGGTCGAAGTGCATGGAGGCAAACGTGGCCGGAAGTGCGCAGATTCTACGGCGAGGCAGCGGCCGCGCGCTGCGCGGCGCGATTCCGAACACCCCCTTCAGCAATCGCGAATTGCGCCGCGCGCAGCGCCTGGGCACGATGACTGCATGCCATCCACGCGGGCTTACAGACCGCCGATGCGAGCGCGTCCCGCCGATTCATTTTCCAACGCCAAAGCCACGCACCATGAACCCATCACCCTCTGCGCCCGCCACGGGCGTGCAATCCTGGCACCAGGCCGAACTCGACCAGGGCCGGTTCCTGATCCAGCGCGGCAGTGTCGACGGTCGCCATGTGTACTACCCGCGCGAGTTCAGTCCGTTCGACGCCAGCGTGCCCGAATGGGTCGCGCCGCGCGGCACGGGCACGGTGTATGCGGTGACCACGGTACGCCGCAAGGCCGAGGCGGGCGGCGACTACAACGTGTCCATCATCGAGCTCGACGAAGGCGTGCGCCTGATGAGCCGCGTCGAGAACATCGCGCCGGCCGACGTCAGGATAGGCCTGCGCGTCCAGGCCCGCGTGCAGCTGGCCGAGGGCCGCGGGCTGGTGGTGTTCGACCCCGCGGGAGACGCCGCATGAGCCGCGTTCACCTGCCTGACGGGCTCAAGGCCTTGCGCGGCAGCGCCGCGATCGCGGGCGTAGCCACTTTCGGCTGCGGCGAGACGCCGGGCTTCACGGACATGGAGCTGCTGGCCCAGGCCGCGCACCGCGCCGTGGCCGACGCCGGGCTGCGCATGAGCGATATCGACGGCCTCTGCACCGCGAGCGCCAGCTCGACCATGTGGCCCATGCCGGTCATCGAGTACCTGGGCCTGCGGCCGCGCTACATCGACGGCACCATGCTGGGCGGCAGCAGCTTCATCGCCCACCTGCTGCCGGCGATGATGGCGCTGCAGTCGGGCCAGTGCAACGCGGTGCTGGTCTGCTACGGCAGCGCGCAGCGCAGCGCGACGTTCGGCCGGCGCGAAGTCGTGGCCTCGCGCCGCTTTCTCGACCCCCAGCCCTACGAGATGCCTTACGAGCCCATGCTGCCGCTGTCGGCCTACGCGCTGGTGGCCTCGCGCCACATGCACCAATACGGGACCACGCGCCGCCATCTGGCCGAAGTGGCGGTGGCCGCGCGCGCCTGGGCCGCGCTCAACCCCGAGGCCTTTGTGCGCGACCCGCTGAGCATCGACGAGGTGCTCGCCAGCCGCATGGTCAGCGACCCGCTGAGCGTGCGCGACTGCTGTCTGGTGACCGACGGCGGCGGCGCCTATGTGCTGGTGCGCGCCGAGCGCGCGCGCGATCTGCGGCGCAAGCCGGTCTACGTGCTGGGCAATGCCACGGCCGTGTGGAATCGCCAGGTGTCGGCGATGCACGACCTGACCACCACCTGTGCCCAGGAGTCGGGCGCGCACGCCTTCGCCATGGCGGGGCTGGCGCCCAGGGACATCGACGTGGTGCAACTGTATGACGCCTTCACCATCAACACGCTGCTGTTCCTCGAAGACCTGGGCTTTTGCGCCAAGGGCGAGGCCGGCGCCTTTGTCGAGAACGGCGGCATCGCGCCCGGCGGGCGGCTGCCGGTGAACACCAACGGCGGCGGGCTGTCCTGCGTGCATCCGGGCATGTACGGCATCTTTGCGCTCATCGAGGCGGTGCGCCAGCTGCGCGGCGAAGGCGGCGCGCGCCAGGTGGCGGGCGCGACCACGGCGCTGGCGCATGGCAACGGCGGCACGCTGTCGAGCCAGGCCACGGCCGTGCTGGGCCTCGAAGAGGTGCTGTGAGATGAGCGCCGATACCGTGTCTGATCCTGTCGTCGGCTGGCCGGCGCCCTTGCGCCAGGCCTTGGCCGCGCCTTTTGGCAGCATCCCCGAGATGGTGGCGCTGAATGCGCGCCTGCGTGGCGATCATGCGGCGCTGGTGCTCGATGGCGCCCAGGGCTTGCAGGTGCTCGGCTACGCCGCGCTCGATCGCCAGGTCGAACGCGTGGCGGCCGCGCTGCGGCGCGACGGCTTGCGCGCGGGCGACTGCATCGCGCTGTGCGCCGCCACATCGCTGCCCTATGTGGTGACTTACCTCGGCGCCGCGCGTGCCGGCGTGGTGGTCGCGCCGCTGCCGCCCTCGGCCACGGCCGCGCAACTCGCGGGCCTGGCGGCGAACGCCGGCGCGCGCTGTCTGTTCACCGATGCCGAAGTCGCAGCGCTGTGGCCTGCCGACGCCGCGCTGGCGCGCGTGCTGCTCGACGACGGCGCGCCCGGCAAGCGCTGGTCTGACTGGCTGGCCGAGCCCGGCGCCGTGCCGGGTGCCGGCGCCGCGCAGCTCTCGCCGCAGGCGCCGTTCAATATCATCTATTCGTCGGGGACCACGGGCGTGCCCAAGGGCATAGTGCAGTCGTGCGGCATGCGCTGGGCGCAGCTGCAGCGCGCGCCGGCCAGCGGCTTCGGGCCCGACGCGGTCACGCTGCTGGCGTTGCCGCTGTACTCGAACCTCACGCTGACCAACCTGCTTGGCGCGCTGGGCCTGGGCGGCACCGTGGTGCTGCTCGCGCGCTTTGATGCGGGGCGCTATCTGGCGCTGGCCGCGCAGCAGCGCGCCACGCATTCGGTGCTGGTGCCGGTGCAGTTTCGGCGCCTGTTGGACCACACTGATTTTGCGCGCACCGATCTGTCGGCGCTGCGCCGCAAGTTCAGCGCCGGCGCGCCGTTCGCGGCCGCGCTCAAGGCCGAAGTGCTGCGCCGCTGGCCGGGCGAGCTGACCGAGTACTACGGCCTGACCGAAGGGGGCGGCCGCACCGAACTGCCTGCGCACCGCTTCCCCGACAAGCTGGGCACCATAGGCCGGCCCAGCGCCGGCAACGATATCCGCGTGATCGACGAGCAGGGCCGCGAACTCGGGCCGCATGCGGTCGGCGAACTCGTGGGCCACTCGGCCACCATGATGAGCGGCTACCACGGACTGCCCGAGCAGACGCGCGCCGCTGAATGGTTCGATGCCCAGGGCAAGCGCTTCATCCGCACCGGCGACATCGGCCGCTTCGACGCCGACGGCTTCGTGGTGCTGGTCGACAGACGCAAGGACATGGTGATCTCGGGCGGCTTCAATCTCTACCCCAGCGATCTCGAAGCCGTGCTGCAGCAGCACCCCGCCGTGGCTGAAGCGGCGGTGACCGGCGTGGCTTCGCTGCGCTGGGGCGAGACGCCCGTGGCCTTTGTCGTGCTGCGCCGCGGCGCGGACATCGACGCGCCGGCGCTGCGCGCCTGGGCCAATGAGCGGCTGGGCAAGTCGCAGCGCCTGGCCGATCTGGTGCTGGTTGCGCAACTGCCGCGCAGCGAAGTCGGCAAGGTGCTCAAGCGCCAGCTGCGCGACGGCTTCGACCGCCCGGTGCCCTGATCGGGGCACAAGAAATGAACAGTGCAGATGCCGACCTGACGCGGCGGCATCCGCCAATCCGATCCCGCGCTGCCCCTTCTGAAAAACAAAGGCTTCTGTAATGACCGATCACGACCATCCTTCGCGCACCCTGGCGGCGTTTGCCGCCGGCCTGGGCTTCGACGACATTCCGGCGCCGGTGCTGCGCCGCGCCGAAGACCTGTTTCTCGATTGGCTGGGATCGACGCTGGCGGGCAAGGGCGCGCGCCCGGTGGAGGCGATCGCGGCCTTCGCGCGCGCCATGGGCCCGTCCGATGGGCCCAGCGAAATACTTGTCTCGCGCACGCGCTCCAGCCCCATGTTCGCGGCCATGGTCAACGCCGCGGCCTCGCATGTGGCCGAGCAGGACGACGTGCACAACGGCTCGGTGTTCCATCCCGCGGCCGTGGTGTTCCCGCCGGCGCTGGCGGTGGCCCAGGCCATGGGGGCCTCGGGGCGAGATCTGTTGGTGGCCTGTGTCGCGGGCTACGAAGTCGGCATTCGCGTGGGCGAGTTCCTGGGGCGCTCGCATTACCGCATCTTCCACACCACGGCCACGGCCGGCACCATTGCGTCGGCCGCGGCCGTTGGCCGGCTGCTGGGGCTGGACGCGCAGCGCATGCTGCACGCATTTGGCTCGGCCGGCACGCAGGCCGCGGGCCTGTGGGAGTTTCTGCGCGACGCCGCCGACTCCAAGCAGCTGCACACCGCCAAGGCCGCGGCCGACGGCCTGGCGGCGGCCTACCTGGCGCGCGACGGCTTCACCGGGGCCAGGCGCATTCTCGAAGGCGCCCAGGGCATGGGCGCGGGCATGTCGCGCGACGCCGATCCCGCGCGGCTGACCGATCGCCTGGGCCAGCGCTGGGCGCTGGCCGAGACTTCATTCAAATTCCACGCCTCGTGCCGCCACACCCACCCCGCGGCCGATGCATTGCAGCAGGTGATGCGCACGCATGGCCTGCAGGCCAGCGACCTGCAGCAGGTGACGACGCTGGTGCACCAGGGGGCGCTCGACGTGCTGGGCCCGGTGGTCGAGCCGCTGTCGGTGCACCAGAGCAAGTTCTCCATGGGCACGGTGCTGGGGCTGATCGCGGTCTTCGACCGCGCCGGCCTGGCCGAGTTCGACGCCCACTTTCTCGATGCGCGCGTGGTCGAGGTGCGGCGCAAGGTCCGCATGCAGCTGGATGCCGAAGTCGACGCCGCGTATCCGCAGCGCTGGCTGGGCAAGGTCGAGGTGCTGACGCGCGACGGCCGCCACCTGCACGGTCGCGTCGATGAGCCCAAGGGCGACCCCGGCAACACGCTGCAGCGCGACGAGATCGAAGCCAAGGCGCGCCAGCTCGGCGCCTACGCCCAGGGTGCGAGCGCGGCCGAAATGGACGCGGCCGTCACCCGCGTGTGGCAACTGGCCGATTGGCCGCGCGTGGCGGCGCTGCTGCCGAGCCCCCCAATTTCCTTTCCACAGACCCAGGAGACCCCATGATCCGAGATCCAGAAACCCTCGATGCATTGCTTGATAGCGTGCGCCGCTTCGTCAAGGAGCAGCTTGTGCCGGCCGAGCAGCAAGTCGCCGACACCGACGAAATCCCCGCCGATATCGTTCGCGGCATGAAGGAGATGGGCCTGTTCGGCCTGACCGTGCCCGAAAACTATGGCGGCCTGGGCCTGACCATGGAAGAGGAGTCGCTGGTGATGTTCGAAATGGGCCGCACTTCACCGGCCTTTCGTTCGCTGTTCGGCACCACGGTGGGCATAGGCTCGCAAGGCATACTGATAGACGGCACGCCGGCGCAGAAGGACAAGTACCTGCCGCGGCTGGCCAGCGGCGATCTGATCGCATCCTTCGCCCTGACCGAGCCCGAAGCGGGCTCCGACGCCGCCTCGCTGCGCACCAGCGCCCGCCGCGATGGCGACCATTACGTGATCAACGGCACCAAGCGCTTCATCACCAACGCGCCGCATGCGGGCATCTTCACGCTGATGGCGCGCACCGACCCGGCCAACAAGGGGGCAGGGGGCGTATCGGCCTTCATCGTCGAGCGCAACACGCCCGGAATCACCATAGGCAAGCCCGACAAGAAGATGGGCCAGCGTGGCGCGCACACCGCCGACGTGATCTTCGACAACTGCCGCGTGCCCGCGGCCAACATCATCGGCGGCAAGGAAGGCATGGGCTTCAAGACCGCGATGAAAGTGCTGGAGAAAGGCCGGATCCACATCGCCGCGATCTGCGTGGGCGTGGCCGAACGCATGCTGGCCGACGCCCTGGCCTATGCCGTGGAGCGCCGCCAGTTCGGCCAGCCCATCGCCGAGTTCCAGCTGGTGCAGGCCATGCTGGCCGACAGCCGCATGGAAGTCTACGCCGCGCGCTGCATGGTGATAGACGCCGCGCGCCGGCGCGACAACGGCGAGAACGTCGCCACCGAAGCCTCATGCTGCAAGCTGTTCGCTTCTGAAATGTGCGGACGGGTCGCGGACCGCGCGGTGCAGATCTTCGGCGGTTCCGGCTATGTGGCCGATCACGGCATCGAGCGCTTCTACCGCGACGTGCGCCTGTTCCGGCTGTATGAAGGCACGAGCCAGATCCAGCAGCTGGTGATTGCGCGGAACATGATCCGGGAAGCGGCGGTCTGAGAATTGTTGGGCCCGGGCGCGGAGATCGCGCGGGAGAGCCGGGTCCCCTAGTGACTTACCCGTGGTCGGGTCTGCTGTCATGGACGCGTCACAGGTGTCGACCTACCATGCGTCCTTCTACAACGGAGGAGACACACCATGGCGATGAAACTGACGGTGCTGGCCCTGGCCACCACCACACTGCTTGCTGCCTGTGGCGGATCGGACGGCATCGACTACAACACGCTGAACGGCGAGCGTCCGCTGGTGGTGGGCCATCGTGGCGCCGCCGGCTACCGGCCTGATCACACACTTGAAGGTTACAAGCTGGCGATCGAGATGGGCGCCGACTTCATTGAACCCGATCTGGTGGCCACCAAGGACGGTGAGCTGATCGCGCGCCACGAGCCCAACATCACCGGCACGACGGACGTGTCCAGCCGCGCCGAATTTGCGAGCCGCAAGACCACGCGCATGGTGGACGGCGTGGCCGAGACCGGCTGGTTTGCCACCGACTTCACACTGGCCGAGATCAAGACGCTGCGCGCCATCCAGCCCCTGGCCGAGCGTGATGCGTCGTACAACGGGAAGTTCAGCATTCCCACGCTGAAGGAAGTGCTGGACCTGGCCAAGAGCGAAGGCACACGCGTGGGCCGCACCATCGGCGTATACCCCGAAACCAAGCACCCCACCTACCACGTGGACGCCGGCCTGAAACTCGAAGACCGCCTGCTGGCCATTCTTGCCAGCTACGGCTACACCCAGAAAAGCTCGCCGGTCATCATCCAATCGTTCGAAGTCTCGAACCTGAAGTACCTGCGCACCAAGACCCAGGTGCGTTTGTCGCAGCTGATCGACGGCGACGATGTGGCGCTGGGCGGGCAGGTCACTCTGGCCGCGCCCTTTGACAAGCCATATGACTTTGCCGTTGCGGGTGACAAGCGCAATTTCATCACCATGCTGACCCCTGCGGGCCTGGCCGAAATCAAGACCTACGCCGATGGCATTGGTCCCTGGAAGCCTTACCTGATCTCGTCCAAAGGCGTGGACGCCAACGGCGACGGCAAGGCCGATGACGTGAACAAGGACGGCGTGGTGGACGACCGCGACCGCACCATGCTGCCGGCCACGTCGGTGCTGAAAGACGCCCATGCCGCAGGCCTGGTGGTCCACCCCTTCACCTTCCGCAACGAAGCCAAACGCCTGGCATCGGACTTCAAGGGCGATCCTGCAGCGGAATACAAGCTGTTCTTCGAGCTGGGAGTGGACGCGGTGTTCAGCGACTTCCCTGACACCGCAGTCAAGGCGCGTACGAACTTGGGCCGCTGAGGATAAGGGAGGCTGGGCTTGGACCCAGCTGTTGCGCCAGGCCGCTGCCGTCCCTGCGGGGGAGATGGACGGCCGGTGCCCGCCACAGCGCGGCAGAAAAAAGAAAAGCCCCTGACTCTTGCGAATCAGGGGCTTCTATTTGGTGCCGGAGAGATGAATCGAACACCCGACCTTCTCATTACGAATGAGCTGCTCTACCGACTGAGCTACACCGGCTGAAGACTCAAATTATATACCAGAATGATAGCTGGTCACGCGATCGACTTCATTTTTTGAGCCAAGGATCACGCTCACGCGTTCGTGCAGCTGCGTGGGCTGCAGTTCGAGGATGCGTTGCTTGCCGTTGGTCGAGGCGCCGCCGGCCTGTTCGACGAGCCAGCTCATGGGGTTGGCTTCGTACATCAGGCGCAGCTTGCCGGCCTTGTTGGGCTCGCGCTGGTCCCAGGGGTACATGAAGATGCCGCCGCGCATCAGGATGCGGTGCACGTCGGCGACCATGGAGGCGATCCAGCGCATGTTGAAGTTCTTGCCGCGCGGGCCTTCTTCGCCGGCCAGGCATTCGTCGACATAGCGCTTCACCGGTGCATCCCAGTGGCGCATGTTCGACATGTTGATCGCGAATTCCTGGGTGTCGGCGGGAATGCGGATGTTTTCGCGCACCAGCACGAACGAACCCTGTTCGCGGTCCAGCGTGAACATGGCGACGCCGTCGCCGACCGTCAGCACCAGCGTGGTCTGCGGGCCGTAGATGCAGTAGCCGGCAGCGACCTGCTCGAGGCCGGGCTGCAGGAAGTCGGCGTCGTGCACGCCAGGGTGGCCTTCGGGCTTCTTGAGCACGCTGAAGATGGTGCCGATGGAGACGTTGACGTCGATGTTGGACGAGCCGTCGAGCGGATCGAACATCAGCAGGTATTCGCCCTGGGGATAGCGGTTGGGCACCACGTAGATGCCTTCCATTTCCTCGGAGGCCATGCCGGCGAGGTGACCGCCCCATTCATTGGCTTCGATCAGCACTTCGTTGGCGATGATGTCGAGCTTCTTTTGCACTTCACCTTGCACGTTCTCGGAGCCGGCCGAGCCCATCACGTCACCGAGTTCGCCCTTGTTGACGGCGAAGCTGATGCGCTTGCAGGCGCGTGCGACGACTTCGAGCAGCAGGCGCAGTTGGGGAGGGATGCGGCCGTCGACGCGTTGCTGTTCGACGAGGTAGCGGGTCAGGCTGGGACGTTTGCTCATGGCGGAAATCCAATAATTACAAAAAAAGGTGCGCCGCGGACGCCCGTGAGGCGTCCGCGGTCATTCAGTCTGCGAGTGCGCGCGTCACGACTTCGCGCACGTCATTGCTGAGGTCGGGGCGTGCGGCGACGCGCGCAATCGCTTCGCGCGCTGCCGTGCGGTAGGGCTCGGCGAGTTTCTTCCAGCGGTCCAGGGCGCGCGCCAGGCGGGCTGCGACCTGCGGGTTGATGGCGTCGAGCTCGATCACGCGCTCGCTCCAGAAACGGTAGCCCGCGGCGTCCAGGCGGTGGAAGGCGCCCGGGTTGCCGCTGCAGAAGCTGAAGATCACGCTGCGTGCGCGGTTCGGGTTCTGCAACTGGAAGTCGGGGTGCAGCATCAATTGCTTGACGGCCGGCAGTATCTGGCCGCCGCGGTCGGTGGCACCCGCTTGCAGCGCGAACCACTTGTCGAGCACCAGCGCCTCGGTCTTGAACAGCGCATGAAAGCGCGCGAGCGCGTCGCCGGCCAGCGGATGGCCGCTGTTGACCAGCGCCGAGAGCGCCGCCATGCGGTCGGTCATGTTGGCCGCGTCCTTGAACGCCTGGTAGGCGCGGCCGGGCCAGACAGCGTCGCCGGTCTGGCGCGCGTCGAGGCACAGCATGGACAGCGCCACGCCGGTCAGCGCGCGCCGGCCCGACGACACCGGGTCGGGCTTGTAGGCGCCGGTGTCCTGGTGGTTCTCCCAGGCCCAGGCCCAGTCGCCCTGCAAAGCGGCGGCCAGTTGCTGGCGCAGCGTTTCGCGCACTGCGTGCACGCGCTGCGGGTCGACCACATCGAGCTGTTCGGAGAGGTAGCTTTCCGAGGGCAGGCTCAGCACCAGTTCCTTGTACGCCGCATCCAGCGTGGGATGGCGCAGCACGTTGCGCATGGCATCGACGAAGGGCGCGGGCAGCAGGTTCTGCGCAATCTCGCCGTTGGCCTGGACGACCACCGCCGGATTGTTGATCGCGCCCAGCGCAATGCGCAGCGCCAGGCGCTGGCCGGCTTCCCAGCGGTTGAACGCATCGCTGTCCTGCGCGAGCAGGGTCAGCAGCGCGTCGTCGCTGTATTCATATTGCAGGCCCACGGGCGCGGTGAAGCCGCGCAGCAGCGAAGGCACGGGTGCTTGCGCGACGCCGCTGAACACGAAGTTCTGTTCGGTTTCGGTCAGCACCAGCAGGCGGCTGGTGGACGGGCTGCCGGCCATGCCGGCGGCGTCGAGCAGTTGCACGGTCTGGGCCGCGCCGTCCTCGGTCAGCAGGCCGACTTCGACGGGAATCACGAACGGCAGCTTTTCGGGCTGGCCGGGCGTGGGCGCGCAGCTTTGGCGCAGCGTGAGCGTATAGGTTTGGGCCGCGGCGTCGTAGACACCGCTGGCCGCGACCTGGGGCGTGCCCGCCTGGCTGTACCAGCGCTTGAATTGCTCCAGGCGCAGGCTCAGTTCGCTGCCCGGGTTGGCGTCGGCGATGGCCTGGGCGAAATCGTCGCAGGTCACGGCATGGCCGTCATGGCGCTCGAAATACAGCGCCATGCCCTTGGCAAAGCCTTCGCGGCCCACCAGGGTGTGCATCATGCGCACGACTTCCGCACCTTTTTCGTAGATCGTGACGGTGTAGAAGTTGTTGATCTCGAGGTAGCTGTCGGGCCGCACGGGGTGGGCCATGGGGCCTGCGTCCTCGGCGAACTGAACGGTGCGCAGCACGCGCACGTCTTCGATGCGCTTGACGGCGCGCGCCGAAGGCGTGCCGGCCAGGTCCATGCTGAACTCCTGGTCGCGGAACACCGTGAGGCCTTCCTTGAGGCTCAGCTGGAACCAGTCGCGGCAGGTGATGCGGTTGCCGGTCCAGTTGTGGAAGTATTCGTGGCCGACCACGCTTTCGATGTTCGCGTAGTCGACATCGGTGGCCGTGGCCTGGTTCGCCAACACGTATTTCGTGTTGAAGATGTTCAGGCCCTTGTTCTCCATCGCGCCCATGTTGAAGTCGCTGGTGGCGACGATCATGAAGCGGTCCAGGTCCAGAGACAGGCCGAAGCGCGCTTCGTCCCAGGCGACGCTGGCCATCAGCGAGTTCATCGCGTGCTCGGTCTTCTCGAGATCGCCGGGGCGCACGTAGACCTGCAGCAGATGTTCCTTGCCCGCGCGGCTGGTGATGCGCTGCTCGCGCGCCACGAGCTGGCCCGCGACCAGCGCGAACAGGTAGCAGGGCTTGCGGTGCGGGTCTACCCACTTGGCGAAGTGCCGGCCTTCGTTGCCCGCGCCTTGCAGGTCGCCGCTGTCGACCAGGTTGCCGTTGGACAGCAGCACCGGGAACAGCGTCTTGTCGGCGCGCAGCGTCACGGTGTACATCGCCATCACGTCGGGGCGGTCGAGGAAGTAGGTGATGCGGCGGAAGCCTTCGGCTTCACACTGCGTGAAGAACGTGCCTTCGCTCACATACAGGCCCATGAGCTTGGTGTTCTTCACCGGCGCGCAGGTGGTGAAGATCTCCAGCTCGACAGGCGCCTCGCCTTCGGGCAGGTTCTCGAGCACCAGCGCGTTGCCGTCCATCTTGAATGACGTGCCCTGGCCGTTGACCATCACGCGCGCGAGGTTGAGCTCGTCGCCGTCCAGGCGCAAGGCCTTGGCCGGCACGTCGGGGTTGCGGCGTACGCGCATGCGGTTGAGCACGCGGGTCTTGGCCGGGTCGAGATCGAAAGTCAGATCCACGGTGTCGATCCACCAGGCCGGAGCCTGGTAGTCGGCACGTTGTGTGGTTTTCGCTTGTCCTTCACGCAGCATGATGTTCCTCCCTTATATGCCTTGCTTGAGCGAGGCTTCGATGAACGCGTCGAGATCGCCGTCCAGCACTTTTTGCGTGGCGGAAATTTCGACGTTGGTGCGCAGGTCCTTGATCCGGCTGTTGTCCAGCACGTACGAGCGGATCTGGTGGCCCCAGCCCACATCGGTCTTGGTGTCTTCGAGCTTTTGCTGCTCTTCCATGCGCTTGCGCATCTCGTAGTCATACAGACGCGAGCGCAGACGCTGCCAGGCCACATCGCGGTTGCTGTGCTGGCTACGACCGTCTTGGCATTGCACCACGATGCCGGTTGGCATGTGTGTCAGACGCACGGCCGAGTCGGTCTTGTTGATGTGCTGACCGCCCGCGCCCGAGGCACGGTAGGTGTCGGTGCGCACATCCGAGGGGTTGATGGTGATCTCGATCGAGTCATCAATCTCGGGGTAGACGAACAGCGAGGCAAAGCTGGTGTGGCGGCCGCCCGACGAATCGAACGGGCTCTTGCGCACCAGGCGGTGCACACCGGTTTCGGTGCGCAGCAGGCCGAACGCGTATTCGCCTTCGACGCGGATGGTCGCGCTCTTGATGCCGGCGACGTCGCCCGGCGTTTCTTCCTGCACTTCGGTCTTGAAGCCCTTGCGCTCAGCGTATCTGAGGTACTGGCGCAACAGCATGCTGGCCCAGTCGCAGGCTTCGGTGCCACCGGCGCCGGCCTGGATGTCGATGAAGCAGTTCAGCGGATCGGCTTCATGGCGGAACATGCGGCGGAACTCCAGCTCTTCGACGAGCGGGCGCAGCTTCTCGGTTTCGGCTTCGATGGTGCGCAGACCGTCTTCGTCGTTTTCCTCGCGGCTCATCTCGAACAGCTCGGTGTTGTCGGCGAGTTCGTTGGCGAGCTTTTCCAGCGTCAGCACGACGCCGTCGAGCGACTTCTTTTCCTTGCCGAGTTCCTGGGCCTTCTTGGGGTCATTCCAGACAGCGGGGTCTTCGAGCGAGGCGTTGACGGTCCTCAGACGTTCGTATTTGGCATCGTAGTCAAAGATACCTCCGTAAATCTGCCGCACGTTGCGTCAGATCTTCGAGGGTATTGCCGATGAGGTTGATGCGTTCTGCTTCCATGATGCGTCCTGTGTGTTCTTGAGAATTAATCGTCGATTTTCTCATGCACAGCGCTCATTCCAACGCAAAGCCCCGGGACCGGGGCTTTTGGAGGCGATTTAAGCCGGAAAAAATGCGGGGCGGGCGGCCGCACCGCAGGCCTTAGAAGCTTTCCCAGTCGCTTTCGTTGCTCACGGCCTTGGGGGCTGCGGGCTTGGGAGCGGGCGCTGGCGCCGAGGCGACGCGGGGCGCAGCGGCCGCCGGTGCCGCTGCGGGGCGGGCCGGCGCATTGACCGCGCGGGGCGCGGGAGCGAGTTTGGGCGGCGCCTCAACGACGGGGGCCAGCGCGACCTGGCTCTGGCCCTGGCCCAGATCGAACACGCTCACGACCTTGGACAGCGCCGTGGCCTGGCCTTGCAGCGCGCTGGTGGCGGCCGCGGCTTCCTCGACCAGGGCCGCATTCTGCTGCGTCATCTGGTCCATCTGCGTGACGGCCTGGTTGATCTGCTCGATGCCCGCGGTCTGCTCGTGGCTTGCGGCCGTGATCTCACCCATGATGTCGGTCACGCGGCGCACGCTGCTGACGATCTCGTCCATGGTCTTGCCGGCCTGATCGACCTGGCCGTTGCCTTCTTCGACCTTGATGACCGAAGCGTCGATCAATTGCTTGATTTCCTTGGCGGCCGCGGCCGAGCGCTGGGCCAGCGTGCGGACTTCGGAAGCGACGACTGCAAAGCCACGGCCCTGGTCGCCTGCGCGCGCGGCTTCGACGGCGGCGTTCAACGCAAGAATATTGGTCTGGAAAGCGATGGAGTCGATCACGCCGATGATGTCGACGATCTTGCGCGACGAGGCATTGATGTCCGACATGGTCTGCACCACCTGCGACACAGCGGCGCCGCCGCGCACGGCGACCTGCGACGCGGCGCTGGCGAGTTCGTTGGCCTGCTGTGCATTGGCTGCGTTCTGCTTCACGGTCGACGTCAGTTCTTCCATCGACGCCGCGGTTTCTTCCAGCGAGCTGGCCTGCTGTTCGGTGCGCGCCGACAGATCCTGGTTGCCCATGGCGATCTGGCTGCTGGCCGTGGCGATCGAGTCCGTGCCCTGGCGCACCTGGCCGACGATCTGCTGCAGGCTGCTGTTCATGTCCTGCAGGGCCTGCAGCAGCTGGCCGGTTTCATCGCGCGAATGCACTTCGATGCGGCTGCCGAGGTTGCCGGCGGCCACTTCCTGGGCGAGCTTGACGGCGTGTTGCAACGGGCGCGAGACCGCGCGTGCAATGCCCAGTGCCAGGGCGAAGCCCAGCACCACCGAGCCGACCAGCAGCGCGCTGATCCACAACTGCGCGCTTTCGAACAGGTCGTCGCCCGCCTGGTTGAAGGCTTCGGTGCGCGCGGCGTTGATGTCATCGAGCGCGTCGAGCTTGGACTGGATGGCCAGCGTGACTTTGAGCGAATCGCCGCGCAGCGCGTGGGCGGCCTGTTCACTCTGCAGATCACGCGACATCTGCAGGATCTGCGCGGCATGCTTGGCATAGCTGCCCAGTTCGGTGCCAATCTCGGAGAGCAGCTGCTGCTCCTTGGGCGTCTTGGCGAACGCGGCGTAGGCGGCGTGCTGCTTGGTCACCGTTTCCCAGAGCACGGGCATCGATTTCTCGTAGCCGGCGGCTTCATCGGGCGTGGCGGCCAGCAGATGCTGGGTCATTTGCGCGCGGTGGCGCTGCAATTGGTACTTGATGTCCTGGAGTGTGCGCGCCGCGGGCAGTGCCTGGCGCGTCAAGTCTGTCGCGGTCTGGTTTACGCGGTCGAGCTGGAGCAGCGCGAACAGGCCGACGCTGGCCGACAGCAGCAGCAGGACGGCAAAAGAGACAAGCAGCTTGTTGGCCAGCTTCAGGTTTTGAAAGAACGTCATGGGGGAGGAGGGTAGCGGTCAGGCCGCGGCGCAGTGCAGAAAAGGAAAAATGGCAGGAAAGGCGCGGCCATCTGTCTTGATCTGCCGCATCCTTGCCCGGATTATCGGAAGGTCCCAGCCAACCCTTAGTCGAATAAGAGGGGTTTTCCTCGAAAGTTACAAATTCATGGGCAGGCCCGGTCCCGGAAGATGGAGCGGGCATGAAAAAACCCGGCGCGCAGGCCGGGTGGTCAAGATTTTGGTGGTATGGCTAGCCGCCGCGCGTCACCGGTACTTCGGCGTTCTGGCCGTAGCTGCCGTATTTGCCCAGCTCCCATTTGGCCAGCGCGCTGCGGTGGACTTCATCGGGGCCGTCGGCAAAGCGCAGCGTGCGCGCGGTCGCATAGGCGTAGGCCAGCGGGAAGTCGTCGCACATGCCGCCGCCGCCATGCACCTGGATCGCCCAGTCGATGACCTGGCAGGCCATGCTGGGCGCGACCACCTTGATCATCGCGATCTCGGTGCGCGCCACCTTGTTGCCCGCGGTGTCCATCAGCCAGGCGGCCTTGAGCGTGAGCAGGCGCGCCATGTCGATCTTGCAGCGGGCTTCGGCGATGCGCTCCTGGGTCACCGACTGCTGGGCCACGGTCTTGCCGAATGCGGTGCGCGAGGTGGCGCGCTTGCACATCAGCTCCAGCGCGCGCTCGGCCAGGCCGATCAGGCGCATGCAGTGGTGTATGCGTCCCGGGCCCAGGCGCCCCTGGGCGATCTCGAAGCCCCGGCCTTCGCCCAGCAGGATGTTGGAGACCGGCACGCGCACATTCTCGAAGTACATCTCGACATGGCCGTGCGGCGCGTCGTCGTAGCCCAGCACGTTGAGCGGGCGCACGATGCGTATGCCGGGCGTGTCGGCCGGCACCAGCACCATGCTTTGCTGCGAGTGCTTGGCGGCTTCGGGGTCGGTCTTGCCCATGGTGATGAAGACCGCGCAGCGCGGATCGGCCGCGCCCGAGATCCACCATTTGTGGCCGTTGATCACATATTCATCGCCCTGGCGCTCGATGCGCGTGGCGACGTTGGTCGCGTCGCTGGACGCCACGTCGGGCTCGGTCATCGCGAAGGCCGAGCGTATCTTGCCTTCGAGCAGCGGCTTGAGCCAGCGCTGCTTGTTGGCTTCGTCGCCATAGCGGGCGATGGTTTCCATGTTGCCGGTGTCGGGCGCCGAGCAGTTGAAGGCTTCGGAAGCCCAGGGCACGCGGCCCATGATCTCGGCCAGCGGTGCGTATTCCTGGTTGGTGAGGCCCGCGCCGTCATAGCCCGAGGCCGCGGCGCTGTCGACGGGCAGGAACAGGTTCCACAGGCCGGCTGCGCGCGCCTGGATCTTGAGCTTTTCGACAGTCTGCAGCGCCGACCAGCGCTTGCCCGCAGCGGTGTTGGTCGCGAGTTCGGCCGCGTAAGTGGCTTCGGCGGGGTAGATGTACTCCTCCATGAAACGCAGCAGCCGCGCTTGCAAGTCCTTGGTCTTGGCCGAGTATTCGAAGTCCATGCGTTCTCCTTGGTGATTTCCGTCGGCGCTTCAAGCGCCGCTCTTGAGCGCGAACGACCAGGCCAGTTCGGCCATGGGCCGGGCGGTGTCGCCCGACGCCTTGGCCTGGGCGCTCGACGCCGTGCCGGCCTCGACGCGCTTGGCGATGCCTTGCAGGATGGCCGCGATGCGGAACATGTTGTAGGCCAGGTAGAAGTTCCAGTCGGCGCGCAGCGCCTCGGGCGTGGTGATGCGCGTGCGCTCGCAGTAGCGGCGGATGTAGCTGTCTTCGTCGGGAATGCCCAGCGACGCGATGTCCATGCCGCCTATGCCGCGGCCCAGCGCGGCCGGAATATGCCAGCTCATGCAGTGGTAGCTGAAGTCGGCCAGCGGGTGGCCCAGGGTCGAAAGCTCCCAGTCGAGCACTGCGATCACGCGCGGCTCGGTGGGGTGGAACATCAGGTTGTCGAGGCGGAAATCGCCGTGCACGATGGACACATGGGCTTCGTCGCGCGCGCTCGCCGGCATGTGCGCGGGCAGCCAGGCCATCAGCTGGTCCATCTCGGGAATCGGCTGGGTCACCGACGCCAGGTATTGCTTGCTCCAGCGTCCGATCTGGCGATCGAAATAGTTGCCGGGCTTGCCGTAGGTGGCCAGGCCGCGTTCGGCGAACTTCACCGAGTGCAGCGCGGAAATCACGCGGTTCATCTCGTCGTAGATGGCGCCGCGTTCGGCCGGCGTCATGCCCGGCAGCGACTGGTCCCAGAGCACGCGGCCTTCCATGTACTCCATCACGTAGAACGCGCGGCCCATCACCGATTCGTCCTCGCACAGCGCGAACATGCGCGGCACGGGAACGTCGGTGCCCTGCAGGCCCTTCATGACCGCGAACTCGCGCTCTATCGCATGCGCCGAAGGCAGCAGCTTGGCCACCGGGCCGGGCTTGGCGCGCAGCACATAGCTTCGCCCGGGCGTGATCAACTTATAGGTCGGGTTGGACTGGCCGCCCTTGAACATCTCGAGGCTCAGCGGGCCCGCAAAGCCCGTGAGGTTGCGTGAAAGCCATTCGGACAGCGCGGCGGTATCGAACGCGTGCTGCTCCGAAAGGGGGCGGGTGCCTACGAAATGGTCGAAAGTGCTCATGGGTCAGCAAGTCCTTGTCGTCAGTGGTCGGATTCCGCGATGCGCAGCAGCGTGGGCCGGTCGCGCACCACCAGGCCGCCTGGCTCGATGCGGATGATTTCTTCGCGCTCCATGGCCTTGAGCTCCTGGTTCACGCGCTGGCGCGAGGCGCCCAGCAGCTGGGCCAGCTCTTCCTGCGCCAGTTGCAGGCCGATGCGGATTTCCTGCCCGTCGGAAAGGCTGGGCACGCCGTAGCTGCGCACCAGGTGCAGCAGCTGCTTGGCCAGGCGCGCGCGCAGCGGCAGGGTGTTGAGGTCTTCCACCAGGCCGTAAAGCTGGCGAATGCGCCGTGCATGCAGGCGCAGCATGGCTTCGGAGAATTCGGCGTGGGTGCCAAGAATCTTCTTGAAGTCGGCCTTGGAGACGCACAGGATGGTGGTCTCGCCGTGCGCATACGCATCGTGCGTGCGCCGGTCGCCGTCGAAGATCGCCACATCGCCGAACCAGATGCCCGGCTCCACATAGGTCAACGTGATGAGCTTGCCCGAGATCGAGGTGGAGCTGACGCGCACCGCGCCCTTGGCGCAGGCAATCCACTCTTCGGGGGGCTCGCCGCGTGCGCAGATCAGCGTGCCGTCCTTGTAACGTTTGACATATGCGCATCGAAGTATGTCGTGCCTGAGTGAAGGAGAAAGAGACGTAAACCAGCGACCGGAGTTGATCGCTTCACGTTCTTCGATAGTAAGAATCGGGTCGTCCATGGCCTGTCTTTTTCGTGACTGATGACAGACTCATTGTCGCGTGCGGGACCGGGCCCGCGGAGCGGGGAATTCGACTGGTTGTCGCATGGGTGTCTGCTTTTTGGGCGCAGTTGGCGTATTCCAAGGGGAAACCCTTGGGGCTGCGCGCACAGCACGGTGTCGTGGAAAAATGGCCCAAAACCGCCGCCCCGTGTGGCTTTCGAGCCTTGTATGCCAAAATTCACCCAGGGGGAGCTGCTTGTGAAAATTTGTTATACGTTCGGAGGGGTTGGGCTGTTTGCGTTGTCATTGACCGCGTCGGCACTATCTCTAGGACAAAGCCAGGGCCAGGTGGTGTTGGGTGCACCACTGGATCTGGTGTTCCAGTTGCAGCCGGACGCCGACATGGATGCCGCTTCTTCGTGTGTCACCGGCGAAGTACTGCTCGGCGAGCGGCGCCTCGACAGCAGCCGCGTGAACATCACGCCTTTGGCACGCCGCCCAGGCCTGCCGGCCTCGGTGCGCCTGCGCGCCTCCGTGGTGGTCGATGAGCCCGTGGTCGTGGTCAAGCTGACCGCAGGCTGCCAGGGCCTGACCTCGCGCAGCTATACGTTTTTTGCCGAACTTCCCGAAACAGTCGCTGCCAGCGGCGCGGCGCTCGACATCAGGCAACTGAGTGCGCTGCCCGCACCGCCGCCTGTCGCTGCGCCCGCGCCGCGTGTGGCCCCGCCACCCGCGCCCCGGCGCGAGCCGCCGGTGCGCAGCGCCAATCCCGCCAATCCCGTCGCTGCCGCCGCCAAGCCGCCCCCCGCGCCCAAGCCGCGCCCGCCTGTGTCCAAGCCTGCAGCACCTGCCGCGCCCGCGGCTGTGCCGCCGGCGGGCGAATCCGGGCTGCGCCTGGAGCCGCGTCTGCGCATCGACTCGCGCCTGCGCATGGAGCCGCTCGATATCTGGACCGCGCCCGCAGCGGGCGCCGCGGCGCCTGGTGCCGATGGGGCCCTGCAAGCCGTTTCCAATGCCGAGGCCGATGAACGCGTGCTGGCGCTCGAAACCCAGATCCAGTCGATGAAGGCGCGCGAGACCAGCCAGAACGCGAACCTGGCGCGCATCAACAGCCAACTCGAAGCCCTGCAGGCCGCGAGCCAGGAAGGCAGCCCCTGGACCATGCCGCTGCTGGCGGCGCTGGCGATCGCGCTGGCCTTGCTCGCCTGGCTGCTGCTGCGCCTGCGCAGCCTGTCGCAGACACCGCCCAGCGGCTGGATGCACTCCGCCGGCGATGGCAACAGCGCGCCCATGCACGGCGCAGGCGATGTCGACACGGTTTTCGGCAAGTCCACTGCCGTGCCCAACGCCGCCGCCGCATCTGTGGCGATGGGCGCTGCGCTGCGCGCGCGCCAGGACGACCCCGCCAGCGAGTTTGCGCCGTCCACCTTCCACACCGAGCCCAGCGCGTTTGCGTCGAGCCGCTCGCGCGATGTGGTCAAGCCCGAAGAACTGTTCGACGTGCGCCAGCAGGCCGAGTTCTTCACTTCGGTCGGCGAATATGAACAGGCGATATCCGTGATGCGCCAGCATATTGCCGAGCACGAAGACTCGTCACCGCTGGCCTATCTCGAATTGCTGGGGCTGTTCTATCAACTGAGCCGCAAGGCCGACTACGAGGCCTTGCGCCAGCAGTTCGAACAGTACTTCTCGGCCAACGTGCCGGAAATGGCGCAGTTCGCGCAGCGCGGCCGCTCGCTGCTGCACTACCCGGAACTGCTTGCCAACATCGAGGCCATGTGGCCCACCGAGGAAGTCGGCGAGCTGCTTGAAAGCTATCTGTTCCGGCACCAGGGCAACAGCGGCGTGGTGTTCGATCTTGAAGCCTTCGACGACCTGCTGCTGCTGCAGGCCGTGGCGCGCACCACGCCCGCGGGCGCACGCGGCCAGGCCAGCGGACGCCGGCGCACCACGCCGGCCGTGGCGCCGGTCGAAACGCCGCCAGCAGCGACGCCTGCGGTCGTGGCCGCGACTGCGGCTGCCGCGGCCAGCGTGCCTGCCCTTCCTACGCTCGGTGAGGTGCCCTGGGCCACGCTGGACCGTGCCAGCCCCACCGCGCCCCCGCTGGTGCCGCTGCCGCCAGCGCTCGACACGCAGCCGCTGTCGCTCGAGATTCCTTCGCGTTTCGATGTGCCCGAGGGCCCGTTTGCGCGTGCCGAGCCCCTGAGCCCGGACACCGAAGCCGGCGATGTTCCCGCGGCATCATCGCTGCTGGACATTGACCTGAGCGATGTCGGCCGCTGGCAGCCGCTCGACCTGCCGGAAGTCGAGCCTTTGCCTTTCGACCTGGAGGAGTTCCCGAAGCGGCCCATCGTCGGCTCGCTCGCGGAACCGAACGTGGGCTTCAATGCCATAGATCCCAAGCAGTCGCTGCCCGAAGACCTCGAACTCACGCCCTGGGAAGATGAGTCGTCACCCGACAGCATCTTCTCGGCCTGGAACGCGGCGCGCACCGATCGGGTGATCGGCAAGCCCGTGACGGAAGACGATAAAAAAGACAAGCCCGAGCCCGGCAGTGGACCCGGCTGAAGTGACTGCTGCGTTGCTCAGCCCCAGGCGGCCTGCAGCGCCTGCGCTGCGGCTTCGGGGTCGGGCGCGTTGATCAGTGCGCGCACCACGGCGATCGAGCCCGCGCCCGTGGCCAGCACCTCGGGAAACTGCTCGGCGCCTATGCCGCCTATCGCCACCAGCGGGTACCGGCCCATCAATCGCACATAGGCCGCGAGCCGTGCCACGCCTTGCGGCGCCGTGGCCATGCGCTTGAGCGTGGTCGGGAACACCGCGCCCAGCGCGATATAGCTGGGCCGCACGGCCTGGGCGCGCACCATCTCGGCATAGCCATGGGTGCTCACACCCAGGCGCATACCTGCGGCGCGCATCGCATCGAGCGCGGTCTGCGCCAGCGCGTCGAGATCTTCCTGGCCCACATGCACGCCATAGGCTCCCGCATCGAGCGCGGCCTGCCAGTGGTCGTTGATGAACAGCAGCGCGGATGTACCTTGCACCGCGGCCACGGCGGCGCGCACTTCGCGCGTGATCGCGTCGGCGTCTTCGGATTTGAAGCGCAGCTGCACCGTGGGCACGCCGGCGCGCGCCATGCGGCCCACCCATTGCGCGTCGGGCAGCACGGCGTACAGGCCCAGCGATCGCGGGCAGGCCGCGAATGCCGGGGGCAGGGCGGCGTCGGCTGCAATCAAGCCGAAGTCACGGCCGTCGTCGGGCCAGTGCGCGGCGTCGAAGCGGCCCGTGCGCTCGGTCTGCGCCTGCCAGGCAAGCGCCAGGCATTCGGCGTCGACCGCGATGAAACCCAGTTGCGCGCAGGCCTGCAGCGCGGCCAGATACGCGGGCTCGCTGCTTGTTGCCGGCGGCACGGGCTGGGGCGGCAGCGCGCTGCGGTCGCTGCCTTCGGGCGCGAAGGCAGCGGCGTGGTGGTCCAGAATGGATTGGGCCAGGGCGGCGATGTCGGTGGTGGTCATTGCGTCTCCCGCTTCAGGGGCCGTCGTGGTGCCAGAACGGCGTGCCCAGCACGGGCGTGCTGGGCTGGGCCGATTGCTGCTCGGCCATCGCGCCCGCATGCCAGGCCGCGCGGCCCGCATGCGTGGCGTCGGCGAAGGCGCCGGCCATGGCGACCGGGTCCTGCGACAGCGCGACCGCGGTGTTGAGCAGCACGCCGTCGAAGCCCCATTCCATCACCTGGCAGGCGTGCGACGGCCGGCCCAGGCCGGCGTCGACGATCATCGGCACCGTGAGGCGCTCGCGCAGCGTCTGCAGCGCGTAGGGGTTGACCGGGCCGCGGCCCGTGCCTATGGGCGCGGCCCAGGGCATCACGGCCTGGCAGCCGACATCGACCAGGCGCTGGCACAGCACCAGATCTTCGGTGCAGTAAGGCAGCACCTGGAAGCCGTCCTTGATCAGGATGGATGCAGCCTCGACGAGGTTGAGCGTGTCGGGCTGCAGCGTGTAGTCGTCGCCTATCAGTTCAAGCTTGATCCAGGGCGTGTCGAACACTTCGCGCGCCATCTGCGCCGTGGTCACGGCTTCCTGGATGCTGAGGCAGCCCGCGGTGTTGGGCAGCACGGGCACGTCGAGGCGGCGCAGCATGTCCCAGAAGCCCGCGCCGGTTTCGGCGGCCTGGCTGCCCTGGCGGCGCAGCGAGGCCGTGAGCATCGCGGGGCGCGAGCGCTTCACGGCGGCTTCGAGCACGGCCGGCGAAGGGTAGCGCGAGGTGCCCAGCAGCAGGCGGCTGTGGAAAGTCTGGCCGTAAAGGACCAGCGGATCGGCGCTGACCGCGGTATCGGAGGTGGTGGTGGTGTTCATCTTGGCAAACTCGGTAAATGTGGAGCGGCTCAGCCGCCGGTCACGGGCGACACGACTTCAACGCGGTCACCTTCTTGCAGCGGCCGGGTGGCGTACTGCGCGCGCGGCACGAACTGGGTGTTGACTGCCACGGCGTAGGGCGGGCGCAGCGACTGCAGCGCCAGTGCGTCGGCCAGGCTTGCGCCTTCGGCCAGGGCCAGCGGCTGTTGGTTCAGAAGAATGTTCATGGGGCAAATTTCGGCAAGAGAGGACTCACTGGTGCACGGGCACGTCGAAGCGGCGCGCCAATGCGGAGTCGCCCGTGGTCAGCAGTTCCAGCACCACGTCGAGCAGGGCGGGAGAAATCATGAAGCCATGGCGGTACAGGCCGTTGACTTCGAGCACGCGTTCGGCGAGACGGCGTACCGCGGGCAGGTTGTCGGGCAGCGTGGGGCGGCACTGGCTTGCGATCTCGACGATGCGCGCTTCGGCGAAACCCGAGTGCACGGTATAGGCCGCGCTCAGCAACTCCAGCGTGGAGCGCACGCTCGCGGGCGACATGTCGTCGGACTCGATTTCGGTCGCGCCGATCACGAACAGGTGGTCTTCCTTGGGCGCGATATACAGCGGGTAGCGCGGGTGCACCAGGCGCGTGGGCCGCTGCAGCGTGACTTCGGGCGCATGCACGCGCACCACTTCGCCGCGCACGCCGCGCAGCTGCGGCCAGGCCGTGCGCGCGCCCAGGCCGCGGCAGTCGAGCACCCAGTCGGGCTCGCCCGGGGTGCCGGGCGCGAAGTCGCTCAGTTCCTTGGGCGTTTCCCAATGCATTTGCACGCCCAGGCGCTCCAGCGTGGCGAGCAGCGCGGCCAGCAACTGGCGGTTGTCGAGCTGGCCTTCGTCGGGCAGATAGACGCCTTGCGTGAAGCGATGGGTGGTTGCCGGCTCGATCGCGTGCAGGTCCTGGCCCGACAGCGTCTGCAGCGCGGGCAGCGTGGCGTTGATGCGGCGGTTCTTCTCGAACAGCGCGCACAGGCGCTGGGCGTCGCCCGCGTCCTGGCGGTGCCACAGCACCAGCGTGCCGTTCTGCTGGAAGTAAACGTGGCCGTCGAGTTCGGCAATGATCTGCGGCCAGCGGCCCAGCGCGTGCTGGCCCATGCGCACCACGCCGGGCTCGGTCACGGCCGACTCGGCCAACGGCGCGAGCATAGCCGCGGCGACGCGCGCGGCCGCGCCATCGGCCTGCGGGCCATGGGCGTCGTAGAGCGCAATCCGGTGGCCCTGGCGCGCGAGCGAGCAGGCCAGCAGTCGGCCCATGAGACCCGCGCCCAGAATGGCGATGCGCGAGGAAGGTTGAAGGCAAGGCATGGGAAATCCCGTCGATAAGTCCCGTCAATACGGCAGGGACAAAAAAGGCGTGACCACGCTTTGCAGGAAACTCCCCACGCCAGTATGACCTGGATCGGGTAGCGGGGCGGCAGCACAGGCTGCGGTTGGGTGCCCCAGGGTGTTTCTCAGTCGCGCATCGCGGCTTGCGGTTGCGCTGGGCAACCGGGCCGGTAATGGGACACCCCTGTTTCGTCCGTTGAAGTCGAATTACAGCACAAGCGGCGCGACCCCGGCGGCCGCGCATCTTTGCCGCGGCTGGCGGCAGCCCTTGAATTGGTCAGGCACGCCCGATTTGAATGCATGGTCTGCCCGCAGGCGGTGCACGCCTTGCCGCTTCGGTGCGCATCGGCTGCAAAAAGCACGCCATTTCACCGCAACAAACCTGGCACGCAATGTGCTGAGTTGCCTGCATGAATACTTGGATGCAAAGTTACAAATTGACGCAGGTTCTGGCAATGGGCGCCGGCACCACGGGGGCTGCCTGATGGACACCGCCTTCACCAGCGCCGAGCAGGAGGCCTATGACTACGTGCTGCAGCGCATTCGCAGCGGAGCCTATCCATCGGGCGAACGCCTGATCGCCGAAGACATCGCCAATGCGATCGCCGTGAGTCGCATGCCGGTGCGCGTCGCATTCCGGCGCCTGGCGACCGAAGGCCTGCTGGTGCTGCGGCAAAACCGCGGCGCCGTGGTGCGCGGCATCAATGTCGCGGAAATGCGCGAAGTGTTCGAGATGCGCGCCGTGCTCGAAGGCCATGCCGCGCAGGTCGCGATGGCGCATGTGGGCGAGCAGGAAGTGTGGGAGCTGTCCAAGCTGCTCGAACGCATGGACGCGAGCGCCGACGCGCAGCAATGGGTCACGCACCACCGCCATTTCCACGAATACATCAGCAATCTCAGCGGCCGGTCCCGGCTGATCGCCCAGATCTCCGCGCTGCACTCGTTTGTCGAGCCGCACATGCGGCTATGGATGGAGCACTCCGACAAACCGCGCGACGAGCCGCCCGACCACGACGCGCTGCTCGACGCGTTCCGCCGCCGCGATGCCGAAGGCATTGCCCGCATGGTGCACGACCACATCGTCGCCACCATCGCGCCGCTGGAACGGCTGATGACCCGCGACAAGCCGATTTCCTGACGCGATTCCTTTCGATCCACCAACGACTCTGAACCATGCGCAATTTCGAACTTCCCGGTCGCTCCATCGTGATGGCCCGCAACGGCATGGCCGCCACCTCCCACCCCGCAGCCACGCTGGCCGCGGTGAACGTGCTGCAGGCCGGCGGCAATGCGATGGACGCGGCCATTGCGGCCTGCGCCGTGCAAGGCGTGGTCGAGCCCGGCTCCACGGGCATAGGCGGCGACTGCTTTGCGCTGTATGCGCGCGGCGGCCGTGACGATGTCGTGGCCTTCAACGGCTCGGGCTGGGCGCCGGCCGCGGCGTCGCTGCCGGCGCTGGCCGCGCAGGGCGTGGGCGAATGGACCCGCCAGTCGCCCCATGTGGTGACCGTGCCCGGCGCGGTCGATGCCTGGGCCACGCTGGCCGCCGACCACGGCACGCGCCCGCTGGGCGAGTTGCTGCAGCCCGCGATCGCTTTCGCCGAAGACGGCTTTGCCGTGGCGCCGCGCTGCGCCAGCGACTGGGCCGGCCAAGCCGAGCTGCTGCGCCAGGACCCCGAAGCCGCGCGCATCTACCTGCAAGGCGGCGCGGCGCCGGCCGCGGGCGCGGTGCACCGCCTGCCCGAACTCGCGGCCACGCTGCGGGCCATCGCCGCAGGGGGGCGCGACGCGTTCTACCAGGGCGAGATCGGCCGCGGCATCGTGGACTTTCTGCGCGCGCGCGGCGGCCTGCATACCGCCGAGGATTTCGCTACCTATCGCGGCGAATACGTGACGCCGGTGCGCACGCGCTTTCGCGGCCTGGACATCCTCGAATGCCCGCCCAACGGCCAGGGCGTGATCGCCTTGCTGCTGATGAACATCCTGTCGGGCTTCGAGGCCGGTGGCGATCCCACTTCGCCCGAACGCCTGCACCTGGAGATCGAAGCCACGCGCCTGGCCTATGCGGCGCGCGATGCCTGGCTCGGCGATCCGCGCCAGGGGCCGGTGGATGTCGAGCGTCTGCTGTCGATGGAATTCGCCGACGAACTGCGCGCGCGCATCGACCCCTTGCGCGCCGCCGAACAGGTGCCCGTGCCCCAGGGCACGGCGCACAAGGACACGGTCTATATCTGCGTGGTCGACAAGGACCGCAATTGCGCGAGCTTCATCAACTCGATCTTCCACCCGTTCGGCAGCGCCCAGGTCGCGCCCGGCGGCGTGCTGCTGCACAACCGCGGCCAGAGCTTCTCGCTCGAAGCCGGCCACCCCAACGCCATCGCGGGCCACAAGCGGCCCATGCACACCATCATTCCCGGCATGGCCGTGCAGGACGGGCGCGTGCGCATGCCGTTCGGCGTGATGGGCGGGCAGTACCAGGCCATGGGCCATGCCCATCTGATTTCCAAGGTGGTCGACTACGGCCTCGATCCGCAGACCGCGATCGATCTGCCGCGCGTTTTTCCCCTGCCCGGAACGCGCGACGTCGAAGTCGAAAGCACCGTGCCCCAGGCCACGCGCGCTGCGCTCACCCAACTGGGCCACACGCTGATAGCGCCCGAAATGCCCATAGGCGGCGCCCAGGCCATCTTGATCGATTGGGAGCAGGGCGTTCTGCTGGGCGGGTCCGACCCCCGCAAAGACGGCTGCGCCCTGGGATATTGAATGCACCCCCTGAGCCGCTCACGCGGCTTCCCCCTCTCACCGTCGGTGGAGGGGGGCGCCCGGCTAGGGACGGCACCCTCGCGGCGGGGCGGCCCTTGCTCGGTGCCCCTGAGCTGGGCCATGCCAATTCAATGACCGTTTGCTGCGCGAGCACCTGCTGAATACCGATTTTCTTTCCCTTCACTTCACCCCAGGAGCCTCTTCGATGATCAAGGTCAATTTCAAGCACCAGCTTGCTGAACGTCTCGCCGCGGATTTGGGTCGGCGCAACTTTCTCGGTGCCGGGCTTTCGGCGGCAGCGGTGGCCGCGGCGGGCGGCGCCGCGCTGTTCGGCCCGAACGTGGCCGAAGCCGCCGAGCCCAGGCGCGGCGGCACGCTGAAGTGGGGCCAGGTGGCGCAACTCGATACGCTGGACCCGCATTTCACGGGCTCTCTCGCGGCGATCAAGATCCACAACAACATCTTCAACGGCCTGCTGAAGATCGTCTATGACGGCAAGCGCGTGACGTTCGAGCCCGATCTGGCATCGAGCTGGGAGATGACCGACGACAAGACCCATATCTTCAAGCTGCGGCCCAACGTCAAGTTCCACGACGGCGACGCCTGCGACGCGGCGGCCGTGAAGTGGAGCCTGGAGCGCGTGAAGAACCCGGCCACGGGCTCGCCCCATGCCTGGATGGTGGGCGCGATGGAAGGCGTGGACATCATCGATCCGCTGACGCTGCGCATCCGCTACAGCGAGCCGTTTGCGTTCTTCCCCGTGGCGATGAACGGCGCGACCGGCCGCGC
This sequence comes from Acidovorax sp. CCYZU-2555, assembly GCF_018413525.1. Classification (GTDB taxonomy): domain Bacteria; phylum Pseudomonadota; class Gammaproteobacteria; order Burkholderiales; family Burkholderiaceae_C; genus Comamonas. The sequence goes on from NZ_JAHCDD010000045.1 coordinate 29,188, forward strand.
CGGCACCATCGTCTCGCGCCGCGCGGTCGAAAAGCACGGCAAGCAGTTCGGCCGCAATCCCGTGGGCACGGGGCCGTTCAAGTTCGTGCAGTGGCGCGAGAACGAGATGATCGAGCTGCAGCGCAACCCCGATTATTTCGAGGCCGGCCTGCCTTACCTCGACAAGATCCACATCCAGCTGATCAAGGAACCCACGGCCGCGGTCGCGGCGCTGATCTCGGGCCAGATCGATGCGCTCGACACCTGTCCCTTCCAGTTCATGCCGCAGCTGCATTCGAACAAGAACCTGCAGGTGTTCGGCGAAGTCGAAGGCAACTACAGCTTCCTGGGAATGAACGCCAAGCGCGCGCCGTTCGACGACGTCAATCTGCGCCTGGCCGTGGCCTACGCCATAGACCGCGAACTGCTGGTCAAGCAAGGCTATTTCGGCGAGGCGATTCCCGCCTATACGTTCATGTCGCCGCCGATGACGAACTTCTACGACCCGGGCATAGCGAAGTCGGGCCGCGGTCAGTTCTTCGACCTGAACAAGGCCAAGGCGTTTCGCGCCAAGGCCAAGCAGCAGGGCGAGATCAGCGCGGTCTATGTGTCCACCGAAGCGTTCACGTCGAATGGCGGCACGGGCAGCCGCAACGCCCAGCTGATCATTCCCATGCTCGCCAAGATTGGCATCAAGGCCAAGCTCGAACTGATGGACCCGGCGGTGCTCAACAAGCGCACGATCGCCGGCGACTACGACTTCTACGACGCGTCCTGGGAAGGCGACCTGGACCCCGATGAAGCGATTCGCCCCGAATGGTCCAGCGGCGCGCCCTGGAACCGCGTGGGTTACGCCAATTCCGCGTTCGACGCACTGGTGCTCAGCGCTTCCAAGCTCAAGGACGCGCCCGCGCGCAAGAAGATCTACACCCAGGCCGAAGACATGCTGCTGCAGCAGGACGCGCCGATTGCCTTGCTGGCGCACATGAAGGTCTCCAAGATCTTCAACAAGCGCGTGCAGGGCTTCAAGTATGTGCCCGCGCATCTGATGAACATGCACACCGTGAGCCTCAAGGCCTGAGTCCCATGATCCGCGCACTGTTCTCCAAATTGATGCAGACGCTGCTGGTGCTGGTGGGCGTCTCGATTGCCGCGTTCTTCTTTCTCAAGCTCGCGCCCGGCGACCCGGTCGCGCTGATGCTGGGGGCGGAATATTCGCCCGCGGCCTATGCCAAGCTGACGCGTGAATTGGGGCTGGACCTGCCGTGGCCCCAGCAGTATCTGCACTGGTTGGCAGGCTTCGTGCGCGGAGAGTGGGGCACGGCCTACATCAGCCATGCCGATATCTTTCAGCAGGCAGTGTACGAGGCCTTGCCGATCACGCTGACGCTGTCGGCGCTGTCGTTGGCCGTGGCCCTGCTGCTGGGCGTGCCCGCGGGCGTGCTCGCGGCGCTGCGCCGCGGTGGCGCGCTCGATCTGTTCGTGTCCTCGCTGTCGGTGCTGGGCTCGGCGATCCCGAGCTTCTATCTGGGCATCGTGCTGGTCTGGGTGTTCGGCGTGAACCTGGGCTGGTTTCCGGCCATGGGCTTTGTGCGCCCCTGGGAGGATTTCGCCTCCGGCATGCACCACCTCGCGCTGCCCGTCATTACGCTGGGCACCTATTACGCGGGCCTGATCGCGATCACCACGCGTTCCAGCCTGATCGACGTGATGGGCAATCCCTTCATCGACGCGGTGCGCGCGCGCGGCGAGCCGATGTGGCGCGTGATCTGGGTGCATGCGATGCGCAATGTGCTGATGCCGCTGACCACGGTGATCGGCCTGCAGCTCGGCGGCCTGCTGCGCGGCGCCGTGATGACCGAAGTGGTGTTCGCCATCCCGGGCCTGGGCATGCTGATCACCACCGCCGTGCTCAACCGTGAGTACGGCGTGGTGCAGGCCGGCGTGATGCTCACGGCGCTGTTCTTCGTGCTCGTCAACCTGCTTGTCGACCAGACCTACCAATGGCTGGACCCCCGTCTGCGCCGGCGTTGAGCCAGGCGTTCCACACGACCCCCACATTGGATTCCCATGGCTGTCATTCCATCTCCTTCTTCGATTGCCGCGCCGCCGGCATCCGCCGCGCCGCGCCGGCGCTGGTGGCAACCCATACTGCGCGAACGCTCGGCGCTGATCGGCGGCGCCATCGTCGCGGTGTTCGCGCTGCTGGCGCTGTTCGCGCCCTGGCTCGCGACGCATGACCCCATCGCCCAGGACTTCTCCGCGGCGCTGCAAGGCCCCAGCGCCGAACACTGGCTGGGCACGGACTCTTTCGGCCAGGATCTCTATTCGCGTCTGCTCTACGGCGCGCGCTACGCGCTGGGCATAGGCATGGGCTCGGTCGCGCTGGGCCTGCTGGGCGGGCTGGTGATCGGTCTCACGGCCGGTCTGGTCGGCGGGCGCGTCGAATGGGCGCTGATGCGCGTCGTCGACGCCATCCTGGCGTTTCCTGAAGTCATTCTGGCCATCGCCTTCGTCGCCGTGCTGGGCATGGGCGCCGACAAGCTGGTCTATGCGCTGGCGGTGTCGTTCGTCGGGCCGTTCGCGCGCATCGTGCGCTCCGACGTACTGCAGGTGAAATCGCTGCCGTTCATCGAGGCCGCGACGCTGATGGGCGTGCCGCGGCTGCGCATCGTGCTGCGCCATCTGCTGCCGCATGTGGCGTCGTCGCTGCTGGTGCAGGCCGGCATACGCATCAGCACCGCCATCCTGCTGCAGTCGGGGCTGTCGTTCTTCGGCCTGGGCGTGGTGCCGCCCACGCCCGACTGGGGGCTGATGATCGCCGAGGGCCGGGGCTTCATCACCATGGCCTGGTGGATCTCGACCTGGCCCGGCGTGGCCCTGGCCGTGCTGCTGATCGGCCTGACGCTGCTGGGCGACGGCCTGCGCAATGCCTTCAACCCCAGATCCCGCAGAGGCTGACCATGAAAATCGATATTGGCATTGACTTCGCGGCAGCGGCCGCCGACGGCCCCGCGCCGGCGCCGTTGCTCGACATCCAGGACTTCACGCTGCGCCGCGGCAAGAATGCTTTTCTGGACCGCGTGAACATCGCGCTCGCGCCGGGCCGCACGCTGGGCCTGCTGGGCGAGTCGGGCGCGGGCAAGTCGACGCTGGCCATGGCCTTGATCGGCCTGCTGCAGGCGCCCGCGGTGCAGATGGAAGGCAGCATACGTTTCGACGGCCAGGAACTTGTCAACCTGCCCGAGAAGGCGTTCCAGAAAATGCGCGGCAGCCGCATAGGCCTGATCTTCCAGGACGCGTCCTCGTCGCTGGACCCTTGCTTCACCATAGGCAGCCAGGTCTGCGAGCCGCTGCGCCGCCACCTCAAGCTCAGCCGCGCCCAGGCCGTGGAGCGCGCGGTGGAACTGCTGGGCAGCGTGGGCATTCCCGATGCGCGCGCCCGCCTTTCGGCGTTTCCCCACCAGCTGTCGGGCGGCATGCAGCAGCGCGTGATGATCTCGATCGCGCTGGCCTGCAACCCCGAGCTGCTGATCGCCGACGAGCCCACGAGCGCGCTCGACGTCACCATCCAGGCGCAGATCATGGAGCTGATTTTGACGCGCGTGCGCGCGCTGGGCTCCAGCGCCATCTTCGTGCTGCACGATCTCGCGCTGGCCTCGCAGGTCTGCGATGACATCGCCGTGATGTACGCGGGCCAGATCGTCGAGACCGGGCCGGCGCGCGCCGTGCTGGGCAATCCGCTGCACCCTTACACCGTGGGCCTGCGCCGCTGCGTCGTCGAACTCGATTCGCAGCGCCTGCAGCCGCTGCCGGGAACTGTGCCCGCGGCCGCCGACATGCCCGCGGGCTGCCGCTTCGCCACGCGCTGTGCGCATGCCCAGCCGCGCTGCATGACCCAGCGTCCGCCGCTGACGACGCTGCGCGGGCGCAGCCTGGCCTGCTGGGAAATCGAGCACATCATCGACCAACCGTCCCAAGGAGTCAGCGCGTGACCATTCTGTTTGAACTGCAGGACGTGGAAAAATCCTATGCGGTGGGCCTGGGCCCGCGCAAAGGCCTGTTCGGCGGCCGCGCGCCGCGGCGCCTCAAGGCGCTCGACGGCGTGCGCCTGAGCATTGCCCAGGGTGACTCGATCGCCATCGTCGGCGAGAGCGGCTCGGGCAAGTCGACGCTGGTGCGGCTGATGCTGGGGCTGGAGCCGCCCAGCGACGGCCGCCTGCGCTACCAGCGCACCGAGCTGGCGAGCCTCGACAAGCCCGGCCGCCAGCGCTTTGCCAAGGAAGTGGCCTTCATCTACCAGGATGCGCGCGGCTCCATGAACCCGCGCATGCGGGTGCGCGACATCCTGATCGAGCCCATGCGGCTGTACGGCCTGTGCGCGCCGGCCGAGGAGGCCGAACGCGTCGCGCGGCTGCTCGAGCGCGTGGGGCTGTCGGCGGCCATGGCCGACCGCTTTCCCGCGGAGCTGTCGGGCGGGCAGGTGCGGCGCGTGGCGGTGGCGCGCGCGCTCGCGGCCGAGCCCACGACCATCGTCGCCGACGAATCGGTGGCCGGCCTCGACGTGTCGGTGCAGGCGCAACTGCTCAATCTGCTGCGCGATCTGTGCGAAGACATGGGCTTGACGCTGATCTTCATCACCCATGACCTGGGCGTCGCGAGCTATCTGTGCGAGCGCGTCGCGGTGATGTACCTGGGGCGCATCGTGGAAGAGGGGCCTACCGGCGAAGTGATGCGCGCGCCGCTGCACCCCTACACGAGCGCGCTGATGCGCGCGTTTCCGAGTTTCGACCGGCCCCTGAAAGCCTCGCTCAGCGGCGAAGTGCCCAGCCCCATCGACCTGCCCCGGGGCTGCCGTTTCGCGTCGCGCTGCCCCGATGTGCGCCCGGGCTGCCGCCTGGAAGATCCGGTGCTCACGCGCCGCGGCGAGGGCGAAGAGCGCACCGTGGCCTGCCTGTTTCCCATCGGTGTGACGGCGGTGCAAGGCGTTGCGCTATCGGCCCAGATGCCGACAATGGAAGCACACTGCTGAAAGCTGCCCCCATGCCCGTGTACCACCAGACCATCGGCGTGCGCCGATATGTCTTCGACAGCCTGGCGCAATTGCTCGCGCGTGCCTCGCCCGAACGCTCGGGCGACCAGCTCGCGGGCGTCGCCGCGCAGTCGGCCGAAGAACGCGTCGCAGCGCAGATGGCGCTGGCGCAGGTGCCGCTCACGCAGTTTCTGCAGGAGCTGCTCGTTCCCTACGAAGCCGATGAAGTCACGCGGCTGATCGTCGACACCCACGATGCCAAGGCATTCGCGCCCGTGGCCGGCATGGACGTGGGCGGTTTGCGCGACTGGCTGCTGTCCGACCATGTCGACAGCGCGACGCTGGCCGCGCTGGCGCCGGGCCTGACGCCCGAAATGGTGGCCGCGGTCTCCAAGCTGATGCGCAACCAGGACCTGATCCAGGTCGCGCGCAAATGCCAGGTGACCACGCGCTTTCGCAGCACCATAGGCCTGCCGGGGCGGCTGTCGACGCGGCTGCAGCCCAATCACCCCACCGATGCCGCGGCCGGCGTCGCCGCCAGCGTGCTCGACGGCCTGATGTACGGCTCGGGCGATGCGACGATAGGCATCAACCCCGCGACCGACAACGTTCCCCAGGTCATGCGCCTGCTCGAGATGCTGGACGCGGTGATTCAGCAGTACGGCATTCCCACGCAGTCGTGCGTGCTCACGCATGTGACCAACACCTTGCAGGCGATGGAGCGCGGCGCGCCCGTCGATCTGGTGTTCCAGTCGATCGCTGGCACCGAGACCGCGAACCGCAGCTTCGGCATAGACCTGGCGCTGCTGGCAGAAGCGCAGACCGCCGCGCTGTCGCTGCAGCGCGGCAGCGTGTTCGATGGCGGCGAGCGCGGGCGCAATGTGATGTATTTCGAGACCGGTCAGGGCAGTGCGCTGTCGGCCAATGCCCACCATGGCTGCGACCAGCAGACCATCGAAGCCCGCGCCTATGCGGTGGCGCGGCAATTCAATCCCCTGCTGGTCAACACCGTGGTCGGCTTCATCGGCCCCGAGTACCTGTTCGACGGCAAGCAGATCATTCGCGCGGGCCTCGAAGACCATTTCTGCGGCAAGCTGCTGGGCCTGCCCATGGGCTGCGACATCTGCTACACCAACCATGCGCAGGCCGACCAGAACGACATGGACGTGCTGCTGACGCTGCTGGGCGTTGCGGGCTGCACGTTCGTGATGGGCATTCCGGGCTCCGACGATGTGATGCTGAACTACCAGAGCACCTCGTTTCACGATGCGCTGTATGCGCGCCGCGTGCTGGGGCTGCGGCCCGCGCCCGAGTTCGAGGCCTGGCTCGAGCGTTCGGGCGTGTTCGTTCCCGGCGCCCATGCGCGCCTGGCCGACGCCGGCGCGGGCCCGTTCGCGCATCTGCTGTCATGAACGAGGAGGGCCGCATGGATTGCGTTGTCATCACCAACCCCTGGGAACACCTGCGCCGCCACACGCCGGCGCGCATCGCGCTGGGCCGCAGCGGCATCAGCATTCCCACCGCGCAGCAGCTGGCCTTTCAGCTGGCCCATGCCCAGGCACGCGATGCCGTGCACCGCCCGCTCGACATGCGCGCCACGGCCGATGCCATCGAAGCGCTGGGCGTGCCCACGCTCAGCGCGCACAGCGCGGCGCCCGACCGGGCCAGCTATCTGCAACGCCCCGACTGGGGCCGGCAACTCGATGACGCGTCGGCCCAGGCGCTCGCGGCCATGCCTGGCGCGCAGGCGCCCGACCTGGCCATCGTCGTCGCCGACGGTCTTTCGGCGCTGGCGATAGAGCGGCATGCGGCGCCGTTTCTCGCGGCCTTGCTCGCCGAGTTGCAGGCCGATGCGCGCGCCTGGCATATGACGCCCGCGGTGCTGGTAGAGCAGGGGCGCGTGGCCATTGGCGACGACATAGGCGAACGGCTGGGCGCGCGCATGGTGATGGTGCTGATAGGCGAGCGGCCCGGCCTGAGTTCGCCCGACAGTATGGGCATCTACCTGACCTGGGCGCCGCGGCGCGGGCGCAACGACGCCGAGCGCAATTGCATCTCGAATGTGCGGCCCGAAGGCCAGGACTACCCCGAAGCCGCGCGCCGCGCGGCCTGGCTGCTGCGCGCGGCGCGCGCCGGCGAGCGCACGGGCGTGGCGCTCAAGGACGAAAGCGCGCCGGTACTGCGGCTGGAGCACGACGACGCGCACGACTTCACTTTGACGCAAGCCCGTTAGAGCAAGTCTGCGACAGCCGCGTGACGAAGCCGCGGGGAGGGCGCCAGATGCGCCATAATTTTCCCATGACCATCCCTGACCCGGCGCAATCCGCCCAGGCGGCTTCCGGCCTGCCTGCTTCCGCCCCCGAACGCAGCGCGCGCTATCTGCGCGTGCTCTCCATTGCCGGCTCCGACAGCGGCGGTGGCGCGGGCATCCAAGCCGACCTCAAGACCTTCAGCGCGCTGGGCTGCTACGGCATGACGGCGATTGCCGCGATCACCGCGCAAAACACCTGCGGCGTGCGCGCCATCCATGCCGTGCCGGCCGATATTCTCAAGGCGCAGATCGATGCCGTGGTGCAGGACATAGGTGTCGACGCCGTCAAGATCGGCATGCTCGCCACGCCCGAAACGGTGCGCGTGGTGGCCAACGCCATACGCGAATACCAGTTGCCGCATGTGGTGCTGGACCCCGTGATGGTGGCCACCAGCGGCGATCGTTTGGTGGCCGCGGAAACCGCCGATGCGCTGGTGAGCGAACTGTTCCCGCTGGTCGAGCTGATCACGCCCAATCTTGATGAAGCCGGCTGGCTGCTGGGCCACGCCATAGACGGCATCGAGGCGCTGGACGCTTCGGCGCGCCAATTGCTCGCGCTGGGCGCGCCGGCCGTGCTGCTCAAGGGCGGACATCTGCCCGGTGACTGGGTGGTCGACCTGCTGGTCGACGCGCATGGCGTGGGCCACAGGCTCGAATCGGCGCGCATCGTGACCCACAACGGCCACGGTACGGGCTGCACGCTGTCGTCGGCGATCGCCGCCGAACTGGCCTCGGGCGCGGCCCTGCCCGAAGCCGTCGCGCGCGCGCGCAACTACATTCTGGGCGCGATCGCCGCGGGCGCCGACGTGCGCACCGGCAGCGGCCATGGTCCCTTGAACCATGGCTATGCGCCGCTGGCGCAGAAAATCGTGCGCGGCTGAAACGGCGCTCTTGGAGCGGCTGACACGGCCCAGCAAATCGAAGATTTGCGGTTGAGGTTAGGCGCGGTGCCGCAGACAGTGCGCGTAGCACGGCAAGGCAACGCAACGACGCCTCAAGGGTTGTGTCAGACGCTCTTACCAGCCCCAGCCCAGGCTTTTGGCAATCCAGCCCTGCTGTCCGTTTTCTCGTCGTACCTGGGCCCAGCGCCCCGATTTCTTGAGCGTGCGCACCACTTCGTGCTGCTCCAGCGTGGCGACGCGCTTGAATTTCGTGCCCGGGCCCGTACGCATGTTCGCGGTGGGGGCGGTGATGACCATGTGCGGCGTCTTGGCCGTCAGCGGCGCATGCACCCAGCCCAGGCTGGACTCGAAGTCGCGCACCTTGAGCCACTTGCCCTGGCGTTGCGTGACCTGCAGCGGATAGCCGCGACCCAGCTCCCACAAGGTGTCAGAGCGGGTGTTCGGTTTTTCGCGCACGTTCACCGTGGAGCCCTTGATGCTGACGAATTCGGCGGCGCTGGCCATGGAGGGCGCAAGCGCGCCCAGTGCCAGGCTGGCAGCGGCAATGAAATGCGAGAAACGGCGGGTCAAAGACAGCACGGAAGCGGCTCCTTGGGATAGGTCAGAGGGTGGAAAAAGCCTGTCTGAGTCGGTGCGCAAGAGCGAAGTTCCGGAAAACTTCAAAAAAGTGAGCTAGAAACCATTGATGGCAATGAAATGTTTAACAAATTTCGGGTGTTAAACCATTGCTCATATGAACTTTACGCTATCAAATTTGAAGTAAAAAAGGGCAGCCGCGTGTGCAACGGTGCCGGCAAATGACGCGTCAGCTGTTGCTGACTGCACACTGCGCCGCGAAATTTGCCTGGCGCTGCGGATCATGCGGCGGACAGAACGCGCTGGAAGCGCTTGAATAGATGCGAAAAACGCCTGGCGGACTTACTGTCAGACATGTCTCTTACGTTATCTACAGCGGTTGCGCAGCGCGCGCGCCACGCGCATCTCCTGAAAATAGGGATCAGTCCGCTTCACGTTCCGGCCGCGGGTCGCGTATGGGCGGCGCCGTGGTCGGGCTGGGCGGTGGATCGCCTATGGGTGTTTCCCCGGGAAGTTCGGGGGGCAAGGACGGGGGTGTGGGTGGATCAGTAGGTTGTGGGCGGTGCATGCAGCTTCCTTATTGCAGGATGAAAACGCAGGTTCAACATTGCAGACAATGCTATGTATTTCGAAAAAAACAAGCAGTAATTGAAACCGTATGAAACTTACGCGTTCGTTACTCGACAGTGCTGCGGAATATCTGTTAGAAATAGCCCATTGACGACTATTCGTAACCAACTCGGACGAACTCGGCTTACATTCAAGGAGGTCAGCTTGTTTTACGAGTTTGAGCGTCGTGCAGTCGCTTTTCTCAAGCGCATTGAAAGCATGGCGCCTTGCACTTCCCGGCAGCAGGCTTATGACAGCCTGCTTGCGTACTGGCACGCGGTGGAGTCCAACTACCACGACGACCAGGCTTATCTGGACGGCTTGCTGCATACCCAGATGTCGGCGGAAAACAATTGGCATTGTCTCGACGGCAATCCCTGTTATTGGCAGAGCCCGAAAGCGCCGCAGTTGCGCATTTATATTCATGACGACGGCGCGATCGTGATTCAGCGACTGGGCGGCACGCGCGAAGACCGCATTCTGTTTGCGCTCAATTCTGCCCAACCGGTTTTTCATCCGTCCAAACCCGAGTCGCAGGGCACGGGTTTCGCCAACGCCGTTCAAATCGCGGCGTCACCGTCGCCCGAGTCCTCTTTCTCCAAAATATAGATATTGCGTGGCTGGCGCTGCGGTCAGCGCTGTGGCTGATAGCGCTCGGCGGCATGCGCCTGTCTAATGTCCGACAGCAGTCCTTGGCGTGCACCGTCGAGCGCATCCCAGCGTACGGGCGCATGCAGCGGCGGAATGGTGACCAGTTCGCGGCGGTCAAAGCCGATCAAAGCCGCATCGACCAGTTCGCCGACTTCCATCACTTCGGGCAGGGCGTTGACGTCCATGCCTGAACGCTGCCAGATTTCGGTGCGCGTCGCCGCGGGCAGCACTGCCTGCACGTAGACGCCCTTGGACGACAGTTCCACACTGAGGCCTTGTGACAGGAACAGCACAAAGGCCTTGGTCGCGCCGTAGATCGACATGCCGAACTCGGGCGCGAAACCCACGACCGAGCCGATGTTGACGATCGCGCCCGTGCCTGCCTGCGCAAAACGCGGCGCGACCGCTGCCGCCAGGCGCGCCGGCGCCGTGGTGTTGAGCGCGATCAGGCGTTCGATGCCGTCGCCGGTCTGCTGCACAAAGCTGCCCGTCTGGGCCATTCCCGCGTTGTTGATGAGGATGCCTATGCGCGCGTCATCGCGCAGCCGCGCCTCGACCACGGCCAGGTCGGCAGACTGGGTCAAGTCGGCTTGCAGCACGTCGACTTTCACGCCGTTTTCCTCCTGCAGGCGCTGTGCGAGCGCATCGAGCCTGGCCTTGTCGCGCGCGACCAGCACCAGGTCGTGGCCCCGGCGGGCAAAGCGTTCGGCGTAGGTGGCACCTATGCCGCTGGAGGCGCCGGTGATCAGCACGGTGGGGGAGGTGGTCATGGTGGCTTCCTTGAAAAAACAGGTGGATGGACATCCGTCTTTGCTGTGATATATTTGCAGCTACAACAGTTGTATATGCAATCATATGCGAAAACGGAGCCTCCAATGCAAGTCACGCCGAATTCCAGATCTCGCCCAGCGGGCGATGCCGCGCCCGTCAAGGTGTCTTACGCCCTGTGGCTGGTGCTGCTCGCCGCGGCGGGCACGTTTGCGCTCACCATGGGCGTGCGCCAGACCATGGGCCTGTACCTGTCGTCGGTGAATACCTCCACGGGCCTGGGCATTGCCAACATCAGCCTGGCGTTTGCGTTCGGCCAGCTCTGGTGGGGCCTGACCCAGCCTTTTGCGGGCGCGATTGCCGACCGCGTGGGCACGGCGCGCGTGTTGATTGCGGGCGTGGTGCTGATTGCGATCGGCACGGTGATCACGCCGTTCATGACAACCACCTGGGGGCTGATCCTGGCCATAGGCGTGCTGGCCGCGGGCGGCGCGGGCATGGCCGGGCCGTCGGTGCTGATGGCCGCGAGCACGCGCATGGTGCCGGCCGCCCAGCGTGGCCTGGCCACGGGCATCGTCAACGCGGGCGGATCGTTCGGCCAGTTCGCGCTGGCGCCGGTGGCGATGGGCCTGACCGCTTCGCTGGGCTGGATGGCCTCGATGCAGTGGCTGGGCGTGCTGGTCTTGCTCGCGCTGCCGGCCGCATGGATTCTCAAAGGCAATTCGAACGCCATCGCCGCGGCCGCCGCAAGCGCCTCGGGCGCGGCGGTGCTCACGGCCCGCCAGGCGCTGGCGCGTGCCGTCGCCACGCCCAGCTACGGCCTGCTCGCCGCGGGCTTCATGGTCTGCGGCTTCCATATCGCGTTTCTCGCCACCCATCTGCCGGGCGTGATCGAGAGCTGCGGCATGCCGCCGGCGATCGCGGGCTGGGCGCTGGCCTTGATCGGCCTGTTCAATATCGTGGGCAGCCTGGGCATGGGCTGGGCGGTGGGGCGCTGGCGCATGAAGAGCCTGTTGTCGCTGCTCTATGCGACGCGTGGCCTGGCCGTGCTGGCCTTTGTGCTGGCCCCCAAGACGCCGGCGGTGGTGCTGGTCTTCGCGGCCGTGATGGGCGTGACGTTCCTGTCGACGGTGCCGCCGACGGCGGGATTGGTTGCGAAGATGTTCGGGCCGGCGAACATGGCCATGCTGTTTGGCGTGTTGATGCTGGCCCACCAGATCGGCGGCTTCTTCGGCGCGTTCCTGGGCGGCCAGGTGTTCCAGGTTACGGGCAGCTATGACTGGGTCTGGTACATCGACATTGCGCTGGCCGCGGGCGCGGCGCTGATCCATCTGCCGATCCGCGAGGCCAGGCCGGCGCGGCTCGCTGCGGCTTGAACCCCATCGAACTGCAGACACAAAAAAAGCGGCCTGGGCCGCTTTTTTTGGATTCAACGCATGGGCGTTGGCCGTGTTTATTCGACCTTGGCCTTGGCGCGCAGGCTTTCCTGGAACTGGATCAGCTTTTGCTGTTCCAGTTGCTGGGCGACCTGGGGCTTGACGTCTTCGAGCTTGGGCAGTTCGGCCTGGCGCGTGTCGTCGAGGCGGATCACGTGGTAGCCAAACTGGCTCTTGACCGGAGTCTGGGTGTAGCTGCCTTTTTGCAGCTTGATCATGGCTTCGGTGAACTCTGGCACGTAGCTGTTGGCATTGGCCCAGTCCAGATCGCCGCCGCGTGCGCCCGATCCCGGATCCTTGGATTGCTTCTTGGCGATCTCGGCGAAGTTGCCACCCTTCTTCAGCGAGGCGATGATGGCCTTGGCTTCGTTTTCGGTGGGCACCAGGATGTGGCTCGCGCGGTATTCCTGGCCTTGGTTGGCGGCGACGAACTTGTCGTACTCAGCCTTGATTTCGGCGTCGGTGACGGCGTTCTTCTTCTTGAAGTCTTCGAACAGTTCGCGGATCAGCACGGTCTGGCGAGCGAGTTCCATTTGCGACTTGTATTCAGGCGAGGCTTCCAGGCCCAAACGGCTGGCTTCCTGCATGAAGACTTCGCGGGCGATGACTTCTTCCTTGATCTGGCCTTCGATCTCGGGGGAGATGGGACGGCCGGAGCGCTCGATCTGCTGCTTGAGGAGTTCAACGCGTTCCTTGGGAACGGGTTTGCCATTGACGATGGCCAGATTTTGCGCGGAAGCGCCCAGGGCAACACCACCCAACACGGCAGCCGTCACCAGGCTGGACAAGAACTGTTTATTCATGCGAAATTCCGAAAGAAAAAAGAGGTACGTTTTAGTGTTCAACGTTGCCATGCCTCAAGAGGCATGCATGTAGTCAAAGCACTTCAATGGCGATGGCATGAACACCCTGGTCAATGAAGTCTTGCAGCGCATCATACACAAGGCGATGGCGTGCCACGCGCGAATGGGCGGCAAATCCGGGGGCCGCAATGCGCACCCGAAAATGGGTGCCGAAGCCGGTGTCGTTGGCGCCCACATGGCCTGCATGCTGGGCGCTTTCATCGATGACTTCGAGCTGCGTGGGCGCAAGCCGCGCGCGCAGCGCGGCTTCCATGGCGCTGGCGCTGATTTCGGGCAGGGCGCTCATGGCAATTCCTTGGGCGCGGCGGCTTCGGCGCCGTCTTCCTTGAGGTAGCGGCTCAAGTACAGCGCCTGGGCGATCACGAACACCAGCATCAGGCCCATGCCGCCGAACAGCTTGAAGTTGACCCAGGTGTCGGTGTCGAAGTGAAAGGCGATCCACAGATTGAGCGCGCCCATCACGGCAAAGAACGCGGCCCAGGCCCAGTTGAGCTTGAGCCAGACGGGCTCGGGCAGCTGCAGCTGCGCGCCCATGACCGAGCGCAGCAGGTTCTTGCGGAAGATGAGCTGGCCCACCAGCAGCGCGCCGCCCATGAGCCAGTACAGCACCGTGGGCTTCCACTTGATGAAAGTTTCACTTTCGGCGAGCAACGTGGCGCCGCCGAACAGCACGATCACGCCCAGGCTGACCCATTGCATGGGCTCGACGCGGCCGTTGCGCACGCGCAGGTAGGCAATCTGCAGCACCGTCGCGGCGATCGCCACGGCGGTGGCCGTATAAATTCCCCAGACCTTGAAGGCCACAAAGAACAGGATGATGGGAAAGAAGTCGATCAGTAATTTCATGGGGCTGTGGGGCCAGAGGGAGAAATGGCGGCGGCCGCTGGCGCAGCGGCCCGGGGGCAGGGGCCGCCATGGCGGCCCGGGTTCAGGACGTGCTGGGCGAAAAGTCCAGCGACGCCGAGTTCATGCAGTAGCGCAGCCCCGTGGGTTGCGGTCCGTCTTCGAAGACATGGCCCAGATGCGCGCCGCACTGCGCGCAGACGGTTTCTGTGCGGCTCATGCCATGGCTGTGATCGACGATTTCGCGAATGGTTCCGGGAATGGCCTGCGAAAAGCTGGGCCAGCCGCAGCCGGCGTCGAATTTGGTGTCGGCGGAGAACAGCTTGGCGCCGCAGCAGATGCAGTGGTAGCTGCCGTCGGCCCAGTGCTGCTCATATTTGCCGCTGTAGGGCCGCTCTGTGGCCGCATGGCGGGTGATCTGGTAGGCGCCTGGTTCCGCGCCTTTTTCCTGCAGCGCGGCATGCCATTGGGCGTCGGTTTTCTGGATTGGAAAGCTCATGATGAACAGCTGATGGCGATGGATGAAGCCCATTCTGGCGCAAATCCGGACCATTGCGCGTGTTCGGGATGGGTGTCGTAGGGGCGTTCGAGGACTTGCAGCAGTTGCTGCAGCACGCTGAAGTCGCCGGCGCCGGCCGCGCGGATCGCGAGTTCGCCCAGGTGATTGCGCAGCACATAGCGCGGATTGCTGGTGCGCATGACGGCGACGGCGCTGCCCGCCTCGCTTTGCACCAGCCGTTCGGAATAGGCCAGCAGCCAGCCGTCCCAGCCTTCGCGATCGAGAAAAAGATCGCGCACGGGCGTGAAGTCGCCGCAGGCCACGGCATCGGTCAGGCGCAGCCAGAACACGGTGTAGTCGACGCGGCTCGCGGCCAGCAGGCCCAGCAATTCTTCGATCAGCGCGCCGTCGCTTTCGCTGTGGCGCGTGTCGTCCTGGCGATGCACCAGGCCCAGCTTGGCGCGCATGCGCGCGAGAAACGAGACCGCATAGACGGTTTTGTAGGGCGCGAGTGCCGCGAGCGCGGTTTCCTGGTCTTCGATCAGGGGCATCAGCGCCTGGGCCAGGCAGAACAGGTTCCAGTAGGCGACCTGGGGCTGGCGGTTGAACGCATAGCGGCCCTGGGTATCGCTGTGGTTGCAGATGTGGCCTGGATCGAAGGTGTCGAGAAACTGGAACGGGCCGTAGTCTATGGTCAGCCCGAGAATGCTCATGTTGTCGGTGTTCATCACCCCATGGCAAAAGCCCACGGCCTGCCAATGGGCCAGCAACTCGGCCGTGCGTTCGCTCACGGCCTGCAGCAGGGCGGCGTAGGGGTTCTTGGCGCCGCGGCAGGCGGGGTAGTAGTGATCGATCACATGGTCGGCCAGCGCACGCAACTCGGGTATCTGGTCGCGCGCCGCGAAGTGCTCGAAGTGGCCGAAGCGAATGAAGCTGGGCGCGAAGCGCGTGACCACGGCCGCGGTCTCCATGGTTTCGCGCTGCACGGGCTGCGGCGAGCCGGTCACGCACAAGGCGCGCGTGGTCGGTATGCCCAGCGCGTGCATGGCTTCGCTGCAGAGGAATTCGCGGATGCTGGAGCGCAGCACGGCGCGGCCGTCGCCGCCGCGCGAGTAGGGCGTGCGGCCCGCGCCCTTGAGTTGGATTTCGAGCTTCTGCGCGGTTTCGCCCAGCAGGATGGCGCGGCCGTCGCCGAGCTGACCAGCCCACAGGCCAAACTGGTGGCCGCTGTAGACCGACGCCAGCGGCTGGCTGCCCGCGAGCAGCTGGTTGCCGCTGAATGCCTGCAGCGCTTCGTCGCTGGCGAGCCATTCAGGCGTCAGGCCCAGCGCTTGCGCCGCAGGGGTGCTTGCCGCGACCCAATAGGGCGCGGGCACGGGCGTGGGCTGCAGATGCGTGAAGAAAGCCGGGCCCAGCGCGGCAAAGCCGGGCTGCCAGCCCCAGTCGGGACGGGAGGTGGATTCGGGACGCGCGGGGTCGTTCGGGTTCATGCCTCAATTGTCGCCCAGTGCGCAGACCAGGGTGGGCGTCAGGCCATACCACGGCAGCCCGGCGCGCGCGGAACATTGGTGACAGTGCGCATGGGCGGCGCGGAAATCGCGCGGTAGGATGGAGCGATATACACCTGGAGACCATTCATGCTGGGACTGATGCAGAGCCAACCGTTGCTGATTTCGTCGCTGATCGATTTCGCCTCCCGCCACCATGGCGACGCCGAAATCGTCTCGCGCCGCGTCGAGGGCGATGTCCACCGCTACACCTACCGCGACCTGTCGGCGCGCTCCAAGCAGCTCGCCAATGCGGTCGAAGCCCTGGGTGTGGCGCATGGCGAGCGCGTGGCAAGCCTGGCCTGGAACGGTTACCGCCACATGGAGATGTACTTCGGCGTCAGCGGTGCGGGCCGCGTGCTGCACACCATCAATCCGCGCCTGCACCCCGACCAGATCGCCTGGATCGTGGGCCATGCCGAAGACCAGGTGCTGTGCTTCGATCTGACGTTCCTGCCCCTGGTGCAGGCCGTGCATGCGAAGTGCCCCACGGTGCGCAAGTGGGTGGCGCTGTGCGACGCCGACCGCCTGCCCGCGGACTCGGGCATTCCCGGTCTCAGCAGCTACGAGGTATGGATTGGCGCGCAGTCTGCCGAATACGTCTGGCCGCAGTTCGACGAGAACACCGCGTCGAGCATGTGCTACACCAGCGGCACCACGGGCAATCCCAAGGCCGCGCTCTACAGCCACCGCTCGACCACGCTGCACGCCTATGCGGCCGCCTTGCCCGACGTGATGAATCTGTCGGCGCGCGACGCGGTGCTGCCTGTCGTGCCCATGTTCCACGTCAACGCCTGGGGCGTGCCGTACTCTGCCGCGCTCACGGGCGCCAAGGTGGTGTTCCCCGGCCCGGCGCTCGACGGCAAGTCGCTGTACGAATTGATGGAAGCCGAAGGCGTGACCTATGCGGCAGGCGTGCCCACCATCTGGCAGATGCTGCTGGGCTACATGCAGCCCAACCAGCTGCGTTTCAGCACGCTCAAGCGCACGGTGATCGGCGGCTCGGCCTGTCCGCCGGCGATGATTCGCACTTTCCAGGACGTCTTCGGCGTCGAAGTGCTGCATGCCTGGGGAATGACCGAAATGAGCCCGCTGGGCACGCTGTGCACGCTCAAGAACAAGCAGCTTGCGCTGCCCGAAGACGAGAAGATGAAGATCCTGCAGAAGCAGGGCCGCGCCATTTATGGCGTCGACATGAAGATCGTCGACGGCGAAGGCAAGGAGCAGCCCTGGGACGGCAAGAGCTACGGCGATCTGCTGGTGCGTGGGCCGTGGATCATCGACAGCTATTTCAAGGGCGAGGGCAGCCCGCTGGTGCACGACGAACAGGGCCGGGGCTGGTTTCCCACGGGCGACGTCGCGACCATTGACGAAGACGGCTTCATGCAGATCACCGACCGCAGCAAGGACGTGATCAAGTCGGGCGGCGAGTGGATCAGCTCGATCGACATCGAGAACATCGCCATGGCCCACCCGGCCGTGGCCATGGCGGCCTGCATCGGCATGTTCCACCCCAAGTGGGACGAACGCCCCATCGTCGCCGTCGCGCTCAAGGCCCAGGCCGTCGTCACCCGCGAGGAGCTGCTGCAGTTCTTCGAAGGCAAGACCGCCAAATGGCAGATTCCCGATGACGTGGTGTTCGTCGACGCGATTCCGCTGGGCGCCACGGGCAAGATGCTCAAGACCCGGCTGCGCGAGCAGCTGGCGGGGTACAAGCTGCCGGGGCTTTGAGCGCGGGGCATTCAAG
>NZ_JAHCDD010000046.1 GCF_018413525.1 Acidovorax sp. CCYZU-2555
CAGCCGGGCGGGCTGCAGCGGCAGGGCGCGCAGCAGCGGTTGCAGGCGCAGCGGCACGCGGCGCGGCTTCGGGGCGGGACTCGGCCACGGGAGCGGGCGTATCGCGCAGCACACCCTTGATGACCGGCGTCTGCTTGTTGGTCGGCTCCTGCGAGCGGCGCGTCACGGCGGTGTTGGCTTCGACTTCTTCGGCAAGCTTGTAGCTGGCGTCGAGGTTCTCGAGGCGCGGGTCGTCGTGCTTGAGGCGCTCGAGCTTGTAGTGCGGGGTTTCCAGCGACTTGTTGGGCACCATCAGCACCGACACGCGTTGCTTGAGTTCGATCTTGGCGATCTCGGTGCGCTTTTCGTTCAGCAGGAACGAAGCCACTTCCACCGGCACCTGGCAGTGCACGGCGGCCGTGTTGTCCTTCATGGACTCTTCCTGGATGATGCGCAGGATCTGCAGCGCCGAGCTTTCGGTGTCGCGGATATGGCCCGAACCGCCGCAGCGTGGGCAGTTGATGTGCGCGCCTTCGGACAGCGCGGGCTTGAGCCGCTGGCGGCTCATTTCCATCAGGCCGAACTTGCTGATGCTGCCGAACTGCACGCGCGCACGGTCCTGGCGCAGCGCGTCGCGCAGGCGGTTCTCGACTTCGCGGCGGTTCTTCGACTCTTCCATGTCGATGAAGTCGATGACGATCAGGCCGCCCAGATCGCGCAGGCGCATCTGGCGCGCGACTTCGTCGGCGGCTTCGAGGTTGGTGCGTGTGGCGGTTTCCTCGATGTCGCCGCCCTTGATGGCGCGCGCCGAGTTCACGTCCACCGAAACCAGGGCTTCGGTGTGGTCGATCACCACGGCGCCGCCCGAGGGCAGGGTCACGGTGCGCGAGTAGGCCGATTCGATCTGGTGCTCGATCTGGAAGCGGCTGAACAGCGGAGCGTCGTCGCGGTAGCGCTTGACCCGGGCAGTGTGCTCGGGCATCACGTGCGCCATGAACTGCTGGGCCTGCTCGTAGATGTCGTCGGTATCGATGAGGATGTCACCAATCTCGTTGTTGAAGTAATCGCGGATGGCGCGGATCACCAGGCTCGATTCCTGATAGATCAGGAACGCGCCCTTGCCCTTGGTGGCGCTGTCGATCGCGCTCCAGAGCTTGAGCAGGTAGTTCAGATCCCATTGCAGTTCGGGTGCGCTGCGGCCGATGCCGGCAGTGCGCGCGATGATGCTCATACCCTTGGGGTATTCGAGCTGGTCCATCGCTTCCTTGAGCTCGGCCCGGTCTTCGCCTTCGATGCGGCGCGAGACGCCACCGCCGCGCGGGTTGTTGGGCATCAGCACGACATAGCGGCCGGCGAGCGAGACGAAGGTGGTCAGGGCCGCGCCCTTGTTGCCGCGTTCTTCCTTTTCGACCTGGACCAGCATTTCCTGGCCTTCGCGGATCACGTCATTGATGCGGGCCTGGCTGGCCGGGACGCCTTCGGCGAAATACTGGCGCGAGATTTCCTTGAAAGGCAGGAAACCGTGGCGGTCTTCGCCGTAATCGACAAAACAGGCTTCGAGCGATGGCTCCACGCGTGTGACGACTGCCTTGTAAATATTACCCTTGCGCTGTTCGCGGCCTTCGATTTCGATTTCGTAGTCGAGGAGTTTTTGACCGTCGACGATGGCCAGGCGGCGTTCTTCGGCCTGCGTAGCGTTGATAAGCATCCGTTTCATGATGCGTTTCCTTTATTCGTTATGAAGACGAGCCGATCGGCAGCCATAGCTGTCGGAGCGGCACGCCTGTGACTCTCAATCAAAGACGGGCTCTGTCGGAGCCGATGATGCCGGACTGACGTCTTGAAACGAATAGGAATGGCCGGGAATGCCGCGGGTTGCTGACCATCATCGAGTTATGTCAGCAAAGGGGGCAAAGGCGCGTGGATGGGAGCGAGTAAATGCGCGCGCAGTTTCACCATGGTGCGTGAAAGTGGCAGTGCAGGGGAAGCGGGAGTCTTGAGAGCGCGGACGGTCGAGTGCGGAGGTGAAGACCTCCGTCCCAGAAAGACCATCCATGCATAAAAGATCCACATGCTCGCTTTGATCCGTTGGCAGGTTGCGAACGCTTTGGTTCGCCGAAAGCTGCCAACTGTGAAATTCCGTTGTTTCAATTCGTCAGAATGCCCGGTGTGACACAGGCCAATACAGGCATCTGGCCTGCAATCTGCGTGTGCGAAACCGGCTGGCATCGACCTGCCTGCGCAGCGGGAAATGGCTGGGTGGACTAAACTCCATGCAAATCAACCACTTACACTAGTATCGCGCAGGTGAAACACATTATAGAGGGCAAACCGGCGATGGACCGAGCCCAAGGCATACCAGCCCCTGCTGCTCGCCTCATCGCAGTCGATGCCGATTCCGCTGGCCAGCGACTCGACAACTTCCTGATCCGCCACCTCAAAGGTGTGCCAAAAACCCACGTCTACCGCATCATTCGCAGCGGCGAAGTGCGCATCAACAAAGGCCGTGCCAGTGCCGACACGCGCGTGGCCGAAGGCGACAGCGTGCGCCTGCCGCCGGTGCGCATTTCGGAGAAAATCGCGGAAAAGGCCGCCAACCCGGCGCCGGCGCGCGAATTTCCGCAGCTGCTCGAAGACGACCATGTGCTGGCGATCGACAAGCCCGCGGGCGTCGCCGTGCATGGCGGCAGCGGCGTGAGCTTCGGCGTGATCGAACAGCTGCGTCAGGCGCGTCCCGAGGCCAAGTTTCTCGAACTCGTGCACCGGCTCGACAGGGAAACCTCGGGCATCTTGCTGGTCGCGAAGAAGCGTTCGGCGCTCACCGGCCTGCAGGACCAGTTCCGCGAACGCGAAACCGGCAAGACCTATCTGGCGCTGGTGCAGGGCAGTTGGCCCGCCAACAAGAAGGTCATCGACTCGCCGCTGCACAAATATCTGCTGCCCGACGGCGAGCGCCGCGTGCGCGTGACCACGGCCGACGACCCCGACGGCATGCGTTCGGTGACGCTGGTCAAGGTGCGCACGCACATCGCCGCACGCCCCTTGCAGGGCCTGCCCGCGATGAGCCTGCTCGAAGTCACGATCAAGACCGGGCGCACGCACCAGATCCGCGTGCACCTGTCGTCGCAGGGCCATGGCATCGTTGGCGACGACAAATATGGCGACTTCGATCTGAACCGCCGCGTGCAAAAGCATGGCCTCAAGCGCATGTTCCTGCATGCCTGGCGTTTACAGTTCAACCATCCTGCTTCGGGCGAGCGCGTGGAACTGCGCGCCGAATTGCCCGCCGAGCTTGCCAGCTTCGTGGCCTGAGGGCCTTGCCTTGTTGATTTCCGACGGAACCGCCATGTCTCTTGTTTCTCCCCGCCGCTTTGACCTGATCGCCTTCGACTGGGACGGCACGCTGTACGACTCCACGGCAGCGATCACCAAAAGCATCCAGGAAGCGGTGCGCGATGTGGGCGGCCAGGTGCCGACCCAGGAAGCCGCGTCCTATGTCATCGGCATGGCGCTGACCCAGGCGCTGGCCCATGCGGCGCCCGATGTACCGCCCGAAAAATACCCCGAGCTGGGCAACCGCTACCGCTACCACTACCTGCAGCACCAGAACGACCTGAGCCTGTTCGAAGGCGTCGTGCCGATGCTCGAGACGCTGCGCGAGAGCGGCCACCTGCTCACGGTGGCCACGGGCAAGAGCCGGCGCGGTCTCAATGAGGTGCTGGCCAGCGTCGCGCTCAAGGGCCTGTTCGACGGCTCGCGCACCGCCGACGAAACCGCGGGCAAGCCGCATCCGCTGATGTTGCAGGAGCTGATGGCCGAATTCGGCGTCGAACCCGAGCGCGTGCTGATGATTGGCGACACCACGCACGATCTGCTGATGGCGCGCAACGCCGGCTGCGCGCGCGTGGGCGTGTCGTATGGCGCGCATGCGACCGGCGGCTTTGGCGAATTCGAGCCGCTGTTCGTGGCCGAATCGGTCGCCGAGCTGCACCAGTGGCTGCTGACCAACGGCTGAGCGCGCAATGTCCACGTCGGTGTACCTGTGCCGCAGCGAAGACTTGCTGGAAGGCGGCTTGGCCCAGCCGTTCGACGTGGTCCACACGGGCCAGCGCTGCCGTGCGTTCGCGGTGCGTTTCGAAGGCAGCGTGCATGCCTATCTGAATCGCTGCACGCATATTCCCATGGAACTCGACTGGCAGCCCAACCAGATCTTCGACGATTCCGGGCAATGGCTGTTGTGCGCAACCCACGGTGCGGCCTATGCGCCCGACTCCGGTGCCTGTGTCGGCGGCCCGTGCCGCGGCGGTCTGGTGAAAATAGTCGTGCACGAAGCTCAGGGTGTGGTGCACTGGCATACTTCCCAAGACCTGCACCCTGTCGAGTTCTGACATGACCACCCCATTGACCCCTGGAACCCCTGGCTCCGATCCCGTTCACCCCGCAGCCCCCGATCTGTGGGCGCAGGCCCGGCCCGAAAGCGCCGCGCCGGCCGCCGCATCTGCTGCGCAGTCGCCGGGCTGGGAGCGTGACGTGCTCGAAAACCTCGTCATGGCGACCATTCGCGAACAACGCGCCGCGCGCCGCTGGCGGCTGTTCGGCCGCATGTCGTGGCTCTTGGTGCTGCTGGCGCTGGGCTGGATGATGTTCGGCCGCGATGTGGCCACCACATCGGTCAGCGGCCCGCACACGGCCGTGGTCGACATCAAGGGCGAAATCGCCACCGGCGCCGAAGCCAGCGCCGAATTCGTGGTCGCCGCCATGCGCAGCGCCTTCGAAGACTCGGGCTCGCGCGCCGTGGTGCTGCTGATCAACTCCCCGGGCGGCAGCCCGGTGCAGGCCGGCATCATCTACGATGAAATCCGCCGCCTCAAGGCCAAGCACAGCAAGCCGGTGTATGCCGTGGTCGAGGAAACCTGTGCCTCGGCCGCCTATTACATCGCGGCCGCGGCCGACGACATCTTTGTCGACAAGGCCAGCATCGTGGGCAGCATAGGCGTGCTCATGGACGGCTTCGGCTTCACCGGCACGATGGAAAAGCTCGGCGTCGAGCGCCGTCTGCTGACGGCCGGCGAAAACAAGGGCTTTCTCGACCCGTTCAGCCCGCAGACCGAAGCCCAGCGCCTGCACGCGCAGTCGATGCTCGACCAGATCCACCAGCAGTTCATCACCGCCGTCAAGACCGGCCGCGGCGAGCGCCTGAAGATCAACTCCGACACGTTCAGCGGCCTGTTCTGGACCGGCCAGCAGGCCGTCGAAATGGGCCTGGCCGACAAGCTCGGCAACCTCGACTACGTGGCGCGCGAAATCGTCAAGGTCGAGGAAGTGATCGACTACACACGCCGCGACAACGTCGCCGAACGCCTGGCCAAGAAGTTTGGCGCGGCGGTGGGCGGTGGGGCGGTGCAGACCTTGCGCTCGGCGCTTCCTGTGCTGCGCTGAACTCGCTGGGGCGGCTCCTTATATATCTGTAGGGCAGGTCGTCCACCCTTCGACTGGCTCAGGGCGAACGGCTTTCGGCATAGCTTGCGGCCTTTGATACTGGCGTGCTCCAGCATGGGGGCAGCGAGCAAGGGCCGCCCCGCAGCGAGGCTGCCGTCCCCCTCCACCGAAGGATGAGAGGGGGAAGCCGCGTAAGCGGCTCAGGGGGTGCTTTTCATTTCGGCGAATTCACGCGCCGGAATGGGCACCTCGCCGCGCGCCATGCGCATCAGCAGCGAATGCAGCATTTCCGATGACAGCCCATGCAGCACCAGCCGGTATGCCGCATACAGCGTGGTCATGGGCACCAGCGGGTGCTTGTTGTTGAGCAGCACCAGATGCTCGGGTGAGGCCAGGATCTTGGCGCAGTAGATCGCCACGGTCTCGTCGAGCTGCAGCGAATTGCTCGCGCGCCAGAAGTCGTTGTCGGTCAGCAGCAGCTGGTAGACCGGTGTATAGATTTCAATCGCGCTTTGCAGATCCAGCAGATTGAACTTGCCGCGCGGCATGTCCTCCAGCCGCAGTTCGGGCTCGTGCAGCATCGAAAAATCGGGCTCGGGCACGGGCACCAGTTCCTTGTTTTCGGCGCGCAAGGCCTTGTTCAGGCGAATCACGAAATTGAACAGGTTCAAGTCATGGCGCAGGAACAGCTCGTCCTTGACCTCGTCTATGGTCATGGGCTTGAGCGGCGCGGTGCTGACCGGCACGGGCGAGTTCGCCGAGACGAAGGACAGCACCTGCGAGCCCAGGTGGAAGTGCCGCATGATCAGCCAGTTGGCTTCGGGCGAAACGAAGCGGTTCATGCTGAACGCCAGCAGCCGGTGCAGCAGCATGGAATGCGACCAGCGCTTGGGCAGGAAGATCTTGAGCAGCTGGATGATGATCATCGACACCCGCGCCAGCGGCCGCACCAGCGGCAGGAAGAACTGGCGCGAGCTGCTGCTGCAGTCGCGCAGCCACGCGGCCTTGACGTCGTCGGGCAGGGGCGTGCTCTGGTCCAGATACAGCGCGAGCCAGGGGCTGGGGTCGCGTTCGTCCCAGTGGTGATCGGTGTATTCGTTCTTCATCGGCGCTTCCTTATTGTTCGGGCCGCACATGCTGGAACTGCATCAGATACATCGCCGCCGTATGGCGCGCGGTCTGCAAGATGGCCTGTTGGGCCGTTCCCGTGCTGTCGAGTTCCAGCGTCATCTGCACCGCCATCAGCCAGCGCTCGAGATGGTGCTCGTCGTTGGCGCCGTGGTATTCGAGGAAGCGGAACGCCTCGGGCGGCAGCGCCAGCGCGGCGCGCAGCAGCGGCAGCAGGCTGGGAACGATGCGCTGGCCCGTACCCTCGATGATGTAGATCGCGCCCAGCAGGCCTATCGGGTTGGGCGTCGCCGCCAGGCTGTGCAGATAGGCGTTGAGCGCTTCGCCACCGGGGTTGCGGCGCAGCTGGGTGATATCCGTCTGCGTTCCGCCGGCCTGGAGGTAATCGCTGTGCAGGATCTTGAAGTCGTTCTGTTCCTCGCCCGCGTGCAGGTCGATGAGCGCCGCGAGCGCCGCGTAGTCGCCGGTCAGCGAGGCCGCGCCTTCGCGCATCCACAGGCTGCCTTCGCGCACCTGGGGAATCCACTGGCTCATCCAGCGCACATAGTCTTGCGTGTGCAGCTGGCGCGTGCGTATGCGCTGCAGCAGCGGCGTGCGCCAGACGCTGGAGCGGTAGTCCTGCCAGATGCTGGCCAGCTCGGTCAGCAGCGGCGCCAGCGCCTTGGGGGCGGCTGCGGGGTCGTGCGGCGGCGCGATGGTGCTGACATCGGGCAGGGCGTCATCGGCGATGGCATCGCCGGCGTGGGCGGGCTGGCGTGGATACGCAGGCGCTGGGGCAGCGGGAGTATCGGCCACGGCCTCCCACAGCATGTAGCCTGCCGTGAAGCGCCCGGACTCGGGAATGAAGCACAGCACGGTGTCGCCGGCCTTCAGGCTGGAGCCCTTTTGCTGCAGAAACTCCGACAGCATGATGAAGATCGACGCCGCGCCGGTATTGCCGCGCCAGGCCAGGTTGCTCCACCAGCGCTCGCGCGGAATCGACAGCTGGGCCTTGCCCAGCAGGTCGTCGACCACGGGAATGAAGCGCTCGGACGAGTAGTGGCACAGGAAGTGGTCTATGCCGCGCTCGGGCACCCAGCCCTTGTGCGCGAGGTCGGCGTATTCGTGGATGCAGACGTCGAACAGGTGCGGCAGCAGGCGTATGTCCTGGCGCAGCGACAGCGCCCCAGCCGCCTCGGCATCGCCCCAGGCCGGGAAATCGAGGTGGCTCTTGCCGCGATCGGCCGTTAGACCGAGCTGCATGCAGACCGGGTAGTCGCCCGCGAAGCTGCGCAGATGGGTCCACTTGAGCTGCAGGCGCAGGCCGTTGATCTGCGGCAAGGCCTTGGGGCCGCCCAGCAGCACCGCGCCCGCGCCGTCCGACAGCATCCAGCGCAGGAAGTGGGCGTCGAAGTCGGTGTCGTAGCCCTGGGCCGCGAAGCGCGAGCGCTTGAACAGCCGCGAAGGCATTTCGCTGGCCACCGACAGCGCCAGGCGATGGGCGCCGCTTTCCACGGCCATGGCAGCGGCCTGCAGCGCGCCCACGCTGGCCGCGCAGACGCCGTGCACCGACAGCGTCTCCATCGGCGGCGCGGCCATTTCGCCCTGGATCATGTTCGCAAAGCCCGGCATCAGCGCGTCGCCGCCCGATGAGCCGCTCGACAGAAAGCCGATATCGGCCAGCGACTGGCCGGCTCCCGCGAGCGTCTGCTCAATCGCGCCCGCGGCCATCTGCGCATTGCTGAACACGGTCGCGCCTTCGCCGTCGATCGCGTAGTGGCGCGTCAGGATGCCGTTCTCGGCCAGGATGCGGCGCTTGAGGCGCTCGGAAATGCGGTTGAGCGGAGCGACAAACGCATCCATGCCCGCGTTGTCCACGGGCGCGCCGGGCAGGAACATTCCCGCGGATTGGAGAAAGACGTTGGAATAGGCAACTGGCATGGCTTCTTTTGTCGTTGATTATTGGATGGCGTCGGCCGGCATCTGCGCGCGGGTGCGCGCCGCGGGCCAGACCAGGCCCAGCACGAACACGCGTCCCATATAAGGCAGCAGCCCGCCTTCATTGAGCGCCGGGTCCACGCGCTGGCGGTAATGGTCGGCATGCAGCCGGGTCAGCTGCGACCAGTGGGCCTGGGGGTGCTCGTGGTGGGCCGTGTGCAGGCCGATATTGAACAGCAGCGGGTTGACCCAGCCTTCGAAATTGCGCGCGTAATTCAGCGGCTGGCCCGGCGTCTGGCGCTGGGCGCGCGTCAGCGGCCGGCCGTCGGCATGGGCATGCTGCAGGTAGTTGGTCGCGAGCAGCCAGTGCAGGCCATGCAACTGCGGCACGATGACGAACAGCAGCGCTTTTTTCCAGTCGAGCGCGAGCAGCAAGGCCCAGCTGCCCAGCCACAGCGCGTACTGGCCCATGCAGTAGCGGAACGCGCCCGGCGAATGCCGGCGCAGGCGTTGCAGCCAGCGCAGAAACAATGGGTAGAGCACCACGCCGGCCTGCAGCGGGTGTATCAGATAGCCCCACAGATGGTTGGTGTCGCCGCCGAATTCCGGCCGGTAGGTGCGCGCGATGTCGCGCGGCCCATGGCGAAAGCGGTGATGGTTGCCCACATGCGCGGGCCAGAACACGAAAGTCGGGTGGCCTTGCAGCAGCGTGAGCCAGTAGTCGGTGAAGCGGTTGGCGCGGCGCCCGCGCCACATACGCAGATGCGTGTGGTTGTGGTGAATGACGCCCGTGCCCAGCGTCAGGAACAGCGTCAGGCCGTAAAGCAGCCAATGGAAGCCCTGGGTCCATTGCCACGCGACCAGAAGCGGCAATGCGAGCATATAAGCGACCGATTGCCAGTCTCGCCGGTGGCGCAGGCGCGGCGCTTGCAATGTCATTCAGCGCGCGCCCGGCGCGGTCTTGACCTGGGTGCGCATGATCTGGTCCATGAACGCCAGCGCGAAGCCGTAATTGCCGGCCGGGCGCGCATGGTGCAGATGGTGGCGCCGGCTCGCGGCCAGCGGGTGGCTGTCGCCCACGCGTGGAAAGAAATCGTAATTGGCGTGACCAATCACATTGAGCAGCAGGCTCAGCACCGGAACGCTGGCCAGCGACCAGAACGAGAAGTCATGCACCAGCATGGGCAGCAGGATGACATTGCCCAGCATCATGGCTTCTATCGGGTGAAAGCTGTAGGTCGACCAGGGCGTGGTGACCACCGAGCGGTGGTGGTCGCCATGAAAGCGCACCAGCTTGCGCGTGTGCAGCAGCCGGTGGTTGATCCAGAAATGTACGTCGTTCCAGATGAGCAGCGCCGCGATCTCGAGCGCGATGCGGCCCGCGCCGGCATTGGGCGTGAGCTGCGCCCAGCCCAGCTGCAGAAAGCCCCAGGGCACGACCATTCCCAGGCCGAACACCAGCACCGAGTGGAACGACTGGCGCCATTCGCGGCGCAGCTGGTCGGGCTTGAGCGCGCGGGTATCGAGCGGCCGGCCCAGGCCGCGCCGCGCCAGCGAGCGCGTGAGCGCCGACATGCCCCAGCCGCCGAGGCAATACAGGCCGCCGAAAAAGGCCAGCCCCAGCGCCATCACCTGCCAGGCGGAAAGCTGGGTGAACCAGGTACCAGTGTCCATGAAGTCTCCATGACGTGAACGCCTTCCAACCGGGCGCAATGATAGCGGCAGAGGCTTGGTCCGCGCCGGCCTCAGCGACTTCAGCGACCTATGGCGAACACCACGGGCGTGCGGTTGTCGGCGGGCACGGGCAACTGTTTCCAGTCACGCACCAGCCGGCTTTCTATGCGCGCCGTGGCCAGCGTCAGGCCGGCGGCCAGCGCCAGGCGGCTGTTGGGCTGCAGCGTCTGCAGCAGCGCCTGCCACAGCGCGGGGTTGCGGTAGGGCGTTTCGATGAACAGCTGGGTCTGGCCCTGGCGCAGCGCCAGCGCTTCGAGTTCGCGGATGCGCTGCATGCGCGCCGCGCCGTCCTGCGGCAGGTAGCCGACAAACGCGAAGTTCTGGCCGTTGAGGCCGCTCGCGGCCAGCGTCAGCAGCAGCGACACCGGGCCGACCAAGGGCGCGACCGCCAGGCCCAGGTCGTGCGCGGCGCGCACGATGGAGCTGCCCGGGTCGGCGATCGCGGGCATGCCGGCTTCGCTGACCAGGCCGATATCGTGGCCCTGGAGCGCGGGCGCGAGCAGCGACTTGGCGTCGAACACCGCGCTGCCCTTGTCGCCATGGTCGCCCTTCTTGTGCGCTTCACGCGGCAGCTCGACGATGGACTGCTCCTGCATGGTCGCCGCGAGCGGGAAGAGGGGGGCGATGCGGTTCAGATAGCCGCGCGTGCTCTTGGCGTTCTCGCAGATCCAGTGCGTGAGGCCGGCGGCGCGGCGCAGCGTGGCTTCAGGCAGCACATCGGTCAGCGGGGCCTGGCTGTCGCAGCCGAAGTCCAGCGGCGCGGGAACGAGGTACAGCGTGCCGCGGGCGGGCTTGGTGGAAGTGTTCATGGCAGTTGCATTCCTGCGGCGCGCAGCAGCTGGGTGGTGCGGATCAGCGGCAGGCCGATCAGCGCGGTCGGGTCGTCGTTGAGGATCTGCATCAGCAGGCTGATGCCCAGTCCTTCGCTTTTCGCGCTGCCCGCGCAGTCATAGGGTTCCTCGGCGCGCAGATAGCGCTCGATCTCGTCGTCCGTCAGGTCGCGGAACTGCACTTCCACGGTGGCGAGTTCGGTCTGTGCGAAGCCGCTGGCCTGGCACACCACGCTCACGGCAGTCTCGAACAGCACGGTCTGGCCGCGCATGGCCTGCAGCTGGCGCACGGCGCGCTCGTGGGTCAGCGGCTTGCCCAGGGGCTGGCCCGCGAGGTCGGCAACCTGGTCGGAGCCGATCACGATGGCTTCGGGGTGCAGCGCGGCGACGGCGCGGGCCTTGGCCTCGGCCAGGCGCAAGGCGAGCGCGCGCGGGGCTTCACCGGGCAGCGGCGTTTCGTCGACTTCGGGCGATGCGGTCTCGAAAGGCAGGCCCAGGCGTGTCAGCAGCTCGCGGCGGTAGCGCGAGGTCGAGCCCAGAATCAAGGGACGCTGGCGCAAAGGGTTCGGAGTGGCAGGGGATTCAAGCATGGGCTGATTCTCTTACACTGGCTGCCATGACCAAGGAATTTTCCCCGGAACGGCTCGATGTCAAGGCGTTTGCGCAAGCGCAGGCGCACATCGAAGGCCAGGATCCGCTCTCGCAATTCAAACGCCTGGCGCTCGAAGCCCAGGGCCCGCACGATGGTGTGCATGTACGCTGGGCCGCCGAGGGCGAACTGCGCGCCGAAGCCGGCGCCGAGCCCCAGGTGTGGCTGCATCTGCAGGGCGAAACCGACCTGCCGATGATCTGCCAGCGCTGCCTCACGCCCGCGCCTATCGCCCTCGACGTGGAGCGGTCTTTCCGCTTTGTCGCCGATGAAGCCACGGCCGAAGCGCTCGACGACGAAAGCGAAGAAGACCTGCTCGCCCTGAGCAAGGAATTCAATCTGCTCGAGCTGCTCGAAGACGAACTGCTGATGGAGCTGCCCGTGGTTCCGCTGCATGATGTCTGTCCCGAAGCCGTGCCCCTGGCGTCGAGCGACGAAGATTTCGAACAGGCCAACAGCGAAAAGCCCAACCCTTTCGCGGCGCTTGCCGGCCTGCGCATTTCCAAGCCCAAGCCATAATCCCCTGCTGTTCGCACAGCCGATACAAGACACAAGGTCCGCCTGCGGCGAAGCCGCTCAGGGGGTTATTACCGCTTTCTTTTGGTTTGCGTTATACTCTTAGGCTTCTCGCGAATCCCCTCGTGTCTTCAATGGGCTGATCGCGTTTTTTACCAACCCCTTCAAGACTCAGGAGCCACCATGGCTGTTCAGCAAAACAAAAAATCCCCCTCCAAGCGCGGCATGCACCGTTCGCACAATGCGTTGAACGTGCCCGGCATCGCTGTCGAGCCGACAACTGGTGAAACCCACCTGCGTCACCACATCAGCCCCACCGGTGTCTACCGCGGCCGTCAGGTGCTGAAGAACAAGTCTGAAGCCTGATCTTCGACCGCTCCCACAGGGCCCGCGGCTACAAAAAAAGTAGCGCGGGCTTTTGTGTTTTTGAACGCATGATTTTTTCTTTGAGACCTCAATGCAGGTCCGCAAGTCGCCCATGATCACACTGGCTGTTGACTGCATGGGGGGCGATCACGGCCCCCGCGTCACGCTCGCGGCGTGCCGTCAGTTTCTCGACAAACATCCGAAGGCGCATCTGCTGCTGGTCGGCAAGCCCGACAGCCTGGAATCCTTCCAGCACGAACGTGTCACCCTGGTGCCCGCGTCCGAAGTCGTTGGCATGGATGACCCCGTTGAGGTCGCGTTGCGGCGCAAAAAAGACTCTTCCATGCGTGTGGCCATCGAACAGGTCAAATCCGGCGCCGCCGCGGCCGCCGTTTCTGCCGGCAATACCGGTGCGCTGATGGCCATCGCGCGCTATGTGCTCAAGACGCTCGACGGCATAGACCGTCCCGCGATCGCCGCCCAACTGCCCAACAGCAAGGGCCATGCGACCACGGTGCTCGACCTGGGCGCGAACGTCGACTGCTCGGCAGAACACCTGCTGCAATTCGCCTTCATGGGCACGGCCCTGGTCTCGGCGCTCGAAGAGAACTCGAAAGCTTCGGTCGGCCTGCTCAACATCGGCGAGGAAGCCATCAAGGGCAGCGATGTCATCAAGCGCAGCGGCGAGCTGCTGCGCAAGGCCGGCCAGGCGGGCGACATCAATTTCTTCGGCAATGTCGAAGGCAATGACATCTTCAAGGGCACGGTCGATATCGTGGTCTGCGACGGTTTCGTCGGCAACGTGGCGCTCAAGACCAGCGAAGGCGTGGCCTCGATGATCAGCAACGGGCTCAAGCAGGAGTTCAAGCGCAACATCCTGACCAAGCTCGCGGCCGTCGTCGCCTACCCGGTGCTGTCGGCGCTGATGAAGCGCATGGACCACCGCCGCTACAACGGCGCCGCGCTGCTGGGCCTGCGCGGCCTGGTTTTCAAGAGCCACGGATCAGCGGATGCGATTGCTTTCGAGTACGCATTGACCCGGGCGTATGATGCGGCCTGCAATAACTTGCTCGACCGCGTTCAGTCCCGGATTGCCCGTGCAGCGCCCTTGCTGGACGCCGTGCCTGCCACTCCGGTTCCGGCAGTGTCGGCGTCTTGAGCTTAAAAACAGATGAGAATTTACTCCCGCATCACCGGCACCGGAAGTTATCTGCCTCCGCGGCGCGTGACCAACCAGGACATGCAGGCCGATCTGGCCACGCGTGGCATTGAAACTTCTGACGAGTGGATTGTCGAGCGCACCGGCATCCGGGCGCGGCATTTCGCCGAGCCCGATGTCACCTGCAGCGACCTGGGACTCGAAGCCGCGCGCAACGCGCTCGAGGCCGCAGGCCGCACGCCCGAGGAAGTCGACCTGATCATCGTGGCCACCTCCACGCCCGACATGGTCTTTCCTTCGGCCGCAACCATCCTGCAGCACAAGCTCGGCGCCAACGGCTGCCCGGCCTTCGACGTGCAGGCCGTGTGCAGTGGCTTCGTCTACGCGCTCACGGTGGCCGATGCGCTGATCCAGACCGGCTCGGCCAAGTGCGCGCTGGTCATCGGCGCTGAAGTCTTCAGCCGCATTCTCGATTTCAACGACCGCACCACCTGCGTGCTGTTCGGCGACGGCGCGGGCGCGGTCGTGCTCGAAGCTTCCGAGCAGCCCGGCATCCTGGCCAGCGACCTGCATGCCGACGGCAAGCACAGCGGCATCCTGTGCGTTCCCGGCAACGTCTCGGGCGGCAAGATCATCGGCGACCCGGTGCTCAAGATGGACGGCCAGGCAGTGTTCAAGCTGGCCGTGGGCGTGCTCGAGAAAGCTGCGCGCGCCACGCTCGACAAGGCCGGCATGACCGACGCCGACATCGACTGGCTGATTCCGCACCAGGCGAACATCCGCATCATGCAGAGCACCGCCAAGAAGCTCAAGCTGCCGATGGAAAAAGTCATCGTCACGGTGGACCAGCACGGCAACACGTCGGCGGCGTCCATTCCGCTGGCGCTCGACCATGGCGTGCGCTCCGGACAGATCAAGCCCGGACAGAACCTGCTGCTCGAAGGGGTGGGCGGCGGCTTCACCTGGGGCGCGGTGCTGCTCAAGCTGTAACCAGCTGCGGCACGGCACTGGCGGGGCGGCGAGGCCGCCCCTTTTTTCACCAAAATCACAGACCATGAGTATGAAGAACTTTGCATTTGTCTTTCCTGGTCAGGGCTCGCAATCCGTGGGCATGCTGGACGCATGGCTGGACCACCCCGTGGTCGTCCAGACCCTGGTCGAAGCATCCGACGCGCTCGGCGAAGACGTCGCCCGTCTGATCCATGAAGGCCCCAAGGAAGCGCTGGCGCTGACCACCAACACCCAGCCGGTGATGCTGGTTGCCGCGGTCGCTGCATGGCGCGTCTGGAACGCCGAAGGCGGCGCCCAGCCCCAGGCCCTCGCAGGGCACTCGCTGGGCGAGTACTCGGCGCTGGTCGCTTCGGGCGTGCTGACGCTGGCCCAGGCCGCGCCGCTGGTGCGCCTGCGCGCCCAGGCCATGCAGGAAGCCGTTCCCGTGGGCACGGGCGCCATGGCCGCGATCCTGGGCCTGCCGGCCGCCACCGTGACCGCAGGCTGCGCCGAAGTCACCGCGGCCCTGGGCGGCGCTGAAGTCGTCGAGGCCGTGAACTTCAACGATCCCTCGCAGACCGTGATCGCGGGCAGCAAGCTGGCCGTCGAGAAAGCCTGCGAAGCCCTCAAGGCCGCGGGCGCCAAGCGCGCGCTGCCGCTGCCGGTCTCGGCGCCGTTCCATTCGAGCCTGATGAAGCCCGCGGCCGAAAAGCTGCGCGTCGCGCTCGCTGAAACGACGTTCGGCGTGCCGCAGATCCCCGTGATCAACAACATCGACGTCGCGGTGCAGACCGAGGCCGATGCGATCCGCGATGCCTTGTACCGCCAGGCCTTCGGCCCGGTGCGCTGGGTTGAATGCGTGCAGGCCATCAAGGCCCGCGGCATCACCCATCTGGTCGAATGCGGCCCGGGCAAGGTGCTCGCGGGCCTGACACGGCGCATTGACGCCGAACTCGTGGGCGCAGCCCTGTACGATCCGGCCACGCTGGCCGAAGTGAAGGAATTGTTCGCATGACAGAAACCAAGCCCCAAATTGCCCTCGTCACCGGTGCCACGCGTGGCATAGGCGCGGCGATCGCGCTCGAACTCGCGGGCCGCGGCTTCCAGGTGGTCGGCACGGCCACCTCCGACAGCGGCGCCGAGCGCATCAGCGAGGCCCTCGCGGCCTTCCCTGGCAGCCGCGGCGTCAACCTCAATGTCACCGACGGCGCAGCCGTCGAGGCGCTGATCGACGGCATCGTCAAGACCCAGGGCGGCCTGCATGTGCTGGTCAACAACGCGGGCATCACGCGCGACCAGCTGGCGATGCGCATGAAGGACGAAGACTGGGATGCGGTGATTGACACCAATCTCAAAGCGGTCTTCCGCGTGAGCCGCGCCGCCATCCGTCCCATGATGAAGCAGCGCTTTGGCCGTATCATTTCGATCACCAGCGTGGTCGGCGCATCGGGCAACCCCGGTCAGGCCAACTACGCCGCTGCCAAGGCCGGTGTGGCCGGCATGACGCGCGCGCTGGCGCGCGAACTGGGCAGCCGCAACATCACCGTCAACTGCGTGGCCCCCGGTTTCATTGAGACCGACATGACCGCGCAGCTGCCGCAGGAGCAGCGCCAGGCGCTGCAATCCCAGATTGCCCTGGGGCAACTGGGTCAGCCGTCCGACATCGCACACGCTGTCGCATACCTCGCATCCACGGGTGCGGGCTATGTCACAGGCCAGGAATTGCATGTCAACGGTGGCATGTATATGTAATTGTCAAGAGTCACGCCGTATGTCCGAGCGGCAAGTTGTGCAGGGGTTTTGCCCTGAGCAGCTAGAATCGCGGATTCATTCACAACCCCCAGAGGGAAACCATGAGCGATATCGAAGCACGTGTCAAAAAAATCATTGCCGAACAACTTGGCGTGGAAGAGTCTCAAGTCACCAGCGAAAAGGCCTTCGTGGCTGATCTGGGTGCAGACTCCCTGGACACCGTGGAACTGGTGATGGCTTTGGAAGACGAGTTCGGCATCGAGATCCCCGACGAAGACGCCGAGAAGATCACGACGGTGCAAAACGCCATCGACTACGCCAATACCCACCAAAAGGCCTAAGGGTCTGCGCGCACTGCGCGTTCAGTAGAAAGTTTTACGCATGAGCCGTCGTCGCGTTGTCGTGACCGGCCTGGGTTGCATCAGCCCCGTAGGTAACACGGTGGCGGATGCCTGGGCCAATATCTTGGCCGGCCAGTCCGGAATTGACCTCATTACCAAGTTCGACACGTCGAACTTTTCCTGCAAGATCGCAGGGGAGGTCAAAGGGTTTGATGTCGAGTCCTATATCAGCGCAAAAGATGCGCGCGGTATGGACAGCTTCATCCACTATGGCATTGCGGCTGCGGCGCAAGCCGTGCAGGACGCAGGCTTGCCTACGGGCGAAGCCTTGTCTGACGAATTCGCCACGCGCATTGCGTGCGTGGTGGGTTCAGGCATTGGTGGCCTGCCTCTGATTGAAAACACCCAGATCGAACTGGGTAACCGCGGCCCGCGCCGCATCACGCCGTTTTTCGTGCCCGCGTCCATCATCAACATGGTGGCCGGACATGTGTCCATGCGGTTTGGCTTCAAGGGGCCGAATCTCGCTGTGGTCACGGCATGTACCACCGGACTGCATTGCATCGGTGAAGCGGGTCGCATGATCGAGTACGGCGACGCCGACGTGGCGATTGCTGGCGGCACGGAAGCGACAGTCTCGCCTTTGGGCGTCGGCGGTTTTGCCGCGATGCGCGCGCTTTCCACGCGCAATGACGATCCAAAGACCGCTTCGCGCCCCTGGGACAAGGACCGTGATGGTTTTGTGCTGGGCGAGGGTGCAGGCATGCTGGTGCTCGAAGAGTACGAACATGCCAAGGCCCGCGGTGCCAAGATTTACGCTGAACTGGCAGGCTTCGGCATGAGTGCCGACGCCGGTCACATGACAGCGCCCAACATGGACGGCCCACGCCGCGCCATGCTCAGCGCCATGCGCAATGCAGGAATCAACGCCGACCAGGTGGATTACCTCAATGCCCATGGCACCTCCACGCCTTTGGGCGACCTCAACGAGACGAACGCCATCAAGGCGGCGCTCGGCGACCATGCGAAAAACATGGTGGTGAGTTCGACCAAGTCGATGACCGGTCACCTGCTGGGTGGCGCGGGCGGCATCGAAAGCGTGTTCACCGTGCTCGCGCTGCACCACCAAAAGGTGCCGCCGACCATCAACATCTTCTCGCAGGATCCGGAATGCGATCTTGATTACTGTGCGAACACCGCACGGGACATGAAGATCGACGTGGCGTTGAAGAACAACTTCGGTTTCGGCGGGACCAATGGCTCGCTGATCTTCAAGCGGATCTGAGTACTTTTCAGCCGCTGCACCATGCCCAGGCGCCGCTCTCCCGTCCATGTGTCGGTGAGACGGCGCTTTTTTCATGGCCGGGCCATCCCATGACACGCACCGCACCCCCGCGCCTGCGCTATGCGCTGGTGCGCCCGCCGCGGGCCCTGGGCTGCGCTTTGCTGGCCCTGGCCGGGCTGTGCGCGGCCGCGCTGCTGCTGTGGGCGCGCCAGGGCGCGGCGCCCTGGCCCGCGGCCATGGGGCTGCTGCTGTGGCTTGTGGTCTGCAACGGCGCATGGCGCTGCTGGCGCGCCTGGCCCGAAGGGCGGCTCGAGTGGGACGGCGACCGATGGTGGCTGCAGCGCTCTGCGGGCTCCCCGGATGCGCCGCACGCGCGCCCGCAGGCATTGCCCGCGGCGCCCCGGGTCTGCTGGGACGGCCAGGATTTCCTGCTGCTGCACGTGCACGGGCGTTTGCGCGGCGGCTGGCTGTGGCTGCAGCGCGCCAGCGCGCCCGCACTGTGGGGGGATCTCAGGCGTACGGTATATTGGCGCCCCCGACCTGCCCAGAGTACATGACGCCGCGACCGCGGGTCGGCCATGCGCGATACTAGGCTGGCCTTGAACGATTCAATGAACCCTCCCGTGACTCCACCCTCCGCCAGCGACAGCGACCTCCAATTGGTGGAGCGGACCAATGCCGGTGACCAGCGGGCTTTCGAGCTGCTGGTGATCAAGTACCAGCGCCGCATCGAACGCCTGATCGCGCGCATGGTGCGCGACACCGACCAGGTCCAGGACATCGCCCAGGAAACGTTCATCCGCGCCTACCGCGCGCTGCACCAGTTCCGCGGCGAGGCCCAGTTCTATACGTGGCTCTACCGCATCGCGGTCAACACCGCGAAGAAGGCGCTGCTCGACATGAAGCGCAACCCGGTGGTGTCCGAGTCGGCTTTACGTAGTCAGAGCGATGAAGATGAAACTTCTTACCTCGGACAAGAACTAACCACGGACGAGACACCGGAAACAGTGCTTGCGGCACAGGAAATCGCGCAGGCGGTGAACGACGCGATGCAGGCCTTGCCCGAAGAATTGCGTCAGGCGGTGACGCTGCGGGAGATCGAAGGCTTGAGCTACGAGGAAATTTCCGCGGCAATGGGGTGTCCGATCGGCACGGTGCGCTCGCGCATCTTTCGTGCACGTGAGGCAATTTCCGCGCGGGTCAAACCCATGCTGGAAAACCAGGCGGGCAAGCGATGGTAGTGGTGGACGTAGCCGGCTCTGAACAGCGGGCGCAGGTGGATGGCATCATGAATGAAGAACTGAACCAAAGTCAAAGAGAACAGTTGTCGGCCCTGGCCGACGGAGAGCTCGCGGCCGACGACATCGCGCAGGCGCTGGCGTTTGCCGACAGCGATGAAGGGCGCCAGACCTGGCAGCTGTACCAGCTCGTCGGCGATGTGCTGCGTTCGCCCGAACTGGCCCACCATGCCCAGCACGATGTGCTGTCGGGCGTGCGTGCCCAGCTCGCGAAGGAGCCGCGCCCGCAGCTGCAGCCCGTGCCGCTGGTGCCGATCGCCGCTGCGCGCGGGCCCGACCGCGCCGCGAACAGCTCGGTGTTCCGCTGGAAGATGGCCGCGGGCATGGCCTCGGTGGCGGCCGTTGCCGCGCTGGGCTGGACCTCGCTGCTGACCGACGGCGCGGCATCCTCGGCCGCCGTGCAGTTGGTGCAGGGCGGCGCACCGCAGCAGTCGGTGCCCACGGAGATCGTGGCCATGCAGGCCGGCGACGGCGCGCCCGTCATGCTGCGCGACCCGCGCCTCGATGAGCTGCTCGCGGCCCACCGCCAGTACAGCAGCGTCGCGGCGCTGCAGATGCCGGCCAACTTCCTGCGCAACGCCAGTTTTTCGGACGCTTCGGTGCGCCGCTGAACGCCGTGCACCGGGGCGCTGCAAAGCGCCGTCAATGCGTGCATGATGGCGTGGAATACGCGCGCATGCGCGCCGCAGGGAACCAAATCGCTTGAGCGCCTTCCAAACTGTGTTCGCTTCGAGAATTGTGAAAGGATGAGAATGTCCCATACCCCCTGGAAATCGGCCCGTTCCTACGTGCTGGCATCGGTCATGACGGTCGCGTCCGTCGGCGCAATCCTGCCTTTGCCCGCGTTGGCGCAGGCGCCTGCGACGGCCGTGCGCGGGCTGCCAGACTTCACCGAGCTGGTGGAGCAGGTCGGGCCTTCGGTGGTCAACATTCGCACCTCGGAAAAAGTCGCGGCGCGCGGCGGCGCCAGCGGCATGGACGAAGACATGCTGGAGTTCTTCCGGCGTTTCGGCGTGCCGATTCCCAATATGCCCCAGCGCCCCCAGCGCCCGCAGCAGCAGCAGCCTGAAGAAGAGCAGCCGCGCGGCGTGGGCTCTGGCTTCATCCTGACGCAGGACGGCTACGTGATGACCAATGCGCATGTGGTCGAAGGCGCGTCCGAAGTCATCGTGACGCTGACCGACAAGCGTGAATTCAAGGCCAAGATCATCGGTTCCGACAAGCGCACCGACGTGGCCGTGGTGAAGATCGAAGCCACGGGCCTGCCCGCGGTCAAGGTCGGCGACGTCAACCGCCTCAAGGTCGGCGAGTGGGTCATGGCCATCGGTTCGCCGTTCGGCCTCGAGAACACCGTCACCGCGGGCATCGTCAGCGCCAAGCAGCGCGATACCGGCGAATACATTCCGTTCATCCAGACCGATGTGGCCATCAACCCTGGCAATTCGGGCGGCCCGCTGATCAACATGCGCGGCGAAGTGGTCGGCATCAACAGCCAGATCTACTCGCGCTCGGGTGGATTCATGGGCATTTCCTTCGCCATCCCCATGGATGAAGCGATTCGCGTCAGCGACCAGCTGCGCACTACCGGCAAGGTCACGCGCGGGCGCATCGGCGTGCAGATCGGCGCCGTGACCAAGGATGTCGCCGAATCCATTGGCCTGGGCAAGGCCCAGGGCGCGCTGGTCAGCGCCGTCGAAGCCGGCTCGCCGGCGGAGAAGGCCGGCATCGAGCCCGGCGACGTGATCACGCGCTATGAAGGCAAGGCCATCGACAAGTTCGGCGACCTGCCGCGCATGGTCGGCAACACCAAGCCCGGCACCAAGAGCGCGATCACCGTGTTCCGTCGCGGCAGCCAGCGCGACCTGAGCATCACCATCGCCGAAGTCGAGCCCGACGAGAAGACCGCAGCGGCCAGTGCGCCCGCCGAAGAGAAGACGCCCAAGGCGTCGGCCGCTGCCCAGCAGCTGGGCCTGGCGGTCGCCGAGCTGACCGAAGCGCAGAAGAAGGAACTCAAGGTCAAGGGCGGCGTGCGCGTGGTCTCGGCCGAAGGCGCGGCGGCGCGTGCTGGCCTGCGCGAAGGCGATGTGCTGCTGGCCGTGGCCAACACCGAAGTTTCGGGTCTCAAGAGCTTCGAAGCCGCGCTGGCCAAGGCCGACAAGGCCAAGCCCATCAACCTGCTGGTGCGCCGTGGCGAATGGGCACAGTACGTGCTGATCCGCCCGACGCGCTGAAGTCACAGCGGTGGCCAGGCCCTATCTCCCGGGGAAGCGCTTGAGCCACCGATACGCGGCCTGCGGCGCATTGGGTAGAATCGCCGGTTGCGGCCTGGACGGGCTGCTGCGCTGATGCGCGCCGGAAAACCTCCGGGCGCGCAGCGCGCGCGCATTCGCCCGCACGCTTTACCCCTGTCGGCATGTGGCAATTCCCTTCGGGGGGCGGTGGCCGGGCTTTGGAAGATGGGCTTTTTGCCTACAATGAAGCCCCAACCATCGCAGTTGCCCTAGATTGTTGGTTCAGGGCGCGTCCTTCAGTAGACGCGCCCTTTTTTCTTGCACGCGCCACCTTTCGTTTTTTTCTTACCAGACGCCCTTCGTTGATGAAGCACATCAGAAATTTTTCCATCATTGCGCATATCGACCATGGCAAGTCGACTCTTGCAGACCGACTGATCCAACGCTGCGGCGGTCTCGCCGAGCGCCAAATGGAAGCGCAGGTGCTGGACTCGATGGACATCGAGAAAGAGCGCGGCATCACCATCAAGGCCCAGACGGCGGCGCTGCAATACAAGGCCCAGGACGGCCAGATCTACAACCTGAACCTGATCGACACCCCGGGCCACGTTGACTTCTCCTATGAAGTCAGCCGCTCGCTGTCGGCCTGCGAAGGCGCGCTGCTGGTGGTCGATGCCTCCCAGGGCGTCGAAGCCCAGACCGTGGCCAACTGCTATACCGCGCTCGACCTGGGCGTGGAAGTGGTGTCCGTGCTCAACAAGATGGATCTGCCGAACGCCGATCCCGACAACGCCAAGGCCGAGATCGAGGACGTGATCGGCATCGATGCGACCGACGCGATTCCCTGCTCCGCCAAGAGTGGCATGGGCATCGACGAGATCCTCGAAGCCATCGTCGCCAAGATTCCTCACCCCAAGGGCGAGCCCGAAGCGCCGCTGCGCGCGATGATCATCGACAGCTGGTTCGACTCCTATGTGGGCGTCGTGATGCTGGTGCGCGTGGTCGACGGCCAGCTCAAGAAGAACGAGCGCATCAAGCTGATGGCCACGGGCGCGGTTTTCGAAGCCGGTTCGCTGGGCGTGTTCACGCCGGGCAACGAGCCGCGCGAAGCGCTGCGCGCCGGTGAAGTGGGTTATGTGATCTGCGGCATCAAGGAATTGAAGGCCGCCAAGGTCGGCGACACCATCACGCTCGAAAAGAAGCTGCCCAACAACCTGGGCTCGGCCACGCAGGCGCTGCCCGGCTTCAAGGAAATCCAGCCCCAGGTGTTCGCGGGCCTGTACCCGACCGAAGCCAGCGAGTACGACTCGCTGCGCGACGCGCTCGAGAAGCTGCAGCTCAACGATGCCTCGCTGCAATACGAGGCCGAAGTCTCGCAGGCGCTGGGCTTTGGCTTTCGCTGCGGCTTCCTGGGCCTGCTGCACATGGAAATCGTGCAGGAGCGCCTGGAGCGCGAGTTCGACCAGGACCTGATCACCACCGCGCCCAGCGTGGTCTATGAAGTGGTCAAGGCCGATGGTGAAGTGGTCATGGTCGAGAACCCGTCCAAGATGCCCGATCAGGGCCGCATGGAAGAGATTCGCGAACCCATCGTCACGGTTCACCTTTACATGCCGCAGGAATACGTGGGCCCGGTGATGACGCTGGCCAACCAGAAGCGCGGCGTGCAGATGAACATGGCCTACCACGGCCGCCAGGTCATGCTGACCTACGAAATGCCGCTGGGCGAAATCGTGCTCGACTTCTTCGACAAGCTCAAGAGCGTCTCGCGCGGCTATGCCTCGATGGACTACGAGTTCAAGGAGTTCCGCGCGTCCGACGTGGTCAAGGTCGACATTCTGCTCAACGGCGAGAAGGTCGATGCACTGTCGATCATCGTGCACCGCTCGCAATCCGCCTACCGCGGCCGTGCCGTGGTCGCGAAGATGCGCGAAATCATCAGCCGCCAGATGTTCGACGTCGCCATCCAGGCGGCGATCGGCGCCAACATCATCGCGCGCGAAACCGTCAAGGCGCTGCGCAAGAACGTGCTGGCCAAGTGCTACGGCGGCGACATCAGCCGCAAGCGCAAGCTGCTTGAAAAGCAGAAGGCCGGCAAGAAGCGCATGAAGCAAATCGGCGCGGTCGAAGTGCCGCAGGAAGCCTTTCTGGCGATTTTGCAAGTGGAGGATTGATGCGAGCAATGCAATGGATCACGGCGGCCGTGCTGGCTGCTTTCTTGGGCTACATCGGCGCCTGGTATCTGGGATTTCTGCAGGGCAACTTTTCGCTGCTGCTGTTCCTGGCGACGGTGGTGACTGGCGTCTACTGGGTTGCCGAGCGGATGTACTTCTGGCCGCGCCGGCGCAAGGCCGCGGTCGCGCTGGAAGAGTCCATCGTGGCCCGCCGCGCCGAGCTCGACCGCAAGGGCATCGCCAAGGTCGATCTCGAAGTCAGCCCCGAAGCCCGTGGTCGCATCCTGATGCAGCCCTGGTGGCTGGACTGGACCGCGGGCCTGTTCCCGGTGATCGCCATCGTGTTCGTGCTGCGCTCTTTCCTGTTCGAGCCGTTCAAGATCCCTTCGGGTTCGATGATTCCCACGCTGATGATCGGCGACCTGATCCTGGTCAACAAGTTCACCTACGGTGTGCGTCTGCCCGTGATCAACAAGAAGATCATCGAGACCGGCAGCCCCGAGCGCGGCGACGTGATGGTGTTCCGCTACCCGCCCCAGCCGAACCTCGACTACATCAAGCGTGTGGTCGGCGTGCCGGGTGATGAGGTCGCCTATCTGAACAAGCGTCTGACGATCAACGGCCAGCCCGTGGAAACCAGCAAGCTGCCCGATTTCTTCGAAAAAGACGAAATGCGTTATTTCCAGCAGTTCGAGGAAAAGCTCGGCGACAAGCCGCACCGCCTGCTGAACAACGCCAATACACCGGCTTTCATCCAGGGCGCGAGCAATTTCGCCTTCCGTGAAAACTGCCGCTACAGTGTCGAAGGCGTGAGCTGCAAGGTGCCCGCCGGCCATTACTTCGTGATGGGCGACAATCGCGACAATTCGCTGGATTCACGCTACTGGGGTTTCGTGCCTGACGAGAATATTGTCGGCAAGGCATTCTTTGTCTGGATGAACTTCGGCGATATTCAGCGCATCGGTGGTTTCCACTGAACGCTGCCGAGCATATTGGCCAGGGCCGAGGGGGCCCGCGACGAGGAAACGGGAACATGAGAATGCAAAGCATCACCCGCCGCACGCGCCAGCGTGGGCTGTCCTTTCTGAGTTTGGTGTTTATCGGGGTGGTCGCCGTCGCGCTGGTCGCGATTGGTGGACAATCCGTTCCCATCTTCGTCGAATACCAGGCCGTGCTGAAGGCCGCGAAGAAGGCTGCCCGCGAGGGCAGCACGGTGCCTGAAGTACGCGCCAGCTTCGACCGATCCGCCACGATCGACACCATTACTTCCATTCAGGGCAAGGACCTGGAGGTGACCAAGCACAATGAACGGGTGCAGGTCTCCTTCAGCTATACCCGCGAGATACATCTCGTCGGGCCGGCCTATCTCGTTTACCGTTTTGAGAAGCAGACTCCCTAGGTGCAACCCGGACTAATCGCATTGCAGCAGCGCCTGCAGTACACATTCAAAGACTCTGCCTTGCTGCAGCGTGCGCTGACGCACCGCAGTTTTTCGGCAGACCACAACGAACGCCTCGAGTTTCTCGGCGACTCGGTGCTCAGCCTGGCGATTTCAAGCCTGCTGTTCGAGCGCCTGCGCTCGCTGCCCGAAGGCGACCTTTCGCGCGTTCGCGCCAATCTGGTGAAACAGGACACGCTGCACCGCATCGCCGTGCGCCTGCAATTGCCCGACGTGCTGCGGCTGGGCGAAGGCGAATTCAAGTCGGGCGGCAAACAGCGCCCCTCCATCCTGGCCGATGCCGTCGAAGCCGTGATCGGCGCTGTCTATCTGGACGCGGGCTATACGCCGGCCGAAGTGCTGGTGCACCACCTGTTCGAGAAGGTGGAAATCAATCCGCAGATGGAAGCCGCCGCCAAGGATGCAAAGACCGCACTCCAGGAGTGGCTGCAGGGCCGCAAGATGAAGCTGCCGCAGTACCGTGTGGTGGCAACCACCGGCGCGGCGCACCGCCAGGAATTTGAAATTGAATGCGCCATCGCCGAGATGGACCTGGTCGAGCGTGGCATGGGTGGATCCCGCCGCGCGGGCGAGCAGGCCGCGGCCGAGGCCATGTTGACCACATTGAAAGCAAAAAATCATGAATGACGCTACCCAAGACGTAGCCGGCGACGCAGGCGAGGAAAAGCCTGAGGCGCAACTCGACGATATCGGCGCCATGTTGGCCGCGGCCGGCGCTCCGGTCCATGTCGAAGGCCAGCGCTGCGGCCTGATCGCCATTGTCGGCAAGCCCAACGTCGGCAAGTCGACGCTGATGAACGCCCTGGTCGGCCAGAAGATCAGCATCACTTCGCGCAAGGCCCAGACCACGCGCCACCGCATCACCGGCATCGCCACGCGCGAAGCCACGCAGTTCGTGTTCGTCGACACGCCGGGCTTCCAGAC
This sequence comes from Acidovorax sp. CCYZU-2555, assembly GCF_018413525.1. Lineage (GTDB taxonomy): Bacteria > Pseudomonadota > Gammaproteobacteria > Burkholderiales > Burkholderiaceae_C > Comamonas. The sequence goes on from NZ_JAHCDD010000046.1 coordinate 26,172, forward strand.
CCAGCACTCGACCGCGCTCAACAAGTCGCTGAACAAGACCGTCATGGGCGCGATCAGCGACGTCGACCTGATCCTGTTCGTCGTCGAAGCGGGCAACTTCACGCTGGCCGACGCCAAGGTGCTGAGCCTGTTCAAGCCCGGCATTCCCACGCTGCTGCTGGCCAACAAGCTCGATCAGGTGCATCGCCGCGCCGATCTCGCGCCCTGGCTCAAGAGCATGCAGGAACGCCACCCGTTCACCGAGTTCGTGCCGATGTCCGCCAAGAAGCGCGACGACATCCAGCGCCTGTTCGGCATCTGCGAGAAGTACCTGCCAGAGCAGGCCTGGTTCTACGGCCCCGACGAACTCACGGACCGCAGCGAGAAATTCCTGGTCACGGAAACCGTGCGTGAAAAGCTGTTCCGCTTCACCGGCGACGAACTGCCTTACACCTCCACTGTGGTGCTCGACAAGTTCAGCGAAGAGAAGAGCAAGGAACACAAGCGCTTCGTGCGCGTGGCCGTGACCATCATCGTCGAACGCGACGGCCACAAGGCCATGGTCATCGGCGACAAGGGCGACCGCCTCAAGCGCATCAGCACCGAAGCCCGCCAGGAACTCGAACGCCTGCTCGACGCCAAGGTCTTCCTCGAAGTCTGGGTCAAGGTGCGCTCGGGCTGGGCCGACGATGAAGCGCGCGTGCGCTCCTTCGGCTACGAATAAGGCGTTTAGGCCAGCATGGCCGCCAAGCGCGTCTCCGACGAACCTGCGTTCGTGCTCCACAGCTATGACTGGAGCGAATCCAGCCTGATCCTGGAGGTGTTCACACGCCATCGGGGCCGGGTCGCGCTCGCGGCCCGCGGCGCGAAGAAGCCCACTTCGAATTTCCGCCCCGTGCTGCTGCCGCTGCAGCCGCTGCGCGTCACCTACACGCTGGGCGGCGAAGGCAATGCCGAAATTCACACGCTCAAGGGCGCGGAATGGGCCGGCGGCCATGTGATGCCCATGGGCGAGGCCCTGCTGTCGGGCATGTACCTCAACGAACTGCTGCTGCGCCTGCTGGCGCGCGACGACCCCTATGCGGCGCTGTTCGACGTCTACAGCGGCGTGGTGCGCGTGCTGGCCGGCACCCAGGGCGACGCGCTCGAGCCCGTGCTGCGCGCGTTCGAGCTGGTGCTGCTGCGCGAGCTGGGCCTGCTGCCCGGACTGGCCGAGGAAACCATGACGCTGTCCGCGCTCAGCGCCGGCAAGCGCTACATGCTGGTGCCCGAAGGCGGACTGCGCCAGGCCGCGGCGGGCGAGCGCGCGGCGCTCACGGGCGCGCAATGGCAGGCGCTGGAACAGGCGCTGGGCACTGGCCATTCGCCCCAGGCCTACACCGCCACATTGCGCGCCGCCGCGCCCGTGGCGCTGGCCCTCAAATCCCAACTGCGCACGCTGCTGCAATACCATTGCGGCAGTCCCTTGCTGCGCACCCGCCAGCTGATGATGGATCTGCAAAACCTATGACTACTTCCGCCTCCTCCCGCACCGCGCTGTCGGTGAACGTCAACAAGGTCGCGCTGGTGCGCAACACGCGCCACCTGGGCATTCCCAGCGTGACGCTCGCCGCGCGGCTGTGCCTCGAAGCCGGCGCGCAGGGCATCACCGTGCACCCGCGCCCTGATGAACGCCATATCCGCGCCAGCGACGTGCAGGAGCTGCACGACCTGCTGCAGCAGTGGCCCGAGGCGGAATACAACATCGAAGGCAATCCCTTCCACAACCTGATGGACTTCATCCGCGCGCAGCGGCCCCATCAGGCGACGTTCGTGCCCGACGGCGAAGACCAGTTCACCAGCGACCACGGCTGGATCTTTCCGCAGGACGCCGAGCGCCTCGCGCCGCTGATCGCCGAATGCCAGGCGCTGGGCGTGCGCGTGAGCCTGTTCATGGACCCCATTCCCGAACAGATGGCCGCGGCCAAGGCCGTGGGCGCGGACCGCGTCGAGCTTTACACCGAACCCTATGCCGCGGCCTGGGGCACGCCGGCGCAGGCCGAACAGCTCGAAGCCTACCGCGCGGCGGCCCAGGCCGCGCTCGATGCGGGCCTGGGCGTCAACGCCGGCCATGACCTGAGTTTGGACAACCTCGCGGCCTTTGTGGCCGGTGTGCCGGGACTGCAGGAAGTGTCCATCGGCCATGCATTGATTGCCGATGCGCTCGAGCGCGGCTATGCGGGCGCGGTGCAGGCCTACCAGCAGACCATAGACGCCGGCATGGCGGCAAAGAACGGCTGAAATCATGATCTACGGCATAGGCACCGATATCTGCGATGTGCGGCGCATCCGCTCCAGCCTGGAGCGCCTGGGCGACCGCTTTGCCGAGAAAGTGCTGGCCGAAGGCGAACTCGCGACCTGGCGCGCGCGCAGCGCGCGCTGGCCCGACCGCGGCGTGCGCTACATGGCCACGCGCTTTTCGGCCAAGGAGTCGTTCAGCAAGGCCATAGGCATGGGCATGCGCATGCCCATGACCTGGCGCCACTGCGAGATCGTCAACCTGCCCAGCGGCCAGCCGAGCATCGTGCTGCATGGCGCGCTGAAGGAGTGGTTCGAGGCCCAGGGCCTGCAGGTGCATCTCACGGTGACCGACGAAAGCGACTACGCCGCGAGCTTCTGCGTGGTCGAGAAAAAAGCCGCATAGTTGCCGCCCGCGCCAGCGGTGCTGGCATCATCCGTGGCTTGATTGATTCTTGAAGGCCGGACATGACCGAGCACGCTCCCCTCATCATCGACATCGCGGGCACCGAACTCACGCCTGCCGATCGCACCCGCCTCGCGCATCCGCTGGTCGGCGGCATGATCCTGTTCGCGCGCAACTGGCAGGACCGCGCCCAGCTGCTGGCGCTCACGGCCGAGATCAAGGCCGTGCGCGAAGACCTGCTGATCTGCGTCGACCATGAGGGCGGGCGCGTGCAGCGCTTTCGCACCGACGGCTTCACGCACCTGCCGGCGATGCGCGCGTTTGGCCGGATGTGGATGGACGACGGCCAGGGCAGCAAGCACCGCGAGGGTAGCGGCGCGCTGAACGCCATGGACGCGGCCACGGCCGCGGGCTATGTGCTGGGCAGCGAGCTGCGCGCCTGCGGCATCGATTTCTCGTTCACGCCGGTGCTGGACCTCGATTGGGGCGAAAGCGGCGTCATTGGCGACCGCGCCTTCCATTCGGATGCGCGCGTGGTCGCGGCGCTGGCCAAGAGCCTGATGCACGGCCTGCTGCAGGCCGGCATGGCCAACTGTGGCAAGCATTTTCCCGGCCATGGCTTCGTCAAGGCCGATTCGCACACCGATATTCCGGTCGACCGCCGCGGCCTCACGGCCATTCTGGCCGACGACGCCGCGCCCTATCCGTGGCTGGCCTCGGTGCTGACCAGTGTCATGCCCGCGCATGTGATCTATTCCAAGGTCGACAAGCGCCCCGCGGGCTTCTCCGCCAAGTGGCTGCAGGACATTCTGCGCAGTCGCCTGCGTTTTGACGGCGCGATCTTCAGCGACGACCTGAGCATGGAAGCCGCGCGCCGGCTTGACGGCCAGACGCTGGACTTCACTGCCGCCGCGATCGAAGCCTTGAATGCGGGCTGCGACATGGCGCTGTTGTGCAACCAGAGTCTCAACGGCGGCGCGGCCGTGGATGAGTGGCTGGATGGCATGCAGGCCGCGCGCGACCAGGGCCGCTGGACGCCCAGCGCCGACAGCGAATCACGCCGCCTCGCGCTGCTGCCGGAAACGCTGCCGCAGAACTGGGACGAACTGATGCTGCAGCCCGCGTACCGCAACGCGCTGGACCGTCTGCCCTGAGTGCGGGACCGGCAGGCGCCAGGCCTGGCGCCTGCGGCGTGCTCAGAAGAGCTTCTTGAAGAACTTCCCGACGTCGTCCATCAGGCCCTGCTCAGCGCTTTTGATGTCCGTGATGGCATCGCTGGCTTCTCGTCCCAGGGCAACCATGGTCGATTTGGGCGGATTCAGCGCATCTCGCACGCCGCGGTAGGCATCCTTGATGGCCGGGGTGCGGTTGAGGAAATCGGTGACCGTGTCCACTCCTTGGCCCGCCGCACCCAAGATCGCGGTCATGGCTTTCTTGGGCTGCAGCGGCGCCTCGGGCTGGCTTGGACGAAAGACATAGGATGTCGCCGATTTGCACAGGTTCTTGGCGCCGTGCACGACGCTCGTGAAGCCGTTGGACAGTGAAGTAATAAGGCCTTTGATCGTCGTGCCTTCGGACTGCGCCTTGGCCCGGCTATTGCCCGGGCCTACGCTGCAGTTTCTGCCGGCCAGCGCGTTGTGGGGATTGGTGGCCGTGGCCTTGTCGGCCGCATTGAGGCCTTTTGCCTTGGCGGCAAAGACCTCGCTTTGGCCCGCCAATGGCGGTTTTGGGGGAACGGGAGTTACAGACATGGGTAATCTCCTTGAGCGTCAGGCGCGCATGTTCATGTCGGCACTGGAAAACGCCGGCAGATCGTCGGTGCCTATGCCCAGCGTGATGAAGTCCTGCCAGGCCAGGCCGATATCGGCGGTCTTGGCCAGCAGCACCGCCAGCTTTTCGCAATCGAGATCGCGCAGCAGCCGGCGCACGTTCAGGCTCACCGTGCTGTCGGAAGGGAGCATGCCCAGGGTGCCGCCGCCGGTGGCGGTCCAGAGATGGTTGGCCTGCAGCACGGTGCGCGCGACTTCCGCCCAGCGGTCGGCGGACGGTGCGGCCAGCAGGGCGCAAAGCCAGATTTCGCATTCGTCGCCCTTGCCCTCGAGCTGCAGGCCGATGGGCAGTTCATCGATGACGATCTCCTCGGTCTTCAGCAGCTCGTCGGGGTCGAGGCCGATTTCTTCTGCAAGCTCCCTCAAAAGGGTGTGGTAGGCCTGGGACATGGATGCTGCCTGTTCTAAGGAATGGAATCTCCTTAGTAACCGGGCCGGGCCGGGCGTTCCCCATGTACCTGGCCGGCCGCACCCCGCCGGCCACTGCGCTTTTCAGAGGCGCGTGGTCAATGCCTGCGCCGCCGCCTCTTCCTGCGCGGAGGAGGGCGCATCGTCAGGCATATGCGCATGGATGCCGCCTTTCCAGCGGCGCACCACGCGCTGGAAGATCAGCGAGTTCGGGATCTGCAGCAACGCGCCTTCACGATGCGTCACATCTTCCAGCGTCGTGTAGAGCATGTTGATGTCGACCACGCGCCCCTTGGCGCCGGGCTTCTCCGCGGTGTCGAGCAACTCGATGTAGTCGCCCAGGCGGTAAGGGCCCACGGTGACGATCAGCAGCGCGCAAAACAGGTTGGACAGCACGCTCCAGGCGGCGAAGAACGCCACTGCGCCGACGGTGGCGAAGCCGGTGAACGCGGTCCACAGCACGGTGGCCGACACGCCCAGGCGCTCGAGTATCAACAGCACGGTGGCCGCGATGATCAGCCAGCGGATCACGCCGCGCAGCGGTACCAGCAGCTCGCGCGGCAGCGCATAGTGGGCGCCGGCGCGATAGATCACGCGCTTGAAGAACAGGTTGATCAGCCAGGCGGCAAACAGGATCAGCAGGATTTGCGAGGCCGGAATCAGGATTTCCAGCCAGTCCTGCAGCCAGCTGGGCAGGTGAATTGAGAGACGACGCATAACTCCAATGGGGTCAACAAACAGAAAAGGTGACCCCAAGCCTATCAGCTATCGTGTCGTGCGTGACCGTTCACGCACCCTTGGCCAGGCTCAGGGCGTGCTTCTCTGTTCAATCGTGTCCATCTGCATCTCGAAGCTGAAGAAGCGGTCGCGCCCCTGGGCCTTGGCGGCATAGAGGGCCTGGTCGGCGCGCATCACCATGCTTTCGGCGCTGGTGCTGGCGTCGGGCAGGCAGGTGGTGATGCCGCCCGACAGCGTCAGCACATCGCCCAGCGGCGAGTCGGGATGGTGGATGGCGCGCACCCGCAGCATCTTGCCGAGCGCGCGCGCGAACGTCATCGCGCCCGAACGTGGCGTGTTGGGCAGGATCATCGCGAACTCTTCGCCGCCATAGCGCGAAGCGACGTCGCGCGGGCGCATGCAGACATCGCGCAGCAGCTTGCCGACGGCGCGCAGGCAGTCGTCGCCTTTGACATGGCCGCAGCTGTCGTTGTAGCGCTTGAAGTGATCGAGGTCGCAAAGCATCAGGGTCAGCGGCTTGTTGTCGCGCTGCGCTGAAATGATTTCGGCGTGCAGGATGCGGTCGAAGCCGCGGCGGTTGACCAGGCCCGTGAGCGCGTCCATTTCAACCATCTCATTGAGGCGCTGGTTGGCCAGATGCAGCTCGGCCGACATCGAAATCAGCCGGCGGCGCATGTCCAGCAGGCGGCGCATGGCGCGCAGCTTGGCGACCAGCACGATGGGCTTGACCGGCTTGACCAGGTAGTCGTCACCGCCGGACTCGATGCCGCGCCAGACGTCGAGATCGGTGTCCAGGCCCGACAGGAAAATGATGGGCGTCCAGTCGCCTGCCTCGGACTCGCGCATCTGGTGGGCCACGCCGTAACCGTCGAGGCCGGGCAGGCGGATGTCGAGCAGCACCAGATCGGGACGCCGCAGCTTGAACAGCTGCAGTGCAATCTGGCCGTCGGCTGCCTCCATGACTTCGGTCACGCCCGCGTGCTGCAGTTCATGCACCAGCGAGGCACGCATGGACGCCTGGTCCTCCACGACCAGCACCGAAAACGGTGCGGTGTCCGTGGAACGCGCGGTGAAACGGGCTGCGTGGGGCTCGATGGCTGGTGGAGGCTGCGTCGGTATCACATCGGTTTCCTGTGACTGGCGCCGGTCCGCGGGGCTTGTGTCCCTGCGAAACGGCCCGGGCATTGCGTGCAATGCCCCACCAGTCTGAGTATGCCTGCCTGCAAAATGGCGGGAAGACGATACAAGTGTAAACGGGCGCCGCCGCGCCGTCACAACTTAGCCGACTCAGTGTTCGCGGCGCAACGCAGGGAACAGAATCACGTCGCGGATGCTGGCGCTGTCCGTGAGCAACATCATCAGGCGATCCAGGCCCACGCCGCAGCCGCCGGTGGGAGGCATGCCGTATTCGAGCGCGCGCACGAAGTCGTGGTCGAAGAACATGGCTTCGTCATCGCCGCTGTCCTTGGCATCGACCTGGGCGTTGAAGCGCGCGGCCTGGTCTTCGGCGTCGTTGAGCTCGCTGAAACCATTGCCGAATTCGCGGCCCGTGATGTACAGCTCGAAGCGCTCGGTCACTTCGGGGCGCTCGTCGTTGGCACGCGCCAGCGGCGAGATTTCGGTCGGGTGCTCCATGATGAACGTGGGGTTCCAGAGCTTTTCCTCGACCAGTTCTTCGAAGTACAACACTTGCAGGCTGGCCAGCGTGCGGCCGCTCAGCTTGTTCTTCTCTTCGGTCAGGCCCAGCTTGCGCAGCGCGGGAATCAGCCAGTCGCGCTGGTCGACGTTGTCGCCGGCTTCGGTGTACTTCAGGATGGCTTCGCGGATGGTCAGGCGCTCGAACGGCTGGGCCAGATCGACAGGCTTGCCGCCATAGGTCAGCTGCAGGCTGCCGACAGCCTTCTGCGCGGTGTCGCGGATCAGCTTCTCGGTGAAGTCCATCAGGTCGCGGTAGTTCCAGAAGGCCGCGTAGAACTCCATCATCGTGAATTCAGGGTTGTGCCGTACCGAAATGCCTTCGTTGCGGAAGCTGCGGTTGATTTCGAACACGCGCTCGAAACCACCGACGATCAGGCGCTTGAGATACAGCTCGGGCGCGATGCGCAGATACATTTCCTGGTCGAGCGCGTTGTGGTGTGTGACAAACGGCTTGGCGTTCGCGCCGCCCGGGATGGGGTGCAGCATGGGCGTTTCGACTTCGAGGAAGTTGTGCGCAACCATGAACTCACGCACGCCGCTGATGGCGCGCGAGCGCGCGGTGAAGCGCTCGCGGGCGGCCTGGTCCATCATCAGATCGACATAGCGCTGGCGGTACTTCTGTTCCTGGTCGGCCATGCCGTGGAACTTGTCGGGCATGGGGCGCAGGCTCTTGGTGAGCAGGCGCAGCGCCGTGACCTTGATCGACAGCTCGCCGGTCTTGGTCTTCATCAGCGTGCCGGTGGCACCGATGATGTCGCCCAGATCCCAGCGCTTGAACTGCGCATACAGCTCTTCGCCGATGGCGTCACGCGTGATGTAGAGCTGGATGCGGCCGCCGGTCGCGCCCAGCGAACCGTCCTGCACGGTGGCAAAGCTGGCCTTGCCCATGACGCGCTTGAGCATCATGCGGCCGCCTACGCTCACGCTGACTGCCGCGGCTTCGAGGGCTTCGGCATCCTGCTCGGCATGCGCGGCCTGGATGGCGGCGGCATGGTGCGTGGGCTGGAAGTCGTTGGGGAAAGTCACACCACCGCCCTGGGCCTGGGCTTCGCGCAGGCTTTTGAGTTTTTCGCGGCGCTCGGCGATCAGTTGGTTTTCGTCCTGCGGGGCGGCGGTATCGGCTGCGGAAGTGGTGTTGTTGTCAGACATGAAAAGAGCGCCAGCGGGCAAGCGCTGGTGGAACGGGGCCAAAACCCTTGATTTTAGGTTTTTTAGCCGGATTGGGGAGAACACATGTGCAATGGCCGTGGGGCCATTTGGGTTCGGCGGTGCAGCGCCCTGCGCAATGGCTCAAAAACCTATGCCCGTGCGCTCAAGTACATCGGCCACCAGCTCGAGCCGGACCAGGGGATTTTCGAGTTCCATCAGCTGCTGGCGCAGCGTGGTGGGCAGGGGCAACAGCTCGCACCAGCGGTTGGCTACCCAGCCGCAGTCTTGCAGATGCAGCACGTCGGGCAAGGCCAGGCCGGGATCGTCGGCATGCTGGCTGCGCAGCGTCTGCAGCAGCTTGTCGAGCGCCTGGGCCGCGGCCTGCAGGTCTTCGGGCACGGTCACGGCCAGATCGGCGTCTATCAGCTCCACATCGGCGACCCACAGGCCGTGGGGCAGGCAGCGGCGCTCGCGTATGCGAAAACGCTGCGTGCCCTGGCACAGCAGGTGCATCAGCCCGGCCTGGGGAAACTGCAGCTGGGCGATCGTGGCCAGCGTGCCCACGCTGTGAAACTGCTCGGGTGGCGCGCCCGCATGGCGCACTTCGTGGCCGTCGCTCAGCGCCACGACGCCAAACGGCGCGCCTGCGCGCGCGCATTTGCGCACCATGTCGAGGTAGCGCACTTCAAACACGCGCAACGGCAGGCGACCGCCGGGGAACAGCACGCTGCCCAATGGGAACAGCGGCAGGGAAGTGAGGGTCAAGGGTAATGTCATGGTGATCCGCGCTGGCCCACTATCATCCCATGCTGTACCCGTCGCTGTCATGCAGGCTCAAGCGACTGTCTTTGCTCATTCAATTCCTACATGCTTTTTCAAATCATCACCTTCTTGCTGGATGTCGTCGTGGGCCTGCTCACCGGCCTGTGCCTGTTGCGCCTGTACATGCAGGCCCAGCGCATCCCTTTCTCCAACCCCGTGGGCCGGCTGGTGTTCGCGCTGACCGACTGGATCATCCTGCCGCTGCGCAAGATCGTGCCGGCTTCCGGCCGCTGGGATGCGTCTAGCGTGATCGCCGCCTACCTGCTGCAGATGCTGCAGTACGTGCTGCTGTGGCTGATGATGGGCGCGGGCGCAGGCCAGGCCCTGTGGCTGCCCTGGCTCGCGCTGTGCGGCGTGGCGCGCGTGGCGCTTTCGGGCTGCGTGGGCATCGTGCTGATCTACGTCATTCTTTCCTGGGTGCAGACGCGTTCGCCCATCGCCATGGTGATGGAACGCCTGGCCGAGCCGCTGCTGCGCCCGGTGCGCAAGGTGATGCCGCTGATCGGCGGCATCGATCTTTCGCCGCTGGTGCTGCTGGTGCTGCTGCAGATTGGGTTGATGGTGCTGGCCTACGTGCAAGCTGGCGTGTTGATGTAACCCTAGTGCCGGGTGAGTGGGAGTGGGAGTGGGAGTGGCTACATCATGCCTCTGCCGAGGGCGGGAGCCGGGTCTGGGCTTTCTTGATGCCTTGGCTTTGTCCTGCTTCGTCATGGCGCTGACGGCTGTCCCGCCCTTCTGGCTGCGCCTGGCGCGCGCAGGGCCCGGGCTGGCAGGTGTGCCGAAGGACACACCTGCTTCGTCATCTGACTCGCCGCAGTTGTTCGAGCGCAGCGCCGCAGGCGCGTAGCGAGTTCTGCGGCGCAGCCCGGGACCGAGCACGGCAGGTTGCCCGGAGCGAAGCGGAGGGTCGCAGACAGCAGGGCTCGCCTTTCTTTTGGGTACTTTTCTTTGGCGAAGCAAAGAAAAGTACCTCGGCTGCCGGGCCGAGACCCGGCTCCTGCCCGAAGGGCGAGGCATGGTGCAAGCAAAAAACGGCCAGTGCATCACTGCACTGGCCGCTTTTGCCCCCTAAAGGAGTGTTTTCAGGACACCGCGTCCGCTGGCAAACGTTGCAGCATGGCCAGCGAATTGGCCACGGTATCGCGCAGCTGGCGACGTTCGACGATCATGTCGACCGCGCCCTTTTCCTGCAGGAACTCGGCGCGCTGGAAGCCTGGCGGCAGCTTGACGCGCACCGTGGTTTCGATCACGCGCGGGCCGGCGAAGCCGATCAGGGCCTTGGGTTCGGCGATGACGATGTCGCCCACGAACGCAAAGCCGGCCGACACGCCGCCCATGGTCGGGTCGGTCAGCACGCTGATGTAGGGCAGGCCCTTTTTCGCCAGACGCGTGAGCGCGGCATTGGTCTTGGCCATCTGCATCAGGCTCAGAAGGCCTTCCTGCATGCGCGCGCCACCGGTGGCGGTGAAGCAGATGAACGGCACCTTCTGCTCGATCGCGGTTTCGACGCCGCGCACGAAGCGCTCGCCGACCACGGAGCCCATGGAGCCGCCCATGAAATCGAATTCAAAGCAGGCCACGACCACGTTGACGCTTTTCACGGCGCCGCCCATGACGATCAGCGCATCGGTCTCGCCGGTGTTCTCCAGCGCTTCCTTGAGGCGTTCGGGGTACTTGCGGCTGTCCTTGAACTTGAGCGGATCGACGGGTACGACTTCCTGGCCGATTTCATAGCGCCCTTCGGCGTCGAGGAAATGGTTCAGGCGGGCGCGCGCGCCGATGCGGTGGTGGTGACCACAGGTCGGGCAGACGTTCTGGTTCTTTTCCAGGTCGGCCTGATAAAGCACGGTCTCGCAGGACGGGCACTTGATCCACAGACCTTCGGGGATCTGGTGGCGTTCCGTCGGGTCGGTGTGCTGGATTTTGGCAGGCAGCAGTTTTTCAAGCCAAGACATAAGTATTTCCTCTTTTTTATCCGTGGCACCAGCAATGCCTGCAGCCCTTGAAGCTGGCGCGCCCCAGCGTGGGGGCAGCGAGCAAGAGCCGCCCCGCAGCGAGGCTGCCGTCCCCCTCCACCGAAGGTTGAGAGGGGGAAGCGCCGAAGGCGCTCAGGGGGTGCTTAAATTTTCACATTATGCGTCGAGTGCCTTGCGCACGCCGCGCAGGAAGTCAATCGTCAATGGAACGACTTTCTCATGCGGCTGGTCGTTGAGCATTTCGATGATGCGGCTGCCGATCACCACGGCGTCGGAAAACTCGCCGATCGCCTGGGCGGTCTGCGCGTCGCGGATGCCGAAACCCACGCCCACGGGAATGTGGACATGCTTGCGGATGCGCGGCAGCATGGCGGCGACGGCCGCCGGGTCCAGCGCTGCCGAACCGGTCACGCCCTTGAGCGAGACATAGTAGACATAACCGCTGGCCACGCGGGCGACCTGCTGGATGCGCTCATCGGTGCTGGTCGGGGCCAGCAGGAAGATCAGGTCCATGTCGCGCGCGCGCAGCGCGGCAGCGAATTCCTCGCACTCTTCGGGCGGGTAGTCGACGATCAGCATGCCGTCGACGCCGGCATTCGCGGCGTCGTTGACGAACGCGCCTTCGCCGTGGATCTGGTCATAGCGTTCGACAGGGTTGGCGTAGCCCATCAGCACCACGGGAGTGCTGTCGTTCTTCTGGCGGAACTCGCGCACATAGGCCAGCACCTGCACCAGGCCCACGCCCAGCGCCAGAGCCTTGTCTCCGGCCTTCTGGATGGTCGGGCCGTCGGCCATGGGGTCGGAGAACGGAATGCCCAGCTCGATCACGTCGGAGCCCGCTTCGACCATGCCGTGCATCAGCGCGGGCGTGATCGCGGCGAACGGAAAACCGGCCGTGACATAGGGGATCAGGGCCGTGCGGCCTTCGGATTGGAGTTTTTCGAATGTGGTGGCGATGCGGCTCATGCGGCAGGCCCTCCCTTGACAGTCAGACCGCGCATCGAAGGGCGGTCATAGAAATCGGCGCCCGACAGGTCGGCAACGGTGCCGATATCCTTGTCGCCGCGGCCAGAAAGATTGACCAGGATGGACTGGTCGGTACGCATCTGCTTGGCCAGCTTCATCGCATAGGCGACGGCGTGGCTCGACTCGAGCGCGGGAATGATGCCTTCGGCGCGGCACAGGTAGTGGAAGGCCTCGAGCGCTTCGGTGTCGGTGATGCCGACATATTCGGCGCGGCCGATTTCCTGCAGCCAGGCGTGTTCCGGGCCCACGCCGGGATAGTCGAGGCCGGCGCTGATGCTGTGCGTCTCGATGATCTGGCCGTCATCGTTTTGCAGGATGAACGTGCGGTTGCCGTGCAGCACGCCCGAGCTGCCGCGCTGCAGCGATGCAGAATGCTTGCCCGAGTCCAGGCCTTCGCCCGCGGCTTCGACGCCGATCAGGCGCGTGGCCTCGAACGGGATGTAGGGGTGGAAGATGCCGATCGCATTGCTGCCGCCGCCCACGCAGGCCACGACCGCGTCGGGCTGGCCGCCGTTGAGGAATTCGGGCATCTGCGTCAGGCACTCGGTGCCGATCACGCTCTGGAAGTCGCGCACCATCATGGGATAGGGGTGCGGGCCCGCGGCCGTGCCGATGATGTAGAAGGTGCTGTCGACATTGGCGACCCAGTCGCGCATGGCTTCGTTGAGCGCGTCCTTGAGCGTCTTGCTGCCCGACTCGACGGGCACGACGGTCGCGCCCAGCAGCTTCATGCGGTAGACGTTGGGGCTCTGGCGGCGAATGTCTTCGGCGCCCATGTAGATGATGCACTCGAGGCCGTAGCGCGCGCAGATGGTGGCCGTGGCCACGCCGTGCTGGCCCGCGCCGGTCTCGGCGATGATGCGCTTCTTGCCCATGCGCTTGGCGAGCATCGCCTGGCCGATCACATTGTTGATCTTGTGCGCGCCGGTGTGGTTCAGGTCTTCGCGCTTCAGGTAGATCTGCGCGCCGCCCATTTCGCGGCTCATGCGGTCCGCGTGATAGACGGGCGAGGGACGGCCCACGTAGTGGTTCAGCTCCGACTCGAACTCGGCGACGAATTCGGGGTCGTTCTGGTAGCGCGCGTAGGCGTCGCGCAGTTCGGTCAGCGCGTGGGTCAGGGTTTCACTGGCAAAGCTGCCGCCATAGCGACCGAAATGCCCGGATGCGTCGGGGTGCTGGTATTCAAACATTACAAATTCTGCCGTGGTTGGGCATCGGCCGCACGCACAGCGGCAACGAAGCGGTGGATCTTGTCGGCGTCCTTGACGCCTTTGAGCGGTTGGCCGTCGGGGCCCGTGGCTTCTACGCCAGAACTGACATCAACGGCGAGCGTCTTGCAACGCGGGCGCACCTGCCGAATGCCATCGGTCACGTTTGCAGGCGTGAGTCCACCAGACAAAACGAGGTGAGAGTCGACGCTTGGAGGAAGGAGTGACCAATTGAATGCCTTGCCGCCGCCGCCATAGCCGTCCACGTGGGCATCGAGCAATATGGCTTGGGCGTGAGAGTAACGCTGTGCATATTCTACGAGGTCGAAGCGCGCGGCGGCGTCTCCTAGGGGAATCCGCGCGGCGCGCAGGAACGGCCGCTGGCCGCCGCTGGCTTCCAGGCATTGCGCGGGCGACTCATCACCGTGGAATTGCAGGCAGGCGCCGGGAATCTCCGCACATGCCGCCTGGACAAGCGCTGCGCTCTCGTTGACGAACAGCAGCACGGGCGTGACGAACGGCGGCAGCCGGCGCGCGAGCTCGGCCGCGCGCGCGATGCTCACGGCGCGCGGGCTGGGCGCGTAGAGCACGAAGCCGATCGCATCGGCGCCCGCGGCCACGGCATCGTCGACGTCTTCTTCGCGCGTGAGGCCGCAGATCTTGATGCGCGTGCGCAGGGGCAAGGTGGTGGTCATGGCAGCCAATCGAATGCCGCCGCGCGCGTCGGCAGGCCCCAGACCGGGTCGTAGACCGGGCCGAGGAAGTACAGCCCGTCGGGCGAGAAGGTGGGCGCCGCGGCATCGCGCGAGCGCGCCGCGAGCACGGTCTGCATCCAGTCCACGGGCTGCTTGCCCTGGCCGATGGCGATCAGGCAGCCCATGATGTTGCGCACCATGTGGTGCAGGAAGGCGCTGCCTTCGAACTCAAAATGCCAGTAGCAGGTTTCCATCGGCGGATCGCCGGGACGGCCCAGGCCGTGCAGGCGGCTGAGGGCATCGCCCGCGGGCGCGGCGCGGCGCGACACGTCGAGCCGGTGCAGCGTCTTGACCGGGCTCTTGGCCTGGCAGGCCGAAGCGCGGAATGACGAGAAGTCATGCTCGCCCAGCAACTGTGCGGCGGCGGCCTGCATGGCCGCGCCATCAAGTTCGTGGAACACCCAGCCCACGCGGCCGGCTTCCACGCTGGGGCGCACCGGCGACTGCAGCAGCACATAGGCATAGCGACGGCGCGTGGCGCAAAAGCGCGCGTGAAAGTCGTCGCCCACGGGCTGGGCCCATTGCACGGCGATGTCGGCGGGCAGGAAAGTGTTGGTGCCGCGCACCCACGAGTAAGGCGTGCGCTCGAGCGCGGTGTCGAAATGCGCCACCTGCATGATGCCGTGCACGCCGGCATCGGTGCGACCCGCGCAGACCGTGGGCACGGCCTGGGTGGCAAAGCGGCCCAGGGCCGCTTCGAGATGGTCTTGCACCGTGTTGCCCGAGGTCTGGCTTTGCCAGCCGTTGTAGCGCTGGCCGTTGTAACTCACTCCCAGGGCTATGCGCATGGCAAGTCCTTGCCGCGGGCGCCAGGCGCCGCGTTGATCTGCAGAAAAAACATCAATCGATTTCGGACAGCAGGCGCTGGGCGCGTTCTTTGAGTTCACCTTCGGATTCTTCGATGACTTCCTCGATCAGCGTGCGCGCGCCGTCGCTGTCGCCAATGGCCGCGAATTCCTGGGCCAGCGCGAGCTTGGTCGCCAGCGGATCTTCGGCTGCAGCCTGGCTGCTTTGCGACAGCGCATCCGCAGGCGCGGCATTGCCCAGGTCTAGCGACAGGTTGCCCAGGTCGAACTCGAGGAAGTCGAACGCGGGTGCGGCCGCAGGCGCTGCCGGCGTGGCGCCGGTCTTGGGCGCGTCGGTGTCTTCGAGCTCGAAGAGCGGCGTGTCGAAGGTAGGCGCGGGCGCGGGCGTCGCAATGTCGGCGGCTACGGGCGCGGGAACGTCGGTCGGGGTGAGAGCGGGTTCGAACACGCTGTCGGGTTCCAGGGCGGGCGTTGCTTCAACCGGTTCGATAGCGGCCGGCACGTCAGCATCTGCTGCAGGGGCATCGATAGGCGCGGTGTCGGCGGCCTTCGTTTCCACATCCTTGTCGAGGCTGAATTCCAGATCTGGCAGCGCGGCGCTTGCGGGCTCGTCCTGGGGCGTGACCGGCGGCAGGTCAGCGAGTGGGTCGAAAGCGATTTCCGGCAGCGCAGGGGCTGGCGTGGCAGACGCAGGTTGCTTCCAGATGGGCTCTATGGGCTCGAAGTCGATGTCGGTGGGCGTTTGCACGCGCGGCTCTTCAGCCGGCAGCGCCGACGCGGGCGCGCGTTGTTCGGCCGTGGGCGAAGGCAGATCGAGGTCCAGATCCAAGTCTGGCAGCATCGCGGGTTCAGGCTTGGCCGTCGAGGCTGCAAGTCCGCCGAGCGCCGCGGCCACGGATGCCTGTGCGATCGCGCGGTCCTGCGTTGGCGCGGGCACTTGCGCCGCGGCGTTGGTCGCGGTGGCGGGCAGTGCATCGGCTGCGGCCTGGTACAGCGCATTCGAAGGGTCCAGCAAGCGACCCTGTTCGGCCAGATGCTGCCACTCAGGGCCTCGTCCATCGGTCAGCACGAACATGGTTTGCGCCACTGCCTCGAAGGCCTTGCGATCCTGGCGCTTGGCGTAGATGTCGGCGAGCTTCTGGTGCAGCGCCAGGCGTTCGGGCTGGGTGCGCAGCGCTTCCTTGAGAATTTCTTCGGCCTGCAGGTCGCGGCCATAGGCCAGGTAGACGTCGGCTTCGGCCACCGGGTCCACTTCGCCGCCTGCATCGAGCTGGCTGTGCGAATAGGAGGTCGAGCTGCCGAACTGCGTGAGCGCGGTGTCGACATGCTGGCCCTGGCCCGCAGCGAAGACGGAATCGGGGTGCAGCAGGCTGTCGCCTGCGGCATTCTGCTGGCGACGCTGCTGCACGCGGCGGTAGCCGGCATAGCCGAGCAGCAAGGCCAGCAGGCCCACGCCGGCGAGCGGCAGTGTCGGATCTTCGGTCAGCGTATCAATGAAGCTGGGTGCTTCAGGCGGGGCTTCAACGGGCGCGGCGGCCACGGGCGCGGCCGGGGCGGGCGCAGGTGCGGGCGCGGCGTCCGTCGCAGCCGGTGCCTCGGCGGCAGCTGTCTCGGGTGCAGCCGGGTCGGCTGGCGCGGTGGTGCCGTCACCGACAGCCGGTGTGGCCGTCGGTGGCACGGCTGCCGCAGGGGGGGCCGCAGCCGGTTCTCCCGGAGCGGCAACGCCTGCAGCGGGGGCGCCCGTTGCCGGAGCACTAGCCGCTGGAGCACCTGCAGCCGGTACGCCCGGCACCGCTACGCCTGGCGCAGGTGCGGTGGCTGCAGGCGCGCCTGGCGCCGGTGCGCCCGCAGCAGCGGTCGCTGCCGGGGCCGCGCCCGCGACGGTCTTCAGCTCATTGAGGTTGCGCGAGAGTTCGGAAAGTCGCTCGGACTGGCTCTGGGCCTGTTTTTCGCGTGCCAGGCGTTCGTCGGCGTTCTGGCTGCCCTGCAGCGCGCCTTTGGACAGCGTGAGCTTGTCGGGGGCCGCCGTCGAGGATTTCTTGTCCTGAACCTGGGCCTCGACGTTGCCGCTGGCGCTGCGCTGGGCGGCGGTCACGGCCGCCAGCGGGGCAGCGCCCGCGAGCCGGCGGCGGTATTGGTTGAAGTCCTGGCTTTGCGCCGCGACGATCTGCCGCGCTTCACTGGCCGACGTGGCCTGGGCAGCGGCCTGGTCGGGCATCTCGACCACGGCACCGGCCGTCATGCGGTTCACATTGCCGCTGATGAACGCATGGGGGTTGGCGCGCAGCATCGCGACCAGCATCTGGTCAAGCGACACGCCGGCCGGACGACTGGCCTGGGCCAGGCGGCTGGCGGTATCGCCTGGGCGCACGGTGAGTGTCGAAGATTTCGGCGCCTCGGCCGGCGCATTGCGCGTTGCGGCGCCAGCCGGAGGCGCGGTGCGCGCAGGCGTGCTGCGGGCGGGGGCGGTTGCCTGGGGCGCAGGGGCGCTGATTTGTGCTGCCGAAGTCGCTGCCGGCGCGGGCTGGCGGCCCGCAGGCGGGTCGAGCAGCAAGGTGTAGCTGCGCACCACATGGCCCGCGGCCCAGGAGGCGTCGATCACCAGATCGACAAAAGGCTCGGACACGGGCTGGGCGCTGCTCAGTCGCAGCACGGCGGAGCCGTCGGGGCGGCGCTGCAGCTGGACCTGGAACTGGCTGGCAGTGGCCGTGTATTCCATTCCTTGGGCGCGGAAAACGGCGGGCGTGGCGATGGTCGCGCGCAGGCTGTCGGCTTCGGCGGCGGTGATCTGTGGCAGTTCCACTTCCGCGCGCAGGGGTTCGCCCAGCGCGGACTGGATGCTGATGCGGCCCAGCGCCAGCGCCCAGGCGTCGGTGGCCGTCAGGCTGACAGAGACGAGGGCCGCTGCGGCCAGCGCAGAGAGTTTCCAACGATGCATGGTGGCGTCAACTTCTGTTGTTGTGCGGCCCGGGCGAGCGGCATAGTTGTTCTCAAGAATGACCGCCGCACCGGCACAGCGCGCGCGTCATAGTGAAAAATACCTTAGCAGCAATGCATAGCAGTGACAAGCCAAGGTGACAGAGGGCATTGTCCAACACCTGACGGGCATGGCAGGGCGACGCGCCCGGTGAACGCGCCAGATGTTGTCCCTGGGCAACGACAAACCGCCCTCCAGCCCATTTTCCATGGTCTGGAGGGCGGTTGACGCCAAAAAGCAGCAGTTGCTTATTTAGCCAGCAGGATGCGCAGCATGCGGCGCAGCGGTTCGGCCGCGCCCCACAGCAGCTGGTCGCCGATCACGAAGGCCGACAGGTACTCGGGGCCCATGTTGAGCTTGCGCACACGGCCCACGGCCACTTCGAGGCCGCCGGTCACGGCTGCGGGCGTCAGTTCCTTCACGGTCACCGCACGGTCGTTGGCGACGAACTTGACCCAGGGGTTGCCCGTCTGGATCAGGGTTTCGATTTCGGCCAGCGGCAGGTCATGCTTGAGCTTGATGGTCAGCGCCAGCGAGTGGCAGCGCATCGCGCCGATGCGCACGCACAGGCCGTCGACGGGAATCGTGGACGAAGTGCCCAGGATCTTGTTGACTTCCGCCTGGCCCTTCCACTCTTCCTTGGACTGGCCGTTGGGCAGCTGCACGTCGATCCAGGGGATCAGGCCGCCGGCCAGCGGTGCGCCGAAGTATTCGGTGGGCACATCGTTGCGGATGGTGTGTGCGACCTGGCGGTCGATGTCGAGAATCGCCGAAGCGGGGGTGTCCAGTGCGTCCGACACGGCGGCGTGCACCACGCCCATGCCCTTGAGCAGTTCGCGCATGTGGTTGGCACCGCCGCCCGACGCTGCCTGATAGGTCATGGAGCTGACCCATTCGACCAGGCCGGCCTTGAACAGTCCGGACAGACCCATCAGCAAAATGGAGTTGGTGCAGTTGCCGCCGATCCAGTTCTTGCCGCCCGCGGCGAGCTTGGTCTGGATCAGGTCGTCGTTGACCGGGTCGAGCACGATGACGGCGTCGTCTTCCATGCGCAGCGAGGAAGCGGCATCGATCCAGTGGCCTTGCCAGCCGGCAGCACGCAGGGGGCCGAACACGGCCTTGGTGTAGTCGCCGCCCTGGGCGGTGATGATGATGTCGCAGCGGGACAGTGCAGCGATGTCGTTCGCATCCTGCAGCGTGGTGTGGGTGCGGGCCTGGGCGGGCGCCTTGCCGCCGGCATTCGAAGTGGAGAAGAAAATGGGTTCGATCAGATCGAAGTCACCTTCGGCCTGCATGCGGTCCATCAACACCGAGCCGACCATGCCGCGCCAGCCTACCAAACCTACCAACTTGCTCATTTTCAACGCCCCTGTGGTTTAAGAAACAATGTTCGACCAGACTGGGACCCGGCTCGTCTGGCCGGGAGAGGGCGCGCGACGAACCGGGCTGTGTCAGCCTTTAATCGTCGTAATGGTTGCTGCGCGCGCAGCCACAGCTGCCGAAGGGACAGTTGTCAATGAGGCGATGCGGGTGTGGGCGGCAGACATAGGCGCGTATTGTAATGGATTCCCCGCAGGCGCAGTCAAGCTGCGCGCCTGCATGGCTGAAGGCGGCTGCCAGCCCGTGGCGCCCGCGGCGCGACAGGCTGGCAGGCCGGGGCCTCAACAGGCCATCACGGTGGTGCTGTGGCCCAGGTGGTTGTGCAGCGACATGCCTTCGAAAGCTTGCTGCGCTGCGTAGTACGCGTCAAAGTCTTCCTGGCCTTCGGGCGCCACCATCACATTCAGGCCCATCTGCTCGACTTCTTGCACGCCGCCGAAATCATCATTGCCCTCGACGGCTGCGCCGAAATCCACTGGCGCGTTGCCGTCCAGGCCGGCCGGCAGCACCGAGGTTGGCAGCACTTCGCTCTGGTTCAGGTGGGGGGCCTGCGCAACGGCACCTTCGAAATGCACTTCGATTGCGTCGAACTGCAGGGGATTGCCCGAAAGCAGGCTCAAACCGTCCCTTGCCGCATCGGTGGCCACGCTGGCCAGATGGTGGGCCTCCTGCAGCAGCACCTGGCCCAGCGCCGGGGCCTGAACCCGCACTTCGGCCCAGACGGCCGAACCGGCTTGCGTGGCCTTGTCGGACAACATGGTGAGCGCGCTGTAGCCCAAGTCCTGCAGCTTTTCGCCCGCCGCGCCCGCGAGCTCGGTGACCATGGTGGCGCTGCATTTTTGCGGGTCTTGGTCCGAAGTGGCGAAGTTCCATGCATGCATGCTCTTGAGCGCGCTGTAGCTCAAAT
>NZ_JAHCDD010000047.1 GCF_018413525.1 Acidovorax sp. CCYZU-2555
TTCCCGCAGAAAAACCACTTTCGCGCTGGCCGGTCTGGCCCTGTCCACCGGCCTGTTCGCGGCCACCGGCGCCAGCGCGCAGACTTCGCCCCAGGTCGAACTCAAGACTTCGCTGGGCGCGATCGTGCTCGAACTCGACCCTGCCAAGGCGCCCAAGACCGTCGCCAATTTCCTGCAGTATGTGAACAGCAAGCACTACGACGGCACCATATTCCACCGCGTGATGGACGGCTTCATGATCCAGGGCGGTGGCTTCACCGCCGACATGCAGCAAAAGCCCACGCAGCCGCCGATTCCGCTCGAAGCGCGCAACGGCCTGAAGAACGACAAGTACACGGTCGCCATGGCGCGCACCGGTGACCCGAACTCGGCCACGGCCCAGTTCTTCATCAATGTCGCGGCCAATGCCTCGCTCAACGCGCCCCAGCCCGACGGCCACGGTTACGCGGTGTTCGGCAAGGTCGTGCGCGGCACCGACGTGGTCGACAAAATCCGCGCGGTCGCCACGGGCAATCGCGGCATGCACCAGAATGTGCCCACGACGGCAGTGACCATTCTCTCGGCGCGCGTGCTGCCCTGAGAATCGTCTGAGCGGCCTGTCTGGGCCACAATGCCTCCCCCTTTTCCACCCCATCCAAAGGAACTCCCATGAGCAACCCACAAGTTGAACTGCACATCGCCGGCCAAGGCGTGATCACCATCGAACTCGACGCCGAAAAGGCGCCCAAGTCGGCCGAAAACTTCCTGGCCTATGTGAACAAGGGCTACTACAACAACACGATTTTCCACCGTGTGATTCCCGGCTTCATGGTCCAGGGCGGCGGTTTCGAGCCTGGCATGACGCAGAAGGACAGCGACGCGCCCATCGAGAACGAAGCCAAGAACGGCCTGAAGAACACCAAGTACACCCTGGCGATGGCACGCACCAGCGACCCGCACTCGGCGTCGGCCCAGTTCTTCATCAACGTCGCCGACAACGGCTTCCTGAACCACACCGCTCCCAGCGCCCAAGGCTGGGGCTACGCCGTGTTCGGCAAGGTGATCAAGGGCACGGAAATCGTCGACGCAATCAAGGGCGTGAAGACCGGCCGCAAGGGCTTCCATGACGACGTGCCCCTGACCGACGTCGTGATCGAAAAGGCCGTGGCCCTGTAAATGGCACGACCGCTGCCTGCATGCGCCGGCCAGCGCCGCCTTGGTGCGGCGCTGCGCAATATGGCGCGCAGGCAGTTTTTCCGGCCGCATCGGAAAGCCGCCCATGCCGCATCCTGATGCGCCCGCCCTGCCCTCGGCCCCCGCAGCGTTCGAGCTGCGCGTGCCCGCCGAGTGGCAGCGCCTCGAATTCATTTCCGACCTGCATCTGCAGGCCGGCGAGCCGCGCACCGTCGCTGCCTGGCTCGATTACCTGACCCATACGACGGCCGACGCCGTATTCATGCTCGGCGACCTGTTCGAAGTCTGGATAGGCGACGACGTGCTGGACGATGCGCAGAGCTTCGAAGCGCAATGCTGCGCGCGCATGCGCGCGATCGCGCAGCACAAGGCCTTGTTCTTCATGCAGGGCAACCGCGATTTCCTCACGGGTCAGACGTTTGCCGAGCGCAGCGGCTGCACCTGGCTCAGCGACCCCACGGTGCTCGAATTCGCGGGCCGGCGTTATCTGCTGAGCCATGGCGACGCGCTGTGCCTGGACGACACCGACTACCAGCGCTTTCGCGCGCTGGCGCGCACGCGCGCCTGGCAGGACGCATTCCTGCAGCAGCCGATAGAAACGCGCCGCGCCCAGGCGCGCGGCATGCGCGACCAAAGCCATTCGCACCAGCGCGCGGCCCTGGTCTACGCCGAGCTCGACAGCCAGGCCAGCATTGCATGGCTGCAGGCCGCGCGCGCGACCACGCTGGTCCACGGGCACACCCATAGACCGGCCGACCACGACCTGGCGCCGGGCCTGCGGCGCGTGGTGCTCAGCGACTGGGACCTCGACGCCACGCCGGCACGCGCCGAAGTGCTGCGACTCGATCGCGCCCAGGGCCTGCAACGCCTGCCCTGGCCAGACGCCGGCGCCGCCGCATGAAGCCGCCTTCCGCGCTGCAGCGGTTGTGGAGCCGCCTGCGCCGGCGCTTCGCGCCCCTGCCCGAAATCGACGCCGGCCTGTGGCTCGCTGCCATACAGGCCTATCCGTTCCTGCACGCCCTGCCCCTGGCCGACCAGGCCAAGCTGCGCGCGCTGGCCGCGCTGTTCCTGCAGCGCAAGCAATTCCATGGCGCGCATGGCCTGGTGGTGACCGACGCCATGGCGGTGCAGATCGCCGCCCAGGCCTGCCTGCCGCTGCTGCATTGGGGCACGCCGCGCGAAGCGCTGACCTGGTATGACGACTTCGTGGGCATCGTGGTCCACCCCGGCGAAGCCGTGGCGCGGCGCGAGTCCGTGGACGAAGCCGGCGTGGTCCATTACTACAACGAAGTGCTGCTGGGCGAAGCCATGGAAGGCGGGCCCGTGATGCTCAGCTGGCAAGCCGTGAACGACAGCCGCCACAGCGCGGCCGAAGGCACGAGCGTGGTGATTCACGAATTCGCGCACAAGATCGACATGCGCAACGGCGCGGCCGACGGCTGCCCGCCGCTGCCGCCGGGCTTCATGGGCAGCACCGGCACGCGCGCGGCGCGCGCGCTGTGGCATGCGGCCTGGGAGCCGGCCTATGAGCAGTTTCGCGAACAGGTGATCATTGCCGAGCGTTTCGGCGGCGCCCAGCCCTGGCTCGACAGCTATGGCGCGACGGCCCCGCCCGAATTCTTCGCCGTGGCCTGCGAAGCCTATTTCGTCAATCGCGCGCAGTTTGCGCAGGAATTCCCCACGCTCGCGCCGCAGCTCGCGGCGTTCTTCGGCAGCGCCTGACGTTCAGCGCAGCGCGTCCAGCCACTGCATGCTGGCCTGCAGTTCGTCGGGGCGGATTTCATGCGCGCTCGCGTACTCGTGGTAATCGAGCGCCAGCGGCAGGGCCTGCACGTGGTCGCGCATGGTGTGGGCACTGGTCAGCGGAATCACGTTGTCGTAAGTGCCGTGGCTGATCCACAGCGACTTGCCGGCGAACGCCTCGGCCGGTGCCTGCAACGAACGCACTTCGGGCAGCAGACGGCTGTGCCAGACCATGGCCGCGCGCAGCGACTGGGGCTGGGTCAGCAGCGCCGAAAGCGCCATGATGCCGCCCTGGCTGAAGCCGCCGAGCACCGTGCGCTCCGGCGGAATACCGAGTTCCTTTTGCGCCTGCGCCAGCGTGCGCTCGAGTTGTTCACGCGCGGTGCGCTCCTGCGCGACGTTGATGTGGCGCGTGCCATTGGTGTCGACGGTGAACTGGAACCAGGCATGGGCCTGCGGGCCCATGGGGTAAGGCGCGCGCAGGCTCAGCACATGGAAATGCGCGGGCACATAGGACGCCAGGCCAAACAACTCCTGTTCGTTGCTGCCCACGCCATGCATCAGCACCAGCAACCAGGGATCAGTGCCCTGCGTCAGGGGCGCGCGCTGGAGAAATGCCAGCGGCAGATCGGTCAATTGGTTCATGGCATTCCTTTTTCAACATTCTTGCATGCGAAACCGCGGTTGCAGCGCGGTTTCGGCTCATTCACCGCGCAGCTTGCCGCGCAAGGCCTTGGTCTCGCTGCGCTGGCTTTTTCCTTCGAGCCGGCGCATCTGCGAGCCGCGTGTGGGCCGCGTGGCGCGGCGCGCCTTGGGCGGCTTGGCCACGCTGCGCACCAACGCTTCGAGGCGCTCGAGCGCATCCCAGCGATTTTGCTCCTGGCTTCTATATTGCTGGGCCTTGATGACGACCACGCCCTCCTGGGTGATGCGGCTGTCGTTCAAGGCCAACAGCCGCTCCTTGATCGCCTCGGGCAGCGACGAAGCGCGGATGTCGAAACGCAGGTGCGCGGCCGACGAGACCTTGTTGACGTTCTGACCGCCGGCCCCCTGGGCGCGCATGAAGCTGAATTCGACTTCGCGCTCGTCGATCAGGCCCGGATCGCTCATCGCCCGCCCGCCTCCAGGCAAGCCAGCAACACCTGATCAAAGCGTTCAGGCTGCTCGAATTGCACCCAATGGCCGGCATCGGCAATCCATTGCAGGCCTTCGAAATGCGGTGTCGTCGCGGCCAGCGCCTGCTCCAGCGCGGCATGGCGGCCCAGATAAAGCGCGTCATGCAGACCATAAATGGCGTTCACCGGGCAGACAACCTGGCCCAGCGCCTGGGCCAGGACATCAGTCTGCGACAGACGCCGGCGCGGCAGGCGATCGCGCAGCACATTCTGCACATGCAGCGCCAGCGTGTCGGCGTCTATGCGCGCCGGGTCATGCAGCATCAGCGCCTGCAGGTTGTGCCTGTGGGCCTGCTCCCGCGCCTTCTCGCTTTCCAGGTGGCGCCAACCCAGCAGGCGCACGGCCTTGTCGCTGCTGGCCCAGATCGCTGGCGCGCCGACAACCACCAGCTGGCGCACGCCCTGCGGATAACGCGCGGCCAACATGCCGGCCGTCATTGCGCCGAACGAAAACCCGACGAGATCAAAGCTACGCTCCCCCAGCAGCGACCGCAGGCCGGCATGCAAGGGATCGAGCATGGTGTCGGCGTCCTGCCCTCCAGGCACGCCATCGGAGTCGCCAAAGCCCGGCAAGTCGGGCACCCAGACTTCACGGCCCGTCGCCGCCAGCGCTTCGATGTTGCGCAGCCAATGGGTCCAGCTGCCGCTGCCGCCATGCAGCAGCACCAGCGGCACGCCGCTGCCGCCCTCGCCCCAGACATGCCAGACAATCTGCGCGCCGTCGGCAATCGGCGTGGTCGTGCGCCGCGCCTGCGCCTGGAGCGCCGCGATGGCGGTGTTCACCATTGCGCGACGGCGTCTATCGCCAGGCTGTAGCCGGCCACGCCGAAACCGCACATCACGGCGCGCGCCGCGGCCGACAGGTAGGAATGATGGCGAAAGCTTTCCCGCGCATGCACGTTGCTGATGTGCAGCTCGACCAGCGGCACGCCCGTGCCCTTGACGGCATCGAGCAAGGCCACGCTGGTGTGCGTATAGGCCGCGGCATTGAGGATCAGGCCCGCGAGCTGGCCCTGCGCATGCAGGCGGCCGGCTTCGTGGATCCAGTCGACGAGCTGACCTTCGTGGTTGCTCTGGTGGAAAGCGAGCGCCAGGCCATGGCGCGCGCAGGCCTGTTCGCACAGGACCTGCACGTCGGCCAGCGTGGCCGACCCATAAATGGTCGGCTCGCGCGAGCCCAGCAGATTGAGATTGGGGCCGTTCAGGACATAGACAGTTTTCACACAATACTCCGGACGTCAGACCGCCGGATTATGCGGGTCCCAGCGGCCGCTGGCTGCCGTGGGCTCAGCGATGGCCGTGGCGATGCAGCTCGCGGCGATCGTGGTGGCGGTGACCATGACCACGGTGCTTGTCGTAATGGCGCGGGTGGTCACGATAGTGGTGGGGCCGGCCGTAATAGCCGCGGTGCGAAGGCACGACGTACACCGGAGCGGCCTGGTAAATGGGGCGCGGCGCGTAATACACCGGCGGAGGCGGCGCGTAATACACCGGGCCGGAAGCGACGTAGACGGGCGGCGCATTGGCAATGCCCACGGCAATGCCCGGCGACTGCACGCCCACCGACCAGACCACATCGCGCGCCTGGGCTGCACCGGCGCCGGCCAGCGCGGCCAGGGCCATGGCGGCACCGGCCACACGCGCACGCCACGATTTCAGCGAAAGCTTGGTTGTTGTCATCTGGAACTCCTTGTTCGAATCGGCATGCCGGGATCGGCCTGCCGCAGCGCAAAAAGCACCGCTTGAAGTACTTAACGCGCGACCATGGCAGTAGGATGGCCTAAAACCACGATGAAATTGTTTCTATTCGCGACGAACAAGTTTCCGTTGGTAAGAACCCCTCTGTCGGGCCTCGCGCCTAAAATGCTGCAATGAGTTCTTCCGACGCCATCAACACCCCCCCAGAACCGGTCAAGCCGAGTAACTTTCTGCGCCAGATCATCGAGGCCGACCTGGCCCGCGGCGCACATGCCCAGCGCCGCTGGGGCGGAAGCCCTGGCGATGCCGCCCATCACGCGGCCGGCGAGCCCGACCCCGCCAAGATCCGCACGCGCTTCCCACCCGAGCCCAACGGCTATCTGCACATCGGCCACGCCAAGAGCATTTGCCTGAACTTCGGCCTGGCGCGCGATTACGGCGGCATCTGCCATCTGCGCTTCGATGACACCAATCCTGAAAAGGAAGACCAGGAATACGTCGACAGCATCATGGATGCCGTGCGTTGGCTGGGCTTCGACTGGGCCCAGGGCGGAGAAGCCCCGGGCCAGGCCGCGCCCTACCAGGCCAGCGACTATTTCGACTTCATGTACCGCGCGGCCGAATACCTGGTCGAGCAGGGCCTGGCCTATGTCGATGAGCAGACGGCCGAAGAAATGCGCGCCAACCGCGGCGACTTCACCAAGCCCGGCACGAACAGCCCGTTCCGCGATCGCACTCCGGCGGAAAACCTCGAGCGTTTTCGCGCCATGCGCGACGGCAAGCTGGCCGATGGCGCCGCCGTGCTGCGCGCAAAAATCGACATGGCCGCGGCCAACATCAACATGCGCGACCCGGCGATCTACCGCGTGCGCCATGCAGAACACCACAACACCGGCAACAAGTGGTGCATCTACCCGATGTACACCTTTGCCCACCCGATCGAAGATGCGCTGGAGCACATCACGCATTCGATCTGCACGCTGGAGTTCGAAGACCAGCGCCCGTTCTACGACTGGCTGCTCGACCAGTTGGTCACCGGCGGCCTGATCGCCGCGCCCCAGCCGCGCCAATATGAATTCGCGCGTCTGAACCTGACCTATGTGATCACCAGCAAGCGCAAGCTCAAGCACCTCGTCGACAACGGCATCGTGCAAGGCTGGGACGATCCGCGCATGCCCACCGTGGTCGGCCTGCGCCGCCGCGGCTACACGCCGCAAAGCCTGCAGACCTTCTGCGAGCGCATAGGCGTGACCAAGGACTACAGCTGGATCGACTACGCCACGCTCGAAGGCTGCCTGCGCGAAGACCTCGAGAACCAGGCCCACCGCGGCATGGCCGTGCTCGACCCGGTCAAGCTGGTACTCGAGAACTGGGACGACGTCATGGGCGCGGGCCACCTCGAGCCCTGCACCCTGCCCGCGCTGCCCCACCCGCCCGAAGGCCAGGAGCCCGCGCTGCGCCACTTCACCATCGGCCGCGAAGTCTGGATCGAACGCGAAGACTTCCAGGAAGTGCCGGTCAAGGGCTACAAGCGTCTGTTCCCCGGCAACAAGGTGCGCCTCAAGGGCGGCTATGTGATCGAGTGCACTGGCTGCAACAAGAATGCCGACGGCGAGATCACCGAGGTGCTGGCCCAGGTCGTGCCCGACACCAAGAGCGGCACGCCCGGCGCCGACAGCGTCAAGGTCAAGGCCGCGATCACCTGGGTGGGCGTGGCCGACGGCGTCGCCGCCGAAGTGCGCATCTACGACCGCCTGTTCACCGACGCCCAGCCCGATGCGGGCGGCAAGGACTTCCTGACGCTGCTCAATCCCGACAGCCTCAAGGTCGTGACCGCGTTCGTCGAGCCTTCGCTGGCCGACGCCGCGCCCGACACGCGCTTCCAGTTCGAGCGCCACGGCTACTTCGTGACCGACCGCCAGGACCATGCGGCAGGCAAGCCGGTGTTCAACAAGATCACCGGACTGAAAGACAGCTGGGGCAAGTAAGCCCGGCATCCGACGCCCGCAAAGGCTGCCGCTGGCAGCCTTTTTCACTTTTACGGAAATCCGACGACACCATGCAAGCCCTGCTCGACGCCATCGCCACGATGGAACTGCCCACCGATGCCCGGCGCATCTTCCACGGCCGCGGCGGCCTTTTCCCGGGCTGCGAACAATGGGCGCTGGACGCCTACGCGCCCGTGCTGCTGCTGACCAGTTTCAAGCCCGTGGCTGACGAGGAACTCGCGACCATAGGCGCGGCGCTGGACGCGCGCTGGCAGCAAATTGGCGCCGACACGCCGCTGAACTGGGTGTTCCAGTGCCGCTACGAAGGCCAGAGCGACACCCGGCTGATGGCCGGCAGCGTGCCCGAGCCGCATGTGGTGACCGAGAACGGCACGCGCTACCGCGTGCATGTGCTCAAGGGCCAGAACCACGGCCTGTTTCTCGACATGGCCGAAGGCCGGCGCTGGGTGCGCGAGCATGTGGCGGCCCACCCCGAACTCGAACGCCCCGGGCTCAAGGTGCTGAACCTGTTCGCCTATACCTGCGCATTCTCGGTCGTGGCGCGCCAGGCCGGTGCCCGGCAGGTGCTCAATCTCGACATGAGCCAGGGCGCGCTGGCCATAGGCCAGCAGAACCACCAGATCAACGAGATCAGCGACGGCGCGAGCTTTCTCGCCCACGATATCTTCAAGACCTGGGGCAAGATCACGCGCGGCGGCCCCTACCATCTGGTCATCATCGACCCGCCCAGCTACCAGAAAGGCAGCTTTGTCGCGACCAAGGACTACGCCAAGCTGATGCGCCGCCTGCCCGACCTGCTGCGTCCCGGCGGCCATGCGCTGCTGTGCCTCAACGCGCCCGAACTGGGCCAGGACTTCCTGCAGAGCCAGATGCAGGAACTCGCGCCCGAACTCGCCTTCGTCGAACGCGTGGCCAACCCCGCGGTGTTCGCCGATGTCTCGCCCGAGCGCTCGCTCAAGGTGCTGGTCTACCGCGCACCCGGCTGAGACCTACGAACCAGGGCCTGGGACGGCGGCACAATGGCGGTATGCACCTGACCCACTCCTTTTTGTCGCGGCGCACGGCGCTGCAAGCCGCACTGTGCACGCTGGCCAGCCCCGCAGCCTTCGCAGCGCCTGCCAAGTTCGACATCTGGCCGCAAGAATCGCGCGTGCCCGGCGGCGTCGCCCGGCTGTCGCTGGGCCCCTCGCCCCAACGGCCCAAAGTACAGGCGGGCGACATGCCCGCGATGGTCGTGGGAGACATGATCGAATGGACGGCCATTGTCGGCATTCCGCTGTCGGCCGCGCCGGGCCTGCACCGCGTTCAGGTGGAGAGCAGTGACGGCAAGCGCAGCCTCGAATACACGGTGCGCGACAAGCGCTATCAACAGCAGCAGCTCAAGGTCTCGCCCAAGACGGTGGACCTCGCGCCCGAAGACCTTGCGCGCCATGAACGCGAGCGCGCCCACCAGCAGCAAGTGATGGCGCTGTTCACCGCGCCGCGCAGCGATGACCTGCGCATGCGCGTTCCCGTGCCGGGCCGGCGCTCGAGCTCCTTCGGCCTGCGCCGGGTGTTCAACGGCCAGGCGCGCAATCCGCACAGCGGCATGGACATCGCCGCGGCGACGGGCACGCCCATCGTCGCCCCGCTGCCGGGCAAGGTCGTCGATGTGGGCGATTACTTCTTCAACGGCGGCACGGTCTGGCTGGACCATGGCGCGGGCCTGCTGAGCATGTACTGCCATCTGAGCCGCACCGACGCCAAGCTGGGCGATGTGCTCGCCACCGGACAGGCCTTTGCCGCCGTGGGCGCGACCGGGCGCGTGACCGGGCCGCATCTGCATTGGGGCGTGATGCTCAACCAGACCATGGTCGACCCCGCGTTGTTCGTGCCCGCGTAAGCAGCTTATTCTTCAGGCAGCGCTTCCGACTGCAGGAAGCGCTTGACCAGATCGAAGAAGTTTTCGTAGAAGGCGTCGACCGCGATGGTCTCGCTGCCAACCTTGATCATGGAGTCGTTGCTGGCCGCGAACGGCAGCGACACCGAGCCCAGCGCGCCCACGCCCAGGCTCGCGGAATTCGCGCTTTTCTTCAGCGCGTAGCGGTCCTGCAGCGCGGTCACAAAGCCCAGGCTGATGCCATGATCGGCGCTTTCGGGCACGCAGACCACGCGGATCAGCATCTGCAGATGCACTTCGGGTTCGGGCTGAAAGCTCTTTTGGCCCTCGACCAGATCGGTGCGCGCGTTGTTGATCATGTAGCCCTGGCTCAGCAGCGCGCGGCGTGCGGCCTCGCAGGTTTGCGCGGGCGTCGCATCGAACAGCCGTGAATAAGTGGCGGTGGAAGAGAAATCTTCCTGCGACTTCACGCGCTTCATCGGCTCGCTGCTGCAGCCCGCCAGTGTCCCGGCCAGCACAAGCCATGCCACCGGCCAGAGGCTGCGCCGCCATCCGCCCATCCGTGTCTGCTTCACCACCAGGTGCTCCTTGTTCAATCGGTTACAGACGACTTTGTCTACCCGCAAAATGCTATCAAATTTTATAGCACACTGATGGCATCGACGTTGCCCTACGGGTTACAGATCTGGAGTTCCTGTAGCCTGCGCATACGCCCTCCACCAACACGGCGCCTATGCGTACAAGCCCAGGCGCGGCCGTCCCACAGAGGACTGCTTGACCCAACTACGCAAGCGTCAGCGGTGGAGATTGCATGCTTGCAACTGTTGCAAAATTTTCAGCCGACACGGCTGGCATTGAAAGGAAACGCCATGCGATTTTTGGGAATTTTGGCCTTGTCGGCCGGCATCACGGCCTGCGCGACTTCACAGACCGCAACCCCCGACACCGGCGCCGATGCCGCCACGCTCGAGGCCTACCATTGGCAATTGCGTGAAGTCCGCAACGCCCAGGGCCAGCCGCAGTCGGGCTGGACCCTGCCGCCCGCCCCGGCCGCGGCCGGCGTTGCGCCGCCGGACGGCGCGCGCACCGTGGTGCTGAACTTCGCCCAGAACCAGGTGTCTGTCGGCCGCCTGTGCAATGCGCTGGGCGCAAGCTACAGCCTGCAAGGCAATGCGCTGCATATCGGGCCCGTGCGCGGCACGCTGATGGCCTGCCCCGACTCCGCGGCGATGGTGCTCGAGCAGCAGGTCGGCCAACGGCTGCCACAGGCCAGCCAATGGCGCATCGCCACGCCCGCGCCCCAGGCCGGCAGCACGCCGACACCTGTGTTGACGCTGGTCTTCTCGGACGGCGGCCAGTGGGTGCTCGAAGGCGCGCCCACCAACGCCACGCGCTACGGCAGCGCGGGCGAGCGCATGTTTCTCGAAGTCGCACCGCAGCGCGTGGCCTGCAGCCACCCGCTCATTCCCAACTACCAATGCCTGCAGGTGCGCAAGATCGAATATGACGGCCAGGGGCTGAAGACGCGCGTCGGCGAATGGGAAAACTGGTATGGCGACATCCAGGGCTATACGCACCAGCCCGGCGTGCGCAATGTGCTGCGCATTCAGCGCTACCCCGTGGCGAATCCGCCCGCCGATGCGCCGGCTTTTGCCTATGTGCTCGACATGACCGTCGAGTCGGAAATCGTGCGCTGATCGGCGGCGAAAGCGCAGCCCCCGTGGGGCGGCGCTTTCAGCGGAAGCGGAAGTGTCCGTCGACGAACATCGACGCGCGCTGCGCGCCGTTGGTGTTCTCGTCGGTATAGGACCAGAAAGCCTTGACCGTGCCGCGCGCGGTGTCGACCACCTGGCTCACGGTGAAGCCGCTTTTTTCAATCCAGTTGAGAAAGTGCAAGGTGTCGCTGAGCTGCAGATAGCTCAGGCGTTCACGCCCTTCGGACGTACTGCCCTTGCAGTCGGTGACTTTCCAGAACAGCACGCCCTGCGGTGAGTACTGCACGACGGCCTGGCTGTCGGGAAAGTCGATGATGGCCTCGCGTCCCAGGAGAGAGCTGGTGTTGAGCAACGACATGGCGCGGTTCCTTTGCAGGTTGAATAAACCACTCACTGGGCAGGCAACTGGTTGAGATTGTTGGATGCAAAACTGGCGAAAAAATGTGGGAATAGACCTCGTTCCCGAGTCAGCCAAATTGCAGCCTCCTACAGCACGCGCGCCGCGCTCAGCAGCCGGCGCGGCTTTGGCGCACAATCTCGGCGCGTGCCGGGGCCGCCTTTTCATGGCCCGCGCGCCTTTCCAGACAGGTCCGCGCTTTGGCTTCTCCATTCTCTCTTTCCGCTTCTGGCGCCCTGCGCCAGCCTGGTTTTCTTCCTTTTCTCACCGCACGCCTGCTGGGGGTCTTCGCCCAGCAGATGCAGGCCGTGGTCGTTGCCTGGCAGGTCTATGACCTGACGCGCGACCCGCTGTCGCTGGCCTACGTGGGCCTGGCGCAGTTCCTGCCCATGCTGCTGCTGTTGATTCCCGCGGGCGATCTGAGCGACCGCATGAGCCGCAAGCGCATCCTGGGCGCGAGCTGGAGCGTCGCCGCGCTGTGCGCCGGCCTGCTGTTCTGGCTTTCGGCCCAGCACACCACCAACGTCCACCTGATCTATGCGGTGCTGGTGCTGTTCGGCTGCAGCCGCGCGTTCACCGGCCCGGCGATGCAAAGCCTGCTGCCGCAGATCGTCGCGCGCGAGCACCTGGCCCAGGCGCTGGCCACCAACAGCATGCTGATGCGCACGGCCTCGATTGCCGCGCCCGTGCTCGGCGGCGTGCTCTACGCGCTGGGCGGCGGCGAACTGACCTATGGCTGCGCGATGATCGCGCTGGTGCTGGCGGTACTGATGCTGATGCGCGTGCCGGTGCTGCATGCCATGCCGCGCACCGCGCTGACCGGCCGCATGTGGCAGCGGTTCGGCGACGGCATACAGTTCATTCGCAGCCGCCCCATCATCCTGGGAACGATTTCGCTGGACCTGTTCGCGGTGCTGCTGGGCGGCGTGATCGCGCTGCTTCCTATCTACGCGCACGAAGTGCTCAAGGTCGGCCCCGAAGGCCTGGGCATGCTGCGCAGCGCCATGGCCATAGGCGAAGTGGCCACCGGTCTGTGGCTCAGCGCCCGCCCCGTGCGCCGCCATGTGGGCCGCGTGATGTTTGCCGCCGTGGCGGTGTTCGGCCTGGCCAATCTGGTGTTCGCGCTGTCGACCTGGTTCTGGCTGTCGATCGCCGCGCTGATGCTCGCCGGCGCGGCCGACATGGTCAGCGTCTATATCCGCTCGGCGCTGGTGCAGTTTTCCACGCCCGACACCATGCGCGGCCGGGTGAATGCGGTCAACATGCTGTTCATCGGCTCGTCGAACGAACTCGGCGAGTTCCGCGCGGGCAGCAGCGCGGCCCTGCTGGGCGCCGTGCCCGCAGCGATCGCGGGCAGCCTGTGCACGCTGGCCGTGGTCGGCGGCTGGATGACCTGGTTCAAGCCGCTGCGCGACGTGGACCGCCTGGAGGACGCAGCGCGTATCTCGGGCGCGCCCGAAAACCAGGCCTGACGACTCAGCGCCGACGCTTGCGCTGGCGCAGCAACTGCGAAATGCCCTCTGCGAGCAGCACGGCAATCGCCGCAAACACCAGCGCATAGGTAGGCCACTGGCCGGGCTGCAGGCTTTCGCCCAGCAGCAGCGCGACCAGCACCAGCAGCACGGGCTCCACATACGACAGCAGCCCGAACAGGCCCAGCGGCAGCCAGCGGCTCGCGGCCATGTAAAGCGCCAGCGCCACGGCGCTGACTACGCCCAGCAGCGGCAGCAGCGCCCACAGCGCGGGGTTGTCGGCCAGCAGCGCCCAGCTCGAAGGCGCGCGGCCCATGAACCACAGCGCGGCCGGCAGCAGCAAGGCCATGTCCAGCCAATGGCCCACGACGCCCGGAATGTCCAGGCGCCGGCGCAGGGCGAAATACACGGGATAGCCCAAAGCCACGATCCAGGTCTCCCACGACATTCCGCCCGCGAACCAGAGCTCATGCGCCACGCCCAGCGCCGCGAGCAAGGTGGCCAGCGACTGCGCGCGCGACAGGTGTTCGCCATAGACCACGCGGCCCACCAGCACCATCGTCAGCGGCAGCAGGAAATAACCCAGCGACACCGGCAGCGCGCGCCCATGCAACGGCGCCCACATGAACAGCCACAGCTGCACGCCCAGCATGGCCGCGCTCGCGAGCAGCGCCAGCGCCAAAGCCGGGCGCGCGCAAACGCGCCGCCAGACCGCGGTCAGCAGCGCGGTTTCCCCCAGCCACAGCAACATGAGCGTCGTGAACGGCAACGTCAGCAGCACGCGCCAGCCGAAGATCTGTTCGCCATCGAGCGGCGCCAACCAGGGAGAGAACGAATAAATCGCGCCGAACAACACCGATGCGAGCACCGACGCGACAATGCCTTTGAGCATTCAAACCTCTCCAATGCGGCGCACCGCGACAATCCAGTTTCGGGAAAACCCTCAATTGTGACCGCAGCGCACGCGCACCGCAATGGTGCACACCCCGCTCCCGGCTGGTCTGGCTTACAGTGCGGTCCCGCCCCGCCTTTTTCTCAGGACCCGCGCCTTGCCCGATCTGCCGCCCACCGACCACGCCCCCGCCCTGCATGTGCTCTGGCGCGACGAACACTTGATCGCGGTCTACAAGCCCGCGGGCTGGCTGGTGCACCGCACCGGCCTGGACGCGCACGAAACGCGCTTCGTGATGCAGACGCTGCGCGACCAGATAGGCCAGCGCGTGTTTCCCGTGCACCGGCTCGACAAGGGCACCTGCGGCGTGCTGGTGATGGCGCTGCATGCCGACGCGGCGCGCGCGCTGGGCCAGGCGTTCGAAAACCAGCAGACGCACAAGCGCTACCTGGCGCTGGTGCGCGGCTGGCTGCCCGGCGAACTGTATGTGGACCACGCGCTCAAGCCCGATGACGCGCCTGCCGATGCGCCCGTGCAATCGGCGCAGACCATGCTGCGCTGCCTGGCGCGACTGAACTGGCCCGAGGCCTACGATCCGCGCCATGCGGGCACGCGGCTGTCGCTGGTCGAAGCCCTGCCGCTCACGGGCCGGCGCCACCAGATACGCCGCCACCTCAAGCATGTGGCGCACCCCATCATCGGCGACGCCACGCATGGCAAGGGCCCGCTCAACCGCTGGTGGGCCGAGCGCCTGGGCCAGCAGCGGCTGTGGCTGCATGCGCAGTCATTGAGCCTGCCGCACCCGGTCAGCGGCGAGATGCTGCATTTGCAGGCCGATTGGCCCGCACTCGCGCAGCATGTGGCCGAAGTGCGTGATTGGCAGGCCTTGATGGCCTTGCCGGGGTGGGTTACTGCGCCGCATCCGGGTGCAGCGCCACCGGTTCAGGCTGGGCCACAAACGTCCCGCTGAGCAGTTCGCCCAGGCGGGCAATGGGCATCTTGAAACCGCAGGCCTGGGCATGGCCGCCGCCGCCCATGGATTCGGCCATGGGAATGCAGTTGAATTCGGAGCGCGAGCGCAAGCCCACCTTGACGCCGCTGGTGCTCGCATTCCACATCAGCGCGAACGTGCCGCTTTGCTTGGCCAGCAGATCGCCGACCTGGCTGTGGAACATGCCGGGCGCGTTGACCATCAGGCCCGCCACGCCATTGAAAACCACGGGCTGCGCGCCTTCGGCGATGTCGGCGCAGAGCTTCTGGTACTTCTCGTCCATGGCATCGCCACGCGCCATGAAAGCGATTTCCTGCTCGGGCGTGAACGCCGCGATTTCGGCCCAGCGCTCGAAAGTGCGCGGCTCCATGTCGAGCGCGGCGAGAAACGCCGGGCTCTCGGGGTACTGCCAGGTCCAGATGTCGCGGTCTTCGATGCAGCGAATCAGTGCCGGCACGGGCTTGTCGAATTGGAAGAACTCCCAGGCCAGGCGCGCGCCCGACTTGTGCATGTCGAAATGCACCACGCCGCAGCGGCAGGAGTAGCCGTGCAGCTTCTCGGCCGCGCTCTTGTGGTGGTCCAGCAGCACCAGCTTGGAAACGCGCGATTCGATTTCGGCCAGCAGCTCGGGGCCGAAAGCGAAGTCGAGCACGTAGACCGCGCGGCCCGCGAGGTCGCCCAGTTCGTCGGCGCTGTTGATCTCGCCATGGTCGAGACCGCGGAATTCGGCCTGGCCTTCATAGAACAGCCAGGCGGCGAGCGCCGCGCCATAGCCATCGGGGCAACGGCGTCCGTGGTACAGGATCAGGGGACGGGGGTCGTTCTTCGCGGGTCCGACCAGCAACTGCAGGGGCAAGATAGTTTTCATATTGGCGCCGATTGTCGCGCGTCTGGCGTTTGGATGCTGGGCAATAGCCGGCGCCAGCGCACGCTTCAATCTTCGCCGTCCTCTTCTTCGGGATAGTCGTCATCGTCCTGGTCGGGCACCAGTTCCTCGATGACCAGTTCGCGGTAATGGAAGGCGGCGGTCGCGCCGTAGGCGTTGAGCACTTCGGCGACTTCATGCGCGTCGTCATGGCCCAGCGCCACGAGCAGACCGTGATGGCCTTCGTGCGCGAGTGCGCCTATGCGCTGCACGATTTCCCCTTCCAGGCCGGCCGACTGCAATTCGTTTTCTTCCACGCCCAGCGTGGGCACGATGTCGGTCAGCACGGTTTCGGGCGTGGCGTGGCGCACCGCGCCGCCATAGCCCAGGGCATGCAGCGCCTCGGCCGCGGCATGGGCCACATCGTCGCTGGGCACCATCGCGAACACATGGCCGGTGGGGTAGAAAACGCCTCCCATGGAGGTCATGCTGGAATCTAGAGAGAACGGGGTCATGGTCATCTCCTCGGCAACAGGAGCCACCACTAAACCACAAGGTCCGCGTCTTGGCTATAGGCCAATGCAGCGAAATGTGCGCGCGCCGGACGTAGGCCTGGGCGCACACGCGATGCCGGTCTGCGCTGCCCTGTGGCGTCGGCGTTGTGGCGCACAGTCGTTGCCGCAGCAGCGATTCCTGCGCAACCCGCTCCTAAGGATTCTTGATGGACCACTGGTGGAATATTGTCGGGCGCACCGTCGCCTCCGAGTTCGCAGACGTGAACGATATCGAGCAACTCACGCGTGTCGTGCTGCGGCTCACACTGGCGGCGCTGCTCGGCGGTCTGCTCGGTTGGCAGCGCGAAATCCACGGCAAGGCGGCGGGCATTCGCACGCACATGCTGGTGTCCATGGGCGCGGCGCTGATCGTCATGGTCGCGCAGCAGGCGGGCGGCAATGCGGCCGATCTGAGCCGGGTGCTGCAGGGCCTGATCGCGGGCGTGGGCTTTCTGGGCGCGGGCACGATTCTCAAGACCGACCGCAACGGCGACGATGTCGACCAGGTCAAGGGCCTGACCACGGCCGCGGGCATCTGGCTCACAGCGGCCATAGGCGCCGGCGCCGGCATAGGCAAGGAAGTGACGGCCGTGCTCAGCACCGTGCTGGCCTTCGGCGTGCTGAGCCTGGTGCCGTTGCTCGCGCCCGCAGTGCGTGCCGCGGCCAACGAAAATGCCGAAAAGCACAAGGAACATGCCGAACGCAAGGCGGGAAATGCACCTTAAAACCGCTATACCGCTGTGCCATTGCCGCACCAAAGGACTGGGCGCGCTGCGCGGCCGGATAATGCTTCATTGATTCTGATTTGCCGCAGTCACCGGCGATCCCTGCCCGGTGCAGCTGCGGCCTTCTGTATGCACACGACTCCCGACATCACTCCCCATCTTGGCCAGCTGCTGCGCTTTCGCCATGACTTGCACGCCCACCCCGAGCTCAAATACGAAGAGCACCGCACGGGCGACAAGGTGGCGGCCTATCTGAAGGCCCTGGGCCTGAACGTGCACCGCGGCCTGGGACAGACCGGCGTGGTCGCAACCATCCACGGCAAGGGCCGCAGCGCCGAGAACCCCGGTCGCAGCATAGGTATACGCGCCGACATGGACGCGCTGCCGGTGCAGGAACTCAACAGCTTCGGCCACATCAGCACCCACCCGGGTCGCATGCACGCCTGCGGCCACGACGGCCACACGACCATGCTGCTGGGCGCGGCCACGCTGCTGTCGCAGCAACCCGACTTCGACGGATCGGTGCACCTGATTTTCCAGCCCGGTGAAGAAGGCGGCGCGGGTGCGCGCGCAATGATGGAAGACGGGCTGTTCACGCTGTTCCCCTGCGAAGCGGTGTTCGCGCTGCACAACTGGCCGCTGCTGCCCGCGGGCAAGATGGCGGTGCGTGTCGGCCCCATCATGGCTTCGGCATTGCGCTTCGAGATCCGCATCAGCGGCAAGGGCGGCCATGCGGCCATGCCCCACACCACCATCGATCCAATTCCCGTGGCCTGCGCGCTCGTGGGCCAGCTGCAGACGCTGGTGTCGCGCAGCACCGACCCGCTCGACAGCGCGGTGGTGACCGTGGGCCAGATCAATTCAGGCACGGTGGAAAACATCATTCCCGACGACGCCGTGATCTACGGCACGGTGCGCACGCTGCAGACCAGCACCGAGAAGATGATGATAGACGGCCTGCACCGCATCAGCGAGCATGTGGCCGCGGCGCATCTGTGCAAGGCCGAAGTCATCATCAAGCCCGGCTACCCCAACACCACCAACCATGCGCATGAAGCCCGCTTCATGGCCGGTGTGATGCGCGAGATCGTCGGCGAAGAGAATGCCGACGGCGACATCCTGCCCGCGCTCACGGCCGAAGATTTCGGCTTCATGCTCGAAGTCGTGCCCGGCGCCTATGGCTGGATAGGCAACGGCCCCAACGGCAAGACCGGCGTGGGCCTGCACAACCCGGCCTACGACTTCAACGATGAAAACCTGGACCGCGGTCCGCGTTTCTGGGATCTGCTGGCGCGCCGCTGGTTTGAAACCCCAACCGTGAAATAAAGCAATGGCGCGCCTTTCGGCCACTCAGGCCGAGGGCGCTGCCGGTTTGCGATTACGGATGCCGGTCTTCTTGGGCTTGGCGCGCGCGTCCTTCTTGGCCTGGCGCAGCGCGTCGAGTTCCATGCCCTTGGTGAACCATTCCTCGTATTCCGCGGGCGTCTCGAGCGTAATACGCCCGAGGTTGTGGATGCGGAAATCGGTGATCACGATTTCGGCCGCCTTCTGCACGTTCACGCGCCCGCCGGTCATCACCGCGCCGCGCTTGCGGCCCACCGCTTCGAGCAGTTCGTCGTCGGGCAGCGCGGCGATTTCGGCATCGGTCTGCGTGAGCTTGTAGCGCTCGCGCAGGTTGGGCGCGTAGTTGCGCTGCGCATAGCGCAAGAATTCCAGCGCCACCAGCTCTTCGTCATAGGCATTGCGGCCCACGGCGCCGCTCACGGCCAGGTTGTAGCCGCTTTGCTCGACCGAAATGCGCGGCCACAGCATGCCCGGCGTATCCCACAAATAAAAGTCATCGGCCAGCACGATGCGCTGCTCGAGCTTGGTCACGCCGGCTTCGTCGCCGGTCTTGGCCTGGCCCTTGTTGCTCATCGAGTTGATCAGCGTCGACTTGCCGACGTTGGGCACACCGCAGATCAGCACGCGCATGGGCTTGGCCATGCCGCCGCGACCCGGCGACAGCAGCTGGCAGGCTTCGATCAGCCGGCGCGTGGGCGTGGGCTCGGACGCATCGAGCGCGACGGCGCGGGTTTCGGGCTGGGCGTTGTACCAGTCGAGCCACGTCACGGTGCGCGCGGGATCGGCCACGTCCTGCTTGTTGAGGACCTTCAGCCGCGGCTTGTGGCCCGTGAGTTCCTGCAGCAGCGGGTTGGCGCTGGAGCCCGGCAGGCGCGCGTCCAGCACTTCAATGACCACGTCAATGTCTTTGATGCGCTCGGCGATCGCCTTGCGTGTGAGATTCATGTGACCGGGAAACCATTGAATGGCCATGGGGCAATACTTTCTGAAGATTCGTCGCTAACAAGGGGCGCAAGGATAATCGGGTTCTGCTTTTTTCACGCACCGGTCGCTACATGTCCATACCAAACTCCATTCCCGCCCAGCACCAGGCCAACAACGACCTGCTGATCAAGGGCGTGACCTGCGCCATCATCGGCCTAGTCGTGCTCGTCGCGCCATTCTTCATGCAAGCCAGCGATCTGAGCAACCTTTTCCGCCAGGGCTACATCGTCGGCTGGTTCGCGCTGGCACTGGGCGCGGCCTTCGTCATCCAGGGTCTGGTGCGCCGACGCAAGACCATGCAGGCCGAAGCCATGCTGGAGACCAAGACCACCTACACCGCCGAGCGCAAGAAGAACAAGCGCTGATGGAGACCATGGCCCCGGCGCTGCAGGCCGCTTGCGCGGCATTCGCGCGCTACCAGACACTGGCCGAACAAGCCGGCGTGGCGCTGCGGCCCACGCCCATCCAACCCACCAGCTGCTGCGGCCGCGGCTGCAACGGCTGTGTCTGGGAAGGGTTTTATGACGCGGCGACGTTCTGGATCGAGGACGCCGAGACCGCGCTGACTGCCGCTTAGAGCCGCTAACACAACCCTTGCTGCGTCGTTGCGTCGCCTTGTCGTGCCACTTGCACTGCCTGCGGCGCCGCGCCTAGCACCAACCGCAAATCTTCGATTTGCTGGGTCGTGTGAGCGGCTCTTAGCCCAGTTCCTGGGGTGCCATGTAGCGTTGGCGCCATTCCTCGAAGGGCAGCGTATCGGCGGCTTCGCGCTCGCGCTGCGCCACTATCGATTCCTGCGCCTGGGCCTGGGCCTTGGCCTGCTGCTCGGCGGTCCAGGGCAGGTTCAGCAGCGTCTCGCGCGCCAGCTCCGACTGCGCCAGCGTGAAGTCGAGAAAACTGCTGTCGTACTGCTCGACCATGGTGCGCAGCACCTGGGCCGAAGGCGTGGTTTCGGGCGCGGCAACGCGCGCCTTGGCCAGGGCCAGCGCCTGGCTGTAATCGGTCGTGCCATGCGTCTGGTCCAGCGACGCGGCCAGCGGCGCGCAGGCGCTGAGCACTTCATCGGCCCAGTCGCTCAGCAGCACGTCGCGCCCGCCGCGCTGCAGATGCAGGCCGGGCTCGCGACCGCGCTCGGCGGCCAGATGCTGGTTGTGCTTGAGTTCGGCGATTTCCGCGGGCGTGTCGGGCGGGCTGTCGCTGAGCAGGCAATGCAGCAGGAACACGTCGAGCATGCGCATGGTGCTTTGCGCAATGCCCACGGGCTCGAACGGATCGAGATCCATCAGCCGCACTTCGACATATTCGACGCCGCGCTCGCGCAGCGCGTGCAGCGGCCGCTCGCCGCTGCGCACCGTGCGCTTGGGGCGGATGGTGCCGTAGAACTCGTTCTCGATCTGCAGCAGGCTGGTGCCCAGCTGGTTGTAGTCGCCACCGGGGTTGCGAATGCCCAGCTGCTCATAGGCCGGATAAGGCTGAGTCAGCGCTTCGTGCAGCGACTTGGCGTAGCCGTCGAGGCCGTTGTAGCTGACGTTGATCGCCGCCTGCGCATCGCTCTGGTAGCCCAGGCGGCCCATGCGCAGCGAAGTCGCATGCGGCAGGTGCAATGTGCGGCCGCTCGCGTCGAGCGGCTGCAGGCTGTGCTCGCGGCCTTCGACAAAGCACGAACACAGCGCGGGCGAGGAACCGAACAGGTACAGCAGCACGAAAGCGTGGCGGCGGAAATTGCGGATCAGCGCGAAATACTGGTCGCTGTCGACACCCGGCAGCGACCAGTTGTAGTGGATGCCTGAAATCATCTGCATGCGCCGGCCGTAGCGGTGGCCCAGGCCCATGCGGTAGACGCTTTTAGAGCGGCCGGCGTTCGACGAGCCGTAGCGCGCCAACGGAATGGTCTCGTCGGTGGGCAGTCCGCAAGGCATGCTCGACACCCACAGCATCTCGTTGCCGGCCTGCTTGAGGCTATGGTAGACATGCTGGTGGACTTCGATCAGCTCATCGAGGCATTCATCGACGCCGCGGTGGGCGCCGGTGATCAGCTCGATCTGCGATTCGCTGTAATCGGTGGTGATGTTCGGATGCGTCAGTGCCGATCCCAGCGCAATCGGGTGCGGTGTCAGCGCCAGGCCCCCTGTAGGCAGTGCGCGCAATCCTTCCTTCTCGATGCCACGGCGGATCTGCGCCAGGCGGTCGGAGGTGGGGACTGGCAAGAGCTCCTGCGATTTATTCATTCTTGGGTACCGATACAACTGGGTGGGAGCCGGAACTTAGCACGCCCAGCCCGGACGCCGAGATAATAGAGAAATGCCTGCCTGCGCGTGGCGCGGTTACAGATATTCACGTGCGCGCGTCCTGTCTCCCTGGCACGGTCGCGCACGCTAACGCAGATTGTGATGGGGTTGCAGATTGCCTGCTTGCAGCCCAACGCTGAAAAATGAGGCAGCCTGTCATCCATCGTACAAAGTTGTTACCGGGTTTTCTGGACAAGCATGTGCACAACTTTCGTTTTTCGCCGTTTAACTGCCGTAAGTCATTGATTTCAAAAGAACCAACTCTGTTTGCTTAAAAAACAGGCAGCACCGACAATGCGCGGGCACCGGCGTGCAGAAGCCAACGCCAAGGCACTCAACCAAGGGTTAACCCTTTGTCCGGTTGCAGTTATGCCCGACAAAACTGGACAATCATGTGGATAAGTTTCGGCAATCGCTGTAAGAGCCACGCAAGCTGTTGATTTGCCTGGAATTTATCCACATTGCCTAAAAATAAGGCAGACCGCATACCCTTTCATGCGCGAAACCGCCTTCCGTCCTTGCCCCTTTTCTCCCCGCCCGACTGCGCATGAGCAACCCTTTCACTCCTGATTTCTTCATCGCCAAACTCACGCCCAGCGGCGCGCAATGCGACGCCTGGGCCGACCAGCCGCTGCTGCACTCGCTGGAACAAGGCTCGCTCGACTGGCCCAGCTCCTGCCGCAACGGCACCTGCCGCACCTGCATAGGCACTCTGGTCTCGGGCAGCGTGCGCTACGAGATCGAATGGCCCGGCCTGAGCGAAGATGAAAAAGCCGAAGGCTGCGTGCTGCCCTGCGTCGCCTACCCGCTGGGCGATGTGGTGCTGCAAGACCCTACGCGCTGAGTTCGCCGGGAATGCTCGGCGCGCGCGGCGCGCGGCTGGACTAAAATGCTCGTTTGAGGGTTTGGCTGCCATCCGGCAACCGACCCCGGAGCGGCCCGGGCCGCATCGATCGTTCTTTGGGGGCACTGCCTGCGGTGCCAGCGACAGTTCCCCCTGGAATGCACGCTGCCTGCGCCGATTGAACACCGGCATCCCAAGAAAGTTCGCATGACTGCCCCCCTGCATCCCGTAGCCATCTCCCCGGTGGAAGACATCATTGCCGACATGCGCGCCGGTCGCATGGTGGTGCTGATCGATGAAGAAGACCGCGAAAACGAAGGCGATCTGGTGCTGGCCGCCGATCACGTCACGCCCGAAGCCATCAACTTCATGGCGCGTTTCGGCCGCGGCCTGATCTGCCTGACGCTGACGCCCGAGCGCTGCGCGCTGCTCAAGCTCCAGCCCATGGCCACGCGCAACGGCACCAAGCACTCGACGGCTTTCACCGTCTCGATCGAAGCCGCCGAAGGCGTGACCACGGGCATTTCCGCCGCCGACCGCGCGCGCACCGTGCAGGCCGCCGTCGCGGCCAACGCCCAGGCCGACGATCTGGTCCAGCCCGGCCACATCTTCCCCCTGCAGGCCGTGCCTGGCGGCGTGCTGATGCGCGCCGGCCATACCGAAGCCGGCTGCGACCTCGCCGGCATGGCCGGCTGCAGCCCCTCGGCCGTGATCTGCGAGATCATGAAGGACGACGGCACGATGGCGCGCCTGCCCGACCTGCAGATCTTCGCCGCCGAACATGGCCTGAAAATCGGCACCATCGCCGACCTGATCCACTACCGCAGCCGCACCGAGTCGCTGCTCGAAGCCGTCGACAGCCGCCCCCTGCAGACGCCGTTTGGCGAATTCACGGTGCGCGTGTTCCGTGACCAGCCCAGCCGCTCGGTGCACCTCGCGCTGGTCAAGGGCAGCTGGAACGCCGACGACGAAGTGCCGGTGCGCGTGCACGAGCCGCTGTCGATTCTCGACCTGCTCGAAGTCGACCGCGAAATGCATTCCTGGAGCCTCGACAGCAGCCTGCGCTATATCGATGCCCAGGGCCAGGGAGTGGCCGTGCTGCTCAACTGCGGCGAAAGCGCCGAGCAGCTGCTGTCGCAGTTCGACGG
Source organism: Acidovorax sp. CCYZU-2555 (assembly GCF_018413525.1). Taxonomy (GTDB): domain Bacteria; phylum Pseudomonadota; class Gammaproteobacteria; order Burkholderiales; family Burkholderiaceae_C; genus Comamonas. The sequence continues at coordinate 23,897 of NZ_JAHCDD010000047.1, forward strand.
CAGCGCACGCCCGGCCCAGGCGCCCGAGCGCGGCCGCATGGACCTGCGCACCTACGGCGTGGGCGCGCAGATCCTGCGCGAATGCGGCGTGCTCAAGATGCGTTTGATGGGCCAGCCCCGCCGCATGCCCAGCATGGCCGGCTACGGCCTCGAGATCACCGGTTACATCCCCAAGGAATAAAAAATGTTTGGCGCAGAACAGGGCACAGGCCCGCAACTCAACGGCGCAGGCTTGCGCATCGGCATCGTTCAGGCCCGCTGGAACGAAAGCATCACCAACGCGCTGGCCGCGGCCTGCCGCGCCGAGCTGCTGGCGCTGGGCGTGGAAGAACAGAATATCGACCATGTGCAAGTCCCCGGAGCGCTCGAAGTGCCCGTGGCGCTGCAGGCCATGGCCGAACGTGAGCAGTACGACGCCCTGGTGGCGCTGGGCTGCATCATCCGGGGGGAGACATACCACTTCGAACTGGTGGCCAACGAATCGGGCGCCGGTGTGACCCGCCTGTCGCTGGACCACCAACTGCCGATCGCCAATGCGATCATCACCACCGAAAACATGGAGCAGGCCATTGCACGCCAGACCGACAAGGGCCGCGACGCGGCCCGCGTGGCGGTCGAAATGGCCCAACTGCTCGCCACCTTGAACTGACATGAGCGAAGAACAATCCCCATCGGCCTCGGCCCGCCCCCCACGCCAGCAGCGCGCCGGCAACACCGCCACGGGCGCGCGCAAGGCCGCGTCCAAGTCCAACCGCAGCCGCGCACGCGAATTCGCGCTGCAGGCGCTGTACCAGCACATCGTGGGCCGCAACGACGCCACCGCGATCGACATGTTCACGCGTGACCTCGCGGGCTTCCACAAGGCCGACACCGCGCATTACGACGCGCTGCTGCACGGCTGCATCACCACCGAAGCCGACCTCGACGCGCTGATCCTGCCCAAGCTGGACCGCCAGATGAGCGAAATCTCGCCCATCGAACACGCGGTGATGTGGATCGGCGCCTACGAGTTCCTGCACTGCCCCGACGTGCCATGGCGCGTGGTGCTCAATGAGTGCATCGAGCTGGCCAAGGAATTTGGCGGCACCGACGGCCACAAGTACGTCAACGCCGTGCTCAACGGCCTGGCCCCCAGCCTGCGCAGCGCCGAAGTCACGGCCGACAAGGGCAAGAAGGCAGCCGACTGACGCGCGCCGGGCCGCCCGCAGCGGCGGCCCTCCTTTGATCTCTGTTAACGCCCGCGCCCTGCGGGCAGGATGGCACCCGCGGATGCAAGTATCGAAACGCGCCCAGCGCATCGAGCCGTTTTATGTGATGGAAGTGGCCAAGGCGGCGCAAGCCCTGGCACGCGAAGTCGCCGACACCAACGAGCCGATGATCTTCCTGAACATCGGCGAGCCCGACTTCACGGCACCGCCGCTGGTGCAGCAGGCCGCGGCGCGCGCCGTCGCGCAAGGCCAGACGCAGTACACGCCGGCCCTGGGCCTGGACGCGCTGCGCGAACGCATCAGCCAATGGTATGCACAGCGCTTTGGCGTCGATGTGCCCGCGCGGCGCATCGTCGTCACCGCGGGCGCCTCGGCCGCGCTGCAGCTGGCCTGCCTGGCGCTGATCGATTCGGGCGACGAAATTCTCATGCCCGACCCGAGCTACCCCTGCAACCGCCACTTCGTGAGCGCGGCGGATGGCAAGGCGGTGCTGATTCCCACGACGGCCGCCGAGCGCTTTCAGCTCAGCGCCGAAAAAGTCAGCGAGGCCTGGGGCGAGAAGACGCGCGGCGTGCTGCTGGCCTCGCCGTCGAACCCCACGGGCACATCGATCGCGCCCGACGAACTGCGCCGCATTCACGACGTGGTGCGCGCCCGCGGCGGCCTGACGATCATCGACGAAATCTACCTGGGCCTGTCGTATGACCCGGCCTACTCCCAGACCGCGCTGGCGCTGGGCGACGACCTGATCAGCATCAACAGCTTCAGCAAATACTTCAACATGACGGGCTGGCGCCTGGGCTGGATGGTCGTGCCCGAAACGCTGGTGCCGGCCATAGAACGCGTGGCGCAGAACCTGTTCATCTGCGCCAGCACCATTTCCCAGCATGCGGCCCTGGCCTGCTTCGAGCCCGAGAGCCTGGCCGAGTTCGAGCGCCGCCGCGCCGAGTTCAAGGCCAGACGCGACTATTTTCTTCCCGAGCTGGAGAAGCTGGGCCTGCGCGTGCCTGTCATGCCCGACGGCGCGTTCTACGCCTGGGCCGACTGCACCGACGCCGCACGCAAGCTGGGCGTCGAAGGCAGCTGGGACTTCGCCTATGCGCTGATGCAGCGCGCCCACCTGGCGATCACGCCCGGGCGCGATTTCGGCACGGCGCAGACTGCGAACTACGTGCGCTTTTCCACCGCCAACTCCCTGCCCCAGCTGCAGGAGGCCGTGCGCCGCCTGCGCGCGCTGCTGGGCTGAACGCGCATGGATTTCGCGTTCCCCATTCGCATCTACTGGGAAGACACCGATGCCGGCGGCATCGTGTTCTACGCCAACTACCTCAAGTTCTTCGAACGCGCGCGCACCGAGTGGCTGCGTTCGCTGGGACTGGAGCAACAAAAATTACGGGAACAAACCGGCGGTATGTTTGTCGTAACTCAGGCACAGGTCGATTACCACCGGCCCGCACGCCTGGACGATCAACTTTTGGTTACCGCCCGCTTACAAGCGAGCGGCCGTGCGTCGTTGACAATACGCCAGCAAGCTTTCCTGCAATCTCCCGCGGACGGTCCGCAATTGCTCAGTGAAGCGTCGATACGCATCGGCTGGGTCGATGGCGCAAGCATGCGTCCGGTACGAATTCCGATCAGCCTTCTGGAACAACTTTCATGAATTCCCAAAACATGTCCATATTCAGCCTGGTCCTGCAGGCCAGCTGGGTCGTACAGCTCGTCATGCTGGCCCTGGTGGTCGCATCGGTCGCCAGCTGGGCCGCGATTTTCCGCAAGTCCAGCCTGCTCAAGCGGGTGCGCGCGTTCAACGACGCGTTCGAACAGGAATTCTGGTCGGGCACCAGCCTCAACGACCTTTATGCGTCGGCCGCGCAGAACGCCAAGCGCGGCGGCCCGATGGAGCGGATTTTCGCCAGCGGCATGCGCGAGTACCAGAAGCTGCGCGAACGCCGCATCGGCGATGTCGCCACGCTGATGGACGGCACGCGCCGCGCGATGCGCGCGAGCCTGCAGCGCGAGATGGACGAAATCGAAGCCGGCCTGCCGTTTCTCGGCTCGGTCGGTTCGGTCTCGCCCTATGTCGGCCTGTTCGGCACGGTGTGGGGCGTGATGCACGCGTTCACGGGCTTTGCCAGCATGGAACAAGTCACGCTGGCCACGGTCGCTCCCGGCATCGCCGAAGCGCTGGTGGCCACGGCCATGGGTCTGTTCGCCGCGATTCCCGCGGTCACGGCCTATAACCGCTTCGCCCACCAGACCGACCGCGTCGCCAACCAGCTCGACACCTTCATCGAAGAGTTCTCCAACATCCTGCAGCGCAACGTGGGTTCGACCGCGAGCAGCACCGCGTCCGGCCACTGAGCCGCCACCAGGAGCCCATCCATGCCCGCAGTGTCTTCACGAGGTGGCCGCCAGCGCCGCACGGTCAACGAAATCAACATGGTGCCCTTCATCGATGTGATGCTGGTGCTGTTGATCATTTTCATGGTGACCGCGCCCATGCTCACGCCTGGCGCGATCAACGTGCCCAGTGCGGGCAAGGCCTCGCGCCTGCCGACCGAGAACCTGGCGCGCATCCTGATCGAGAAGGACGGCTCCATCCGTCTCAAGACCGGCAGCAGCGAACAGGTGGTGCGCCTCAACGAGCTGGGCGCAGCCGCCAAGGCCTGGCAGGCCCAGCAGCCCGAGGACAGCGCCGTCGTCATTTCCGCCGACAAGACACTCAGCTATGACACCGTCATGCAGACCATGGGTCAATTGCAGCGCGCGGGCGTGAAGCGCGTCGCACTCGACGTCAAATCCAGCCAGTAAACCCGGCCGTCCCCAGATCCTTGCCCTCCATGTCCCGACCGCCAGAACACGACCCCTTCGCCCCGCCCCCTCCTCCGCCGCGCCTGCGCGCGTGGCTTCTGGCGATCGTGGCGCACGGCCTGCTCGTGGCGGCAATGCTCTGGGCCGTGCGCATGCCGCCCGCAATGCAGGAGGCCGCGATCGAGGCCGAGCTCTGGTCCGCCCTGCCCCAGGAAGCCGCGCCGCCGGCGCCCACGCCCGAGCCAACGCCTGCGCCCCCGCCGGAAGTGAAGCCCGAGCCGCCACCGCCGCCGCCACCTCCTCCGGTCGTCGTGCCGCCGCCGCCACCACCGCCACCCGTGGTGCAAAAGGACGACGACCACGAAGCCGAAATTGCGCTCGAGCGCAAGAAAAAGCGCGAAGAGGCGCAAAAGCTCGAACGCGAAAAGGCCGAGAAGGCGGAAAAAGCCGATCGCGAACGCGAGGAAAAAGCACGCGAACGCCGTGAAAAGCTTGCCGAAGAGCGCAAGGAACGCCTGGAAAAGGAAAAGGCCGACAAGGCCGAGCAGGCAAAAATAGACAAGGCGGAGAAAGCCAAGGCCGAGAAAGCCGAGAAGGCCAAGGCCGAGCGCGAAGAAAAAGCGCGCGCCGAAAAAGCCGAGAAGGCGGAGAAGGAAGAAAAAGCCAAGGCAGACAAGGCCAAGGCCGAAAAAGCAGCCGCGGAGAAAGCCGCTGCCGACAAGCGCAAGAAGGAAGACGCGGCCAAGGAAGCCAAGGCCGCCGAAGCGCGCCGCGCCGAGAACCTGCGCCGCATGCAAGGCTTGGCCGGTGCGGGCTCCGACGACTCCAAGGGCAGCGCCGAACGCGGCAGCAGCCCCAACCAGGGCCAGGGCAACGGCTCCTCGTCGGGCGGGCCTTCGGCCGGTTACGGCGCCAAGGTCGCGGCCAAGGTCAAGCCCAATATCGTCTACCCCGACGATGTGGCCGGCAACCCGCGCGCCGAAGTCGCGGTGCGCACTTCGCCCGACGGCACCATCGTCAGCGTGCGCGTGACCCAGTCCAGCGGCAATGCCGCCTGGGACCAGGCCGTGGTGCGCGCGCTGCACAAGACCGACACGCTGCCGCGGGATACCGATGGGCGGGTGCCGAGTTCGCTGACGATTGGGTTCAGGCCAAGGGATTAAGCGCATGCTTGATTTCTAAAGCAGAACGTTCATCCTTCGAAAAGCTCTCAAGAAACAGCTTTTTTTGTCAAATAAATCAATGACTTAGAAGGTGGTCGGATTTTGGCAAAAGGCGGCAAAACAGTGACCCGTTCGTGGTGAGCCTCCCTGGCCGGGCGCGTCGCACCATGAACGGCCTGTCCTCATGCCTTGAGCGCAGGCCGTTCACCCTTCGACGGGCTCAGGGCGAACGGGAATTTTGAAGCCCGCTATTTCTTTTGAGCGCCTTGCGAGACCCCGTCTCGCTTACCCCGCTCAGGACGAACGGGGGGAGAGCAACTCGCTACCCCCTCGGGTATAACTCGCCAACGCCGTTCGCCCTGAGCCTCCCTGCGCGGGCAGGTCGAAGGGCGTTTGAGGGCGGGCGCTGCGCGCGACTTTGCCCTATACCCGGCAGTTTCAGGCCATGACCGCCACCCGATTTCTCCCAATCGGAGACAATTGCGCCATGCCTCTCAAAGCCCCCGAACTTCTGCTGCCTGCCGGCTCGCTCGACAAGATGCGCGCCGCCTATGATTTTGGCGCCGACGCCATCTACGCGGGCCAGCCCCGCTACTCGCTGCGCGCGCGCAATAACGAGTTCCGTCTCGAACAGATCGGCCAGGGCATTGCCGAAGCCCATGCCCGTGGCAAGAAATTCTTTGTCACCAGCAATCTGCTGCCGCACAACGACAAGGTGCGCACCTATCTGCGCGACATGGAGCCCGTGATCGCGTTCAAGCCTGACGCGCTGATCATGGCCGATCCCGGCCTGATGATGATGGTGCGCGAGAAGTGGCCCGAAGTGCCGATTCACATCTCGGTGCAGGCCAATACCGTCAACTATGCAGCCGTCAAGTTCTGGCAGCGCATGGGCATTGCCCGCATCATCCTGTCGCGCGAACTGAGCCTGGACGAAATCGAGAAGATCCGCCAGGAATGCCCCGACATGGAACTCGAGGTGTTCGTGCACGGCGCGCTGTGTATCGCCTACTCGGGCCGCTGCCTGCTGTCGGGCTACTTCAACCGCCGCGATCCCAACCAGGGCACCTGCACCAACGCCTGCCGCTGGAACTACGCGACCCAGGAGACCGCGGTCGACCCGAACACCGGTGAAGCCATGCCGCTGAAGATGGAAGGCGACTTCGACTTCGCCAAGGCCCAGCAGGAAGCCGAAACCGGCTTCTCGGCCTGCAGCAGCGAGCCGCGCCATCCCAAGGCCGACAATGTGTACCTGCTCGAAGAGCAAGGCCGTCCCGGCGAGCTGATGCCCATCATGGAAGATGAGCATGGCACCTACATCATGAACAGCAAGGACCTGCGCGCCATCGAGCACATCGACCGCCTGACCAAGATCGGCGTCGATTCGCTGAAGATCGAAGGCCGCACCAAGTCGCTGTACTACGTCTCGCGCACTGCCCAGACCTATCGCCGCGCCATCGACGACGCCGTCGCCGGCCGTCCGTTCAACCCGAACCTGATCACCGAACTCGAAGGCCTGGCCAACCGCGGCTACACCAGCGGCTTCCTCGAACGCCGCCCCGCGCAGGACTACCAGAACTACGAGACCGGCCACTCGGTGCTGCAGCGCAGCCACTTCGTCGGCGAAGTGCGCGGCTGGGCCGACGGCCTGGCCGAGATCGAGACCAAGAACCGCTTCTCCGTGGGCGACACGCTGGAAATCATCCACCCCAGCGGCAACCGCCAGGTGCTGCTCGAGAAGATGTTCAACCTGGAAGGCGAACCCGTGACCGTTGCCCAGGGTAATCCAGTCCGCGTGCGCATTCCGCTCGAAGGCCCGGTCGACGGCGCCTTGATTGCCCGCCTGCTCTGAGCCGGCGGCACAGTCCACCCTACCCTGTGGGCTGCTTTTGCAGCCCCTTTCTTTTTTCTGCGTACGCCCCATGAATATTGTTGTCAACGAAGAACTCAAGGCCTACATCGATCCGCTGAGCGCCGATGAACACGAAGCGCTGGAGCGCAGCATTCTTGCCGAAGGCTGCCGCGACGCGCTGGTGCTGTGGGGCGATCTGCTGGTCGACGGCCACAACCGCCACGGCATCTGCGTCAAGCACGGCCTGCCGTTCGAGACCGTGCAGGCCACGCATTTCCAGAACATGGACGATGTCCACCTCTGGATGATCGACCAGCACCTGGGCCGGCGCAGCGTGTCCGACTTCCAGCGCGGCGTGCTCGCGCTGCGCAAGCGCGAAATCGTCGCCGCGCGCCGCGCCAAGGCCGCGGAACACGCGCCCGCGCCCAGCGACGCCGCGCCGGCCGAGCCCACGGCCGACGACCAGGCGATGGCCACGCGCGAGGCGCTGGCCCGCGTCGCGCGCCTGAGCAGCACCCAGGTCAAGCAGATCGAGACCATCCAGCAGAAAGCCACGCCCGAAGTCGTCGCTGCCGTCAAGGCCGGCGACATTTCGATCAACGCCGCCGCCGCCGTGGCCCAGCTGCCCGCCGAAGAACAGGTGGCAGCCGCTGCCGCGGGTAAAGACGAACTCAAGCAGGCCGCCAAGCGCGTGCGTGAATCCAAGAAGAAGCCGCGCGACGAAAGCGCGGGCGACGACGCCCCGGCCGAAGAGCGCGTGGATGTCGCCGCCTTGCAGCAGCGCGTCGAGACGCTGGAGCAGGAAAATGGCATGCTGCGCCAGCAGATCAAGGCCTTGCAGGAATTGCTGCAAGAAAAGGCCTGATCTTTTTTCCTTTTCTTTTTCACGGGATGCCATGACCGCCTTGTTCTCTCCCCTGCCCCTGGGCAACGTCGAACTGTCCAACCGCATCGTGATCGCGCCGATGTGCACCTACAGCGCCCACGAAGGCGGTGCGACCGACTGGCATCTGATGCACTACGGCCAGTTGGCCCAGTCGGGCGCGGGCCTGCTGATCGTCGAATCGACGGCCGTCGAAGCCATGGGCCGCATCAGCCCCTGGGACCTGGGACTGTGGAGCGATGCGAACGAAGCCGCGATGCGCCCCGTGATCGAACATGTGCGCCGCTTCAGCGACATCAAGCTGGGCGTGCAGCTCAACCATGCAGGCCGCAAGGCCTCGAGCCTGCAGCCCTGGGCCGGCGGCGGCCCGCTGCCCCAGGACCAGCGCTGGCCCACGGTGGGCCCGAGCGCGCTGTCGGCTGCGCCCGAAGTGCCCACGCCCGCAGCCGCGACGCTGGCCGATCTGGTGCGCATCAAGAAAGCCTTGGTGGACGCCGCGCTGCGCGCGCAGCGCCTGGGCTATGACCTGATCGAACTGCACGCGGCCCATGGCTATCTGCTGCACCAGTTCCTGTCGCCGCTGAGCAATCAGCGCAGCGACAACTATGGCGGCAGCCTGGAGAACCGCCTGCGCCTGCTGCTCGAAGTGTTCGCCGCGGTGCGCGCGGCGCTGCCCGACAGCATTCCCGTGGGCGTGCGCATTTCGGCCATGGACTGGATAGAAGGCGGCTGGGATGTCGAACAGAGCGCGGTGCTGGCCAAAGAACTGCAGGCGCTGGGCTCGGCCTTCCTGCATGTGTCCAGCGGCGGGCTGAGCCCGGCGCAGAAGATTCCCGTGGGCCCGGGCTACCAGCTGCCGCTGGCGCGCGCGCTGCGCGCCCAGCTCACCACGCCCGTGATCGGCGTGGGCCTGATCACCGATCCGCTGCAGGCCCAGGCCGCGCTCGATGCGGGCGATGCCGACGCGATCGCGATCGCGCGCGCCGCGCTGTACAACCCCCGTTGGCCCTGGCATGCGGCCCAGGTGCTGGGCGCCCAGGTAACGGCATCGGCGCAATATCTGCGCTGCCAGCCGCATGGCGCGGGCGCGCTGTTCGCGCCGCGGGTGCCGGTTGCGGCCTAGTTCCGGGCCCGGCGCAGAACTGCGCCTGAAACGCTACGAAGCCCTGGCCGGCGATATCGAAACCTCGATACGCAGCGGCGTGCTGCAGCCCGGCGACCGGCTGCCTTCGGTGCGCAGCCTGTGCCACAGCCGCGGCATCAGCGCCTCCACCGTGTTCCAGGCCTACTACCTGCTCGAGGCGCGCGGCGTGGTGAGCGCGCGCGAGCGCTCGGGCTACTTCGTCGCTTCGGGCGTGCGGCGCATGCCGCCCGAGCCCGAGCAGGCTTCGCAGCCGCCCGATGCGTCGGTGTCGGTCGATGTCAGCGCGCGCGTGTTCGACATTCTTGCGGCCAGCGATGCGCGCAGCGTCGTGCCGCTGGGCTCGGCCTTTCCCAGCCCGCTGCTGTTTCCGCTGCAGCGCCTGGGCCAGGCCATGGCGCGCGCCACGAAGACGCTGGACCCGTGGAGCACGGTCGATGACCTCACGCCGGGCAATGCCGCGCTGCGCCGCCAGATCGCGCTGCGCTATCTGGCCCAGGGCATGGCCGTGCCCACCGAAGACATCGTCATCACCAACGGCGCGCTCGAAGCGCTGAACCTGTGCCTGGCGGCCGTGACGCGGCCCGGCGACGCGGTGCTGGTCGAGTCGCCCGCGTTCTATGCGGCGCTGCAGGCGCTCGAACGCCTGGGACTGCAGGCCATCGAAGTACCCACCCACCCGCGCGAAGGCATGGACCTGGCCGCGCTCGAAGCGGCCATCGTGCGCCACCGGCCCAAGGCCTGCTGGCTGATGAGCAACTTCCAGAACCCGCTGGGCAGCCTGATGCCCGAGGCCAAGAAGCGCGATCTCGTCGCCCTGATCACACGCCACCAGCTGCCGCTGATCGAAGACGATGTCTACGCCGAGCTGTATCTCGGCGCGCAGCGCCCGCTGCCCGCCAAGGCCTTCGACAGCGAAGGTCTGGTGATGCACTGCACCTCGTTCTCCAAATGCCTGGCGCCGGGCTGGCGCATAGGCTGGACCGTGGCCGGGCGCTTCTCCCAGGCTGTCGCGCGGCAAAAGCTCACGACCACGCTGGGCGCGAATGCGCCGGCCCAGGCGGCGCTGGCCGAATACCTGGAGGGCGGCGGCTTCGACAAGCATCTGCGCCGATTGCGCCAGTTTCTTGCGGCCGCGCAGGCGCCGTTCGCCGAAGCCGTTGGCCATTACTTTCCACCAGGAACGCGCGCCACGCGGCCCGAAGGCGGCTATTTTCTGTGGGTCGAGTTGCCGCCCGGCTGCGACGCGCTGACCCTGCACGCCCAGGCGATCGCGCGCGGCATCAGCGTCGCGCCAGGCCCGATCTTTTCGGCGTCGCACGGCTTTCGCCACTGCCTGCGGCTGAACTACGGCCATGGCTGGGATGCGCGCATCGAAGACGCGCTGGCCGTGCTGGGCCAACTGGCCCGCGGCGCCTAGAGGCTGCGCATGGCGCGCTGGCAGATACGCCGCGTCGCGGCGCCGGCCTCGGCCTGCAGCCACTGCGCGCACAACGCACGCACCCAGTCGGGCTGGTTCTTGGCCGCGTCGTTGAGCCAGTTGGCGACCGAGTCCTGCACATAGACCGACGCATCGGCATGCAGCGGCGACAGCAGCGGCAAGCCGCGTTCGGGCTGCTGCTTGAGCGCTGCGATGTGCGCGCACCACACGCCGCGCGGGCGCAGCGCTTCGCAGGCAAAGCGGCGCAGGCGTTCGGAAGGCTCGTGGGTCCACACCGTGAGCTGCGCAATGGCCGCATCCAGCTCGGCCGCCAGGTGGGGACGCACTGCCATCCAGGCCCATTCGCGCACGCCGAAATGTGCGTCGTCGGCCAGCGGGCGAATCGCTTGCAGCCGCGCGGCGAGATCCAGCCCCGGCTGGGTGCCGACCATGAAACAGGCCCAGCCGCGCACGGTGTCTGACGCATGCGCGCTGCAGGCGGCGATGCCCGCGCTGCCCAGCGCGTCGAACAGCAGGCTGCCGATACCGTTCATGCGCTGCAGAATGCCGCGTTCGCAGACCTCGGCCGCGGCCGCCAGCACGGGCGCGGGCAGCGCGGGAAAAACCGCGCGCAGCAGCTGTGCCTGGTCCACGGCCAGGCCTTCGACCAGCGTGGCGCTCCGCGCCTGGCCCAGCGACAACGCCTGCAGCAGATCGGCGGGAATATCGGCGCCGCGGCGCGCGCCCTTGCGTGCGGTCGTCATGGCGGGCCCGCTTCGCTGCGTGCGGCAAGGCCGGCGCCGACCTTTTCCAGCAGACCCGCAAGCTGGCTGCGCTCATCCACCGAAAGCCCGCCGAACACGCCTGCAATCCAGCGGCCATGCTCGGCCACCACGGACTGTGCGAGTTGCCGCCCCCGGGGCGTGAGTTGCACGCGCAGCGCGCGCCGGTCCGCGGCGTCGGCCTGGCGCTCGACCAGCGTGTCACGCTCCAGACCGTCCAGCAGGCCGGTGACGGTGGCGCGCGTCACGCCGGCTTGCTCGGCCAGTTCGCGCGGTGCCAGTCCGGCGCTGGCCGCTTCGAGTAGAAAAAGCAACACAAAGCGCCCTTCGGACAGCCCGTAGCCTGACAGCACGCGCGCGCAATCGCGATCGATGGCCGCGGCCAGCGAAAGCGTTTGAAAACACAGGCGGATACGGTCCTGGCCAGGCCATTGGCGGCGCTGGGCTTCACCCAGCAGCGCCTGGTATTTTTGTTCGAATTCTTGCATGTCACCATATTATATGGCGCCTAACAAATTGGCAAAAAAATACTCCAGGACCAACGTCATGGAGTATTTTGTCCCGGACCCGCTGCCTTGACGGCAGTGCCCGTGCACATATGCCGACTGGACGTCGGCGGCTGCGCAGGTCAGCTCTGCAATTACTGGTTGGCCAGGCCGATGTGGGCTTCGCGGTAGTCAGCGATGAAAGTGATCAGGGTGTTGATGGCTTGACGCATGGTGTGCTTTCTATGAGATGCACTCAAACAACTGGTGGCTAGCATCTCCAACACCACCAGAGCGGGACACCTAAGTAGTAACCCGTAGCCTCTAGTATAAACCCTATACGCGTTTTTACGCAGCCAGTGCGACAAAACAACATGGTATGCATGTGGGATTGTCACGACACCATCAAAAACGGGAGCCAAGGCTCCCGTTGTGTTTTTTGCGCCGCGGCGCAGCCCCCTCTCAACCTTCGGCGGTAAAGCCCACGCGTTGCACGATGGGGCCCCACTTCGCGACTTCCGACTTCACCAGCGCCGCGAGTTCGGTGGGCGTGGAAGACATGGCTTCGAGGCCGAAGACCGCGAGGCTGTCGACCACGTCCTTCGAGGCCAGCGCAGTGCGCATATGGCCGTTGAGGCGCTGCACCAATTCGGGCGCGGCCTTGGCCGGCAGGAAAAACGCAAACCATTCGCTGTGCGCCATGTCGGCATAACCTTGCTCGACCAGCGTCGGCACCTGCGGCGCGAAACGGCTGCGGCGCTGGCCGCTCACGCCCAGGATGCGGATCTTGCCGCTGGAAAGATGCTGCAGCATGTCGCCCACGGGGCCGCACACGGCAGAGACATTGCCGCCCATCATGTCGAGCAGCGCGGGCTGCGTGCCGCGGTAGCCCGCGTGCTTGAGCTCCACGCCGCCGTGCTGACCGAGCAGCGCGCCGATGAAATGCGGTGTCGATCCCGGTGCGGGCGAGCCAAAGTTCGCGCCCAGCGGGTTGGCCTTGGCCCAGGCCAGGAACTCGCGCACATTGGTCACCTGCGCCGGCACTGCGGGGCCGACCGCAAAACCGAAGTCGAACACGCAGCCCAGCGTCACCGGCGTGAGATCGGTGACCGGGTTATAGGCAAGCTTCTTGTAGATGTGCGGATAGATGGACAGCATCGACGTGGGTGTCTGCAGCAGCGTCGCGCCGTCGGCCGGCCGGCCCTTGACGTAGTTGATCGCGATCTGGCCGCCCGCGCCCGTGCGGTTCTCGACCACCGCGATCTTGGCGTAGCCCGGCGCCAGCTGGGTTCCGACACGGCGGCAGATGGCGTCGGACGTGCCGCCCGCGGCAAAGCCCGTGATGATGTTGAGGCTCTCGAGCGCTGCCTGGGCATGGGCCTGCATTCCGATGCTGGCCAACAGGGCACCCGCGCCGCCCGCGCCCGCAGCGCCCAGCCATTCACGTCGATTCAGAGTCATTGATTGCTTTCTTGATATTGATAGGGAAGACGCGCAAGGCCGCCCTCTCGTTCAGCCTTCGTCACGCAGCCAGGTGACCGCGCCCGAGTGCGTCACCGCGCCCTGGTGGGCCGGTCGCACCGTCAGCGCGTATTTTTCCAGCAAGCCGCCCCAACGCACTCCCGTATTTACGCGAGCATGGGCGTTTTCCTGCAGCCGCTGCGCAAGTTCGGCCTCAGACAGCGCGACGCTGATGGAACGCGCCTGCGGGCGCGCGTCTATGCTGACCATGTCGCCATCGCGCAGCACCGCGATAGGCCCGTTGTCGGCGGCTTCGGGCCCGGCGTAGCCTATGCACAGGCCGCGCGTCGCGCCCGAAAAGCGCCCGTCGGTCAGCAGCGCCACCTTGTCGCCCATGCCCTGGCCGTAGAGCAAGGCCGTGATGCCCAGCATTTCGCGCATGCCGGGGCTGCCCTTGGGGCCTTCGTTGCGGATCACGATCACATCGCCCGCGGCATAGCGCATGGCCTGCACCGCGGCCTGGGCCGCTTCTTCCGATTCGAACACGCGCGCCGGGCCGCTGTGCACCAGCGTCTTGAGGCCCGCGGTCTTGAGCAGCGCGCCGTCGGGGCACAGATTGCCCTTGAGCACGGCCAGGCCGCCGTCGCGCGAGATCGGGTTGTCGATGGCGCGCACCACCTGGCCGTCGGGCGCCTGGGCCGACGCGAGTTCCTCGGCCAGCGTGCGCCCGGTGAAGGTCAGTACATCGCCATGCAACAAGCCCTGGTCGAGCAGGCTGCGCATGATCACGCCCGCGCCGCCGATGTAATAGACATCGCGCGCCAGATAGCGGCCGCCGGGCCGCAGATCGGCGATCAGCGGTGTGCGCGCGAACACTTCGGCGACATCGTCGAGGTGAAAGCGTATGCCGGCCTCGTGTGCGATTGCCGGCAGATGCAGCGCCGCATTGGTCGAGCCGCCCGTGGCGCTGACCACGGCGCAGGCATTTTCGAGCGCCTGGCGCGTGACGATGTCGCGCGGCAGCGGGCCCCGGCCTTCGGCGCTGGCCCACACGGCGCGCATCAGCGTCTTCGCCGCGCGGCGCATCAGCGGCGCGCGCTCGCTGAACACCGCGGGCACCATGCTCGAGCCTATGGGCGCCAGGCCCAGCGCTTCGCTGACCATGCCCATGGTGTTGGCCGTGAACTGCCCCGCGCAGGCGCCGGCCGTGGGCAGGCAGCTGCGGCTGATCTGCGCGAGGTCCTGCTGCGTGGCCGTGCCGGCCAGTACCTGGCCTATGGTTTCATAGGTGTCGACAACGTTCAGGTCGCGGCCCTCGGCTCCTGGCGTCTGGCCCGGCAGCGCCGAGCCGCCGTGCACGAACACGCTGGGCACATTGCAGCGCAGCATGCCCATCATCAGTCCCGGCAGATTCTTGTCGCAGGCGCCGATCGCGAAGATGCCGTCCCACTGGTGGCCGCGCACCGAAGCTTCGACGCTGTCGGCAATCAGCTCGCGCGAGATCAGCGAAAAGCGCATGCCCGAATGCGCCATCGTGAGGCCGTCGCTCACCGAGACCACCGGGCATTCGTGCGGCGTGCCGCCGCCCGCGTAGATGCCGGTCTTCGCATGCTGGGCCTGGTCGCGCAGGTTCAGATTGCAGGGGCTCATTTCGCCGCCGGTATGGAACACACCGATATGCGGGCGTTCTATATCTTCATCGTCCTGGCCCAGCGCATGCAGGAAGCTGCGCGTCGTGGCGCGCACCGTGCCCTGGCGGATGATGGCGGAGCGAAAGCCGGGAGCGGCGGCGGGCTTGGCGTCTTCGGGCGCGCTGTCGTGAGGATTTGTCATGGTGTTATGCGGACTGAACGGGGGTGCGCACACCATAACCAAACACCGCGCCGACATGCTAGCCATGGGCGCTGAGGCGTCACCGAGGTGACAACGCGCTCAACTGCCCCCGTTCGCCCTGAGTCTGCCCATGCCCACCCATCGAAGGGCGAACGTCTGCACTATGACTGAAGGCGCAGTGCGAACACCATCACCGCGGCACCAAAAACGTCGTCTTCGCCTGCACCGCAATGGAAGCATCGACCGGCGAATGCACTTCCAGCTGCACCGGGTGCGAGCCCGCGGAGGCCACGCCGTACGGTGCCTGCAGGCGCACGACGATCCAGCGGTCGGCCGCGGCGTCTACCGTGACTTCGGTGTCCGAGGCCACGCGCAGGCCGTCAAGGCCCGAGGCCGAGAGCTGCAGGCGCTGCGGCTGTTCGGTCGCATTGCCCAGTTGCACGCGGTAGATGTTCTCGATCTGGCCGCCGGCGACGATGCGCGACAGCGTGCCGCGATCGCGCACCACATCGACCTTGAGCGGAACGCGCACATAAAGGCTCACCACCATCGCCACCGTGAGACCCAGCAGCACCGCGCCGTAGATCAGCACGCGCGGACGCAGCATGCGGCGCACGACCTGCATGCCGCGCCAGCCACGCGCCAGCGCGTTCTCGGTCGACAGCCGTATCAGCCCGCGCGGGTAATGCATCTTGTCCATCACCGAGTTGCAGGCGTCTATGCACAGGCCGCAATTGATGCACTGGTATTGCAGGCCGTCGCGGATATCGATGCCCACGGGGCAGACCTGCACGCACAGCTTGCAGTCGATGCAGTCGCCCAGGCCCTGGGCCTTGTAATCGATGTCCTTGGCGCGCGGGCCGCGGCTTTCGCCGCGCGCGGCGTCATAGGTGACCAGCAGCGTGTCCTTGTCGAACATCGCGCTCTGGAAGCGCGCATAGGGGCACATATGGGTGCAGACCTGCTCGCGCAGAAAGCCCGCGTTGCCATAGGTGGCCAGCGCATAGAACAGCACCCAGAAAATCTGCCATGCGCCCTGCAGCGCCATGACTTCGACGGCCAGCGTGCGGATGGGCACGAAATAGCCGACGAACGTGAAGCCGGTCCACAGCGCGATCAGCAGCCACAGCAGATGCTTGGAAGTGCGCTTGAGCAACTTCTCGCGCGTCCAGCCGCTGTTGTCCAGGCGCAGGCGCGCGCTGCGGTCGCCTTCGGTCTTGCGCTCTATCCACATGAAGATTTCGGTGTAGACCGATTGCGGGCAGCTGAAGCCGCACCACAGCCGTCCGGCAACCGCGGTGAACAGGAACAGCGCCAGCGCCGAAATGATCAGCAGCGTGGTGAGATAAATGAAATCCTGCGGGTACAGCAGCCAGCCGAAGATATAGAAGCGCCGCTGTTCGAGATCGAACAGCAGGGCCTGGCGATCATTGATCTGCAGCCAGGGAATGCCGTAGAAGAACAGCTGCGTGATCCAGACCATGGCCCAGCGCCAGCGCGCAAAGACCCCGCTGATCGAGCGTGGCTGGATTTTCTTGCGCGCCTCGAACAACGGCTGCTCGTGCTCTTCAATGGGCACGGGTGCGATGGGAATGACCTTGCGCGGTACTTTGCCGCGCTGTGACGTGGGGTGATCTGACATAAGGCCTCAAAGACAACGGTGGCGGCGACGCTTCGCGCAGCGCCGTACCTTGTCCGCTACTATGCGCCGCAAGCACTTTGGGCAACAGCAGCAGATGGGACGATTTGGACCGTAT
This sequence comes from Acidovorax sp. CCYZU-2555, assembly GCF_018413525.1. GTDB lineage: Bacteria > Pseudomonadota > Gammaproteobacteria > Burkholderiales > Burkholderiaceae_C > Comamonas. Next base: position 40,693 of record NZ_JAHCDD010000047.1, read on the forward strand.
CAGATGGTTTATTGATCTAAATCACCGTATCAGTTCCCGCGCGAACGCCGCCCTCCCACGCCGCCGGCCGCCCGGCGCCCGCGGGAGACCGCAACGCCAGGCATCATCCGGGGTTTTGGATTCCGCACCAAAAGCCTTTGGCATGCGCGCCCCCGCGCCGGGGCCGGCCTTCAGTAGCCCGAAGCGCGCTGCACCATGCGCAGCAGCGGCTGCCCCGCGAGCAGCCGTTCGCAGTTTTCGGCGATCTGGCCGACCACGTCGGGCATGGGCATCACCGCGGCCATGTGCGGCGTCACCATGACCTTGGGGTGGCGCCACAGCGCGTTGTCCACGGGCAGGGGCTCGACCGGAAACACATCGACCAGCAGCCCGCCGAGCTGGCCCGACTCCAATGCCGCCAGCACATCGGCCTCGACGAAATGCGGGCCGCGCCCCACATGGATCAGCTTGGCGCCGGGCGCGAGCCGCGACAGCAGATCCCGCGAAAGAATGCCTTCGGTCTCGTCGGTCAGCGGCAGCACGCAGATCAGCACTTCCGTCGCCTGCAGAAAAGGCCCCAGCCCGTCGGCGCCAGAAAACGTCTCTATGCCGTCCATGGTCCGCGGGCTGCGCGACCAGCCTCTGACCCGGTAGTGCTGGGCCGCGAGCGCGCGCGCCATGTGCGCGCCGATTTCACCCAGGCCCATGACGCCCACAACGACATCGGCCGCCGCGCGATTGGCCGGCCGCTGCCACAGCAGTTCGCGCTGGTTGCGCGCGGCGATGTCGAAGCCGCGGTGAAAAGTCAGCGTGCCCCACAGCGCGTATTCGGTCAGGCGCTGCGCCTGCGCCTGGTCGATGACGCGGCAGATGGGAACATCGGGCAAGCCGGGGTCGCGCACCAGGCTGTCGACGCCCGCGCCTATCGAATGCACCATGCGCAGACCCGGCAGCTGCTGCCAGGTGTCGCGCGGCTGGTCCCAGCAGACCGCGACGCAGGCGTCGCTGGCCGCGGCATCGCCGGGCCGTACGATGGTCCAGTCTGGCAGCCGCTTGCGCAGCAGTTCTTCGACCGCAGTCTTGTGGTGCAGATAGGCACCGGCAACCGCCAACGTGGGCATCTCTCAAGCCTCCGCGACGACTTGGGCCAGCAGCGCCAGGCCTTCCTCGAACACGCTGTCTTCTATGGTCAGCGGGAACAGAAAGCGAATGACATTGGCATTGACCCCGCAGGTCAGCAGCAGCAGTCCTCTTTCCAATGCGAGGTCCTGGATGCGCTTGACCCGGGCGGCCAGCGGCGCGCCCGTGGCCGGGTCCTTGAATTCGGCCGCGACCATGGCGCCCAGGCCGCGCACTTCGGCAAGCTCAGGCACCGTGGCCTGCAGGGAGCGCAGCACCTGCGTCAGCTTTTCGCCCAGCTGCTGTGCGCGCGCCGGCAGCTGCTCCGCTTGCATCACTTCGATGACTGCGAGCGCCGCGGCCACGGCCAGCGGATTGCCCGCGTAGGTGCCGCCCAGCCCGCCCGGCGCCGCGGCGTCCATCAGTTCCGCGCGGCCCGTGAGCGCCGACAGCGGAAAGCCGCCCGCAAGGCTCTTGGCCATGGTGATCAGGTCTGCCTCCACACCCATGTGCTCCAGCGCGAACAGTTTGCCCGTGCGCCCGAAACCGGTCTGCACTTCGTCCACGACCAGCAAGATGCCATGCGCGTCGCAGATTTCGCGCAGCTTGCGAAACAGCGCCGGGGGCGCGATATAGAAGCCGCCTTCGCCTTGCACCGGCTCCAGGATGATGGCCGCGACACGCTTGGGATCGACATCGGCCTTGAACAGTTTCTCTATGGCCGCGATGCTGTCGTCGACCGTCACGCCCAGGGCTTCAGCGGGGAAAGGCACATGCCAGACGTCGGCCGGCATGGCGCCGAAGCCGGCTTTGTAGGGGTGGACCTTGCCGGTCAGCGCCATGCCCATCAAGGTGCGGCCGTGGAAGGCGCCCGAGAAGGCGATGACCGCGCTGCGGCCCGTCGCGGCCTTGGCCACCTTCATCGCGTTCTCGACGGCTTCGGCGCCCGTGGTGAACAACGCGGTCTTCTTCGGGTAGCTGCCGGGCGTCAGCGCGTTGAGCTTCTCGCACAGCGCGATGTAGCTCTCATAGGGCGTGACCTGGAAACAGGTGTGATGAAAGCTGTCGAGCTGCTGCTTGACCGCGGCCACGATGTGCGGATGGCGGTGGCCGGTGGCGAGCACGGCGATGCCGCTGCCGAAGTCGATCAGGCGCTTGCCGGTCACATCCCAGATTTCGGCATTCAGGGCCGAGGCCGTGAACACCTGCGTCTGTACGCCCACCCCGCGCGGGCAAGCGTCCTGCCGGCGTTGTTCGAGGGCTGCATTCGGGTTGGCAACTTGGAGCATGGGGATTCCTGGGGCTGATGGAAGGGATGGGCGATGATTGATTGACAAATTCTAGCCCCTTGGTGAAATACAACAATCGTTTTTTCACCAAACTGAACTAATTTTCAAAACATTTCACCCTATCGTCTTGCGGCCCGAGTTGGCGCAAAATACGGCTCTGCCTGCGGCAAAAGAGGCGCAGCGCGCGCCCATTTGCCATGCCGCGGCAAGGCCCGCCCGATACCCACGAAGAAATGCCAACAAACCGCCCCAGCCCCCCCAAGCCCGCCAAAGGAACCGCGAACCCGCGCAAGGCTGCGGCGAAGAGCCCAGCCAAGCCGAAGGCCGTGAAACCGAAAGCAGTCAAGCCAGCACCCGCTGCCGAGCCGGCGAAGTCGGTCGATCCCATGGAATGGGTGGGGCGCGAAATCAAGGGGCTGCGCAAGGCCAAGAACCTGTCGTTGCAGCAGGTGGCCGAAATCTGCGGAAAGTCCATAGGCTTTCTGAGCCAGGTGGAGCGCGGCAAGAGCACGCCGTCCATCAGCGACCTGCACCAGATCGCCGAAGCCCTGGGCGTGCAGATCAGCTGGTTCTTCCCGCAGGGCGGAACCGTCGAGCCGTCCGACGGCGGCGTCGTGGTGCGCAAGGCACGGCGCCGGCGCCTGGCGTTCGCATCGGGCATCTCCGATTTCCTGCTCTCGCCCAACCTCGAAGGCCCACTGGAACTGCTCTTTTCCACCATGGAGCCGGGGTCGGACAGCGGCCATGACACCTACGAACATGTGGGCCACGAGGCCGGCGTGGTGCTGAAGGGAACGCTGGAGCTGTGGATAGGCGCGCAGCACTTCACGCTGGACGAAGGCGACAGCTTCAGCTTCGCGAGCAGCACGCCCCACCGCTATCGCAATCCGGGCAGCACCGCGACCGAACTGATCTGGGTGGTAACGCCCCCTTCCTACTAGTCTTGCTGCGTCCTGTGGCGTTTACGACGCGCAGGAATTGGTCAATAATGAAAATATCATTATATATTTTCACGTTGATGGAATTCCACAGGACACCATGCGCACGACATACATCTACCCCGAAGTGAAGGCGGCCGTCAGCGCGGCGGAATGGGAGCAGCGCGTCAATCTGGCGGCGTGCTACCGCCTGATGGCGCACTACCGCATGACCGACCTGATCTACACGCATGTGTCCGCGCGCGTGCCCGATGCCCCGCACGAATTCCTCATCAATCCCTACGGCCTGATGTTCGACGAGATCACGGCGTCCAGCCTGCTCAAGGTCGACCACGACGGCAAGATCATCCAGGACCCCACGGGCATAGGCTGCAACCCGGCAGGCTTTGTGATCCACAGCTGCATACACCACGCCCGCGCCGATCTGAACTGCGTGCTGCACACGCATACCGCGGCGGGCATGGGCGTCGCGGCCCAGGAGCGCGGCCTGCTGAACCTGTCGCAGCACGCGATGCGCTTTCATGGCGGCCTGGCGTACCACGACTATGAAGGCGTGGCCCTGGACGCCGACGAGCAGCCCCGGCTGGTGCGCGACCTGGGCAACCACCAGGTCATGATCCTGCGCAACCACGGCCTGCTGTCGGCCGGCGCCACGGTGCGCGAGGCGTTCGACCTGATCTATTACCTCGAGCGCGCCTGCCAGGCGCAGATCGCGGCCCAGGCGGGCGGCGCGGCGCTGCGTGAATGCAGCGACGCAGTCGCGGCGAAAGTGGCGCGCCAGTTCAGCGTCTCCGACGGCAGCGACGAGCGCGACTGGCCGGCCTTGCTGCGCATGCTGGACCGCATCGACGACAGCTACCGGCAGTGAGCTCCTAGGCCTTGTGCCTGCAACCCGGGCCCGCTTTGGCGGGCCTTTTTTTCGCGCGTCTTTCGCGCTCGCCTGCACCGACCTGTGCACCCGGGCGCGCGCCCTGCCCCAAAAAAGTCCGCGGCTTCACCAATTCAGTGACTGGCGTTAGCCCTATTCCTGTTTTGTGAAAATTTAATGCAAAATTTTCACTGGCATGCAAATTGCGACAGCAGTTGTGCCAAAACTGGATAAACCTAGGAAGTACTCATGCGCCGAATTTTCCTCAGGGCAGCTCTCAGCTGCGTCGCTCTTGCCATCCCCTTCGCCGCTGCGGCGCAGGACGGTGCCTCATACCCCCACAAATCGGTGCGCCTCATCGTGCCTTTCCCTCCGGGAGGCGGCACCGATGCCATCGCGCGCGCGCTCGGCGAACGCATGTCCGTGGACTTGAAGCAGTCCATGGTCATAGACAACAAGCCGGGCGCGGGTGGCATGATCGGCGCCGAGGCGACGGCGCGCAGCCCGGCCGACGGCTACACCTTGTTCGTGGGCACGAACAGCTCGCTGGTGACCAACAAGTTCCTGTACGCCAAGATGCCTTACGACCCCGACGGCTTCGAGCTGATCGGCCTGGTCGGCATCACGCCCCTGGTCGTGGTCATCAACCCGGCCGTTCCGGCGCGCACCATTCCCGAGCTGGTCGCCTACGCCAAGGCGAATCCGGGCAAGCTGACCTATGCGTCGTTCGGCAACGGCACGACATCGCATCTGGCCGCGGAGCTGTTCAAGCAGCGCGCGGGCATAGACATGCTGCATGTGCCCTACAAAGGCGCGTCCGAAGCCCTGCCCGCCATCATCGGCGGCCAGGTCTCGGTCTACTTCGACACCATCGTCAGCTCGATTCCGCATGTGAAGAGCGGCAAGCTGCTGGCGCTGGGCGTGACGTCGGCCAAGCGCTCCCAGACGCTGGCCAATGTGCCGACCATCGCCGAGCAGGGCTATCCCGGCTACGACATGTATCCCTGGTACGGCCTGGTCGCGCCCAAGGGCACGCCCAAGGAGGTGCTGGAGAAACTGCGCGCCAGCTTGACGCGCGCGCTGGCCGACCCCAAGCTGGTCGAACGGCTGGGCCCCACAGGCGCGGAAGTCACGCCCATGACCGCCGCCGAATTCCAGGAGTTCGTGCGCATCGACACGGTGAAAACCGAAAAGGTCGTGAAGGCCGCGGGCGTGGCGCTCAACTAGCGGGCTGGCCGGCGCGCATGGCGCGGGTAATGCCCGCGGCCGTGCGGCGCACATGCGCGCGCATTTCCTGCTCCATGCGGTCCGCGTCGCCCGACTGCAGCGTGGCCAGCAGCCGCTGGTGCACCTGCTGCACAGCGCCGGACGCGGGATCGTTCTCCAGCCAGATACGCATCAG
>NZ_JAHCDD010000048.1 GCF_018413525.1 Acidovorax sp. CCYZU-2555
CGATTTCTCCGACCAGGGCCGCGGGGCCGATCAAATAGCCCAGGCGCACGCCCGCCAGGCCGAACTTGCTGAGCGTGCGCATCAGCAGCACATGCGCATTGCGCTCGGGCTCGGCGTGCATGCGCGCGAGCCAGCTGCGGCTGGCGAACGGCTGGTAGGCTTCGTCCATGACCACCAGGCCGCCGTGTTCGCCCGCGGCGTCGATCACGCGCTGCACCACGGCTTCGTCCCAGAGCGTGGCCGTGGGGTTGTTCGGGTAGGCCAGATAGGTGATTGCAGGACGGTGCTCGGCAATCGCCGCGACCATCGCCGCTTCATCGAGTTCGAAATCGGCGTCCAGCGACACGTTGACGAAGTCCAGGCCCTGGAGCTGCGCGCTCATCGGATACATCACGAAGCCCGGCATGGGCGCGAGCAGCTTGGCGCGCTCGCCGGCCTGGGCGCAGGCCAGGGCCAGCAGCGAAATGATTTCATCCGAGCCATTGCCCAACAGGATGGCCGAGCCCGCGGGCGCGCCCGCGTAGTCCATCAGCGCCGTCTTCAGGTCTTCGAGCCGCTCGCCGGGGTAGCGGTTCAGCGGCAAGGCACCGAGGCGCGCGCCCAGCGCGGCCTGCAGTGCGGCGGGCAGACCGAACGGATTTTCCATCGCGTCCATCTTGAGCATGCCGGTCGCGGGCTGCACTACATAGGCATGCATGGCGCGCACGTCGGGGCGGATGCGCTCCAGGGCGCGCGAAAAATTCTGGGGTTGTGTCATGACTTCAGTCCTCTGCCCCGGCGCCAGTCAAGGCCACGATGGGCTGCTGGACGGGATGAATGATCTGCACGCCGCCATACTGCGCGCCGTGCGGCAACTGCAGCGACAGCAGCGTCTCACAGCCGCTGTGCTGGGCCGCGGCCAGCGCCAGGCAATCGCCCCAGGCAAGCTGGTGGCGGGCCTCGACGGCCCAGGCGGTCTCGAACGTCGCGGCATCGATCTGCCATGGCGTCCAGGTTTGATAACGGCGCATGGCCGCACGCGCATCGCCCTGGGGCATGGGCCGCTGGCGCGCGCCGGTCACGGTTTCATAGAACTCGGCGAGCACCTGCGCGCTCACCCGGCCCAGGCGCTCGCGCCACAGGCGGTCCAGCCAGGCCAGCACGGCGGCCTGCGCGGGATCGGCAATATTTTCGGCGCTCACCAGCACCGAGGTGTCGACGAACACCGGCTGGCGCAGCGGGTTGGGCCGGCTCATGCGGAGTCTCCCATGCGCGCAAAGCACACGCTGCGCGCCACGGCGGCGCTGTCATCGGCTTCCCAGGTGCGCTCGTCGGTGCGCCAGGCGAGGTAGGCACGCTCATAAGCGTCTTCGCGGCGCTGCATTTCGGCCAGGAAGTCGCCGACCATGCGAGACACACTGGTGCCGCGCCGCGCGGCTTCGACCCGGGCCCATTCGAGCACGTTGTCGTCCACGGTGATGGTCACGTTCTTCATATGCGCAAGTTTACACGAACTTCGTGTGACACGAAATTCGTGCTTCACGAAGTTCGTGCATTTATGATGGCAGATAAAAAAAGCCACGGCTTATTGCAAGACCGTGGCTTGGATTCGCTCCGGCTTGGAGCGGAAAAATCAGTCCTTCAAGCGCATTTCCGCAGCCCGCGCATGGCCTTGCAGGCCTTCGCCATGGGCCAGCACCGAGGCAATGCGCCCCAGCGTCTGGGCACCCGCTTCGCTGACCTCGATCAGGCTCGAACGTTTCTGGAAGTCATAGACGCCCAGCGGCGAGGAAAAGCGCGCCGTGCCGCTGGTGGGCAGCACGTGGTTGGGGCCGGCGCAGTAGTCGCCCAGCGATTCGCTGGTGTAGGCGCCGAGGAAGATCGCGCCCGCGTGGCGCAGCAGCGGCTCCCAGCGGTGCGGGTCCTGGCTGGAGACTTCGAGATGCTCGGGCGCGATGCGGTTGCTGATCGCGCAGGCTTCTTCCATGTCGCGCGTGAGGATCAGCGCGCCGCGGTCGTTGAGGCTCTTGGCGATGATTTCCGCGCGCGGCATCTCTGGCAGCAGGCGGTCGATTTCGCGCTGCACGGCGTCGAGATAGTCGGCGTCGGGGCTCAGCAGAATGCTTTGCGCGAGTTCGTCGTGCTCGGCCTGGCTGAACAGGTCCATCGCCACCCATTCGGCGGGCGTGCTGCCGTCGGCAATCACCAGGATTTCCGACGGGCCGGCGATCATGTCGATGCCCACGGTGCCGAACACGCGCTTCTTGGCGCTGGCGACATAGGCATTGCCCGGGCCGGTGATCTTGTCGACCTTGGGCACGGTCTGCGTGCCGTAGGCCAGCGCGCCCACGGCCTGGGCGCCGCCGATGGTGAACGCGCGGTGCACGCCGGCCACGTGGGCCGCGGCCAGCACCAGCGCGTTCTTCGCGCCCTGGGGCGTGGGCACGACCATGATGATTTCACCGACACCCGCCACATGGGCCGGAATCGCGTTCATCAGCACGCTCGACGGATACGCGGCCTTGCCGCCGGGCACATAGATGCCTACGCGGTCCAGCGGCGTGACCTTCTGGCCCAGCAGCGTGCCGTCTTCGTCGCGATAGCTCCAGCTTTCGCCGCTGGCCTTCTTCTGCGCCTCATGGTAGCGGCGCACGCGCTCGGCGGCCGCCTGCAGCGCTTCGCGCTGAACATCGGGCAGACCGTCGAACGCGGCCTTGAGTTCTTCGGCCGTGAGTTCGAGCGCCGACATTTGCGCGGCCGCGAGGCCGTCGAAACGCTGCGTGTACTCGAGCACCGCGGCGTCGCCGCGCTTTTGCACGTCGGCCAGGATGTCGGCCACGCGCTGCTCGATGGCCGCATCGGTATCGGCCGACCAATGCAGGCGGGCCTGGAAGGCGGTTTCAAAATCGGCGCTGTCGGTGCGCAGGCGAAGGGGCGTGGCTTTCATTTTTTCCGGCTTCAATGAGGGCGTGGGTTCAGGCCTGGGTCTGGGCCTGCGTGGCGCGCGCGAACACGTCGATCAGGCGGCGCATGGGCGCCTGCTTGAGCTTGAGTGCCGCCTGGTTCACGACCAGGTGCGAGCTGATGTCCATGATGCGTTCGACTTCGACCAGATGGTTGGCCTTGAGCGTATTGCCCGTGGAGACCAGATCGACGATGGCGTCGGCCAGGCCCGTGAGCGGCGCGAGTTCCATGCTGCCGTAGAGCTTGATCATGTCGACGTGCACGCCCTTGCTGGCGAAGAAGTTGCGCGCGATCTCGGTGTACTTGGTCGCGACCTTGAGGCGCGAGCCCTGCTTCACGGCCAGCGCGTAGTCGAAATCGGCGCGCACTGCAACGCTCACGCGGCACTGCGCGATGCGCAGATCCAGCGGCTGGTACAGGCCTTGCGCGCCATGCTCGATCAGCGTGTCCTTGCCGGTCACGCCCAGGTCGGCACCGCCGTACTGCACGTAGGTCGGCACATCGGTGGCACGCACCAGCACCACGCGCAGGTCGGGCTGGTTGGTGGTCAAAATCAGCTTGCGCGATTTTTCGGGATCTTCCAGCACTTCGATGCCGGCGGCGGCCAGCAGCGGCAGGGTTTCTTCAAAGATCCGGCCTTTGGACAGGGCAAGGGTAATCATCAGACTCTTTCAATATCGGCGCCGATCGCGCGCAGCTTGGCTTCCATGCAGTCGTAGCCACGGTCGAGGTGGTAGATGCGGTCGACAACGGTTTCGCCCGTGGCGACCAGGCCGGCGATCACCAGGCTCGCCGAAGCGCGCAGGTCGGTGGCCATCACGGTCGCGCCCGACAGGCGTTCCACGCCTTCGACCAGCGCCACCTTGCCGTCGATCTGGATCTTCGCGCCCAGGCGCACCAGTTCGTTGACATGCATGAAGCGGTTTTCGAAAATCGTTTCGGTCACCGACACCGCGCCATGGGAAATGACGTTCAGCGCCATGAACTGGGCCTGCATGTCGGTGGGGAAGCCCGGGTATTCGGTGGTGCGAAAGCTCTGGCCCTTGAGCCGGCCCTGGGACTGCACGCGCAGGCCATCGGGCAGTTCCTCGATATGCACGCCTGCGTCACGCAGCTTGTCGAGTACCGCGCCGAGGTGGTCGACGCGCGCATGGCGCAGCACCACATCGCCGCCCGTGGCCGCGACGGCGCACAGGAAGGTACCGGTTTCGATGCGGTCGGCGACCACCTGGTGGTCGCAGCCGTGCAGGCGTTCCACGCCCTGGATGGTGATGCGGCTCGTGCCATGGCCCTGGATGCGCGCACCCATCTTGATCAGCATTTCGGCCAGATCGACGATTTCGGGCTCCATCGCCGCGTTCTCGAGCACCGTCTCGCCTTCGGCCAGCGACGCGGCCATCAGGAAGTTCTCGGTGCCGGTCACGGTGACCATGTCGGTCGTGATGCGCGTGCCCTGCAGGCGCGTGCGGCCCGCGGGCAGCTTGGCGATCATGTAGCCATGCTCGACGACGATCTGCGCGCCCATGGCCTGCAGACCCTTGATGTGCTGCTCGACCGGGCGCGAGCCGATGGCGCAGCCGCCGGGCAGCGACACCGTGGCTTCACCGAAGCGCGCCAGCAGCGGGCCCAGCGCGAGCACCGATGCGCGCATGGTCTTGACCAGCTCGTATGGTGCCTCGGGCGTCGACAGGCGGCTGGCGTCGATGCGCACCGAACCGTCGGACGCATGCTCGGCTTCGACGCCCATGTTGCGAATCAGCTTGAGCATGGTCGACACGTCCTGCAGACGCGGCACATTGCGCAGCACCACCGGCTCGTCCGTGAGCAGCGCGGCGCACAGATCGGGCAAGGCGGCGTTCTTGGCGCCGGAAATCGACACTTCGCCGTGCAGCGGATGACCGCCGCGAATCAGGAGTTTGTCCATGGCTGATGAGCCCAAATAAAAGTTGAAACGGCCTTGAGCGCTGGCGCGAAGGCATTGTTCGCAGGCGCGAAGGCGTTGCTTGCAGGCCTCAGGCCTTGTTGGCCCACTCGGCGGGGCTGAAAGTCTTCATCGACAGCGCATGGACCTCATTGGTCTGGATGCGGTCACCCAGGGTGCCGTAGACCAGGCGCTGGCGCTGCAGCGGGCGCTGACCGTCGAACGCGGTGCTGACGATGGTTGCGTACCAGTGACTTCCGTCACCTTCGACTTCCAGGAGTTCACAGGCCAGGCCTGCGCTGATGATGGCTTTGAGTTGGTCGGCAGTCATGTCAGATCTCGCGCAGTCCCGCGGTAGCGGCCTGCGAAGCCCCGGCCACAGGGGCCGGGGTAAGGGGGCAAACAAAAAGAGTCATCGCGAAGCGACTCAGTGGCGAATCTTGTAACCGGTACGCAGCAGATGCACCGCCAGCGCGCTCACGGCAAGCCAGGCACCGCCGACGATGGCCAGGCTGATCCAGGGCGAAACATCGCTCTGGCCGAAGAAACCGTAGCGGAAGCCGTCGATCATGTAGAAGAACGGGTTCAGGTGGCTTACTGTCTGCCAAAACGGCGGCAGCGACTGTATCGAATAGAACACGCCCGACAGGAAGGTCATGGGCATGATCAGGAAATTCTGGAACGCGGCCATCTGGTCGAACTTGTCGGCCCAGAGCCCGGCAATGACGCCCAGCGTGCCCAGCAGCGCGGCGCCCAGCACCACGAACACCAGGATCCAGACCGGCGCGGCGAATTCTGGCACGGCGAAGAACAGCGTGACGATGAACACGCCCAGGCCGACCAGCAGTCCGCGCAGCACCGACGAGCCCACATAGGCCGTGAACCAGGCCCAGTGCGACAGCGGCGTGAGCAGGATGAACACCATCGAGCCCATGATCTTGCTCTGCACGATACTCGAAGAGCTGTTGGCAAAGGCGTTCTGCAGCACGCTCATCATCACCAGGCCGGGAATCAGGAACGCGGTGTAGCTGATGCGGTCATAGACCAGCACCCGGCCTTCGAGCACATGGCCGAACACCAGCAGGTACAGCACGGCCGTGAGCACGGGCGCGGCCACGGTCTGGAAACTGACTTTCCAGAAGCGCAGCACTTCCTTGTAGAACAGGGTCTGCCAGCCTCTCATGCGACGCTCCCGGTGGATGCCTTGGCTTCGCCCATCACATTCAAAAATACATCTTCCAGATCGGCGCGGCGGATTTCCATGTCTTCGATCACCACGCCGGCTTCACGCAGCGCGGAAAGGTAACGCTCGATATCGCCCGCGTCGTGCGCGGGCATCTGCACGATGCGCCCGGTGATGCGCGCTGCCGTGCGCAGGTGTTCCGGCAGGAGGCTGTTGGTCTTGAACTGCAGCACATTGGCCGAGGCCGACTTGAGCAGGTCGGACATGCTCGACAGCTTGACGACTTCGCCCTGCTTGAGCATGGCGACGCGGCTGCACAGCGCTTCGGCCTCTTCGAGGTAATGGGTGGTCAGCAGCACGGTATGGCCTTGCTTGTTGAGCTTGGCGATGAAGTGCCACAAGGTTTGGCGCAACTCGACGTCGACGCCCGCCGTGGGTTCGTCGAGCACGATGATCGGTGGTTTGTGCACCAGCGCCTGCGCGACCAGCACGCGGCGCTTCATGCCGCCCGACAGCTGGCGCATGTTGGCGTCTGCCTTGTCGGTCAGGCCCAGGCTGTGCAGCAGTTCGTCGATCCAGGCGTCGTTGTGCTTGACGCCGAAGTAGCCCGACTGGAAGCGCAGCGCTTCGCGCACATTGAAGAACGGGTCGAACACCAGCTCCTGCGGCACGATGCCCAGCTTGCGCCGCGCCTGGGCGTAGTCGGCCTGGACATCGCTGCCCTGGACCAGCACCTTGCCGCTGTCGGCGCGCGCCAAGCCAGCCAGAATGCTGATCAAGGTGGTCTTGCCTGCCCCGTTGGGCCCGAGCAGGCCGAAGAACTCGCCCTCCTCGATGTCCAGGCTGACGTCATTGAGGGCCCGGAACACGCCCTTGGGCGTGCGGTAGGTCTTGGAGATGGATTGGAATGAGACAGCGGGCATGGGAACTTGGCATTTTAAGCCCGGGCCTGCATTGTTCGCTGCCGGCCCCGACGAAAGCCGCGTGCACCGCCGGTGCGAAGGGTCTCAGGCGGCCTGCGCAGCCGCCGCGGGCGCGAGCAGCGCCTGTACGCCGTAGAGCCTGGCCATGGACTGCAGCCCGGCCGGAAGGCCCGCGACCGCGAGCGATTTGCCCGCTGCCAGCGCCGTGCGCCGGCAGTCGAGCAGCACGGCCAGCGCCGAGGAATCGAAAGTGATCAGCGCCGACGCGTCGATGTCGACCCGGCCCGCGGGCGCGGCGGCGATCTGCGCAGACAGCGCCTGCGCGCAGGCACGCGCCTGCGCATGCGTCAGCTCGGCGGGCAGTTGCAGGTCCATGGCGTCTGGCCTCAGACCTTGTTGCGCGACGCCAGCGCCTGGATCAGGCCATCGATGCCGCGCGCATTGATTTCCTGGGCGAACTGGCTGCGGTAGGTTTCGACCAGCCACACGCCCAGCACGTTCAGGTTGTAGATGCGCCATGCGCCCTGGGCGTTCTGCTCCAGACGATAGTCGAGCTGGATGGGGTCGCCCTTGCCACGCACTTCGGTGCGCACCAGCACGTCCTTGTCACCGGCCGCAGCGCGCATGGGCTTCACGACCACGGTCTGGTCATTGACCTGGGCCAGCGCGCCCGAATAGGTGCGGATCAGCAAGGCTTTGAATTCGGCCTGCAGACGCTGTTTCTGCTCGGGCGTGGCTTCGCGCCACTTCGGGCCGACCGCGGCGGACGTCATGCGCTGGAAGTTCACATGCGGCATGACCACCTTGTCGACCAGTGCGCTGATGCGCGCCACATCGGCGGTTTTGAGCGACGGGTCGTTACGAATGGTTTCGAGCACGTCGGCAGAAACGCGCTTGACCAGTGCATCGGGAGTTTCATCGGCGGCCATTGCCGCCATGGGCAGCGCCGACAGAGCCAGCCAGGCGGCAGCGGTAGTGGCCCAGATACGTCGATTGATCATCGTATTTTCCTTTTTGAAGCGAAGGCCTTGCAGGCCTTGTCGTCTTCGATTGTGCTTGAGCGCGTCAGCAGGTTGATGACGCGCATGTCAAGGGTTGCAAGCAGATGCAAGCGGCGCTCACTCTTCGGGAGGCAGCATGCCGGCGTCGCCGTCATCGCCGAAATCTTCGGTATCGAGGCCGTCGCCCTGCGAGCGCTGGCCGCGCAACTGCAGGTAGACGTCGCGCGTCAGGCTGTACTTGTCGAGCGCCACGGCATCGAGCATGTCGCCGGCCTGCAGCAGGCGTGCGCGCTTGTCGACCAGACCCAGCACCGACAGGCTGTTGCGCGCCGGCACGTCATGCGTGTAACCGAGCAGGTTGCCCTTGATGTCGACCGGAAGGGCCGCGGTGTCGCGCACCGTCGAAGGGCCCAGCAGCGGCAGCACCACATAAGGGCCGGTGGGCACGCCCCAGCGCCCCAGCGTCAGGCCGAAGTCCTGGGGACTGCGCTGCAGCCCCATCTCGCTGGCCACATCGAACAGTCCGCCGATACCGAACACCGTGTTGACGCTGAAGCGCACGATGCTGTAGTAAGCGCCTTCGCCCTTGGCCTGGGCCAGGTTGTTGATGAACGACCAGGCGTCGCCGAGGTTGGCGAAGAAGTTGCCGACACCGTCACGCGCGACGGCGGGCGTGACATCGCGGTACAGCGTGGCCACGGGCTTGAGCACCGCGTCGTCGAGCGCGGTGTTGAAGCCGTAGATGCTGCGGTTGAATGACTCGAACGGGTCGGCAGGGTTGGAAGCCTTGGTGGGCGTCGCTGCGTCAGCCGTGGCCTGGGGATCGGTCGTGGTCGCACAGCCGGTCAGCGCGAGCGTCAGCACCAGCGCGGCAAGGCCGCCCGGCCCGACGGAAAATTGTGTGCGGGGCAGGCCCGCGAAGTTCATTGTGGTCATTGTTTTTCCGGTGCAGGAGCGCTGGAGCCACCATCTTCCGCCTTGTTGTAAAGGAACTGTCCAATGAGGTTTTCCAGCACCACGGCCGATTGGGTGGCGATGATGCGGTCGCCGGGAGCGAGCACGGCTTCATCGGCACCGGCCTCGATGCCGATGTATTGATCGCCCAGCAGTCCGCTGGTCAGGATCTTCAGGGAGCTGTCCTTGGGAAAGCTGTATTGCTTTTCCAGCGCCAGGTTGACGCTGGCCTGGAAGGTCTTGTCGTCGAACGTGATCGACTGCACGCGGCCCACGACCACGCCGGCGCTGCGTACCGCGGCCTTGGGCTTGAGCCCGCCGATGTTGTCGAAACGCGCGCTCACGGGATAGGTCTGCTGAAAGCTCAGGCTCAGCAGATTGGCCGACTGCAAGGCCAAGAACACCAGGGCCGCTGCGCCGAGCAGAACAAACAAGCCCACCCACACGTCACTTTTAGATTGCTGCATGAATCTTCCTCTCACCCACCTGGTGGGAGCATCAAATACTGAACATCGTCGCGGTGAGCAGGAAGTCCAGCCCCAAGATGGCCAGCGAGGCCATCACCACGGTGCGCGTTGTCGCGCGGGAAACACCTTCGGGCGTCGGCTTGGCCAGATAACCCTGCAGCAGCGCCACGAAGGTCACCGCCACGCCGAACACCAGACTCTTGAGAACGCCATTGCCCAGATCGGCCCACCAGTCGACGCCCTGTTGCATCTGGCCCCAGAAAGCACCGCCGTCCACGCCGATCATCAGCACGCCGACAATCCAGCCGCCGATCACGCCGACGGCGCTGAACACCGCGGCCAGCAAAGGCAGCACGATCACGCCGGCCCAGAAGCGCGGCGCGAGAATGCGGCGCACCGGGTCGACGGCCATCATTTCCATGGCGCTGAGCTGCTCGCCGGCTTTCATCAAGCCGATTTCCGCCGTGAGCGCCGTACCCGCGCGCCCGGCAAACAGCAGCGCCGTGACCACGGGTCCCAGCTCGCGCACCAGCGACAGCGCCACCAGCAGGCCCAGCGCTTCGGCCGAACCGTAGCGCTGCAGCGTGTAATAGCCTTGCAGGCCCAGCACGAAGCCGACGAACAGGCCCGACACGCCGATGATGGCCAGCGAGTAGTTGCCGAGAAAGTGGATCTGGTCGCCCATCAGCCGCGGCCGGCGCAGCGTCGCGCCCAGCAGGCCTATGAGTCGCAGCAGCAGGCGCGTGGCCTGGCCTATCGCCGTGCAGTGCTCGCGTGCGGCGCGGCCTATGCGCGCGGGGTGCAGGCGGTTCATGCGCGACCTCCGGGGCCGAAGTCCTGGGCCGCATCGGGGCCCGGATAGTGGAAAGGCACGGGACCGGTGGCGCGCGCATGCACGAACTGGTCGACCAGCGGGTCGGTGCTGGCCATGACTTCGGCCGGCGTGCCCTGGGCCGCGACACAGGCCGGGCCGAGAATGATCACATGGTCGGCGACCTGGAAAGTCTCGAAGACGTCGTGCGACACCAGCACCGTGGTCAGGCCCATCGCGTCGTTGAGCTCGCGAATCAGGTGCGCGGCCGTGCCCAGCGCGATCGGGTCCAGGCCGGCGAAAGGCTCGTCGTACATGATGAGTTCGGGGTCCAGCGCGATCGCGCGCGCCAGCGCCACGCGCCGCGCCATGCCGCCCGAGATTTCGCTGGGCATGAGGGCGCGCGCGCCGCGCAGGCCCACGGCATGCAGCTTCATGAGCACGATGTCGCGCACCAGCGCTTCGGGCAGATCGGTGTGCTCGCGCAGCGCGAACGCCACGTTGTCGAACACGCTCATGTCGGTGAACAGCGCGCCGAACTGGAACAGCATGCCCATGCGCCGGCGCGCCGCATAGAGCTGCGCCTGGTTCATGCCGCCTATGTCCTTGCCGTCGAACAGCACCTGGCCCTGCTGGGCGCGCTGCTGTCCGCCGATCAGCCGCAGCACGGTGGTCTTGCCACCGCCCGAGGCTCCCATCAGCGCCGTGACCTTGCCGCGCGGTATCTGCAAACTCAGGTCGCGCAGGATCACCCGCTCACCATAACCAAAAGTTACGTTGCGCAGTTCGACCAGGGGCGCGGGTGCTGTCATGGACCTACGGCTCCTACAGGAAAAAACAAATATGCATCACGGAAGTGATGTTAAACGATTACATACATTCATGTATGTTTGCTGACACTAACCCCCCGACGATCCATGGTTGTGGATGCGGGCTCGGGGATGCGGTCAAAGCATATTGTGCAGAAATGCCTGGGTGCGTGCGTGTTTTGGCTGCGCAAAGAATTCCGCGGCCGGGCCCGACTCGATCAGCTCGCCGCGGTCCATGAACGCCACGCGGTGCGCGACTTCGCGCGCAAAGCCCATTTCGTGGGTCACCACGAGCATGGTCATGTTCTCCTGGGCGAGTTCGCGCATGGTGCGCAGCACTTCGCCCGTGAGTTCGGGGTCCAGCGCCGACGTGGGTTCATCGAACAACAGGATGTCGGGCTCCATGGCCAGGGCGCGAGCGATGGCCACGCGCTGCTTTTGCCCGCCCGACAGACGAGCCGGGTAGCTGTCGCGTTTTTCCAACAGACCGACTTTTTGCAGCAGCGCTTCGGCCCGGGGCACGATCTGGCCGCGCGCCAGACCTTTGACGACCATGGGCGCCTCGATCACGTTCTCGAGCACCGTGAGGTGGGGGAACAGATTGAACGACTGGAACACCATGCCCATCTTGCGGCCGATGTGGCGGATCTGCGCGTCGGGCACATAGCTGCAGACGCCCGCGGCACTGGTCTCGGCCAGCAGCTCGCCTTCGATGTGGATGTGACCGCTGTCTATGGTTTCGAGATGGTTGAGGCAGCGCAGAAAGGTGCTCTTGCCCGAACCCGAAGGGCCGATCACGGCCACCACTTCGCCGCGCAGCAGGTCGAGCGACACATTGCGCAGCACCGGCAGGCCGTTGAAGCCCTTGCAGATGTCGCGCGCGCTGATCATCACGTCACTGCCTGGCGCCGCCGTCTTCTCAAGCGTCGTATTTGGCATAGCGTTTCTCCAGGTACTGGAAGCCCCAGGTCAGCACCAGGGTCATGACAAGATAAAAGCACGCGGCCACGATGAACGGCGTGGTGGTGAAATCGCGCTGCACGATGCCGCG
This sequence comes from Acidovorax sp. CCYZU-2555, assembly GCF_018413525.1. Taxonomy (GTDB): domain Bacteria; phylum Pseudomonadota; class Gammaproteobacteria; order Burkholderiales; family Burkholderiaceae_C; genus Comamonas. The sequence continues at coordinate 12,064 of NZ_JAHCDD010000048.1, forward strand.
CGCCGCGCGCAACAGGTCGTTGAGCGCGAGCACGTAGATCAGCGAGGTGTCCTTGACCAGGGTGATGGTCTCGTTGCTCATGGGCGGCAGAATGCGCGGCCAGATCTGCGGCAGCACGATGCGGCGCATGGTCTGGCCGTAGGTCAGGCCCAGCACTTTCGCGCCTTCGTACTGGCCGCGGTCTATCGACTGGATGCCCGCACGGAAGATTTCCGCGAAGTAGGCAGCGTAATTGAGCGAGAAAGCGACAACGGCAGCCGGAAAGTCGTCAAAGCGAACGCCGATCACGGGCACGAACGGCAGCGCGAAGTAGATGAACAGCATCTGCAGCATCAGCGGCGTGCCGCGCATCAGCCAGATATAGCCGTTGACCAGCCGCGCCAGCGCGCGAAAGCGCGACACGCGCGCCAAGGCCAGCGCCAGCCCCAGCGGCACCGCCAGGACCAGCGTCACCACGAACAGCTTCAGTGTGACCAGCGCCCCCTGGGACAGCGGCCCCAGAAGGGAGAGAACGTATTCCATGCAATTGCCTTGTGGTCCAGAAACGCAAAACACCGGCAGGCCTGTGACGGCGCAGCCGGTGCGAAGCGCTGGACAGTCTGCTTACTTGATGATGTCCTTGCCAAACCACTTGGTGGCGATTTCAGCGGCCTTGCCGTCCTTCTTCATCTCGGCCATCGAAGCTTCGAGCTTGGTCAGCAGCTCCGTGTCTTCCTTGCGCAGGCCCACGCCGTATTCCTCGACGCCGAAGTTCTCTTCGAGCACGCGGTACTCCTCGGCCTTCTTCGCGACGTGGAAGCGGCCCACGACTTCATCGACCACGACGGCATCGAGGCGGCCGGCGGACAGGTCCATCAGCGCGGTGATGTTGTCGCCAAAAGTCTTCAATTGCTTGAAGCTGCCGGCCACGGCTTCGTCCTTCTTGATCGCGTCGACAGCCGAGCTGCCGTCCTGCGCGCCCACGACCTTGCCGGCCAGATCGGCCTTGGTCTTGATGCCGCCGTTGGCCAGCACCACGATGATCTGGTGGTTTTCCATGTACGGCGCGGAGAAGGCGATCTTTTCCTTGCGCTGCTCGGTGATGGTCAAGCCGTTCCACAGCATGTCGACACGCTTGCCCGCGAGTTCGGCTTCCTTGGCGCTCCAGTCGATGGGCTTGAACTCCATGTCGAGGCCCATGCGCTTGCCGGCTTCGCGTGCCAGGTCGATGTCGAAACCGACCAGCTCGTTCTTCTCGTCACGGAAACCCATGGGCGGGAAGTTGTCGTCCAGGCCGACCACGACTTTGGTCACGGCAGCAGCCGGCGCCGGCGCTGCATCGGCAGCGGGCTTGGGCTCATTCTTGCCACAGGCGGCCAAAATGGCGCTCAGGACCAGCATCGCGACGAGATTACGTTTTTTCATGGCGGTAAAAATGAGGAAACACGGCAAAAGCAGCAGGCGAAAGACGCGCAATGCGCCTGCCGACATGCAAGGGAGGCGGCTATTGTCGCCCAGACCTGCGTAAAACGCATAAGAGTGCGTCAAACCTCCCCTGGCTTCACTTGTGTTTTCAACCACCATGCCACCATCTGACCGCTTCTTCATGGATCCCGCATTGATCAAGGCCTACCAGGAGACCGATTACATCGTTCACGCCAGGCCGGACTTCGTGCTGCACATAGACCAGCCCAGCGCTGCGCTCGCGGCCTGGTATGCACATCAGCGCACTGCCGCAGCCTGCGTGATCACGGCCTGGAATCCCTTGAGCCAGTCTTTGTCCGATGCCGAGAACCAGGCACGCCAATCCCGGCTGGAGCAGGAATTGCAACAGGCCGGCTGGCATTGGCTCCCTGCGCTGGGCGCGCACCCGCACAACGGCTGGCCGCCAGAAGTCGGCTGCTTTGTCGAAGGAATGGGCGAAGAAGCGGCGCGCGAATGGGGGCGCAGGCACGGACAGAACGCAGTGGTCTGGTGCGGGGAAGATGCCATACCGCGCCTGTTGATGCGGCGCTGAAACCCAAAAAAAGGCGCCCCCTCGCGGAAGCGCCTCTTGGCGGGGCCTAAGTGGCTCAGCGTGGCAGCGTGCTCTTGCCCATCAGGAAAGCATCGACAGCGCGTGCAGCCTGGCGGCCTTCGCGGATCGCCCAGACGACCAGCGACTGGCCGCGGCGCATGTCGCCGGCGGCGAACAGCTTGGGCACGCTGGTGGCGTAGCCGACGGCCGCGTCGGTCGTGGCCTTGGCGTTGCCGCGCTGGTCCTTCTCGACACCAAAGGCTTCGAGGATGGAGGCCACGGGGCTCACAAAGCCCATGGCCAGGAACACCAGGTCGGCCTTGAGGATCTGCTCGGAGCCCGGAACTTCGGCCATCTTGCCGTCCTTCCACTCCAGGCGCACGGTCTTGACGCCCGTGAGTTGGCCCTTTTCACCGATGAATTCCTTGGTGCCGATGGCGAACTCGCGCTCGCAGCCTTCGTCATGGCTCGACGAGGTACGCAGCTTGTAGGGCCAGTAAGGCCAGACCAGCGGCTTGTTCTCCTGCTCGGGCGGCATGGGCATCAGTTCGAACTGGGTCACGTTCACGGCGCCATGGCGGTTCGAGGTACCGACGCAATCGCTGCCGGTATCGCCGCCACCGATCACGATGACGGTCTTGCCGTCGGCGCGGATCTGGTTCTTCAGCTTGTCGCCGGCGTTGACCTTGTTCTGCTGGGGCAGGAACTCCATGGCGAAATGCACGCCATTGAGTTCGCGGCCCGGCACGGGCAGGTCACGCGACTGCTCGGCCCCGCCGGACAGCAGCACGGCGTCGAATTCGGCCATCAGCTGTTCGGGGGACACGGTTTCCTTGGCCCAGTTGGTGACCTTGGAATCCTTGCCCAGGCCTTCGGCACCCGCGACCAGCACGCCGCAGCGGATGGTCACGCCTTCGGCTTCGAGCTGCTTGGCGCGCAGGTCGATGTGCGACTTTTCCATCTTGAAGTCGGGAATGCCGTAGCGCAGCAGGCCGCCGATGCGGTCGTTCTTCTCGAACAGCGTGACCGAATGGCCGGCACGCGCCAGCTGCTGGGCCGCGGCCATGCCGGCCGGGCCCGCGCCGATCACGGCCACGGTCTTGCCGGTCTTCACGGTCGCCGGCAGGGGCTTGACCCAGCCTTCGGCCCAGGCGCGGTCGATGATCGCGTGCTCGATGCTCTTGATGCCGATAGGCGCGGCGTTGATGTTCACCACGCAGGCGGCTTCGCAGGGCGCGGGGCAGATGCGGCCGGTGAACTCGGGGAAGTTGTTGGTGCTGTGCAGCACCTTGATCGCGTTCTCCCAGTCGCCGCGATACACCAGATCATTGAAGTCCGGAATGATGTTGTTGACCGGGCAGCCGTTGTTGCAGAACGGCGTGCCGCAGTCCATGCAGCGCGCGCCCTGCACCTTCGCCTGCTCGGGCGTCAGGGCGATGACGAACTCTTTGTAGTTCTTGAGGCGCTCGGCGACGGGCTTGTAGCCTTCTTCGATGCGCTCGTACTCCAGAAAACCGGTGGCTTTTCCCATGATGAAACTGTCCTTGAATTGATAAGCGAGTGTTTGGCGGGTCGGGCTCAGAGGGCCACGACTGGCTCGGATTCAGTAGCTAGTTCTGCTTTCGCAGCAATGGCTTCCTTCGCTTTTCGTTCATGGATTTCAGACAGGGCACGCTGGTATTCGGACGGGAACACCTTGACGAACTTGACACGGGCCGCGGCCCAGTTGTCGAGCAGCTCGCGCGCACGCTTGGAACCGGTCCAGCGGCTGTGGGCTTCGACCAGCGCACGCAGCTGCTGTTCGTCGCTCTCGCCACGGTGCCAGATGGCAGGGCTCACGGTGCTCGCGAATTCGTTGTGCGGCAGCACTTTTTCCAGCGTCACCGACGCGGTGTTGCAGCGCTTGGCGAACTGGCCGTCTTCGTCATAGACGTAGGCCACGCCGCCGCTCATGCCGGCCGCGAAGTTGCGGCCGGTCTTGCCCAGCACCACCACGGTGCCGCCGGTCATGTATTCGCAACCATGGTCGCCTGTGCCTTCGACCACCGCCGTGGCACCCGACAGGCGCACCGCGAAACGTTCACCGGCCACGCCGCTGAAGAAAGCTTCGCCGCTGGTCGCACCGAACATCACGGTGTTGCCGACGATGGTGTTGGACACCGAAGCACCGCGGAAGGCGTGGCTGGGGCGCACGATGATGCGGCCGCCCGACAGGCCCTTGCCGGTGTAGTCGTTGGCGTCGCCGGTGACGTTGAGCGTGATGCCCTTGCACAGGAAGGCGCCGAACGATTGACCGCCCGTGCCTTCGAAGTGGATGCGGATGGTGTCATCCGGCAGGCCTTCGGGATGCGAGCGCGTCACGGCGCCCGACAGCATCGCGCCGACAGAACGGTTCACGTTGCGCGCGACTTCCATGATGCGCACGGGCTCGCCGTTCTCGATCGCGGGCTTGCAGCGCTCGATCAGCTTGACGTCCAGTGCCTTGTCCAGCAGGTGGTCCTGGGTGTCGACATGGAAACGCGGCACGTCCGCAGGCACGATGGGCTGGGCGAACAGGCGGCTGAAGTCCAGGCCCTGGGCCTTCCAGTGCTCCAGGCCCTTGCGGGTGTCGAGCAGGTCGGAGCGACCGATCAGGTCGTTGAACTTGCGAATGCCCAGCTGGGCCATGATCTGGCGCACTTCCTCGGCGACGAAGAAGAAGTAGTTCACGACATGCTCGGGCTTGCCGGAGAACTGCTTGCGCAGCACGGGATCCTGCGTGGCCACGCCCACGGGGCAGGTGTTCAGATGGCACTTGCGCATCATGATGCAGCCTTCGACCACCAGCGGAGCGGTGGCGAAGCCGAACTCGTCGGCGCCCAGCAGCGCGCCGATGACCACGTCACGGCCGGTCTTCATCTGGCCGTCGGCCTGGACGCGAACGCGACCGCGCAGGCGGTTGAGCACCAGGGTCTGCTGGGTTTCGGCCAGGCCGATTTCCCAGGGACCGCCCGCGTGCTTGATCGACGACAGCGGCGAAGCGCCGGTGCCGCCGTCATGGCCGGCGATCACGATGTGGTCGCTCTTGCACTTGGTGACGCCTGCGGCAATCGTGCCGACGCCGATTTCGGACACCAGCTTGACCGAGATGTCGGCATGCGGGGCGACGTTCTTCAGATCGTGGATCAGCTGTGCCAGATCTTCGATCGAATAGATGTCGTGGTGCGGTGGGGGCGAGATCAGACCCACGCCCGGCACCGAGTGGCGCATGCGGCCGATGTAGTCGGTGACCTTGCCGCCAGGCAGCTGGCCGCCTTCACCGGGCTTGGCGCCCTGGGCCATCTTGATCTGGATCTGGTCGGAGGACGACAGGTACTCGGCGGTGACACCGAAGCGGCCCGATGCCACCTGCTTGATCTTCGAGCGCAGCGAGTCACCGTCTTGCAACGGAACGTCGACTTCGACCTGGTCGGCGCCGATCACCGAACCCAGGGTCTCGCCCTGCTTGATCGGGATGCCCTTGAGTTCGTTGCGATAGCGCTTGGGATCTTCGCCGCCTTCGCCGGTGTTGCTCTTGCCGCCGATGCGGTTCATGGCCACGGCCAGCGTCGCATGGGCTTCGGTCGAGATCGAGCCCAGCGACATGGCGCCGGTCGCGAAACGCTTGACGATGTCTGCTGCGGATTCGACTTCGTCGAGCGCGATGGCTTGCGCCGGGTCGCCCTTGAACTCGAACAGGCCGCGCAGCGTCATGTGGCGCTGGCTCTGGTCGTTGACCAGCTGGGCGTATTCCTTGAAGGTGCTGAAGTTGTTGGAGCGCGTGGCGTGCTGCAGCTTGGCAATCACGTCGGGCGTCCACATGTGTTCCTCACCGCGCGCACGCCAGGCGTATTCGCCGCCGGCTTCGAGCATTGTCTCGAGCACCGGGTCGTCGCTGAACGCGGCCAGGTGGTTGCGGATGGTTTCCTCGGCGATCTCGAAGACACCGATGCCTTCGATGCGGCTGGCCGTGCCCGTGAAGTACTTTTCGACGGTGTCGGTGCTCAGGCCTATGGCCTCGAACAGCTGCGCGCCGCAGTAGCTCATGTAGGTGCTCACGCCCATCTTGGACATGATCTTCGACAGGCCCTTGCCGATCGCCTTGACGTAGTTGTAGACCGCCTTCTCGCCCGACAGGTCGTCCGGCAGGTCCTTGCCCATGTGCAGCAGGGTTTCCATCGCCAGGTAGGGATGGACGGCTTCGGCGCCGTAGCCGGCGAGCACCGCGAAATGGTGGATTTCGCGCGCCGTGCCGGTTTCGACGACCAGACCGGCGGTGGTGCGCAGGCCTTCACGCACCAGGTGCTGGTGGATGGCCGACAGCGCCAGCAGCGCGGGGATAGCGACCTGGGTCGCCGACATCGCACGGTCGCTGATGATCAGGATGTTGGCACCGCCACGGATGGCGTCGACGGCCTGGGCGCACAGCGAAGCCAGCTTGGCTTCCACGCCCTGCTTGCCCCACGACAGCGGGTAGGTGATGTCGATGGTCTCGCTCTTGAACTTGCCCTGGGTGTGCTGCTCGATGTTGCGCAGCTTGTCCATGGCTTCGAAGTCGAGCACCGGCTGCTGCACTTCGAGGCGCATGGGCGGGTTGACCTGGTTGATGTCCAGCAGGTTGGGCTTGGGGCCGATGAACGACACCAGCGACATCACGATCGCTTCACGGATCGGGTCGATGGGCGGGTTCGTCACCTGGGCGAACATCTGGCGGAAATAGTTGTACAGCGGCTTGTTGCGGTCCGACAGCACGGCCAGCGGGCTGTCGTTGCCCATGGAGCCCACGCCCTCTTCGCCCTTGGCGGCCATGGGGGCCAGCAGGAACTTGATGTCTTCCTGGGTGAAGCCGAAGGCCTGCTGGCGCTCGAGCAGCGGCAGCGTGGCGACGGGCGGCAGCGCCTTGCCCTGGCCGCCGACGTTGTCGAGCTTGATGCGCAGGTTCTCGATCCACTGCTTGTAGGGCTTGGTGTTGACGATGTTGGCCTTGAGCTCTTCGTCTTCGATCAGACGGCCTTGCTCCAGGTCGATCAGCAGCATCTTGCCGGGCTGCAGACGCCACTTGCGGATGATCTTGCTGTCGGGCACGGGCAGCACGCCCACTTCGGAAGCCAGGATGACCAGGTCGTCATCGGTGATCACGTAACGCGAAGGACGCAGGCCGTTGCGGTCCAGCGTGGCGCCGATCTGGCGGCCGTCGGTGAACACGATCGAAGCCGGGCCGTCCCAGGGTTCCATCATCGCGGCGTGGTATTCATAGAACGCGCGGCGACGCTCGTCCATGGACTCGTGCTGTTCCCAGGGTTCGGGAATCATCATCATCACGGCCTGGCTGATGGGGTAGCCGGCCATGGTCAGCAGCTCGAGACAGTTGTCGAACGTCGCGGTGTCGGACTGGTCGGCAAAGCTGATGGGATAGAGCTTCTTCAGGTCTTCGGCCAGCACGGGCGAAGCCATCACGCCTTCGCGCGCGCGCATCCAGTTGTAGTTGCCCTTGACGGTGTTGATTTCACCGTTGTGCGCCACGTAGCGATAGGGGTGGGCCAGCGGCCATTCGGGGAAAGTGTTGGTCGAGAAGCGCTGGTGCACCAGGCCGATGGCCGAGACGCAGCGTTCGTCTTCGAGGTCCTTGAAGTACACGCCCACCTGGTCGGCCAGCAGCAGGCCCTTGTAGACCACGGTGCGGCTGCTCATGCTGGGAACGTAGTATTCCTTGCTGTGCTTGAGCTTGAGGCCCTGGATGGCGGCGCTGGCGGTCTTGCGGATCACATACAGCTTGCGCTCGAGCGCGTCCTGCACGATGACGTCGTTGCCGCGGCCGATGAACACCTGGCGCAGCACGGGTTCCTTGGCGCGCACCGTGGGCGACATGGGCATGTCGAGGTTCACGGGCACATCGCGCCAGCCGAGCAGCACCTGGCCTTCGGCCTTGATCGCGCGTTCCATCTCCTGCTCGCAGGCCAGGCGCGAAGCGTGTTCCTTGGGCAGGAAGATCATGCCCACGCCGTACTCGCCCGCGGGCGGCAGCACCACGCCCTGCAGCGCCATTTCTTCACGGTACAGCTGGTCGGGCAGCTGGATCAGGATGCCCGCGCCGTCGCCCATGAGCTTGTCGGCACCGACCGCACCACGGTGGTCGATGTTCTCGAGGATCTTGAGCGCACCGGTCACGATGTCGTGGCGCTTCTCACCTTTGATGTGGGCGACAAATCCCAAGCCGCACGCGTCGTGCTCATTGCTCTTGGAATACAGACCGTGTTCTTGGAGATGGGTGATCTCGGCAGCCGTAGTCATGGCGGAATCCTCAGTTATTTTCGCAGGGAGCCCGAGATTACGACAACGCATTAACCTATGCAAGAAAATATAATTAGGGTCAGATTCAATTATTACCCGATGAATTTATTCGGATAATAAATTAGGGACACATCAAATTCGGGAGCAAAAAATCCAGAATGGACAAGCCCGGCCGGCATTTGAAGCTTCAGGATGCGAGATCGACCGGAATTTTGGGCGGCCGGCCCGCGCGCTGGCGCACCACACGCCGCTGCGTGCGGTTCTGCAGGTCGGCAACGAATTGCGGTGAACCCAGGGCCCAGCCACGCAGCGCGGCCTGCTCTATGTTCTCCAGTTTCTCGGCCGAAATGCCTTCGTCGACCGCGGCCTTGTAGCCCGCTTCGCGCGCAAAGGGTGTATTGCCCAGCGCCCAGAACGAAGGATGCGGATGGACCAGCGTGGTGTAGCGCAGGCCCGCGTTATGGGCGTAGCTCGACCAGGCGTAGTCGGCGGGCTCGCGCGCCAGGCCCGCGCGCACCGGGCTCCAGTCGAGCGCGACCATGCTCGCCAGCAGGTATTGGGCCGGATCGACCACATTGGCGCGGTAGCGCCCGTTCCACAGCGTGCCGCTGCGGCCATGGCGGTTGTTGAAGTAGCGCACATAGCTGCGCCCCACCGACTGCATGAACTGCGGCAAAGCGGTGTCGGTCTCGGGCGTCACCAGCAGCTGGAACTGGTCGGGCAGCAGCACATAGGCATGGATGTCCACGGCGAAGCGCCTGGCCATCTCGCGCAGCAGGTCCAGCATGTGGTTGCAGTCGGCGGTGTCGACAAAGATCTCCGCGCCGTTGTTGCCGCGCTGAATGATGTGGTGCGGCAGGGACGCGAGGGTCAGGCGGGGGAGACGGGCCATGGTGATTCGTATTTCTTACGCGCCTGGGCGGATGGCGCATGAGTCTAAAAATCCCGTTCGTCCTGAGCCTGTCGAAGGATGAATGGGCGCGCTTCTCTAGGCAGGAGACGCCCTTCGACAAGCTCAGGGCGAACGGCCATCAGCTATTCGTTTTATGACAACAGGTTCAGCCCTGCGCCACGGACGGCAACCGAAACCGCGTCTCGCTCAGGCTGTCGAGTCCGAATTCCTTGAGCAGCAGCTGCAGGCGCTCGGCCGCGCTGCGCTTGCGGTTGCCCGTGAAGCGCGCGACGATCAGTTCGTTCTTCATGCTGTGCTCCCAGCCCACGAGTTCGGTCACCGTGACCTGATAGCCCGAAGCTTCGAGGAACAGGCAGCGCAGCACGTTGGTGATCTGGCTGCCCATTTCACGCGTGTGGATGGGGTGGCGCCAGAGTTCGGCCAGCGGCGTGCGCGTGAGGCTCAGCGCCTTGGTTTCGCGCAGGCAGGCAGCGACTTCGGCCTGGCAGCAGGGCACGATCACCATGGCCTTGGCCTTCTTCTCGAGGCCGAACGCGATCGCGTCGTCGGTCGCGGTGTCGCAGGCATGGAGTGCGGTCACCACATCGAAGCGCTCGGGCATCGATTCCAGGCGTGCCGATTCGGCGACCGACATGTTCAGGAAGCGCATGCGATCAAAGCCCAGCTGCGCGGCCAGCGCCTGCGAAGCTTCGACCAGCGGCGCGCGCGTTTCGATGCCGTAGATCTCGCCCCGGCCCAGTTGCTTGAAGAACAGGTCGTAAAGAATGAAGCCCAGATACGACTTGCCCGCGCCGTGGTCGGCCAAAGTCACCGCATGGTCATCGGCCGACAGCTCCTTGAGCAGCGGCTCGATGAACTGATAGAGGTGATAGACCTGCTTGAGCTTGCGGCGCGAGTCGAGATTGATCTTGCCTTCGCGCGTGAGAATGTGCAGCGCCTTGAGCAGCTCGATCGACTGGCCGGGGCGCAGCTCCAGCTGCTGGGCCGGGTCCTGCGGCGGCTTCTTCGCGTTCTGTTTGTCCGGACGCGCCATTTATACGGCTTCCTTGGCTGCGGCCACCTGGCCCGTCACGGGGCAGCGTGCGCCCACGCCCAGGTCGAGCCAGCCGACGATGCCCAGCTTTTCCAGCGTCTGCATGTTGTTCTCGTAGATCGCTTCGGCTTCGGGAAACGCTTCCACGGCCTTGTCGATGCTGTCTTCGCGCAGCAGGTGCAAGATGGCGTAAGGCGCGCGATTCGTGCAGTTGGTCACGTCGTCGACTTCCGTGCCTTCGAACTGGAACTGCGGGTGGAACGATGCGACCTGCAAAATGCCGCCCAGGTCCATGGCTTCGACCAGTTCGTCGGCGAGTTCCAGGAAATCGTTGAAATCGAGGAAGTCCTGCAGTGCATGCGGCACGATCAGCAAGGTGGTGTCGCGCTTTTCGGGCGAGATTTCGGCCAGTGCTTCAAGCTCGACCTGCAGCTGCTCGGCCACGCCGCGCACGTCCGTGGCTTCGCTGACCACGTAATGGATCTGGTCCTTCACATGCACGCCCTTGGCGAACGGGCACAGGTTCAGTCCTATGACCGCCTTTTCGAGCCAGCGCCGGGTGTCTTCGATGACCAGGTCAGTGGGATAGGCCTGCAGATCAGGCGCAGAGGAAAATTCGGTCATGGGAAAGCCTTGTCGTGCACGCGTGCGCCAGGGCTGCGCGCATTGTGGGCAGCGCGGCCATGCGCTAAGCGTTGGTGGGGGTCGGCAATTGTAGCGATCCCGGCCCGCGGGCGCTGGCCGACGGGCAATCGCGCGTCTGCAGGCTTCAGGCCAGCAACTGCGTGCCGGTGAGCTTGGCGTGTTCGCGCGCCGCGTAACGGTCGGTCATGCCCGCAATGAAGTCGCAGACCACGCGCGCCAGCGCGACCGGATCGGCCGCGGTCTCGGCGCGCTCGGCATAGCGCGGCTTCATTTCCTGCGGGCGCACCAGGTAGATCGCGAACAGCTCGCGCACCACGACCTGGGCGAGGTCGGTGGTCTGCATCACCTGCGGGTGGCGGTAGAGGTTCTGGAACAGAAAGCGCTTGAGCGCCGTCGATTCGGCACGCATCTCTGCGCTGAAGGCGACCAGCGGCGGCGCCAGGCGCACGCCGTGCGCATCGGCGGGCTCGGCTCGCGCCAGCCGCGCCTGGGTTTCGGCGACCACGTCATAGACCTGGTCGCTGAGCATGCGGCGTATCGTTTCGTAGAGCAGCCGGCGCGCGCCATGCGGCTGCGCTTCTATTGCCGGGTACTGCGCCAGCGTCAGCGCGTGGTAGCGCGCGAACAGCGGTATGGCCAGCAGCTGCTCCATGCTGATCAGGCCCGAGCGCACGCCGTCGTCTACATCGTGGGCGTTGTAGGCGATTTCGTCGGCGAGGTTGCACAGCTGGGCTTCGAGCGAAGGCTGCTCGCCGCGCAGAAAGCGCTGGGCGATGCCGCCGGGCTCGCGCTGCTCTATGCGCTCGGCGTTCGCGCGCGAGCAGTGCTTGAGAATGCCTTCGCGCGTCTCGAAGGTCAGGTTCAGGCCGTCGAAGCCGGGGTAACGCTCCTCGAGCCGGTCGACCACGCGCAGGCTTTGCAGGTTGTGCTCGAAACCGCCCCATTCGCGCATGCATTCGTTGAGCGCATCCTGGCCCGCATGGCCGAACGGCGTATGGCCCAGGTCGTGCGCCAGACAGATGGCTTCGACCAGATCTTCGTTGAGCCGCAGCGAGCGCGCGATGGAGCGGCCCAGTTGCGCCACTTCGAGCGAATGCGTGAGCCGCGTGCGAAACAGATCGCCTTCATGGTTCAGGAACACCTGGGTCTTGTAGACCAGCCGGCGAAACGCCGACGAGTGCACGATGCGGTCGCGGTCGCGCTGGTGATCGGAGCGCGTGGGCGCGGCGGCCTCGGCATGCAGCCGCCCGCGCGTCTGCGCGGGATTGCACGCCCAGCGGGCCAGACCGGCCGGCCCCTGCCCTCCTGAATACGCGTCCATCGATGCGCTTTCGATCAGAGGCAGCAGGCGTCTATCACTTCACGCACCAGTTTGTCGGGCGCCGCACGCACCAGCGCCTTGCCCGGCTCGGCGATCAGCACGAAGCGGATTTCACCGCCTTCGGCTTTCTTGTCGACGCGCATGTGCTGCAGATAGTGGCCCGCATTGTCGCGGCTGGCGATGATCGCGCCGCGCGTGGGCAGGCCGGCGCGCGCGATCAGTCGCACCAGGCGCTGCACGAACTCTTCGTCGACCAGACCCAGGCGGCGCGACAGGCGCGCGGCCATGACCATGCCCGCGGCCACGCCTTCGCCGTGCAGCCAGACGCCATAGCCCATGCCGGCTTCCATCGCGTGGCCGAAGGTATGACCGAAGTTGAGCACCGCGCGCAGCCCGCCTTCGCGCTCGTCCTGGCTCACGACCCAGGCCTTGATCTCCACGCTGCGCTTGACCGCATGCGCAAGCGCCGCCTTGTCGCCGACCAGCAGCGCGTCGAGGTTGTCTTCGAGCCAGGCCATGAATTCCATGTCGGCGATCGGGCCGTATTTGATCACTTCAGCCAGACCGGCCGCGAGTTCGCGCGGCGGCAGCGTGGCCAGCGTGTCGAGGTCGCAGACCACGAGCTGCGGCTGGTAGAACGCGCCGATCATGTTCTTGCCCAGCGGGTGGTTGATGGCCGTCTTGCCGCCGACCGACGAGTCGACCTGCGACAGCAGCGTGGTCGGCACCTGCACGAAAGGCACGCCGCGCATGTAGCAGGCAGCGGCGAAACCTGTCATGTCGCCGATGACGCCGCCGCCGAGCGCGAACATCACCGTCTTGCGGTCGCAGCCCTGGCCCAGCAAGGTGTCGAAAATCTGATTCAGCGTCTGCCAGTTCTTGTGCTCTTCACCGTCGGGCAGCGTCACCACATGCACTTGGGGGTAATGCGGCGCCAGCGCGGCCTGGAGCTGGGCGGCATACAGCGGCGCGACGGTCTCGTTGGTCACGATCAGCGCGGTGCGCGCGCGCGGCAAGCCCGCATAGACCGAAGGATCGGACAGCAGGCCGCTGCCAATCAGAATCGGGTAGGAGCGCTCGCCCAAATCAATATCCACCTGGTGCTGGCATCCTGCCACTGCGCTCAGATCCATTGTGTTCCGTCCGTTCTCAAAAAGCACCGCAAGTGCGCGTATCGTGGTCAAAGGCGGAGGCTCGTCGCCCCAAGCGTTCTATCGTAGCCGCAAGCGGCATGCAGCGGCGCAGAACATCTATCGCTGCGGGGCCATCTCGCCGCCGTGCGGCGCGGGAAAATCGTATTCACCCAGTTCGGCCTGCATGGCCAGCTTGCGCACCACCTGGGTGACGGACAGCCGCGCGGTCTTGATCGTGTAGTGCGCCGTGGCCAGATAGAGTGCATGGCGCTGGTGCATCAGCTCGCGCAGGCGCAGCCCCGGGTCCTGGCCCTTGAGCAGCGGCCGCGTGGTGTCGTTGCGCAGGCGCCGCGCGATATCGTCGGGCGCGGCCTGCAGGTAGAACACCGTCGAGCGCGACCGCAGATGGAGGCGGTTGGCCTCGCGCAGCACCACGCCGCCGCCCGTGGAAAGCAGCAAGGGCTGGGAAGGCGCGGCCGTGATCTCATCGATGACCTGCTGCTCCACATCGCGAAAAGCCGCCTCGCCATGCGCGCTGAAATACGCCGCGATGGTACAGCCCAGGCGCTGCTCTATCACCTGGTCGCTGTCGACAAAGCCCATGCCCCAGAGCTGGGCAAGCTGCTTGCCGATGGTGGTTTTTCCGCTGCCCGGAAGGCCGATCAATGTGTACATGGGATGAAAAAAATCCGCCCGAAGGCGGATTTATCTGAAAGTCCGAGGAAGTCGCCGCCGCCGAGCTTAGCGCAAGTGGCGGGCGCCGACTTGCGGCCCCCTGGAAATCACCCGGTTCAGGTCGCCGGCGTGCAGGCCGGGTAGTTCAGCGTCACCGGGAACTGCTGCACGAAGTTGCCGGCCTTGAGATTGACCAACAGATTGGTGGATCCTGCGGTCCTGGCCTCGTTCAAGGTGAACGTCAGTGCCACACCGGTGCGCGTGCTGGGCGACGACAGTTCGGGCGCACGGGCATTCAGCGAATCCACCACAGGCGAGCCCAGGGTGACGCTGGCACCGACCACGGAAGACAGCGAGTCGATCGTCACCGTGCTGCCCGCTGGCAGCGCGAAACCCTTGGCCGTGCCCACGCTACCCGTCCACACCGCCTTGCAGCCGGAGTCGAACGTCAGCGCGCCGAAGGAAGTGACCAGCTCGGTGCCGCGGTACAGACCGCCTTCGCTCACGCTGGTGGCATTGAAATAAATGGTGTCGGAAATGGTCACATCCGTGCCCGCAGCCGCCGAATACGCCTGACCGGTCACAACCACGGGAATGCGCACACCGTCCAGGGGGCGCGGGTTCTGCACCTGGTATTCGATGTTGCACAGGCCGTTGACGGTCGTGCAGCCACCGCGATCGGACGTTCCGACACGGCCATAGGTGGTCGTTGCCACCACGGGGAAGCCATCGGCCACCGGGTTGCCATTGGCATCGGAGACGGCCACGCGAATGGTGCTGGAGTCACCCGAAATATCGCGGTTGAGCACGAACTTGGTGGCCGACAGATCGAAGGCGCCAGGCACGGCCGTGCCCGTGGTCACGGTCAGGGTGTCGGATTGTGTGAGCAGCGCCGAGCCGGTCACGGTGGCCTTCACGACCACCGAAGTCGGCAAGATCTTGGAAGACACGGAGGCCGAAACCACGCCGCTGGCATCCGTCGTGCCGGTGGTGCTGTTGAGCGTCACCACATTGGCCGGGATCGCTTCGAACGTCACGCGCACGCCGGGAACGGCAGCGCCCGAGCCATCGACCACCTTGTATTGCAGGATGGCGGTTTCGGAACGGCCGTTGCCGCCCGCGCCGGCAATCACGATGGATTTGTCGGCCGGAACTGCGGAAACAAAGTTCACGCCCTTGGCCAGCGTCTGCGGGTCCACGCCCGCGACCACGGCGCCCGTGACCGCCATGTTGCGCGAGGCGGCATAGGCCGTTGTGCCCAAGGTTGCCGTCGCGCTGACGGTGGTTGCGCCCAATGCATCCAGCGCGCCGGCCTTGGCTTCGATCACGGCCTGGCCGCTGGCATTCGTCAGCGCCGTGGCTACCGTGGGAGTGAACTGCAGCAATCCGCTGCCGCTTTCGGCAAAGGTCACGACTTCATTGGGCACGGCCGCACCGGCCGCTGTCTTGAGCGTGGCCACGAGCTTCACCGAATCCGATGCCGCAAAGGAATTGCTGGCGATGTCGACGCCGGCGCTCGTCTGCAGTTGCAGTTGCATCACATAAGTGGCGGGCGTGACGCTACCGCCGCCCGTGCTGCCGCCAAAACCCGGCGTACCGCCACTGCCGCCGCCCCCGCCGCAAGCCGCCAGGGCTGCGGTCATCACAACCGCCACTACACAGTTAAAAATTTTCATGCTTGTCTCTCAATGGAAAAATCAGCGCGCGCTCTTGTTCTGCATCAGCATCTTGGGCGTGATGAAGACCAGCATTTCCCGCTTCGACGTCTCGCGCGTGCGGCTCTTGAACAGATTGCCCAACACCGGCACATCGCCGAGCAGCGGCACCTTGGTCTCGTTGTTGGTTTCTTCCATTTCGAAGATGCCGCCAATCACCACCGTGCCGCCGTTCTCGACCAGCACCTGTGTCTGGATATGTTTGGTGTCGATCGCCACGCCCTGGCTCGTGGTCTCGCCACGGCTGTCCTTGTTGACGTCGAGATCCAGAATGATGTTGCCTTCGGGCGTGATCTGCGGTGTGACTTCCAGCTTGAGCACGGCCTTCTTGAAGGCGATCGTGGTCGCGCCATTGGGCGCGGTGACCGAATAGGGGTACTCCGTACCCTGCTCGATCAAGGCCTTGGTCTGGTCGGCGGTAATCAGCCGCGGGCTGGACACCACCTTGCCGTTGCCATCGGCTTCCATCGCCGAAAGCTCCAGCGTCAGAAAGCGGTTGGCGGCCGAGTTGAAGATCGACAGCGCGAACGTTCCCGCCGACTGCACGTTGGACAGCGAAGCCGGCAGGTTCACGAAAGTACCCGTCGTATCGACCGTGCCGCCCGCGCCGCCCGTCGCGGTCGCATTGCCGTAGTTGGTGCCTATGCCGACGCGGTTGCCACCGCCGATCGAATAGCCGCCCGTGCCGCCGTTTTGCGAGCGCAGATCACCGCCACCGAGCTTCACGCCCAGCGAGCGGCCAAAGGTGTCGCGGGCTTCGACGATGCGCGCTTCGATCAGCACCTGGCGCACCGGAATGTCCAGGGTCGCGAGCAGGGTCTTGACCTCTTCAAGCTTGGTCGCCGTATCGGTCACGAACAACTGGTTGGTGCGCGGTTCGGCAATCGCCGAGCCGCGTTCCGACAGAAAGCGCGTGGTCGAACCGCTGCTGCCGCCGCCGCCGGGACTGCTCGCGATCTGCCGGATCATGTCCGTCGCCTTGGCGTAATTGAGCTGGAAACCCTGGGTGCGCAGTGGCTCGAGCTTTTGAATGGCCAGCGCCGCTTCGTAGTCCTTCTTGGTGCGCGCGTCGATCTCGTCCTTGGGCGCGATCCACAGCACCGAGCCCGACTTGCGCATGCCCAGCCCCTTGGCATCCATGATGATCTGCAGCGCCTGGTCCCAGGGCACATCCTTGAGGCGCAGCGTCAGCGAGCCCGTGACCGTGTCGGAGGTCACGATATTGAAATTGGTGAAATCGGCGATGACCTGCAGCAGCGAACGCACTTCGATGCTCTGGAAGTTCAGCGACAGCTTTTCCCCGGTGTAGCCCGGGCCCTGGCTCAGCTTGGACGCATCGACCTTTTTCTGGCGCACTTCGATGACAAACTGGTTGTCGCTCTGGTAAGCGCTGTGCTCCCAGTCGCCCGCGGGTTCGATGCGCATGCGCACGCGGCCGCCGGCTTCGGTGGTGGTGATCGTCTGCACCGGCGTGCCGAAATCGGTCACGTCGAGCTTGCGGCGCAGGCCTTCGGGCAGCGAGGAGCGCAGGAAGTCGACGATCAGCGCCTTGCCTTCCTGGCGCAGATCGACGGCCACCTGGTTGTTGACCAGGCCCACCACGATGCGCCCGGAGCTGTCGGGGCCGCGGCGGAAATCGACATCGCGGATGGGCTGGACATCGCTGCTCGCCGGCCGGCCGGTGAACACGCGCGGCTCGGCCACGGCCTGGGCGACCGCCGCCGAAGGCACGGGCGCCAGAATGACGAACAGGCTGTTCCCTTGAATGTCGGTCTTGTAGGAAGTCGCGGTCTTGAGGTTGAGCACCACGCGCGAACGTCCGCCGGCTTCGACCACATTGACCGACTTGAGGTTGCCCTGGTTGAGTTCGACCTGCGACTTTCCTGTCGCGTTCTGCGTGCCCGGGAAGTCGAGCGCAATGCGCGCCGGGGACTGGATGGCAAAGCCTGTGGGAGGTTTGGCGAGCGGCTCCGACAGCTCGATGCGCAGCACCTCGCTGCCGTCCTGCAACGAACCCGCGACCGACTGGATCGCGCCCTGGGCAAATGCGGAAGACGAAAGCAGCAGTCCCGCCGAGACCACGGCGTGTCGGCACTGCGTCAGCAAGCGCTGCGCCAGAATTTCCTGATTGTGTTTCATCATTTCTGTGTCTCCTGCAACACCAGTTCGGTATTGCGCTCAATCCACTCTCCCGTGACATCCTGGATGATTTCACGCAGCTGGATGGAGTTTTCCGTGATCCGGATGATTTTTCCGTAGTTCTGGCCGAGGTAATTCCCGACCCGCACCTGATAGAGCAGACGGTCCGCCTTGACCAGGGCTGTCGGCTGGCCCTGCTTTTGCAGGCTGCCGACCATCGTCATCGCGTCCAGCGGCATGGCCTCCAGCGGTTCCTTGCGGCGATTGAGTTCCGACTGCATCAGGCCGGCTTGTCCGCCTTGCTGGGCGGCGTCGCGTCGCAGGGCCTGCGTCAGCTTGCCGGAGTCGAAAGGATCTACGCCACCGTCGACCGTATAGGTCTGCGGCTGAAATTTCTTGGGCTCTTCGATCGGCGTGATGCGGGGCCGCGCCTGAGCGCGCTGCTGCGCCATCCATTGCTGCAGCTCTTCCTGCTCGGTGTTGGAGCAGGCGCCGAGAAATACCACGGACAGTCCCAGCGCCAGGATCAACGGTCGTTGATGCATTATTTTTTCTTCCCCGCAGCCGCCTGCTTCTGCGTTGCGATCTCGTCCGCGTCGAGGTAGCGGAAAGTGCGCGCCGTTGCATCCATGGACAACGCGCCGTTGGCGTCCTTGGAGACCGGTGCGATTGCAATGTTGTTGAGCGTCACGATGCGCGACAAGTGGGCGATATCCGATGCGAAGGCGCCGATGTCGTGGTAACTGCCCGTGACCTTGACCGCGATAGGCAGCTCGGCGTAATAGTCCTTGACCACCATCTGGCCGGGACGGAACAGCTCGAACTGCAGGCTGCGACCCAGGCCCGCCTGGTTGATATCGGACAGCAGCGCCGCCATTTCGGCCTTGCTGGGCAGCTGCTTCTCGAGCTGGATCACGTATTGCTGCACCTGCTCACGCTGCTGCTTGAGCGCTTCCAGGTTCACGGCCTTGGTGAGCTTGGTCCGGTA
The DNA here is from genome assembly GCF_018413525.1 of Acidovorax sp. CCYZU-2555. GTDB lineage: Bacteria > Pseudomonadota > Gammaproteobacteria > Burkholderiales > Burkholderiaceae_C > Comamonas. The sequence goes on from NZ_JAHCDD010000048.1 coordinate 30,931, forward strand.
GTCCTGGCGCAGCGTCTCTTCGCGAGCCTGTTCCGCGCGCAGTTCGTCGCGGTAGTCGCTGAGCTGCAAGAACCACAGCAGCACCGCCACACCGACGGCGATCGCAATGCACAGCAGCGTGCGCGGCACGACAGGCCATTGCGACGGGTCGTTGGGATGGAGGTTGCTGAACTGCCTTTGCAGCTCGGCTTGAAGTCGGGCGAAATCCGGGCCCTTGCGGGTTTTCTTGACCATCGCTTATCTCCCGGCCGCGGCTGGCGGGACGGTATCCATTGCCTTTTGCGCTTCGCTGGTGCGCATCAGACGAAAACGCAGGTTGAACGAAGCCACGCGCCGCTGATCCTTGGGAGTCAGGGACAGATTGGTCGCGACGATTTCAGTGAGTTCGGGCTTGGAGAACCACGGCGTGTTCTCGGCCAGATTGCGCAGCATCTCCGAGACCCGCTCATTGGACTGCGCCATGCCTTGCATGCTGATCACCTGGCCGTCCTGCTTGAGGCTGGTGATGAAGACGCCATCGGGCAACTGGGCCACGAGTTCATGCAGCAAGTGGACCGGCAGGTTGCGGTCCGATTGCAGATCTTCGACCGCCTTCTGGCGCGCGCGCAGGGCGGTGATCTCATTTTCGAGACCGGCGATTTCCACGATCTGCTTTTCGAGCACCTTGATTTCCGATTGCAGCACGCCGTTCTTCGCCTGCTGTTCGGCGATCATGCTCTGCAGCATCGAATAAATCAGGCCTGCGATCAACAGCCCGCCCACGAACGACAGCAGCATCGTGGTCTGGAACATCTGCTTGCGGCGCTTGCGCGCCGCTTCGCGGTGGGGAAGTAGGTTGATCAGTATCACTGGAGAAACCTTCTCAGGGCCAGGCCGCAAGCGGTCAGATACGACGGCGCCTCGCGCGCCATCTTCTTGAGCCGCACATTGCTGCCGATCTGCATGCCGTCGAACGGGTTCACCAGACTGCAGGCAAAGTTGGTGTGCTGGGTGATGGCCTCGACCAGCCCCGGCAATGGCGCCGAGCCGCCGGCCAGCAGAATATGGTCGACGCGGTTATAGGGCGTGCTGGTGAAAAAGAACTGCAGGGCGCGAGCCACTTCCTGCGTCATGCTTTCGACAAACGGCTTGAGCACGACCTGCGGGTAGTCTTCGGGCAATTCCGCATTGCGCTTCTTGGATTCCGCTTCTTCGAGCGAAAAGCCGTACTGGCGCGCAATCAGCTGCGTCAGCTGGGCGCCGCCAAACGCCTGATCGCGCTCGTAGAGCACTTCTTCATTGCGCAAGACCTGCATGCTGGTGGTCAGGGCGCCGACTTCGAACAGCGCGACGATCGCATCCTGGCCTTTGTTTGGCAGGTTATCGATCAGCCGGCGCGCCGCCAGGCGCGCGCAATGGGACTCGATATCGACGATCACCGGGGTCAGACCCGCGGCTTCGGCAAGACCCTGGCGGTCCTGAACCTTCTCGCGGCGCGAGGCGGCGATCAGCACGTCGACATCGCCGGGCGAATTCGCCGTCGGGCCGATCACGCAGAAGTCGAGACTCACTTCGTCGAGCGAAAACGGGATGTATTGATTGGCTTCGGCCTCGACCTGGACTTCGAGCTCCTGCTCGCTCATTTCGCCCGGCAGGGAAATGCGCTTGGTGATCACGGCCGACGGCGGCAATGCCATGGCCACGTTCTTGCTGCGCGTGCCGCTCTTCTTCACCAGACGGCGCAGGGCCTCGGCGACGTCATCGAATTTTTCAATATTGCCGTCGGCAATCCAGCCGCGCTCCAGTGGCTCGATGTTGCAACGCTCCAGCACCAGCGTCCCTGACGCATCGCGGCCAAGCTCTACCAGCTTGATGCTCGAGGAACTGATGTCAATACCCAACAAAGAGGCTGGCTGGCGACTGAACAGGGAACCTACTGTGATCAACGTGCCCTCCCGAGCCTGTAAGAAATGCAACAAGGTCTCACATTTCGCGTTGATGCTATCAGCAAGCGCCCAGTGAAACCCGATGGTTGTATCAACTGTATCGCCTTTACGTGGCCTAAATAAGACGTTTGCATGCGAAGGAATCCACACTTCGTCGACACTTGGTCCACGCCGGTTCCGGCTGAAGCATTTCTCCCTCATGGCATTTTCTTCCTGCGGAACCCCGAATCGCAGTGATTTTTATAATGCCTGTTCCTCTCCTTATGCTGCGCCATGCCGACTTCTGAAAAAACCGACAAGTCCTCGCCGTCCCGCGCGTCTTCTCCCCGCACCCCCTATCACTGGTTGACCAAAGTCCTGTTCGGGCTGATCGGACTGGCAGTGGCTGTCGCCGCGGGTGTGCTGCTGACGGTGGCCGTGGCGCTGGCGATGGCCTATCCCAACCTGCCCGACGTCTCCGAGCTCGCAGACTACCGCCCCAAGCTGCCGCTGCGCGTCTATTCGGCAGAAGGCGCGCTGCTGGGCGAGTTCGGCGAGGAACGCCGCACGCTGACGCCTATCCAGGAAATTCCCAAGGTCATGACCGATGCGGTGCTGGCAATTGAAGACACACGCTTCTTCGAGCATGGCGGCGTCGATTACAAGGGCATTGTGCGCGCCGTGCTCGCCAATCTGGGCGCGGGCGGCAAGAGCCAGGGCGCGTCCACCATCACCATGCAGGTCGCACGCAACGTTTATCTTTCTTCGGAAAAGACATTCACGCGCAAGATTTATGAAGTACTGCTGACGTTCAAGCTCGAGCATCTGCTGACCAAGAACCAGATCCTCGAGATCTACATGAACCAGATTTATCTGGGCAACCGCGCCTATGGCTTCGCGGCCGCGTCCGAAGCCTATTTCGGCAAGCCGCTCAAGCAGATCTCGATCGCCGAAGCCGCGATGCTCGCGGGCCTGCCCAAGGCCCCTTCGGCCTACAACCCGATCAGCAACCCCAAGCGCGCGCGCAGCCGTCAGCTCTACATCATCGAGCGCATGGAGGAAAACGGCTTCATCACCTCCGCCGATGCCGTACAGGCCAAGCAGGAACAGCTCAAGATCAGTTCGGGCAGCAACAACACCCGCGTGCATGCCGAATACGTGGCCGAAATGGCGCGCCAGCTGATCTACGCCCAGTACGGTGCCGAGGCCTATACGCGCGGCATCAACGTCTACACCACGCTCAACGCGGGTGAACAGGAGGCGGCCTATACCGCCTTGCGCAAGGGCATCATGGATTACGAGCGCCGCCAGCACTACCGCGGCCCCGAACGCTTCATCACCCTGCCCCAGGATCCCGAAGAGCAGGAGAATGCGATCGACGACGTGCTCGCCAACCACCCCGACAACGGCAACGTGATGTCGGCCGTGGTGCTCGACGCGAACCCGCGCAAGATCGTCGCCACCCGTGCCGACGGCGAGAAGTTCGAGATCACCGGCGACGGCCTCAAGCCCGCCCAGTCGGGCCTCAGCGACAAGGCACCGCCCAACACCAAGCTGCGCGCCGGCGCCGTGATCCGCGTGGTCAAGACGCCGAAGAACACCTGGGAAATCACCCAGCTGCCCGAAGTCGAAGGCGCATTCGTCGCGCTCGACCCCAAGACCGGCGCCATCCGCGCGCTGGTCGGCGGTTTCGACTTCGGCAAGAACAAGTTCAACCACGTGACCCAGGCCTGGCGCCAGCCCGGTTCGAGCTTCAAGCCATTCATCTACTCGGCCGCGCTCGAAAAGGGCTTCTCGCCGGCGACGATGATCAACGACGCGCCCATCTTCTTCAGCGCCGGCACCACGGGCGGCCAGCCCTGGGAACCGAAGAACTACGACAGCCGCTACGACGGTCCGATGAGCATGCGCACCGGCCTGAACAAGTCGAAGAACATGATCTCGATCCGCCTGCTGCAGGCAGTGGGCCCGAAGTACGGCCAGGAATGGGTCACGCGTTTCGGTTTTGACGCCGACAAGCACCCGCCCTACCTGACCATGGCGCTGGGCGCGGGCTCGGTCACGCCCATGCAGATGGCTGCGGGCTACTCGGTGTTCGCCAATGGCGGGCGCCGCGTCAACCCCTGGCTGATCACGCGCATCACCGACCACAAGGGCCGCGTGCTGTCCGAGTTCCAGCCCCAGCCGCTGGAACAGCTGCCCGAAGCCATTCCGCCGCGCAATGCGTTCATCATGAACAGCATGCTGCAGGACGTGGCCCGTGTCGGCACCGCGGCGCGCGCCCAGGCCACGCTCAAGCGCCCCGACCTGTACGGCAAGACCGGCACCACCAACGACTCGGTCGACGCCTGGTTCGGCGGCTTCCAGCCCACGCTGGCGGCAGTGACCTGGATAGGCTACGACACGCCGCGCAACCTGGGCTCGCGCGAGACCGGCGGCGGCCTGAGCCTGCCGATCTGGATCGACTTCATGCAGCACGCGCTCAAGGGCGTTCCCGTGGCCGAGCTGCCCGTGCCGCCCGGCGTGGTCAACGTCGGCGGCGAGTGGTTCTACGAGGAATTCGCGCGCAATGCGGGCGTGAGCACCCTGGGCGCGCCCGAAGGCGCGACCGAAGGCAGCCCTTCGGCGCCGCCCGCGGCCGAAGAGCGCAATCGCATCCTGGATCTGTTCAGAAACTGAAATCCATCTCCCACATGAAAAACGCCCCTCGCGAGGGGCGTTTTCATGTCTGGCGCAAGCCGGTTCAGGCGCTGAAAGTCAGCGGCATATTCGATTGCTGCGACGCATAGCGGCTCAGGCAGGCAAAGAACTCGCCCTCACCCTTGGTGTCGAGCCAGCAGGCCTGGTCGGCGTCGTAGCGGAAATGAAAGCCGCCGGCCTTGGCCGCCAGCCACACTTCGTGCAGAGGCCTTTGCAGATTGATCACAATCTGGGTGCGGTTGGGAAAGGACAGCGTGACCATGCCGCCCGCGCGCTGGGCATCGATATCGGCGTCCGATTCGTCATTGATGCGGTCGCATCCCTGCTCCACCGCCAGCAGCAGCTTTTCAGCGCAATCGAGAAATTCTAGGTCGTTCATTACAATCCGCACATGTTGAGAGCTTCCCAAATTTTAGTCAGGACTTTTGCCCTTGCGCTGTGTGCGGCGTCACTGGGCGCTTGCGGCCAGCGCGGGCCCCTGTATCTTCCCACCGCACCCGAGGCGGCGCAACGCGCCACATTGCCCGAAACGCTGCGCGCGCCGCTGTTCGACGACGCACCGGCCGCGCCTCCGGCACCGCCCGCCAACAGCCATTAAAAAGCCCCTTTGCCGGCTTGCTTGATCCAGGTCAAAAATGCTGGCGGCGGCAGCGTCTACAGTGGGATTTTCCGCTGGAACGCCCTGCCATGCCGATTGAGTTGTACCGCGACAAGCATCACGCCTGCCTGATGTTCTGCGATCTGATCGAGGAAGATGGCCAGGCCGTGCAGGCCAACCAGTTCCTGATCGTCGACGGCGACACCGGCGCCATCATCGACCCCGGCGGCAATCTCGCGTTCAACGAATTGTTCATGGGCATGGTGCGCCACTTCGCGCCCGCCAAGCTGTCGTATGTGCTCGCCTCGCATGCCGACCCCGACATCATTGCCTCGCTCGACCGCTGGATGAGCAGCACCAAGGCCTCGCTGGTGATCTCACGCGTCTGGGAGCGCTTCGTGCCGCATTTCGCCAAGGTCGGCAAGACCGACGAGCGCATCATCGGCGTGCCCGACGCGGGCGGACGTCTGCCGCTGGGCCGCAACGAGCTGGTGCTGCTGCCAGCGCACTTCCTGCATTCCGAAGGCAATTTCCACTTCTACGACCCGGTCAGCCGCATCCTGTTCACCGGGGATCTGGGCGCGTCCATGGTGACCGGCGCCCAGGCCGCGGTGCCCGTGACCGATCTGGGCCCGCACATTGCGCACATGGAAGGCTTTCACCGGCGCTACATGGTCTCCAACAAGATCCTTCGGCTATGGGTCAACATGGCGCGCCAGCTCGACATCGCGATGATCGTGCCCCAGCACGGCGCGCCCATCCAGGGCCGGCCGGCGATCGAGGCACTTTTCGACTGGCTGGAGACGCTGGCCTGCGGCATCGACCTGTTCGACCAGCGCGCCTACCAGCAGTCGAATGCCGTGATCGACCCCATCACGCGCCTCACGCGCGCGCCCTTGCGCGCAGTCAACGGCTAGCATGAAAGCACCCCCTGAGCCGCTTCGCGGCTTCCCCCTCTCAACCTGCGGTGGAGGGGGGCGCCCGGCCAGGGACGGCAGCCTCGGTGCGGGGCGGCCCTTCCTCGCTGCCCCCTTGCTGGGGCACGCCAGTTTCATAGGCCCTGGGCATTGAAATCGCGGTAAAGAAATACCTCGTATTCAGCAGCGCTGCTCAGGGGCTACGCCCTTTTTTTCGCAGCGCGCGCTGCAGACGCCAGCCCAGCAGCAGCGCGATGATGGCCGCGTAGACGAACACCTCGTTGAAGTTGTTCTTGCCCGCGCGCATCCAGAAGAAATGCAGGATGGCCAGGCCGGCCACCGCATAGACGCTGCGGTGCAGCCACTGCCAGCGGCGCGCGCCCATCCAGCGCAGCACGCGGTGCGGCGATGTCGCGGCCAGGGCCGTGAGCAGCGCGAAAGCCAGCATGCCGACCAGAATGAACGGCCGCTCGACGATGTCGCGCCAGATTTCCGCGAAATCGAGGCCCTGGTCGAACACCGAATAGCACAGCAGATGCGCCGTCGCGTAGAAATACACGAACAGGCCCAGCATGCGCCTGAAGCGCGCCAGCGCGGGCAGGCCCAGCACAATGCGCGCCGGCGTGACCGCAAGCGTCACGCACAGAAAGCGCAGCGTCCAGTCGCCGGTGGCGCGTATCAAGGCCTCGGCGGGATTGGCGCCCAGCGTATCGAGCACCGCGCCGGCGAACAGCTGGGCAAAAGGCAGCAGGCACAGCACGAACAGCAGCGGCTTGGCCGCCGGGTGCATGAACCATTTCTTCCAGGGCGCGGGTGCGGCGCGCATCTGCGGGGCGTTCAAAACTGCTGCTTCAGGTCCATGCCCGCATAGAGCTGGCCGACCTGCTCGCCGTAGCCGTTGAACATCAGCGTCTTGCGCTTCTTGGTGAACAGGCCGCCTTCACCTATGCGCCGCTCCGTGGCCTGGCTCCAGCGCGGATGCGGCACATCGGGATTGACGTTGGAGTAGAAGCCGTATTCGTTGCGCGCGGCCTTGTTCCAGGCCGTGCCCGGCTGCTTGTCGGTCAGGCGGATGGCGACAATGCTCTTGGCGCTCTTGAAACCGTACTTCCAGGGCACGACCAGGCGCACCGGCGCGCCGTTCTGCGCAGGCAGCACTTCGCCATACATGCCGAACGCCAGCAGCGTCAGCGGGTGCATGGCCTCGTCGAGCCGCAGGCCTTCGGTGTACGGCCAGTCGAGCACGTTGGCGCGCAGGCCCGGCATCGTCTTCGGGTCGGCGAGCGTCACGAACTCCACGTATTTGGCGCTGCCCAGCGGCTGGACCTGGCGCAGCAGCTGCGCCAGCGAGTAGCCTACCCAGGGAATGACCATGGACCAGCCTTCGACGCAGCGCAGGCGGTAGATGCGCTCTTCCTGCGGGCTGAGCTTGATCAGATCTTCCAGGCTGAAAGTGCCGGGCTTGGCGACCAGACCTTCGACCTTGACGCTCCAGGGCGTGGTCTTGAGCGTATGGGCGTTGCGCGCGGGGTCGGCCTTGTCGAGGCCGAACTCGTAGTAGTTGTTGTACTGCGACGCATCGGCGTAGGGCGTGAGCGTTTCCATGGTGTTGGCGCCGGCCACCTGGCTGGCCTGGCCCGCCAGCGCCGCCAGCTTCCCCGGGCGCGGCACCGCGGCCAGCGCATCGCGCCCGGCCCAGGCCGCGAGCGTGCCCCCGGCCGCACCGGCAGCCATGGTGCGCAGCCACCGGCGCCGCTCCTCATAGACCGGCTGCGGCGTGATTTCACTGCTCCGGGGGTGATTGAAGCCGTCGTTATCGGTTCTTATCAGCATGGCAATTCCTTGGACCAATGGCCTTGTCTGATGCATTGTGACCGGGGTTGGTTCAACCTGCTTGGCAACAAAAAAGAGCGTCCATCGCTGGACGCTCTTTTTGCGTACTGAGATATTGAAGGCCCAGGCATTATGAGCAGCTTATGCAACTGGCGTGCCCCAGCATGGGGGCAGCGAGCAAGGGCCGCCCCGCAGCGAGGCTGCCGTCCCTGGCCGGGCGCCCCCCTCCACCGAAGGTTGAGAGGGGGAAGCGCGGGTGGCCCGTGCCACGAAGGCGCTCAGGGGGTGCTTTTACAATTCGCCGTAGCTGTGCAGGCCGCTGAGGAACATGTTGACGCCCAGGAAGGCAAATGTGGTCACGCCCAGGCCGGTCAGCGCCCACCAGGCGGACACCGTGCCGCGCAGGCCCTTGACCAGGCGCATGTGCAGCCAGGCCGCGTAGTTGAGCCAGACGATCAGCGCCCAGGTTTCCTTCGGGTCCCAGCTCCAGTAACCGCCCCAGGCTTCGGCCGCCCACAGCGCGCCCAGCACGGTGGCGATGGTGAAGAACGCAAAGCCCACGGCGATCGACTTGTACATCACGTCGTCGAGGATCTCGAACGACGGCAGGCGCGCCGCAATGTGCTTGCGCGCCAGCAGGATGCCGGCGACGATCAACGCGGAAATGCCGAAGTACACGGTCCAGTAGCTGCCGCCGTTTTCGGTCGCACCCTGGCGGAAAACGATGGGCTCGAAGCACAGCACGATGCCCAGCAGCCACAGCGGCGCAAGCTTGTACCAGCGGGTCTCGCCGGCCTGCTGCTTGATCAGGTAGGCGAACGCGACCATGGCCGCGAGCGCGAACGTGCCGTAGCCGATGAAGTTGGCCGGCACATGCAGTTTCATCCACCAGCTCTTGAGCGCCGGCACCAGCGGCTGGATTTCATGCGCTTCGCGCACCAGCGTGTACCAGAGCAGAAAGCCCACGGCCGCGCTGACCACCAGCATCACGAAGGCGCCCAGCGCGCGGGTGTCGTAGTTCTCTTCGTAGTAGAGGTAGAACGTCGCGGTCATCCAGCAGAACATCACGAACACTTCGTAGAGGTTGCTGACCGGAATATGGCCGATGTCGGCGCCCAGCAGATAGCTTTCGTACCAGCGCACCATGGTGCCGATCAGCGCCATCGCGACCGCCACCCAGGCAATGCGCGAGCCCAGCAGCGACATGGTCCGGCCCTCGTTGCGCGAGAACATGCCTATCCAGTAGAAGATGGTGCTCATGAAGAACAGCATGCTCATCCAGAGGATGGCCGACTGGCTCGACAGGAAGTACTTGAGGCCGAACACGCTGTCGGCCTGGGCCAGGCTGCCCGCGCCATCCACCTGATAAAGGCTCAGCGCCAGCAGCGAGCAGCCGGCCACCGCCAGCACCAGCACGCGCAGCGGACGCCAGAACCAGCACAGCCAGATCATGGCCGGGATGGTGCCCAGCAGGATGGCCTTCTCATAGACATCCATGAAGTCCGCATAGCGCTGCAGCGCGAACAGCCCGCCCGCGGCGACGATCACGGCGAACAGCCAGTCGAACCAGTTGCGGCGTGAAAAATACCCCGAATGCAGGGTGATGGTCTCGGAAGCGTCGGTCATTGCGGTCGTCATTCAGAATCTCCCGGGCGGCGCGCCATCGGCTTGGCCCCAATGAGTTTTTCGGTCAGCATGGCGAAGTCCTTGTCACCTTCCATTGTCTGGCGGTTGGTGGAAAGGGCCACGGTGGCGTGGCTGCTGCCTTCGCCGGCGGGGGCCAGCCAGATCCACAGGCGTCGATCACGCACGTAGAGCATGGCAAAGATCCCCAGAATCAGGAACAGGCACCCCAGATAGACTACGTTCTTGCCGGGCCCACGTGTGACCTGGAAAACGCTGGCTTGCACATGTGTGAAATCGTCCAGCATGAATGTCATGGGCGCGGGATAGAACTGGGCGTCGCTCAACGAGAACACCGCCTGCGTCATGAACGCCAGCGTCTGTGCGTCGTTTTCCATGGGCTTGAGGCCGTTTTTCTCGCGCAGCGCCTGGGCCATCTCGAACAGCACGCCGTTGAGAATGCGCACCAGCACTTCGCTGGCGCGCGTGCGCTCGGCTTCGGGAACGTTCTCTTCCATGAAGCGCGCGATCGCCTGCAGGCCGCCGATCTTCACGCCCGCAGCGTCCGTCGTGCCCGCATACATTTCGAGGGCGCGCAGCGCCGACTGCATCAGCGGCTCGCGCAGGTCGGGGCGCGACGCATCCACGGCCGTCGCCACATAGCGGCGCGCGGCCTGCTCGCGCAGCGCGGGGTCGGCCAGCGCCACGCGCAGGCGCAGGAAGGTGTCCATCGAGCCTTCGGTGTCGGCCGGAACGCGCAGGAAGCGGAAGGCATCGACCGGGTTGTCGCGCACGCCCAGCAGGAACACCGGGTTGCCGTCGCCGGTGTCGACCGGCATCATGTAGTTTTGGTACTCGCGCGCCTGGCCCGAAGCGTCGCGCAGCTTGTAGCCTATGCTGGGGCCGATGTTGCGCAGCTCTTTTTCGGTCGTGGTCTTGTGGCCTGCGCCCAGGCGTGCATCGATCGCCGACTTCAGATCGACCTTGCGCACGTCGGTGCCCGACGCGCTCGCGCCCTTGGCCGCGCCGAAGTTCTCGACGTTGATGGTGCGCAGCGCCGTGTATTCGAGCGTCAGCGTGTCGTCGGCGGTGCCGCGGCCCGCGCCCGCGCGCGTGAATTCGCTGGTGCCGCCGATGATGCCTTCGACCGTGAACGGCTTGCCCGTGCCGTCCATGGGCACGGCGCGCATCTTGACCGACGATCCGCCGTCATCGAAGCTCGACTGGTAAATCTCCACGCCCTTGTAATGCGCGGGATGGTTGACTTCGATGCGCTGCGCCGTCTGCTCGCCCGTGTGCTTGTCGTGAATGATCACTTCGCTGGCGAACAGCTTGGGCATGCCGGTCGAGTAGTACTCGACGATGAATTTCTTGAGTTCCACCGCGAAAGGCAGCTCCTGCAGCAGCACGCCGTCCGACTGGTTCAGGATGGCGGTGCTCGACTGCGTGCCTTCGGCGACCATCAGGTTGCCGCGGAAAGTGGGGTTGCGTTCCGACAGGCGGTGCTCGGGCGCCACATCGGACACGCGGCCGCCGCCCGTGTAAGGCGTCTTGTCGCCGAACAGCATCTGCGCGCGCACGATCAGATCGCCGTCGAACAGCCCGCCCAGGCAGATCAGCACGATGGCGCTGTGCGCCGCGATGTAGCCCAGCTTGTGCGCCGCGCCGGCCTTGGCCGCGACCATCCAGCCTTGGCCTGCGGCGGTATCGCGCGGCTGCAGCTTGACTTTCCAGCCGCCGGTGACCAGCAGCTTGCCCAGGCGCTGGGCTGCTTCCTGCGGGTTGCCGCGCACATCGGCCTGGGCACGGTGGCGAAAGGCTTCGAGGCTCTTCTCGCGGATGTTTTCCTTGTAGGTGCGCAGGTCTGCCAGGTACTTGGGCGCATTGCGCGCCACGCACAGGCTGGTGCTGACGACCAGAAACGCCAGGATCAGCAGAAACCACCAGGCGCTGTATACCGCATTGAGCTTGAGCGCCAGGAACAGCTGCGCCCAGAACGGGCCAAACTGGTTGACGTAGTTGACGGCCGGCTCGTGCTGCTTGAGCACGGTGCCGATCACCGAGGCGATGCAGATCACCGTGAGCAGGGCGATCGCAAAGCGCATCGACGACAGCAACTCGACGGCCGCGCGCCGAGCGTTTGAGCCAAAGGAAGAAGTCGCGCGGGAAGAGGTATCTGACATGGAAGAAATAACGCAAAGCCCGAAAGCAAAAAAGCGGGACCACCTCAGCAAAGGATGGACCCGCCCATTGGGGTTTGTGATTGGCGTTTGGTTCCCTGCCGGGCGTGAAACCATTCAACGCCGGGCAGACAACCCGCTGAAACCGTTCAGCGCATCAACGCAGGCCGGCGATGTAATCCGCAACGGCCTTGATTTCACGGTCGTTGAGCTTGGCCGCCACCTGGGTCATGGGCAGGCTGTTGCCCCGCTTGCCATCTCGAAACTCTACCAGTTGTTTAATAGTGTAGTCAGCGTGCTGGCCTGCCAGGCGCGGGTACTGCACGGGCAGACCGGCACCGTTGGGGCTGTGGCAGCCGGCGCAGGCCGCGATGTTGCGGTCCTGGATGCCGCCGCGGAAGATGCGCTCGCCCATGACGACCAGATCCTTGTCTTTCGCAAAGCCGCCCTTGGGCTTTTGCGCCGCGAGCCAGCCCGCAATGTTCTTCATTTCCTGGTCGGACAGCATGGAGGCGAAACCCTGCATCACCGGGTCCTTGCGCGCACCGCTTTTGAAGTCCTGCAGTTGCTTGACAAGGTACTCGGGATGCTGCTGCGCCAGGGCCGGATTAGCCACAATGGTCGAGTTGCCATCCGCTCCGTGGCATGCTGCGCATACTGCAGTAAACCCTGCGGCTCCTTGCGCCAGATCAATCTTGGCGTTCGCCTGCGGCGCCGCAGGCTTTTCTCCTGCCGCAACGGCCGGGAGAATTGGTGCTGCCAGAAAGGCAGCCATCAGCATAGTGGCGAGCAACTTCATATCGAGGGTCTGTTGTTAGGTGCACTGAACCGCACAATTCTACAATGAGGCTCCAAAGCATTGATACCCCCCATGACGAACTCATCTCCCGCACCGGCTGCGGGCAAGCCTTCTCCCGTTATCGATGGCAAGCTCGCCATGGGCTGGATGCACACTGCGCGCTTTCTGACCACCGCCGCGCAACTGCACCATCTGCCCGCTATCGACGTCCCCGAGATTGCTTTTGTCGGACGCTCGAACGCGGGTAAATCCACCTGTATCAACACGTTGACGCAGCAAAAGCAGCTGGCCTTCGCATCGAAGAAACCCGGCCGCACGCAACACATCAACCTGTTCTCTCTGGGCCGCCAAGGCATCACCGATGCCGTGCTTGCCGACTTGCCGGGCTACGGCTATGCCGCAGTGTCGCGCTCGGACAAGATACGCTGGCAACAGGTGATGGTCAACTACCTGATTACCCGCAGCAGCCTCACCGGCATCGTGCTTTTGTGCGATCCGCGCCTGGGCCTGACCGAGCTCGACGAGGCCCTGCTCGAAGCCGTGCGTCCGCGCGTCGAAGACGGCATGAAGTTCCTGATCCTGCTGACCAAGGCCGACAAGCTGACCCGCGCCGAGCAGGCCAAGGCGCTGTCCATTGCGCGCCTGCAGGCCGGTGGCGGCGAAGCAATGTTGTTCTCGGCGCTCAAGAAACAGGGTGTGGACGACGTGGCTCAGCTACTATGGCGTTGGTCGCATCCGGAAGTGCCCGCAACGGCGCCCGATGCAGCTACGCCCGCAGTGCCGTCCACCGCGTCGGACAGCGCTGACGAATCCCAGGCCAACTAGCTTCCAGCAGGTTCAGCCAAGGCTGGAGGCTACCGAGAGAGTAGCTCCATGATCCAGACTTGCGACCATGTCCTGCCCCACGGCACCACCCTGCGCTGCCGCACCGCGGGCGTGCCGGGCCAGCCGGTGCTGCTGTTCCTCCATGGCTTTCCCGAAGGCGCATTCATCTGGGATGCGCTGCTCACGCATTTCTCCGCGCCTGAAAACGGCGGCTTTCGCTGCGTCGCGCCCAACCTGCGCGGCTTCGGCAAGTCGAGCAGCCCGACCGAAGTCACGGCCTACCACGCGCGCCATCTGGTGCAGGACATCCGCGCGCTGATTGCCATCGAGAGCCCCGACGCCCCGCTCGCCTGCCTGGTCGCCCACGACTGGGGCGGCGCGCTGGCCTGGAGCGTGGCCAGCCAGCACCCCGACAGCATGCAGCGCCTGATGGTTCTCAACGCCCCCCACGCGGGGGCGTTTTTGCGCGAGCTGCGCGAACAGGCCGAACAACGCCGGGCCAGCGATTACATGCGCTTCCTGCGCCGCGCAGATGCACCCGAGTTGCTTGCCGAGCATGATTTCCGACGCGCTTTCGGCTTTTTCGCCCAACCCGACGGCCAGATGCCGGCCTGGCTCACGCCCGAGCTGCAGGCCCGCTACCGCAAACACTGGTCGCGCGGAATGCAGGGCGCCTGCCACTACTACGGGGCCAGCCCGCTGTTTCCGCCCGCACCGGGCGATCCCGACCATCTAGCGACCTTGCAGCTGCCCGCGTCCGCGCTGCGCGTCGACGTGCCCACGCTGGTGCTGTGGGGCATGAGCGACCCGGCGCTGCGCCCGGGGCTGCTTGACGGTCTCGAAGAATGGGTGCCGCGGCTGCAGATCCAGCACCTGCGCAACACCTCGCACTGGGTGGTGCACGAACGCCCGGCGCGCGTGATCGACGAGCTAGAGCATTTCGTGCAGCAGCAGTTCAGCGACGATAGGCTGGCAGCTTAGAACGGCTAGATGTACAGAGAAGGCTCGCCCTCGGGCCGGGTCTTGAAGCGCTTGTGGACCCAGTAATACTGCTCGGGCATGGTGTTGATCCATTTCTCGAGCTCGCGGTTCATGCGCGCCGTGTCGGCGACCGCATCCGCGGTCGGGAAATCTTCCCAGGCCGGCGTGATCTGGGCCACATAGCCTTCGGGCGTCATCCGCGTGTACATGCCTATGACCTTGGCCCGTCCCAGGCGCGCGAAGCGCGACAGCGAAGGAATGGTCGCGGCCGTGACGCCGTAGAACGGCACGAACACCGAGTCGTTCTTGCCGAAATCCATGTCGGGCAGCAGGTACAGCAGGCCGCCCTGGCGCAGGCTGGAGATGATGGGCTTGACGCCGTCGGCACGGTTGAGCATGCGCACGTCGCCAAAGCGCTGGCGCCCGCCCATGAACCAGTCATCGATCGTCGGATTGGGGTGGGTCGAAAAGATCGACGTGAACGCGCGCGTGGTGTTGAGCGGCAGCGTGAGCCCGCCCGCGTCCATGCTGTAGAAATGCGGCGCGAAGACGATGGTCGGCGTATCGCCCTCGAGTTCGTGCAGCGCGCCTTCGAGCTTGATGCGCGAGCGCACCACCGCCTCGGGCGCCGACCACAGCCAGCCGCGGTCCAGCCAGGTCTGGCAGAACACCACGAAGTTGCGCCGGGCCAGCGTGGTGCGCTCGGCGACCGAAAGATGCGGGAAACACAGCTCCAGATTGCGCAACGCAATCCTGCGCCGCGGCACGGCGATCACGAACAGCACGCGGCCCAGCAGCCAGCCGAGCGCGCGCAGCCAGCGCAGCGGCAGACGCCCCAGCGCGCCCATCAGCCAGACGCCGAAGCGCGCGCTCATGGG
>NZ_JAHCDD010000049.1 GCF_018413525.1 Acidovorax sp. CCYZU-2555
TCCAGCCCGCGCCAGGCCGCGGCATGCGCAGGGTCGGCCGCCAGCCACTGCGCGAGTGCATCTTGTTCTTGCGCGCTCAAGCCCTGCTCGGCGCGCGTATGCCAATCGGCGGCGGCGACATCGACAGCATCCTGCTGGCCGAAAAACTCCGCCAGCGCGCGCGCCTCGGCCGCCTCGTCGAACGGGGCGGCGGCGGAAGAA
The DNA here is from genome assembly GCF_018413525.1 of Acidovorax sp. CCYZU-2555. Classification (GTDB taxonomy): domain Bacteria; phylum Pseudomonadota; class Gammaproteobacteria; order Burkholderiales; family Burkholderiaceae_C; genus Comamonas. Next base: position 202 of record NZ_JAHCDD010000049.1, read on the forward strand.
GGCAAGGAGGAACGGCTCATCTTATGAATATAGACGCGCGAGCAGGCGCAAAACTGCATCCGGGCGCGCAGGCATGGAAGTCACTGGCCCGCATCGAGCAACTTTCTGCGCGCCGCACAAGCGATCTTGCCGCGGCTGATATATTGGTTGACCATGCTCAGCGACACGCCCATGCGCTGCGCAATCTCCTGGTTGGGCAGCTCGTCGAACAGGTACATGCAGAACGCTTCGCGGCAGCGCGCCGGCAGCGCTTCTATGGTCTCGAGATAGGCGTCCACCGCCTGCGACGAGGCATAGGCCTGTTCGGGCTGAAGGTAGGCGGGGCTCGCGGGCTGATCGGCTTCGGCCAGCGCGTCGATGTCGTCGTGCTGGCGCACGGCGGCGCGTCGGTCCAGATCGATCTTGGCACGCAGCGCGACCTGGCGCAGCAAGGCGCCGGGCTCGAGAATCACCTGGCCCGACTGCTGCATGGAAAGCACGCGCGCGTAGCTCTCCTGCGCGAGATCGGCCGCGGCGTCCCGGTCGCGCACCTTGCGCAGGCAGAAGTTCAGCAGATCTCGGTAGTAACGGGTCAGCACGGTCCAGTCCAGGCCACAACGAAGCCCGGCGCACGGCGCAAGCGGGACTGCGCGCATTATAGAACATCAATGCGAATGATTCTCAAATAGCAGGACGCTAGATTCAAGGCGTTGCGCCGCAGAAAAACCCCATCCGGCAGGCAAACCCTTCAGAATGCGCCACACATGCCGATAAAGATGCAGGCCTGCCCTCGTTTGATGGCCCGAAAAAAAGGAGAAGACAGCCCGTGAACATTGTGTCCCTCACCCATTCCAGCGCGTTGAGCAGCGAAGCCCTCAGGAGCGTCGCGGCCGCGGCCTCCAAGGCGGCCGTGCAAAGCCCTGCCGCGAGCCAGTCCACGCCATCCACGGTCCTGAGCCTGGACACGATGACTGCCGTCGACGTCGTCTACGCCAAGCCCGCGCCCCTGTCCACACAACGCCAGGCCTGGGCCAGCCAGACCAGGGACGAGGTCAGCACGCTGATGCTGAACAATACCGCGCGCAGCCGCGTCGAAGGCCTTGCCGGCCAATGGCGCGGCCTGGGCAGCGCGCTGTTGAACCAGTTTGCGGCCACGGGCAAGGACTACAGCCAGACCCTGGTGAACTACAACACCGCGGCCATGGCGGGATCGGCGGACATGAGCACGCAAGCGCTGGACAGCGCCGCGCTCGACAGCTTCGGCAGCAAGGCCGCAAAAGCCAGCCTCGTGATCCAGACGCGTTCCGGCCAGACCGTGGAACTCACGATCGCCGTGGATTCTGGACAAACCCTGGGCCGCAACGGCTTGCAGGTGGAAATCAAGTCGTCCGGCCCCCTGAGCAACAGCGAGCGCAAGGCGCTGGCCCAGCTCGCACAAGGCCTGGACCAGGCGCTCGAAGGCCTGGGTCAGTCCGACCAGCCCGCGCTGGATCTCTCCGGTCTCATGGACTTCGACCGCAGCGTGCTCAAGAGCGTCGATCTGTCGGTGAAGAACCCGCAGGTGTCCCAGCCGCTGTCCAAGTTCAGCCTGCACCTGGGGCCGCAGCGCAATACGGTCGAGCTCCAGGGCCCGCTAGGCAACGTCGCGCTTTCGGTCGATGCGCAGACGCCTTTGGGCGCGGTCCAGAACCGGCAGCGCGACTCGGCGATCAATTCCATGCTGCGCCAGTTCGATGCGGCAGCCGAGCGCAGCCATGCCGACAGCCGGCTCGTGGGCGTGTTCAAGGATGCGTTCGCCCAACTGCACGCGGCGCCGGCGGCCACCGAGTCACAGGCGCTGGCGGTGCTCCCCGAAATCGCCTCCGAAGTCCAGCCTTTGCTCAGCGGCCTGGCCGACTTCGAAGCGCGCTTCAGCGGCGATTTCGAGCGCACCGGCCGCTTTGGCGGAATCGTCGAAATGGGCCATGCCAACTACCAACTCAGCCAGCAGACCGAGACCAAGCAAAAGCCCGGCTCCGACGACGTCACGGTCACGCAGACACGCGACGAGAAATTGACGGGCCAGTACATGAAGTCGCGCGGCGGCGTGATGCTCGATACGGGTTCGGGCAACTACGACGTCTTCACGGTCGAGGACCGCACCCGCACCAGCACGCAACTGGCCACCGTGGAAGGCAAGCTGGACGAAGCCACAAGGCAGACCGATCAGCAGCTGCTGCAGACCATGACCAAGCTGGTCAACTTCCGCGCCGAAGAAGAGCGCAACACGCCACGCAACAAGAGCCTGGTGGAGAACCTGCTCTAAAAAAATGGCGGGCCAGGCGCCGCAAGGTGCCCGGTCCCGCCAGCCCGGCCGCGTCAGCGGCCCGGGGTGTGCGTCAGATCATCCGACCCACTTGCGCGCGTTGCGCCACACGCGCATCCAGGGGCTGAACTCGCTCTTGTCGCCCGTGGTCCAGCTCATCTGCACGTTGCGGAACACGCGCTCGGGGTGGGGCATCATGGCCGTGAAGCGGCCGTCGGCCGTGGTCACCGCCGTGAGGCCGCCCGCGCTGCCGTTCGGGTTGAACGGGTACTGCTCGGTGGGCTGGCCGTGGTTGTCCACATAGCGCATCGCGGCCAGCGCCTGGGCCGCATTGCCGCGCTCGCTGAAGTTCGCGAAACCTTCACCGTGGGCCACGGCGATGGGCAGGCGGCTGCCGGCCATGCCTTGCAGGAAAAGGCTGGGCGATTCCAGCACTTCGACCATCGCCAGACGCGCTTCGAAGCGGTTGCTCTGGTTCTGCGTGAAACGCGGCCAGTCTTGCGCGCCGGGAATGATCTCGGCGAGTTCGGCGAACATCTGGCAACCGTTGCACACGCCCAGACCGAAGGTGTCGGTGCGGCCGAAGAACTGCTGGAATTCCTGCGACAGGCGGTCGTTGAACGTGATCGAACGCGCCCAGCCTATGCCCGCGCCCAGCGTATCGCCGTAGCTGAAGCCGCCGCAGGCGACGACGCCGGCGAAGTCCTGCAGCTTGGCGCGGCCGGTCTGCAGATCGGTCATGTGCACGTCGACGGCTTCGAAGCCGGCTTCGGTGAACGCATAGGCCATTTCGACATGCGAGTTCACGCCCTGCTCGCGCAGCACGGCGACGCGTGGCTTGGCCAGGTTCAGGAACGGCGCGGCGACATTTTCCTGCGCGTCGAACGACAGCGACAGGTGCATGCCGGGATCGGTGGCTTCACCGGCCGCGGCGTGCTCGGCATCGGCGCAGACCGGGTTGTCGCGCTGCTGCGCGATCTTCCAGCTCACGGCGTCCCACACCTGGTGCAGGTCGCTGAGCGAAGCGCTGAACACGGCCTTGGCATCGCGCCAGACTTGCAGCTGGCCCTTGCCGGCATCGATGGTGCTCGACAGCGGACGCGTCTTGCCGACGAAATGGCTGCACTGTGCCAGACCATGCTCGCGCAGCGTCTGCATCACGGCATTGCGCTCGGAAGTCTTGACCTGCAGAACGACGCCGATTTCTTCATTGAACAGCGCCTTGAGCGTGAGCTCTTCGCGCCGGCCGCTGACTTGCTGCGCCCAGTTCTTGCTGTCGCCGCTGTCCATGCGGCTGTCGGAAATGCCGTCGCCTTCAAGGACCAGCATGTCGACGTTCAGCGACACGCCCACATGGCCGGCGAAGGCCATTTCGGCCGCCGTGGCCAGCAGGCCGCCGTCGCCCTTGTCGTGGTAGGCGAGGATCTTGCCTTCGGCGCGCAGCGCGTTGACGGCGCTGACCAGTTGCACCAGGTCCTTGGCGTCGTCGAGGTCGGGCGTTTCGTTGCCGCTTTGATTGAGCACCTGGCCCAGGATGGAGCCGCCCATGCGCATCTTGCCGCGGCCCAGGTCGATCAGCACCAGCGTGGTGTCTTCTTCCTGCGCGTCGAGCTGGGGCGTGAGCGTGGTGCGCACGTCGTCAATCGAGGCGAAGCCGGTGATGATCAGGCTCACGGGCGAAGTGACCTTCTTGGTCACGCCGTTTTCCTGCCACTGCGTGCGCATCGACAGCGAGTCCTTGCCGACAGGAATCGAGATATCGAGCGCCGGGCACAGTTCCATGCCGACGGCCTTGACGGTCGCATACAGCGCCGCGTCTTCACCGGGCTCACCACAGGCGGCCATCCAGTTGGCCGACATCTTGACGCGCGGCAGCTCGATGGGCGCGGCCAGCAGATTGGTGATGGCTTCGGCCACGGCCATGCGGCCCGAGGCCGGCGCGTTGATCGATGCCAGCGGCGTGCGCTCGCCCATCGCCATGGCTTCGCCCGCGAAACCGCGGTAGTCGGCCAGCGTCACGGCCACGTCGGCCACGGGCACCTGCCATGGGCCGACCATCTGGTCGCGGTGGGTCAGGCCGCCGACGGCGCGGTCGCCGATGGTGATCAGGAAGCGCTTGGACGCCACCGTGGGGTGGGCCAGCACGTCGATCACGGCGGACTCCAGCGCCACGCCGGTCAGGTCCATCGCGGGCAGTTCGCGCACCAGCGTGGTCACGTCCTTGTGCATCTTGGGCGGCTTGCCCAGCAGCACGTTCATGGGCATGTCGACCGGGAACTTCTGGTCGCCGGCAACGATGGCCGTGTCTTCGAGCACCAGCTGGCGCTCTTCGGTGGCCGTGCCGATCACGGCAAACGGGCAGCGCTCGCGCTCGCAGAACGCGGTGAACTGCGCCAGCGACTCGGGAGCGATCGCCAGCACATAGCGTTCCTGGCTTTCGTTCGACCAGATTTCCTTGGGCGCCAGGCCCGACTCTTCGAGGTTGACCGCGCGCAGATCGAAGCGCGCGCCGCGACCCGCGTCATTGGTCAGTTCGGGGAAGGCGTTCGACAGACCGCCCGCGCCCACGTCGTGGATGGCGAGAATCGGGTTGGCGTCGCCCTGCTGCCAGCAATGGTTGATCACCTCCTGCGCCCGGCGCTCGATTTCGGGGTTGCCGCGCTGCACCGAGTCGAAGTCGAGTTCGGCGGCGTTGGTGCCCGTGGCCATGGAGCTGGCAGCGCTGCCGCCCATGCCGATGCGCATGCCGGGGCCGCCCAGCTGGATCAGCAGCGAGCCCGCGGGGAATTCGATCTTCTTGGTCTGGTCCTTGTCGATCACGCCCAGTCCGCCGGCGATCATGATGGGCTTGTGGTAGCCGCGCACCACGCCGCCGACTTCCTGCTCGTATTCGCGGAAGTAGCCGGCCAGATTGGGACGGCCGAATTCGTTGTTGAACGCCGCGCCGCCCAGCGGGCCTTCGGTCATGATCTGCAGCGGGCTGGCGATGTGCTCGGGCTTGCCGACGGTGCTGCCCCACAGCTTGGACACCGTGAAGCCGCTCAGACCCGCCTTGGGCTTGGAGCCGCGGCCGGTCGCGCCTTCGTCGCGAATTTCACCGCCGTTGCCCGTGGAGGCGCCGGGAAAAGGCGAGATCGCCGTGGGGTGGTTGTGCGTCTCGACCTTCATCAGCACATGGTGCGTGGCCTGCTGCTTCACATAGCTGGGCGCATTGCCTTCGCCGGCGTCCAGCCGCGCGACGAAGCGCTCGACTTCATGGCCTTCCATGATCGATGCGTTGTCGGAATACGCGACCACGGTGTGCTGGGGCGACACCTGGTGGGTGTTGCGGATCATGCCGAACAGCGACTTCTCCTGCGCCACGCCGTCGATGGTGAAGCTGGCGTTGAAGATCTTGTGGCGGCAATGCTCGGAGTTCGCCTGGGCGAACATCATCAATTCCACGTCGGTGGGATTGCGCTTGAGGCCCTGGAAGGCATTCACGAGATAGCTGATTTCGTCTTCGGCCAGCGCCAGGCCCCAGGCCTTGTCGGCCGCGAGCAGCGCGGCCGCGCCGCCGCCGAGCACATCGACGAAGGCCATGGGCTGGGCCTGCAGTTCGGTGAACAGCTTGGCGGCTTCATTGCGCGAAGTCATGACCGACTCGGTCATGCGGTCGTGCAGCAGCGCGGCGATCTGACCCAGTTGCTCGGGCGTGAGTTCGGGCGTGCCGCCCAGCAGGCCGGACTTGAGCTGGATGCGGTACTCGGTCACGCGCTCGACGCGCTGGATCGCCAGACCGCAGTTGCGGGCGATGTCGGTGGCTTTCGATGCCCAGGGCGAAATCGTGCCCAGGCGCGGCGTCACGACGACGGCCAGGCCGTCGCTGGTGCCCACATAGGGCTCGCCGTAGGTCAGCAGCGCCGCGAGGCGGCCGTGCGCGTCGGCGTCGGGTGCGGTCTCGGTTGCCACAAGGTGCACGAAGCGCGCGGCCACACCGTTGATCTTGGGGTGGATGGCCTCCAGGGAGGAGAGCAGTTGTTGGGCGCGGAAAGAGCTCAGGGCGTTGCCGCCCTCCAGCTGGGTCAGATGCAAAGTCACGTGGCAGCCTGTCGGGAATAGGAGGCGTGGGACAGCGCGCCCGAAGAAGGCGCGCCGTGGGGGATGGCCGGCATTTTACCGATGTGCGCGCCTTCGCGCAGCCCTGATACCAGCAGGCCTGGAGGTGCAATGGGATAATTGCGGGATGAGCATCACCATCAAAACCGCCGAAGACATAGCAGGCATGCGCGTCGCCTGCCGATTGGCTTCCGAAGTGCTGGACTATATTGCCCCCCACATCAAGCCCGGAATCACCACCGCCGAAATCGACCGCCTGGGTGCCGAATGCATGGCCCAGCAAGGTACGGTATCCGCCACCATAGGCTATCAGCCACCCGGCTATCCGCCCTACCCCGGTCACCTCTGCACCTCGGTCAACCACGTGGTCTGCCACGGGATTCCCAACGACAAGCCGCTGAAAAAGGGCGACATCGTCAATGTCGACGTCACCGTGATCACCGCTGACGGCTGGTACGGCGACAACTCGCGCATGTACATGATCGGCGAATGCTCGATCGCGGCCAAGCGCCTGTCGCAGCTGACGTTCGAGTCGATGTGGCTGGGCATCCAGCAGGTCAAGCCCGGCAATACGCTGGGCGACATCGGCCACGCTATCCAGCGTTTCGCCGAAGGCCATGGCCTGTCGGTGGTGCGCGAGTTCTGCGGCCACGGCATCGGCAAGAAATTCCACGAAGAGCCGCAGATCCTGCACTACGGCAAGCCCGGCCAGGGCACCGTGCTCGAAGCCGGCATGATCTTCACCATCGAGCCCATGCTCAATCTGGGCAAGCGCGACATCAAGGAACTGGGCCGTGACGGCTGGACCATCGTCACCAAGGACCACAGCCTGTCGGCGCAATGGGAGCACACGCTGGTCGTGACCCCCACCGGCTACGAAGTCATGACACTGTCGGCAGGCTCGCCCACACTGCCTGAATTCGTCACCACGACCTGCTGCTGACACAGCGGCGCGCACCAGGAGCGCGCATGATTCTTGCAAGTGATTCAGCGGGTCTTTTTCCTTTACCCTATTGACCATGAATCCTCTGCACGCCCTGCGTGACACCTACCGCCGCGACAAGGCCGCCCTCGTGGCCGCCTTGCTCACGCCCGCCACGACCAAGCGCAACATCCGTGCGGCATTGCACCAACTGAGTGCACTCGCCGACCAGCTGCTGTGCCGACTCTGGGAGCAGGCCGAACTGCCGGCCGACGCCGCGCTGCTGGCCGTGGGCGGCTATGGCCGCGCCCAGCTGTTCCCTGGCTCTGACGTCGATGTGCTGGTGCTGCTGCCCGTGAACGCCGACGCCGGCGCGGGCAGCCCGCTCGCTGCTCAACTGGAGCAATTCATCGGCAGCTGCTGGGACGCGGGGCTCGAAATTGGTTCGAGCGTGCGCACCACGGCCGAATGCCTGGAGGAATCCGAGCGCGACGTGACCGTGCAGACCGCGCTGCTCGAAGCGCGCCGCATCGTAGGCAGCGCCGCGCTGTTCGACGAATTCAGCCGCGCCTACCGCGCGCAGATGGACCCGCGCGCGTTCATGGTCGCCAAGACGCTGGAAATGCGCCAGCGCCACAACAAATACGAAAACACGCCCTACGCGCTCGAGCCCAACTGCAAGGAGTCGCCCGGCGGCCTGCGCGATCTGCAATACATCATGTGGCTGGCGCGCGCCGCGGGCCTGGGCAACAGCTGGCGCGAACTCGCGACCAACGGCCTGGCCACCGAACTCGAAGCCCAGCAGCTCGAAGCCAACGAAGCCTTGCTGAGCCTCATTCGCGCGCGCCTGCACGCGATTTCGGGCCGGCATGAAGACCGGCTGGTGTTCGATCTGCAGACCGCGGTCGCCGAAAGCTTCGGCTTCGAATCGACCGCGCCCGACGGCCAGCGCCTGGCGCTGCGCGCCAGCGAGACGCTGATGCGCGAGTACTACTGGGCCGCGAAGGCGGTCTCGCAGCTGAGCCATATCCTGCGGCTGAACATCGAGGAGCGCTTCAACCCCTGCGCGCACGATCTCGTGCCGATCAACGAACGCTTCTTCAACAAGGCGGGAATGATCGAGATCGCCAGCGACGATCTCTACGAGCGCCACCCGCATGCGATTCTCGAGACCTTCCTGGTCTATGAAACCAATGTCGGCCTGACCGATCTGTCGGCGCGCACGCTGCGCGCGCTCTACCATGCACGCGGCCTGATGGACAGCGGCTTTCGCCACGACCCGGTGAACCGCGAAACCTTCCTCAAGATCCTGCAGCAGTCCAGCGGCCTCACGCATGCGATGCGGCTGATGAATCAGACTTCGGTGCTGGGACGCTATCTGTGGCCGTTCCGGCGCATCGTGGGCCAGATGCAGCACGACCTGTTCCACGTCTACACCGTCGACCAGCACATATTGATGGTGCTGCGCAATATGCGCCGCTTCTTCATGGCCGAGCATGCGCATGAATACCCCATGTGCTCGCAGCTCGCGGGCGGCTGGGACAAGCCCTGGCTGCTGTACCTCGCGGCACTCTTTCACGACATCGGCAAGGGCCGCGGCGGCGACCACTCGGTGATAGGCGCCGTCGAAGTCAAGCGCTTTTGCCGCGCGCACGGCATCGACAAGGCCGACTCGGCGCTGGTCGAATTCCTGGTGCGCGAACACCTGACCATGAGCCAGGTCGCGCAAAAGCAGGACCTGGCCGACCCCGAAGTCATAGGCGCGTTCGCCCAGCGCGTGGGCACCGAACGCCGGCTCACGGCGCTGTACCTGCTCACGGTGGCCGACATCCGCGGCACCAGCCCCAAGGTCTGGAATGCCTGGAAAGGCAAGCTGCTCGAAGACCTGTACCGCGCGACACTGCGCGTGCTCGGCGGGCGCGCGCCCGACGCCGCGGCCGAGATCGAGTCGCGCAAGCGCGAAGCGCTGGTGCAGCTCGCGCTGTCGGCCCAGCCCTTCGAGTCGCACAAGAAGCTCTGGGATACGCTCGACGTAAGCTATTTCATGCGCCACGAAGCCGCCGACATCGCCTGGCATACGCGCCACCTGTCGCGCAACGTGGGCGCGCCCCACCCCATCGTGCGCGCGCGCAAGTCGCTCGCGGGCGAAGGCCTGCAGGTGCTGGTCTATGCACGCGACCAGGCAGACCTGTTCGCGCGCATCTGCAGCTATTTCGACCGCGCGGGCTTCAGCATTCTCGACGCGCGCGTGCACACCGCGCGCAACGGCTATGCGCTCGATACCTTCCAGATCGTCGCGCCCGCCATGCAGGAGCGCTACCGCGAACTGATGAACCTGGTCGAGACCGAACTGGTCCAGACCATAGAGCGCGGCGGCGAACTGCCCGAGCCTTCGCAGCGGCGCGTGTCACGCCGCGTCAAGAGCTTCCCCATGGTGCCGCGCGTGAGCCTGAGCCCCGACGACAAGGCCCAGCACTGGCTGCTTAGCATTTCAGCGATAGACCGCGCAGGCCTGCTCTATGTCGTCGCCCGCCTGCTGGCCCGCCATCGCCTTAGCGTGCAGCTCGCCAAGGTCAGCACGCTGGGCGAGCGCGTAGAAGACACCTTTCTTATAGAAGGCGCGGAGCTGCAGCACAACGCCAGGCAGATAGCGATCGAGACGGAGTTGATCAAGGCGTTGTCGTTCTAAGCCCCCACGCCCCCCCCCCCACGGGAGGCCTCGCCGCCTTGGGGCGGCCCGGCGACGGCTCGATTCGCGCTTCGCTGACGTTGTGCCTCAATCATCCTCCGCCGCACTGATCCCCGGAAACAGCACTTCCGTGAACCCGAACTGCGAAAAGTCGGTCATGCGCATCGGGTACAGCTTGCCCCACACATGGTCGCATTCGTGCTGCACCACGCGCGCATGGAAGCCGTCTACCGTGCGGTCTATCGGGTCGCCGTACTGGTCGAAGCCGGTATAGCGTATGCGCTGCCAACGCGGCACCATGCCGCGCATGCCGGGCACCGACAGGCAGCCTTCCCAATCGTTCTCCAACTCCTCGCCCAGCGGCGTGATCTGCGGATTGATCAGCACCGTGCGCGGCACCACCGGTGCATCGGGATAGCGCGGGTTGGGCGCGCCCGAGCCGAAGATCACCACCTGCAGGTCGACGCCGATCTGCGGCGCGGCCAGGCCCGCGCCATTGGCCGCGGCCATGGTGTCGAGCAGATCGGTGACCAGCAGATGCAGCGCATCGGAGTCAAAAGCCGTCACCGGCTGGGCCACGCGCAGCAGTCGCGCATCGCCCATCTTCAATATAGTGCGTACCGTCATATGAAATCCTTGCCAATGCGGGCAAGCATAGCGCGCCGCCTGCAGGCCTGCTTCTGCACGGCACAATAGGCCATGCCCGAGATTGAGCAGCCCGCCCCCGTTCCCGCGCCCAGCGTTCCACCGTTGCGCATGCTGCCCTCGCGCCCGCTGCGCTGGCTGCTGCAGGCCTGCGCCTGCATCAGTCTCGCGCTGGGCATTGCGGGCGTGTTCATTCCAGGGTTGCCGACCACGGTCTTCATATTGATAGCCGGCTGGGCCGCGGCGCGCAGTTCGGAGCGGCTGCATAACTGGCTGTGGCGCCACCGGCTGTTCGGCCCTATGCTGCGCGACTGGGCCGCGGGCGGGCGCGTGAGCCGGCGCGCCAAGTGGAGCGCGAGCGCCGCGATGGCCCTCGGCGCGGTCGTGGTCTGCTGGGCGCCGGTGCCCAGCTGGGTGCGCTGGTTTTCGCTGGGCAGCATGTCCTGCGTGCTGGTCTGGCTCTGGTCGCGGCCCGAGCCCGGCGCGCTGAAATGAACAGGGTTCAGAAGAAAATTTGCAAAAAATGCCCATCTTTCCAGAACACTGAAATTTTCGTCCTATAATTCAAGTCTTCTTCCTCAATAGCTCAGTTGGTAGAGCGCCGGACTGTTAATCCGTAGGTCCCTGGTTCGAGCCCAGGTTGAGGAGCCAAGAATTTTTTGCCCTGCAATCGCACAGGGCAACGTGTTAAGTAAGTACCAAAATATTCCTCAATAGCTCAGTTGGTAGAGCGCCGGACTGTTAATCCGTAGGTCCCTGGTTCGAGCCCAGGTTGAGGAGCCAAAATTAAGCCCTGCAATTGTACAGGGCGATCAGTAAGATGTTCCTCAATAGCTCAGTTGGTAGAGCGCCGGACTGTTAATCCGTAGGTCCCTGGTTCGAGCCCAGGTTGAGGAGCCAAAATAAAAAGGCTTGCAGCGTTTACGTTGCAAGCCTTTTTTCTTTTCCGCTTCCCTTGGCTCAGAGCGTCAGATCCACATAGTCGACCGCGTATTTCACCAGGGCCGCCTGGCCGTCGACGCGCAGCTTGCGCCGCAGATGCAGCCGATGGGTTTCTATGGTGCGCACCGAAGCCCCGAGCGTCTGCGCAATTTCCCGGCTCGAGCGCCCCTGCGCCAGCAGATGCAGCACCTCCGCCTCCTTGGGCGTGATCGGCCGACTCGAGCGCTGCAGCGGCGCGCACTCCCCCAGCAATTCCTGCAGGCCCGGGCTCAGATAGATGCAGCCCTGCACCACCGCATCGATCGCATCGAGCAATTGCTGGGCCGCGCCGTCCTTGAGCACATAGGCGAGCGCGCCCAGATCCAGCGCCCGGCGCACATATTCGGGGTCCCGGTGCATCGACAGCACGACGATGCGCAGATCGGGAAAAGTCTGGGCGAACTGGGCGACGAGTTCGATGCCGCTTGCGCCGGGCATGCGGATATCGGTCACGACCACATCGGGCTGCAGCGCCTGCGCCAATTCGGCCGCTTCGGCCACGCTCGCGGCCTCGCCGACGACAACGATGTGATCGGTGATGCCCAGGCGCATGCGAATTCCGTCGCGCACCAGCGGATGGTCGTCGACCAGCAGCACGCGCACGCTGGCCGTCATGCGGCGCTCGCCGACGCCGGCAGCGGCAACACGACCATTAGCCGCGTGCCTTCGCGGCCGGACTCGATCTCGAAGCGTCCCTGCAGACTCTCCATGCGTTCGCGCATGTTGCGCAGACCGATGCCGCCGCGCGCGTCGGCCTGCACACGCCGCAGGTCGAAGCCCAGGCCATCGTCGATGATCTGCAGCGACACCGTGCGCGCGCCAAAGCGCAGCACGACCTGCACCGCCGTGGGGCGTGCATGGGACTGGATATTGTTGAATGCTTCCTGCGCGACACGGAACAATGCCGTCGCATGGGCCGTGGGCAGATCTCGCCCCTGGCCTTGCTGCACGAATTCCACGCGCCACGCGCACTGCGCCTGGATCTGTTCGACCAGCAGCGCCAGCGCCGCGGCCAGGCCCAGGTCATCGAGCAGCGCGGGACGCAAGCCGTGCGACACGCGCCGGATCTCGGCCAGCGCGTCGTTGAGGCGCTGCAAGCCCTGGTCCAGCAGATGGCGCGCACCGCGCCGGCCCGCTTCGGGCGCCGCCCCCGGCGGCAAGGTCGCCTGCGCGGTTTCGAGCAGGAACTTCGAAGACACCATCACCTGCACCACGCCATCGTGCAATTCACGCGCCACGCGCACGCGCTCATCTTCCTGCGAGCGCACCACGCGCTGCGCCAGCCGCTGCAGCTTCTCGCCCGCAACGCGCTGGCCGCTGAGATTGAACGCCAGCCCGGCCAGGCCTATGACCACCACGGCGCCCGCGGCAATCGCATAAAAGCGCTGGCGCGTTTCCGCTATATTCTGCCGCGCATGGTTATCGATGATATTCAAAGTGGCATCGATATCATCCATATAAAGACCGGCGCCAATCACCCAACCCCATTGCGGCATGGGCAGAACAAAAGACATTTTTGGCGTATTCGACTGCGACGATGGCTTCATCCAGTCATATCGAACCAGCCCCCCACCCTGCTGGGCCGAAGTCATAATCATGCGCGCCTGCTGAAACCCTGCGGGATTATCAGGCTCGCAGAAATCGACGCCCTGCAAACCCATTTGCGAAGGCTCGAGCAGCATATTCCCATGGCGGTCATAAACGAAGAAATAGCCGTCCTTGCCAAACTGCATCTGGGACAACATGGCCAGCGCCTGGCGCTGCTGCATCGCCACCTCTCCGTCCTCCAGGGCCAGCCGCCCCAGCGCCGCCTGCGCCAGGCTCACATAGTGGCGCAGCTCGACTTCCTTGCTCTGGGCGTAGATCTGCTGGACCACTTCCCGCTCCTGCCCGGCGAGCTTGAGCGTCTGGCGCTGGACCATCACGGCCACGGCCGTGAGCACCAGCAACGTGATTCCCGTCGTCAGCGCGATCAGCCTGATTCGCATGGATATTCTAAAAATGGGCACGGGTCACCATTTTGGGGAACAAGGAACCAATATGGTGCGCTGCGCAGTGGATTTCATGATATTCACGTGAATCAGCATGGACACGACACGGCATGAATGCAGGATGCGTGCCAACCCAAAAGAAAATCCAATACCGTGCTACGTACTGCTGCGTAGGGGAAAAGAGTCGATCGAATGACGCCATTTGGCTTCTAGAATTTTGAAACGCCCAACGGAATCCGCTTTGATTACCGAATCCACGGCGCCCACCTCGAATCTTTTTCCATCGGGAGATTTATGCTGAATTCAAAGAAATCGCTGGCAGTCCCTTCACAGCAAGCCGGCTTGGCCGGCAGCGCAGGCATGGAGAACTGGTCGGCCAAGCGCCGCGACTTCCTGCGCATGATGGGCTATGGCGCCAGCGCCGCCGCCATCGCGCCGCTGCTCGCGGCCTGCGGCGATGCCAACAGCCAATCCTCCATCAGCGAATTGCGCAGCCGACTGGTACAGGACGAAGCGTTCTGGACCCAGGTGCAGTCCATGTTCGTGCTCAACCCGCAGCGCACCTACATGAACATCGGCACCGGCGGCTCCATGCCCAAGGTCGTGCTCGACGTGTTCGCCAGCGAGAACCACCTCAAGGCCGAAGATTCGAGCAGCGGCTACGGCAACCTGCTCGACCTGCGCCAGCAGGTGGCTCCGGGCTTCGGCGTCGATGCCGACGAACTCGCGTTCTCGGCCAATACCTCGTCGGGCATGTGCCACGCCATCCTGGGCCTGGATTGGCAAAAGGGTGACGTGGTCGTGACCACCAACCACGAGCACGGCGGCGGCAACACGCCGCTGAACATCGCGGTCGCGCGCTACGGCATCGAAGTCTCGCGCATCGCCATGCCCGTGGGCAACGACCAGACCGCGGCCATGTACAGCAACCTGTTCGACGAGCGCATCCGTGCGCTCAAGGCCCAGGGCAAGCGCGTGCGCGCCATGATGTGGTCGTCGCCGACCTACGTGACCGGCACCATGCTGCCCATCGCCGAACTCATGGAGGTGGTCAAGACGCATGAACTCATCAGCATCGTCGACGGCGCCCACCTGCCCGGCATGATGGCCTATGACTACGCGGCGCTGGGCATGGATTTCATGTCGGGCGCGGGCCACAAGTGGCAGTGCGGCCCGGGCTCGACCGGCATTCTCGTGATACGCAACAAGATTCGCGCGTCCAACCCGCTGCCGCTGCCCAAGTGGTATCCGGTGCACTCCAGCAGCTACTCCGCGCTGGAGCGCACGACGAACGGCACGGCCACCTACGACATCGCCGCCAGCGTCACCAGCTGCGGCAGCCTGCATGTGCCCATGTTCAAGGCGCTGGCCCAGGCCTGCGCGAGCTGGGACAGCATAGGCCGCAAGAAGATCGAGACCTACGACCTGGCGCTGTCATCCTATCTCAAGGAACGCATCGCCGAGCGCTGGGGCGTCGAGTCGCTCTACTCGCCCAAGGACGACCCCAAGCTGGTCTCGGCGCTGACCTGCTTCAACCCCTTCGCCAACAAGACGGACGTCAAGGACGCGCAGAAATCGACGGCTTTCGTGAACCGCATGCTCAGCGACTTCGGCCCGGGCTTTGTGATCCGCAACGCCAGCTTCCCCGTCATAGGCGACACCGCCAACCACAACGGCATACGCATCTCGACCCACCTGTGGCACGACGCCAACGACATCGACCGCCTGGTCGACGCCATGTGGACGCTGCGCAATTCGATGGCCTGAACTTTTGCTTCAACACTTACGGAGAACCGATTCCATGACCTCTTCCCGCTCCCTCCTGACCGCGCTGGGCGCCGCCCTGCTGCTGTGCACCCAGATCGCCGCCGCGCAGGACATCCGCGCCGTCTCCTCGGCCGACGCGCCCAAGGCCATAGGCCCTTATTCCCAGGCCGTCGCGGCCGGCAAGGTGATCTATCTCTCGGGCCAGATTCCCATCGACCCCAAGACCGGCGAGCTGATGAAGGATGCACCGATTGAAGCCCAGACCCGCCTGGTGCTGGAGAACCTCAAGGCCGTGCTGGCCGCCGAGAACCTCACGATGGCGCACATCGTGTCGACCACGGTCTACATGAAGGACCTCAACGATTTCGGCAAGATGAACGAGGTCTACGCAAGCTTCTTCAGCGGCGTCACGCCCGCGCGCGCCACGGTGCAGGTGGCGCGTCTGCCGCGCGACGTGGCGGTTGAAATCGGTGCGATTGCCGTGAAGCCCTGACCCACCCAGGCGATGCGAAAAGCCAGGCCTTGCGAGGGCCTGGCTTTTTGCATTGCTTCATCATTTTCCAACTAAGGACATGATTTTTTATTCATTCCTTCGATAAGCAGTGTTGCCTAGCATCGGGGTCTCGCTTCCCGCCAGCCACACAACATGACCCACGCCGCAACACAACAGCTCCGCGCCATCCCGCTCGGCAAAACGATTGGCGCCCAGATCGACGGCATCGACCTCGCCGCACCGCTCGACGACCAGGCCGTGGCCTTTCTCAAGGACGCCTGGGAGCGCCATCTGGTGCTGCGCTTTCGCGGCCAGTCGCATCTGAGCCTGCAAGGCCATATCGCTTTCTCGCGCCACTTTGGCGCGCTCGACAAGCGCCCTATCGCGAGCAAGGCAATGCATGCGAGCGCCCAGGAGCTGCCCGAGGAGATCGCCGTGATTTCCAACGTCAAGATCGACGAGCAGCCCATAGGCGGCCTGGGCGACGGCGAGTCTGTCTGGCATGCCGACATGACCTACAACCCCGCTCCACCGCGCGCCGCGCTGCTGCATGCGCACGAAGTTCCGGCCAGCGGCGGCGACACCCAGTTCCTGAACCTCTACGCGGCCTATGAAAGCCTGCCCGAGGAACTGCAGCAGACCATTGCCGCGCTCGAATGCGTCCACGATGCAAGCCTCAACAGCGCGGGCGAACTGCGCCTGGGCTTCGCGCGCGTGACCGACCCGCGGCTCACGGTCGGCGCCCGCCACCCGCTGGTGCGCATTCACCCGCTGACCGGCCGCAAGAGCCTGTACCTGGGCCGCCGCCGCAATGCCTATGTCCCCGGACTGTCGCTGGCCGACAGCGAGGAGCTGCTCGACACCCTCTGGGCGCACGCCACGCAGGACGCCTACACCTGGCGCCAGCAATGGCAGGCCGGCGACCTGGTCGCCTGGGACAACCGCGTGACGCTGCACCGCCGCGATGCCTTCGATCCCCAGGCGCGCCGCCTGATGTACCGCACCCAGGTCAGCGACCGCGCGCAGTAAGCGCACCACTTCCACCCCGCAGCGCCTACACCCCCTTCTTCACGCGAGGGTGGCGCTGCCGCATGCCTTTGTTCCGAATGTTCGACACCACCATGATCCATCGCTCCACGCCCCGCCCCGCATCCCGTTTCACGCAAGGCGTGCTGACCTGCCTGCTGGGCCTGGGCCTCTACGGCGCGGCCTCGATCGGCACCGCCGCCGTCAACGACAAGCAGGGCGCGGCGCTGCGTCCAATCAGCATCGTCGTCGCCGGCCCCGCGGGCGGCGCGACCGACGGTGTCGCGCGGCTGATCGCCGCGCGTATGAGCGTGACGCTGGGCCAGGATGTGATCGTCGACAACAAGGCCGGCGCCGGCGGCGTGATCGGCACCAAGTTCGTCGCCCAGGCCAAGCCCGACGGTCATACGCTGCTGCTGGGCCATATCGCCACCAATGCGATCGCCCCCGCCGTGCATACGCCGCGCCCTTATGACCCGGTCGCCGACTTCGAATCCATAGGCTTCATCGGCAGCACCGCGAGCGTGCTGGTCGTTCCCGCCAAGGGCCCGACCACGCTCAAGGCCTTGCTCACGCCCAATGGCACTGCGCCCATCAGCTATGGTTCCACCGGCATAGGCGGAACAGCCCATCTGCTGGGCCATGTTTTCGGCCAGGCCACGGCCGCGCCTTTGCTGCATGTGCCCTATCGCGGCAGCCCGCCCGCGCTGCAGGACCTCGTGGGCGCGCGCATCAGCATGATGTTCGCCACCGCGGGCGCGGTCGCGCCCTATCTCGAATCGGGCATGCTCAAGCCGCTGGCCGTGGCCTCGAACAAGCGCAGCCGCTTTCTGCCCGATGTGCCGACTTTCAAGGAATTGAACTATCCGAATGTGGTGCAGGAAGGCTGGTTCGGCCTGTTCTCCGCCGCGGGAACGCCAGCCGCGGCAGTGCGCAAGCTCAACGAGCACCTCAACACCGCGCTGACCGATCCCGCCGTGCGCAAGGGGTTGGAACAGCTGTTCGTGGAAGTGGGCGCACCCGCAGGCCCGGAAAACTTCAAGACTTTCGTGCAGAAGGAAGCCGCGCATTGGGCCGGCGTCGTCGCCAGCTCGGGCGTTAAGACGGAATAAACAATTCGACAGGGTTCTGCGCAGGACCGCTTTTTTTCCGCAAATACAACGCACAGGACAGCAACGCTGCCTGTGCGTCGTTGGTCGCCCGGCGCCTCATCGGCGCACTGGACCGCGCCTCAGGCCGCGCGCACCACCGATGGCGGCGACACAGCGGCCGGCACCGCGGCCGGAGGCTCCATGCGCGTCGGCGTCAGGCCCTTGGCCGCGCTATGCCGGCGCAGTGCCTGTTCTTCCCACTCATGGATTTCCTGCTCCAGGCGCTGGGCACGCGTCGCATACATCTCCGCGGACGACTGGTAGTACTCGGCGGCAATCGAATGCTCGAGCACGGCCATGCGCGCTTCCTGGAGATAGACCCGCGTGCGGCGGATGTAGCGTGGTTCGGACAGGCTTCCACCAAAGATTCTGCTGAACAACATATCTGCCCCTCCTTCACGGCTTCTGCGCAACACAGGCGTTTGCAACGCTTGCCGATAGACGTAAATTAAGGGCTCGCCAGCGCAACCACTGTCAACACAAGACACCATCGCCTGTAGGATGCGCTCCTACCCCATACAGGCGACCCGGCCGCCCCAGGCCTGCGACAATGCCACCGTCCCTCCTGGAACGATCCGATGTCCAAATCCCTCGCCTGGCTTGCGCCGCACGACCCCTTTCCCGGCGTTGAACAGACCTGGGGCGAAAGCGATCCCATTCCCGGCCTGCTGGCCGCGGGCGGCCAGCTCGATGCCCAGCATCTGCGCAGCGCCTACAGCCAGGGAATCTTCCCGTGGTTCAGCGCGGGCCAGCCGATTCTCTGGTGGTCGCCCGACCCGCGCATGGTGTTGCAGACCGAGGCTTTCCGGCTGCACCGCTCCTTGCGCAAGACGCTGCAGCGCTTTCGCGCCACGCCCGGCTGCGAAATCCGCATCGACAGCGCGTTCGAAACCGTGATCCGTCACTGCGCCCAAACGCCGCGCGACGGCCAGGACGGCACCTGGATCGTGGAGAGCATCGTCCAGGCCTATTGCGAACTGCACCGCCAGGGCGATGCGCACAGCATCGAGACCTGGGTCGACGGCAAGCTCGTCGGCGGACTGTATTGCGTGGCGCTGGGGCATGCGGTGTTCGGCGAGTCGATGTTCGCGCATGCGACCGACGCCTCTAAGATCGCGCTGGCCGCACTGGTCGCGCTGTGCCGGCGGCATGGCGCCCCGCAGATCGACTGCCAGCAGGCCACGCCCCACCTGGCCTCGCTGGGCGCGCAGACCATGGCGCGCCACGACTTTCTGGCAGAAGTGGCGCGCCAGCGCCGCAAGCCGCGCATGGATTGGCGCTTCGACGCCGTATACTGGGACTGGCTGAGCCCCGCATGACGCAACTCAACGACCTCCCTCTTCAGGCACTGCAGTTCTATGCAACTGCGGCTTATCCCTGCAGCTACGTTGCCGGGAGAATGGCGCGCTCGCAGGTGGCCACGCCCAGCCACCTGATCCAGAACGCGACCTACTCCGAGCTGGTCACCATGGGCTTCCGGCGCAGCGGCATGTTCACTTATCGCCCCTACTGCGACGGCTGCCGCGCCTGCGTTCCGCTGCGCGTGCTGACCAGCGCCTTCCGCCCCGACCGCAGCCAGCGCCGCGCCATGGCCCAGCACCAGGACCTGCAGGTCTCGATCTGCCGGCTGAGCTTCAGCGACGAACACTACCAGCTCTATCTGCGCTACCAGCGCCAACGCCACAGCGGCGGCGGCATGGACGAAGACCGCATCGACCAGTACACCCAGTTCCTGCTGCAAAGCCGCGTCAATTCACGGCTGGTCGAATTTCGCGCGCCCGCGACCGATGACGCGCCGGGCGCGCTGAAGATGGTCTCCATCCTCGACGTGCTCGAAGACGGGCTGTCGGCGGTCTACACCTTCTACGAACCCGAGCCGCATGTGAGCTACGGCACGTTCAATGTGCTGTGGCAGATCGACCAGGCGCGCACCATGGGCCTGCCTTACGTCTACCTCGGCTACTGGATAGAAGGCAGCACGAAAATGGATTACAAATCACGTTTTCTGCCGCATGAAGTGCGCAACAACGAGGTCTGGGAACGCATAGACCGGCTGCCGCGCTCGGCCCGCCACGACCCGGTTTTGTAGGCACGCGGCGCGGCTCGCGCAACAGTCTGCAGGCAGGCGCTAGAATCGCGCATTGCCGTCCCGCTTCCGCATTATGAAAATAACCGATCCCGGCACTCCCATCGCACCCAGCGTCCAAGTTCTCGAACGCATGTTCACCCTCATCGACGTGCTGGCCTCGCGCGAGGAAGCGGTGTCGCTCAAGGAAATCAGCGAAAAGACCGGCCTGCATCCTTCCACCGCGCACCGCATTCTCAACGACCTGACCATAGGCCGCTACGTAGACCGCCCCGAGTCGGGCAGCTACCGCCTGGGCATGCGCCTGCTCGAACTCGGCAACCTGGTCAAGGCGCGCCTGAACGTGCGCGAAGCAGCGATGGCGCCCATGCGCCTGCTGCACAAGCAGATCCAGCAGCCGGTCAACCTGAGCGTGCGCCAGGGCGATGAAATCGTCTATGTGGAGCGCACCTACAGCGAGCGCTCGGGCATGCAGGTGGTGCGCGCCATCGGCGGCCATGCGCCGCTGCACCTGACCTCCACGGGCAAGCTGTTCCTCGCGGCCGACGACCCGCAGCGCGTGCGCGCCTACGCCACGCGCACCGGCCTCGCGGGCAATACGCACAACTCCATCACCCAGCTGGGCGTGCTCGAGCACGAACTCGCCAAGACACGCCAATACGGCATTGCGCGCGACAACGAAGAGCTCGAATTGGGCGTGCGCTGCATTGCAGCGGGCATTTATGACGACCAGGGCAAGCTGGTCGCGGGACTGTCGATTTCGGCCCCGGCCGATCGCATCGACGACGGCTGGCTGCCCCGGCTGCAGTCAACGGCCGCGGAGATTTCCATGTCGCTGGGCTTTGCGGGCTGGCGCACTGTCGACGGCATGCCGGCCAGCAGCACGGCAGGATAAAAAAAACCTCCTGGCGGTTTGCACCGCTGGGAGGCTCATGTTTTGCGGTCCCTGCGCCGGGACCCGCAAATGTCAAAGGCTTGCGGCCTTCAACCCTTGATCTTATGGCTGGCCAGAACGGCGGCCGCGCCCGATTGGTTTTCCACCCAGTGGCGCACGCGCTCGGCGTCGGCCAGGCGGCTGAACTTGCCCGCGGAGTCGAGGAACACCATGATCAGCTTGCGGCCCGCGACTTCGGCCTGCATCACCAGGCATTGACCCGCTTCGGAGATATAGCCGGTCTTTTGCAGACCGATTTCCCATGCGGGACTCTTCACCAGACGGTTGGTGTTGTTGTACTGCAGCGTGCGCGGGCCCTGGGCCACTTCGTAGCCGGGAGACGTGCTGAGTTCGCGCACCAGCGGGTCGCCATGCGCCACGTTGACCAGCACCGCGAGGTCACGCGCGCTCGACTGGTTGCGGCTCGACAGGCCCGTGGGCTCGACATACTTGGTGTCGGCCATGCCCAGCAGCTTGGCCTTGACATTCATTTGCGTCACGAAAGCCGCGAGGCCGCCGGGATAGGTACGGCCCAGTGCATGGGCCGCACGGTTTTCGCTCGACATCAGTGCCAGGTGCAGCATCTGGCCGCGCGTGAGCGTTGCGCCCACACGCAGGCGCGAGCTGCTGCCCTTTTCGGTGTCCACGTCGTCCTGGGTGATCGTCAGCACTTCATCCATGGGCAGGCGCGCCTGCGAGATGATCAGCCCGGTCATGAGCTTGGTCAGCGACGCAATGGGCAGCACCGCATGGTCGTTCTTGCTCAGCAGGACTTCGTGCGTTTCCTGGTCGACGACCAGGGCCACGCTCGACTTCAGATCGAGCGGATCGGTGACGTCATGCAGACCCGCGAGCTGACCGAACGATTGGCGTGCCGGCGCGTACGCGACGGCGCGCACCGGAGCGCGCGCGCTGGCTGCGACAGCCCGGCCCGCCTTGCCAGCGGCTTGCTTGCGCGCAGCGGGCTTGGCCTTGGCCGTGTTGACGGCCTTGCTGGCACGCGCGGGCTTGCTGGCGCTGCTGGCGGCCTGCTTCTTCGCCACTTTCTTCTCCGCCGCGGACGCCCCGGAAAAGGCCAGCGCTCCGCTCAATGCAAAGGCGGCCGAGACCTGAAAGAGACGGGCGATCACGGTGCGGTGACGGTGGTGCATCCAAATGCTCCAAGCAGCAAAAATAGGAAAATCGGGGAGGCTCAATCAAAAAAGTCGCACAAAACAACAAGTTGCACGACTTTTATGAGAATGTGAGCGAGATTATAGAGCCGACCGTCAACCTTGCGCCACCACCATTTCGCTGCTGCTGTGCAATTTATTCAAAGCACTGAGGTAGGCCTTGGCCGATGCCACCACGATATCGGGGTCAGCGCCCACTCCATTGACCACGCGGCCGCTGCGTTGCAGACGCACCGTGACCTCGCCCTGGCTCTCGGTCGAGTCGCTGATCGCGTTGACCGAATACAACACCATGTCGGCGCCGCTTTGCACCCGCGACTCGATCGCCTTGAAGGACGCATCGACCGGGCCGTTGCCATCCGACTCGGCCTTGATTTCCACGCCGTCGCGGCTGAAGACCACGCGCGCATGCGGGCGTTCGCCGGTCTCGCTGTGCTGGGCCAGCGAGACGAACACGAACGGGTCGTGGTGGCCCTGTGCGCCCTGCTCGCTGACCAGGGCCAGAATGTCTTCGTCGAAGATCTCGCTCTTGCGGTCGGCAAGCTCCTTGAAGCGCGTGAAGGCTTCGTTGACCGCGGCTTCGCTGTCGAGGTCAACACCGAGATCCTGCAGCCGCTGGCGGAATGCATTGCGGCCGCTGAGCTTGCCCAGCACGATCTTGTTGGCCGACCAGCCCACGTCTTCGGCGCGCATGATCTCGTAGGTGTCGCGCGCCTTGAGCACGCCGTCCTGGTGTATGCCCGACGCATGGGCGAACGCATTCGCGCCGACCACGGCCTTGTTGGGCTGCACCACGAAGCCCGTGGTCTGGCTCACCATGCGGCTGGCCGCGAGAATATGTTCGGTGGCGATGTTCACGTCGAGGCCGAAGTAGTCGCGCCGCGTCTTGACGGCCATGACCACTTCCTCCAGCGAGCAGTTGCCCGCGCGCTCGCCCAGGCCGTTGATCGTGCATTCGACCTGGCGCGCGCCGCCTATCTTCACGCCGGCCAGCGAGTTGGCCACGGCCATGCCCAGATCGTTGTGGCAATGCACCGACCAGATCGCCTGGTCGCTGTTGGGCACGCGCTCGCGCAGGTTGCGGATGAACTCGCCATAGAGCTCGGGAATCGCATAGCCCACGGTATCGGGCACGTTGATCGTGGTCGCGCCTTCGGCAATCACCGCCTCGAGCACGCGGCACAGGAAATCGGGATCGCTGCGGTAGCCGTCTTCGGGGCTGAACTCGATGTCATCGACCAGATTGCGCGCGAAGCGCACCGACTGGCGTGCCTGCTCGAGCACCTGCTCGGGCGTCATGCGCAGCTTCTTCTCCATGTGCAGCGCGCTGGTCGCGATGAAGGTGTGTATGCGCCCGCGCTGCGCATCCTTGAGCGCTTCGGCCGAACGCGTGATGTCGCGGTCGTTGGCGCGCGCCAGCGAACAGATGGTCGAGTCCTTGATGGCGCGCGCAATGGCCTGCACCGCCTCGAAATCGCCTTGCGAGCTGGCAGCGAAGCCGGCCTCGATCACGTCCACCTTGAGGCGCTCGAGCTGGCGCGCGATGCGCAGCTTCTCGTCGCGCGTCATCGATGCGCCCGGCGACTGCTCGCCGTCGCGCAAGGTGGTGTCGAAAATGATGAGTTGATCTGTCATATCCGCCGCTCCAAAAAGAGACATCCGCCGACTTTACTCTCACAACTTCCGACACCGGCCCGGGCTTACCAGGCCTTGCCGATTCAGACCGCGGCGACGACCGCAGCGACCGGAGCGCGCTCCAGGCCCGAGACGATGGCGCTGATCGACGCCGACACGATGTTCGCGTCCATGCCCACGCCGTACACCACATGGGCGTCATCGACGCGCAGTTCGACATAGGCCGCGGCCTGGGCGTTGGCACCGGCGCTCACTGCATGTTCCGCATAGTCGAGCACGCGGATGCTGCGGCCCGTGGCTTCGCTGAGCGCGCCGACGAACGCGTCGATGGGGCCCGTGCCTTCGCCGCTCAAGCTGCGCACTTCGCCGTTGATCAGGAACTCGCCGCTGATGGCGACCGTGCCGCTCTCACCGCTCAGGCGGTACTGCGGACGGCGCGTGGCGTCGAGGCGGTACTCGGTCTGGAACAGGCTCCACAGATTCTGCGCCGTCAATTCCTTGCCGCTGGCGTCCATCTCGCGCTGCACGGCCTGGCTGAACTCGATCTGCAGGCGACGCGGCAATTGCAGGCCGTACTCGCTTTCGAGCAGATAGGCGATGCCGCCCTTGCCCGACTGGCTGTTGACGCGGATCACGGCTTCGTAGCTGCGGCCCAGGTCCTTGGGATCGATCGGGAGGTAAGGCATGTCCCAGACATCGCCTTCCTGGCGCGCGGCGAAAGCCTTCTTGATCGCGTCCTGGTGCGAGCCCGAGAACGAGGTGTAGACCAGGTCGCCGACATAGGGGTGGCGCGGGTGCACGGGCAACTGGTTGCAATGCTCGACCGTGGCGCGGATGTTGTCGATCTGCGAGAAGTCGAGGCCGGGATGCACGCCCTGGATGTACATGTTGAGCGCGACGTTGACGATGTCGAGGTTGCCGGTGCGCTCGCCGTTGCCGAACAAGCAGCCTTCGAGGCGGTCGGCGCCGGCCATCAGCGAGAGTTCGGCCGCGGCCGTGCCCGTGCCGCGGTCATTGTGCGGGTGCACCGACAACACGATGGAGTCGCGGCGCTCGAGGTGGCGGTGGGTCCACTCGACCATGTCGGCGAACAGGTTGGGCGTCGAATGCTCGACCGTGGTCGGCAAGTTGATGATGCACTTCTTCTCGGGCGTGGGCTGCCACACGGCGGTGACGGCGTCGATCACGCGCTTGGAGAACGCCAGCTCGGTGTCCGAATACATTTCGGGCGAGTACTGGAAAGTCCAGTCCGTCTGCGGGTAGTCGGCCGCGATGTCCTTGAACAGCTGGGCATTGCTGCGCGCGAGTTCGACGATCTCGTCCTCGTTCATGTTCAGCACCACGCGGCGCATCACGGGCGCGGTCGCGTTGTAGAGGTGAACGATGGCGCGCGGCACGCCGGCCAGGGCTTCGAAGGTGCGGCGAATCAAGGGCTCGCGCGCCTGGGTCAGCACCTGCACGGTGACATCTTCGGGAATGCGGTCTTCCTCGATCAGCTTGCGCATGAACTCGAACTCGACCTGGGAAGCGGAGGGAAAACCGACTTCGATTTCCTTGAAGCCGATGTCGACCAGGGTTTCGAACATGCGCATCTTGCGCGGAATGTCCATGGGCTCGATCAGGGCCTGGTTGCCGTCCCGCAGGTCCACGCTGCACCACACCGGAGGCTGGCTGATCACCGCGTCTGGCCAGGTGCGGTCAACGAGGCGGACGGGGGGAAATGCAGGGTATTTGCTGGCGGGGTTCTGCAACATCTTGGCTCTTTCGAAAAATTGAAAAGGGGGTGTGCACCAGCGTTCCACAAAACAAAACGGCCCGTCGCTGATGCTACGGGCCGTAAGTAGGGGGAATGCGCGCGCGCTACTAGGTCTGCCCGTGGGACATGGTTAGTAGAGCTAGCGACAGGTTTTGCATGAGGATCACTTTAGCACAAGTTCCGCGCAGGTGGTTACCGGTTTCTTGTCGCCGGGCCGCCACAAGACAAAAAGCGCTTCGGGGGGCGTTGCCCCCCGCGCGACCACACGCAGTGAGGGAGCGTGGGGGTCACTTATGCAGACCGCGTTCTTCGGGCTCGTCTTTCGACGTGCTGATCACGCTGACCTGCTGGCCCTTGGCCTTGCGCCAGGCGTAGACCGCATAGCCGCTGAAGCCGTAGAGCACGAACACGCCGAACAGCACCGTGGGCGCGTGGATGTTGATCACCGCGATCGCCAGCACGATCAGCACGATGGCCGCGAACGGCACGCTGCGCTTCATGTGGATGTCCTTGAAGCTGTAGAAAGGCACGTTGGTGACCATGGTCAGGCCCGCGTACAGCGTCAGCGCGAACATGGTCCACGTCAGTTGCGTCCAGGTCAGCAGGCCGTCGGCGCCGCGCAGCAGTCCCGAGTCGCTGAGCAGCCAGATGAAGCCCGTGACCAGCGCGGCGGCCGCAGGCGAAGGCAGACCTTGGAAGTAGCGCTTGTCGACCACGGCCGTGTTGACGTTGAAACGTGCCAGGCGCAGCGCCGCGCAGGAGCAGTACACAAACGCCGCGATCCAGCCCCAGCGGCCCAGGCCCTTGAGCGCCCACTCGTAGGCGATCAGCGCCGGCGCGACGCCGAACGACACCATGTCGGACAGCGAATCCATCTGCTCGCCAAACGCGCTCTGCGTATTGGTCATGCGCGCCACGCGGCCGTCGAGGCTGTCGAGCACCATCGCGCAGAACACGCCGATGGCCGCCAGCTCGAAGCGGCCGTTCATCGCCATCACGATGGCATAGAAGCCGCCGAACAGCGCGGCCAGCGTGAACAGGTTGGGAAGGATATAGATGCCCTTGCGGCGCTTGCGCACCACCACACCCGGGGTTTCCGTCAAATCGTTGCCGTCATGCATGTAATAAACCTCCACCACTGCGCCCGTTCGTACGGACCGCTGAAATCGCCATATGAGAAGGAGCGCCTTGACGCGCTCCATGTGTGTTGCAGTGTACCCGCGTGGACTGCACCGACATTCATAAATATGGGGCCCCGCATGCGCCGCCGGTGTAGGAGCCGGCCCCAGCTTCGCCGGGCCAGCAACGAGTGGCAGACAAACCCCGTTCACTCTGGGCAAGGTAAGCGAGACCCAGCCTCGCAAGGCGTTTGACAAAACAGGGCCAGGCATGGCCTAAGAATCCCGTTCGTCCTGAGCTTGTCGAAGGATGAATGGGCACGCTGGCCTAGAGCGCAGCCGCCCTTCGACAGGCTCAGGGCGAACGGCCATTAGTTATCCGTTTTAAGTAAATCGCGACTAACCAAGCGCTGTTTGCACAAATCCGACCGTCGTTAAGTCATTGATTTGCTTGAAAAAGCTGTTCCTTGAGAGCTTATGAAAGGGTGCTCTACCGCACAAAAAAAGCCACCTTGCGGTGGCTTTCGATGAACTGCGGCAGGGCACAGGCCCTGCGTCAGATCAGTTCTTGGTCTGGTCAACCAGCTTGTTCTTGGCGATCCAGGGCATCATGGCGCGCAGCTGGCCACCGACCTTTTCGATCTGGTGATCGGCGGTGTTGCGGCGACGAGCGGTCATGCTGGGGTAGCCGGTGCGGCCTTCCAGAATGAACATCTTCGCGTATTCGCCGTCCTGAATGCGCTTCAGGGCGTTGCGCATGGCTTGGCGCGATTCGGCGTTGATCACTTCGGGGCCGGTCACGTACTCGCCGTATTCGGCGTTGTTCGAGATCGAGTAGTTCATGTTGGCGATGCCGCCTTCATAGATCAGGTCGACGATCAGCTTGAGTTCGTGCAGGCACTCGAAGTAGGCCATTTCAGGCGCGTAGCCGGCTTCGACCAGGGTTTCGAAGCCCATCTTGATCAGCTCGACCGCACCACCGCACAGAACAGCCTGTTCGCCGAACAGATCGGTCTCGGTCTCTTCCTTGAAGTTGGTTTCGATGATGCCGGCCTTGCCGCCACCATTGGCCATGGCGTACGACAGGGCCAGATCGCGGGCCTTGCCCGACTGGTCCTGGTGCACGGCGATCAGGTGGGGCACGCCGCCACCTTGCGTGTACGTGTTGCGCACGGTGTGGCCGGGGGCCTTGGGAGCGACCATCCACACGTCCAGATCGGCGCGGGGCACGACCTGATTGTAATGCACGTTGAAACCGTGGGCGAACACCAGCGAAGCGCCTTGCTTGATGTTGGGTTCGACGTTGTTCTTGTACACGGCTGCGATGTCTTCATCGGGCAGCAGGATCATGACCACGTCAGCGGCCTTCACGGCGTCGTTGACTTCCATCACATTGAGGCCGGCCTTTTCGACCTTGGGCCACGAAGCGCCACCCTTGCGCAGGCCGACCACGACCTTCACGCCGCTTTCGTTCAAGTTCTGTGCGTGTGCGTGGCCTTGGCTGCCGTAACCGATGATTGCAACGGTCTTGCCCTTGATCAGGCTCAGGTCGCAGTCTTTGTCGTAGAAAACTTTCATGTTGGCTCCAGTGGATGGGTTCTTAGGGGGTAAAAAAGGGAAGGCAGGGGGAAAATTCAAACGCGCAGAATGCGCTCGCCGCGACCGATGCCGCTCGCACCGGTGCGCACGGTCTCGAGGATGGCAGAGCGTTCGATGGCCTGCAAAAAGGCGTCGTTCTTGGACTGGTCGCCCGTGAGTTCGATGGTGTAGCTCTTGTCGGTCACATCGATGATGCGACCGCGGAAGATGTCGACCAGGCGCTTCATTTCTTCGCGCTCCTTGCCCACGGCCCGGACCTTGACCATCATCAGTTCGCGTTCGGCGTAGGCGCCTTCGGTCAGGTCCACCACCTTGACCACCTCGATGAGGCGGTTCAAGTGCTTGGTAATCTGCTCGATCACGTCTTCCGACCCCGTGGTCTGGATGGTCATGCGCGACAGCGACGGATCTTCCGTCGGCGCCACGGTCAAGGACTCGATGTTATAGCCTCGCGCCGAAAACAATCCGACCACGCGCGACAGCGCGCCGGGTTCGTTCTCGAGCAAGACAGCAATGATGTGCTTCATGGATACAGATTCCTCTTTTCGCCGCCCTCCCCCACGCACGGTAATGCGCGGGCTTGGCGGGCAATAGATTCGTCGAAATGGGGCTATCGGAAGATAGCCGGAAAGTGAGGCAGCGGGGACCAGGCCCCGAAGCTCAGAGGTCTTCAGTGCCGAGCAGCATTTCCGTGATGCCCTTGCCGGCCTGGACCATGGGGAACACGTTCTCGGTAGGATCGGTACGGAAGTCGATGAACACCGTGCGGTCCTTGAGGCGGCGCGCTTCGCGCAGTGCGGGCTCCACGTCTTCGGTGCGCTCGACCAGCAGGCCCACGTGGCCATAGGCTTCGGCGAGTTTGACGAAGTTCGGCAGCGCGTCCATGTAGCTGTGGCTGTAGCGGCCCGAGTACTCGATTTCCTGCCACTGGCGCACCATGCCCAGGTAGCGGTTGTTGAGCGAGCAGATCTTGATCGGCGTGTTGTGCTGCAGGCAGGTCGACAATTCCTGGATGTTCATCTGCACCGAGCCTTCGCCGGTGATGCAGAACACTTCGGCGTCGGGCTTGGCGAGCTTCACGCCCATGGCGTAGGGAATGCCCACGCCCATCGTGCCCAGGCCACCGGAGTTGATCCAGCGGCGTGGTTCGTCGAAGCGGTAGTACTGCGCGGCCCACATCTGGTGCTGGCCCACGTCGGACGTGATGTAGGTGTCGGAGTCGCGCGTCATGTTGAACAGCGTCTCGACCACGTACTGCGGCTTGATGACTTCAGGGTTGCTGTTGTCGTAGCGCAGGCAGTCGCGTTCGCGCCAGGCTTCGATGGTGTCCCACCAGGCAGCGAGCGCACCGGCGTCGGGGCGTGCCGGCGTTTCGCGCAGCATGGCGATCAGTTCGCCCAGCACGTCCTTGACGTCGCCGACGATGGGCACATCGACGCGCACGCGCTTGGAGATCGACGAAGGGTCGATGTCGACGTGGATGATCTTGCGTTCGACCGACTGGAAATGCTTGGGGTTGCCGATCACGCGGTCGTCAAAGCGCGCACCCAGGGCCAGCAGCACGTCGCAGTTCTGCATCGCGTTGTTGGCTTCGATGGTGCCGTGCATGCCCAGCATGCCCAGATACTTGCGCTCGCTCGCGGGGTAGGCGCCCAGGCCCATCAGGGTGTGCGTCACGGGCACGCCCAGCATGTCGACCAGCGTGCGCAGCTCGTTGCAGGCATTGCTGAGCAACACGCCGCCACCCGTATAGATATAGGGGCGCTTGGCGGTCAGCAGCAGTTGCAGCGCCTTGCGGATCTGGCCGCTGTGGCCCTTGCGCACCGGGTTGTACGAGCGCATTTCGATGCTCTGCGGATAACCGTTCCAGGCGGCCTTCTTGAAGGACACATCCTTGGGGATATCGACCACCACGGGGCCGGGACGACCCGAGCGCGCGATGTGGAACGCCTTCTTCATCGTGGCCGCGAGATCGCGCGCATCCTTGACGAGGAAGTTGTGCTTGACGATGGGGCGCGTGATGCCCACGGTGTCGCATTCCTGGAAGGCGTCGGTGCCGATGGAAGCCGTCGATGTCTGGCCGCTGATAACGACCAGCGGAATGCTGTCTGTATAGGCGGTGGCGATGCCGGTGACGGCGTTGGTCAGGCCGGGGCCCGAAGTGACCAGGGCCACGCCGACTTCGCCAGTGGCGCGCGCAAAGCCGTCGGCGGCATGCACTGCGGCCTGTTCATGGCGCACCAGCACATGCTGAATGGTGTCTTGCTTGTAGAGTGCGTCGTAGATATACAACACAGCGCCACCCGGATAACCCCACAGATGCTGCACGCCTTCGGCTTGCAGGGACTTTACGAGGATTTCGGCGCCCATGAGTTCTGTGGGACGCGCGGGAGACGACGCTGCTGCGGCGGCAGCGGAAGAAAGCTCTGCCTTGGAAATTTCCATGATCAACCTTTGCGAATTTCTCTAACGAAAAACCTTGGGTGCCCCTGGCCTGTGCCCTTGTGGGGCCGGTTCGGGACTTGAGGCCATGACCATGGGCGAAATGTGTGGACGCCGGACCATGACCCGTTTGCTTTTTTGATTTGCGCCCGGATTATCGCACTGCGGCGCAATGCCCTGGCATCCCAGTGCGGCAAAATATTCGATGGATGCGATAATTCGCTTCGTCCTGTGCTGGCGCTTGCGAAATTCGCCGAGCTGCTGCAGCAATCCTCTTTCTGGCCACGGCGCCCTTTTCGCGGCAGGCTGACCTCTTTGGCAACCGAACAAGAACTCTCGCAATTTCTCAAGGATGTGGAAAAACGTGCTTTCAAGCGCGCGCTCTACCATGTCCGCGATGATGAGGCGGCGCTCGACATTGTCCAGGACAGTATGCTCAAGCTCGCGCACCATTACGGGGACAAGCCGCCCGGCGAGCTGCCGATGCTGTTCCAGCGCATCCTGTCCAATTGCACGCTCGACTGGTTCCGGCGGCAGAAAACGCGCAACGCGCTGTTCTCGCGCATGAGCGATTTCGAGCCCGAAGGCGACGACGGCATGGACTTTGATCTGCTCGAGACCTATGCTGGCAATGGAAATGAGCAGACGGTGCAAAGCGCCGAAGAGCACACTCAGCGTGTACAAACGCTACAAAGTATAGAAAAAGAGGTTCAGGAGCTGCCAACACGTCAACGAGAAGCCTTTTTGATGCGTTATTGGGAGGAGATGGACGTCGCAGAGACCGCAGCCGCCATGGGTTGCTCTGAAGGCAGTGTGAAGACACACTGCTTTCGCGCCATTCAGACCCTCAGCAAGGCACTGAAGGCCAAAGGAATCCAGTTATGAACATTGCAGTATCACCCTCGGTTGAGCAGGCCGCCGATCATTTCGCCCGGCGCGTCACCGCACGCCTGAGCGAAAACAACCAACTGCTGGCGTACGACATCAGCGAGCGCTTGCGCGCCGGTCGAGAGCGTGCGCTGTCGGAGCGCCGGCGTGAAGTGCTGGTACACCAGCGCGTCACGGCAAGCGCGGTGCAGAACCAGGGCGGCGTCGCCTCCCTGGGCGCACCCGGGCGCCACAGCTGGTGGCGCGGTGCGCTCACCGCCGCGCCGCTGGTCGGCCTGGCCATCAGCCTCGCGGTGTTCATCACCTCGCAAACCGATTTCGGCACGCACGAAGTCGCCGAAGTCGACGCCGCACTGCTCACGGACGACCTGCCCCCTTCGGCCTACGCCGATCCAGGTTTCCTGCAGTTCATCCAGACACCGCCCGCGGTTTCGACACTCTGATCCTAGAGATTTCCCGGTTGCATGCCCCCTGTTCCGCGCACTGAACTCCGCAATTCGACCAGCGTCGCCGTGGCGTCGGCGCTGCTGTTGGCGCTGACCGTGCTCGCGACCTGGGTCGTGCCGCAGGTGCGGCAGGCGCCGAGCGCGCTGGCCATGGCCACGGTCGCGCAGGCGCCCGCGGCAGACTCCGATGCGCCGCGCAACGGTCTGTCACAGCGCCGCCTGCTGGCCGCGGGCCCCAACTGGGGCGAACTCACCAAGGCGCAGCAACGCGTGCTGCAGCCGCTCGAAAAACGCTGGCCGTTCATGGGCGAAGTGCAAAAGAGCCGCTGGATCGTGCTTGCCGGCACGTTCGACACCCTTCCCGCGCAGGAACAGCTCAAGCTGCGCGACCGCATGGAATCCTGGGCCAGCCTGAGCGCGCAGCAGCGCAGCCAGGCGCGGCTCAACTACGCGCTCACCAACCGCATGGCGCCCAAGGACAAATGGGCACAGTGGGAGGCCTATCAGGCGCTGAGCGACGAACAGAAGCGCGCGCTGGCCGCCAAGGCCGCCGCGGCCAAGCCCGTGGGCGGTGCCGCGCCCGCGCTGCGCCCCGTGCCGGCCAAGAAACTGGCGCGCGTGCCCGCCGCCACCACGGCAACGGCCACGGCCAACAACGTTCCCAACCTGCCAAAGATTCCCACGCCCAGCGCGCAGGCAACGCACCACATTGCACCGCCCGCGCCCGCGGTCGCCGTGGAAACCCGCCCGGTGACCATGCCCAACGTGGTCGAGACCGCGCCCGTCAACCTGTCCACCGCGACCGCGCTGCCCTTGCCCGCGCTGGCCCCCCTGGGCTCCGACACGACCGCCGCGGGCACCGGGCTGGGCGATCCGCCGCCACCGTGATGCCCTCTTCCGCCCCGTCTTCGATTCCTGCGCAGCCGGCGCTGCCGCCGACGCCCGGCCTGCGCCGGCGCATGGCCTGCTGGCTTTATGAAGGCCTGCTGCTGTTCGGCGTGGTGTTCATCGCCGGCTATCTGTTCGGCACGCTGAGCCAGACGCGCAATGCGATGGACAACCGCCATTTGCTGCAGGCCTTTCTGTTCGTGGTGTTCGGCATCTACTTCACCTGGTTCTGGTCCAAGGGCCAGACGCTGGCGATGAAGACCTGGCATATCCGCGTGACCGACAAATCAGGCAACGCGCTGACCCAGGGCCGGGCGCTGGCGCGCTATCTGCTCAGCTGGCTGTGGTTTCTGCCGCCGCTGGCGGTGATCGCGCCGTTCCAACTGCCCGCGGGCGAAACCACGGTGCTGATGCTCGGCTGGATCGCGGTCTGGGCGCTGCTCAGCCGCCTGCACCCGCAGCGCCAGTTCCTGCACGATGCGCTGGCCGGCACGCGCCTGGTGCACGACGCCCAGGGTGAAGCGCGCGCCAGGCTCAAGCGCCGCAAGGCCGACGGACTGGCCTAGGCTAGCGTATCCTCTCGGCCCATGCCTCCAGAGATTCCCCCGGTCAACCTTCAGAAAACCCGCAGCGGCCTGCGCCGCCTATGGCATGCCACCGGCTACTCACTGCAAGGCCTGCGCGCCGGCTGGGGTGAAAAAGCCTTTCGCACCGAAGCCGTATGCGCGCTAATCCTGCTGCCGTTCGCCCCATGGCTGGGCCGCAGTTGGAGCGAATGCATATTGTTGGTGGCATCGGTCGTGCTGGTGCTGATCGTGGAGCTGCTCAACAGCGGCATCGAATCCGCGATAGACCGCATAGGCCCCGAATGGCATGCGCTCTCGAAGCGCGCCAAAGACATGGGCAGCGCCGCGGTGCTGCTGGCCGTACTGCTGTGCGCGGGCACCTGGCTGTCCGCCCTTTACTTGAAATTTCTATGACGAACTCTTCGACTCCCGCTTTTTCCCTTTGCGTCTACCTGGGCTCGCGCCCCGGCGTCAACCCGCTGTTCACCGAAGCCGCGATCGAAGTCGGCAAGTGGATTGGCGCGCATGGCGGCCAGCTGGTCTATGGCGGCGGCCGTTCGGGCCTGATGGGCACCGTGGCCGAGGCCACGCGCCTGGCCGGCGGCCGCGTGGTGGGCATCATTCCGCAGGCGCTGGTCGACAAGGAGCAGGCCAACCATGCCTGCGACGAACTGCATATCGTGCAGAACATGCATGAGCGCAAGGCGATGATGGCCGAACGCTCGGACGCTTTTATTGCCCTGCCCGGCGGCATAGGCACGTTCGAGGAGCTGTTCGAAGTCTGGACCTGGCGCCAGCTCGGCTACCACGACAAGCCCATAGGCCTGCTCAACACCGATGGCTACTACGACAACCTGCTGACTTTCCTCGGCACCAGCGTGCAAAGCGGGCTGATGGGCGAATGGCAGATGGGTCTGATCGAAAGCCACACGGATGCGGCGGCGCTGCTGCCGTCGCTGATCGAGGCCGCGGGAACGGCGGCGCAGACCAAGGCGCTGCGCGAAGTTATCTGAGGCGCCCGGCCCTCGATCCTCTGGAGATCAGATAGCCGAAGAGTCCAGATCGCCGGTACGAATCCGCACCACGCGCTCGACCGCCGTGACAAAAATCTTGCCGTCGCCAATTTTGCCGGTGCGCGCCACATTGACGATGGCGTCGACACAGCGGTCCACATCGTCGGTGTTGACCACAACTTCGATCTTCACCTTGGGCAGGAAGTCGACCACGTATTCGGCGCCGCGGTACAGCTCGGTATGGCCTTTCTGACGGCCAAAACCCTTGACTTCGGTGACCGTGAGGCCGGTGACGCCGCAATCGGCCAGGGCTTCGCGCACCTCTTCGAGTTTGAACGGCTTGATGACGGCGGTGATCATTTTCATGGGAACTCCTGGATGTGGGAATGCGTTGGCGCCATGCATTGCTGCATCACGCCCGGAATTTATTGGTGATCGGATAGCGCCAATCCTTGCCAAAGCTGCGGCGCGTGAGGCGCACGCCTATCGGCGCCTGGCGGCGTTTGTGCTCGTTGATCTGGATCAGGCGCGTCACGCGCTCGACATCGGCGGCGGCAAAGCCCGCGGCCACGATGTCTTGCACGGATTCGTCATTTTCCATGTATCGCTCGACGATGGCATCGAGCACCTCATAAGGCGGCAAGCTGTCTTGGTCTTTCTGGTCCGGACGCAGCTCTGCGCTGGGCGGGCGCGTGATGATGCGTTCGGGAATCGGATTGCTGCCGGTGCCGAACGGGTCATGCGCGTTGCGCCAGTTGGCCAGAGCAAACACCTGGGTCTTGACCAGGTCCTTGATCACCGCGAAGCCGCCGGCCATGTCGCCGTAGAGCGTGCAGTAGCCCGTGGCCATTTCGCTCTTGTTGCCCGTGGTCACGACCAGCGCGCCGAACTTGTTCGACAGCGCCATCAGCAGCGTGCCGCGAATGCGTGCCTGCAGATTCTCTTCGGTCGTGTCTTCGGCGCGGCCCGCGAAATCGGCGGCCAGCGCGGCCTTGAAGGCCTCGAACTGCGGCACGATGGAGATTTCCTCGTAGGCCGCGCCCACGCGCGCCGCCATGTCGCGCGCATCGATCCAGCTGATGTCGGCCGTATAGGGCGAAGGCATCATCACCGTGCGCACCTTGTCGGCGCCCAGCGCGTCGACGGCGATCGCCAGCACCAGCGCCGAGTCTATGCCGCCCGACAGGCCCAGCAGCACGCCGGGAAAGCGGTTCTTGCCCACATAGTCGCGCACGCCCAGCACCAGCGCGCGCCACAGTTGCTCGTGCGCGCTCGCCAGCGGCAGCACTTCGCCCTGCAAAGCCAGCGCACCGGCCTGCGCCGTCACCTGCACGCTCATCAGGCTTTCTTCAAAGCCCGCAGCGCGTGCGACCACCGCGCCGTCGGCGCCCAGCGCAAACGAGTGGCCGTCGAACACCAGTTCGTCCTGGCCGCCAACCATGTGGGCATAGACCACGGGCAGGCCGGTTTCCTGCACGCGCTCGCGCAGCATGGCTTCGCGCACGCCGGGCTTGTCGCCATGGAAAGGCGAAGCATTTATGACCGCGAGCAGTTGCGCACCGGCCTGGGCGGCCTGGCGCGCCGGGCCGGGCAGCCACGCGTCCTCGCAGACCAGCAGGCCCACGCGCACG
This sequence comes from Acidovorax sp. CCYZU-2555, assembly GCF_018413525.1. Taxonomy (GTDB): domain Bacteria; phylum Pseudomonadota; class Gammaproteobacteria; order Burkholderiales; family Burkholderiaceae_C; genus Comamonas. The sequence goes on from NZ_JAHCDD010000049.1 coordinate 36,423, forward strand.
CCATCGACTTCGAACACGCAGGGCGCGGCGCCAGGCGTGAAGTAGCGCTGCTCGTCGAACACCGCGTAGTTGGGCAGGGCCTGCTTGGCATAGCTGGCTTCGACAACCCCGTGGCGCAGCACGCTGGCCGCGTTGTGGCACAGTCGCTCGCCGGCCGCGCGCCGGGGGTGTCCCAGGACAATGGCCAGGCCCGTGAGGTCGGCGGTTTCCCGTGCTACGGTATGCAGGGCCTGCTCGCAGGCGTCGAGAAACGCGGGGCGCAGCAGCAGGTCTTCGGCCGCGTAGCCGCACAGCGCGAGTTCGGGCGTGAGCAGCAGGCGCGCGCCGGCCGCATGCGCAGCGCGCGCGGCATCAATGATTTTTTGCGCATTGCCAGGCAGATCGCCCACAACAAAATTGCGCTGAGCAGTGCAGATGGAGAACGTCATGGATAGAAATCAGGCCGACAAGGCCCATCGCAAAAGCGCTTCTCCCAGGGCCGGAAATTCGGCAGCGAACGCCGGGAGCAGGCATGGCTGAAAGTGCAATTATCACCCGCGTGTTCACCGCAGTGCAGGAGATCCCCGCTCAGGCCTGGAATGACCTGCTTGCGCGCCAGCCCGTGCCCACGCCTTTCATGCGCCACGAGTACCTGGAAGCGCTCGAAACCAGCGGCAGCGCGACGCTGGAAACCGGCTGGCAGCCCTGCTTCCTCACGCTGTGGGAAGGCGATGAAATGGTCGCGGCCTGCCCGCTCTATGCGAAGAACCATTCCTCGGGCGAGTACGTGTTCGACTGGGCCTGGGCGCGCGCCTATGCCGAGCATGGCCTCGAGTACTACCCCAAGGCGGTGATCGCCGTGCCGTTCACGCCCGTGCCCGGCTCGCGCCTGCTGGCGCGCAGCGAAGCGCTGCGCGCGCTGCTCGCCAAGACCGTGCGCCGCTGGGTGCAGGCGCAGGACGGCTGGTCGTCGGTGCATGCGCTGTTCACCGAGGACGCCGATCTCGCGGCCTGCCGCGCCGACGGCTGGATGGAACGCGGCGGCGTGCAGTTCCACTGGAACAACCACGCGATCGACACCGCGGGCGAGCGCCCGCTGCGCGATTTCGACGATTTCCTGGCCCAGCTGCAGCAGGAAAAGCGCAAGAAGATTCGCCAGGAACGCCGCAAGGTGGCCGAGGCCGGCGTGACGTTCCGGGCGCTGCACGGCGCGCAGATCCAGCACACGGATTGGGATTTCTTCTACAGCTGCTACGCGCGCACGTACTACGAGCACGGCAACGCGCCTTATCTTTCACGCGACTTCTTCGCGCGCATGGGCGCGCAGATGGCAGCACACTGGCTGCTGTTCATCGCCGAGCGTGACGGCCAGCCGATTGCCGCGAGCCTGATCGCGCTCAACGCCGCCGCGGCCGAAGATGCGGGCGCGCCGCACGGCGTGGCCTACGGCCGCTACTGGGGCGCGCTGGAGCGCGTCGACTGCCTGCACTTCGAAGCCTGCTACTACCAGCCCATCGAGTGGTGCATTGCGCACGGCGTGGCGCACTTCGAGGGCGGCGCGCAGGGCGAGCACAAGATGGCGCGCGCGCTGCTGCCCACGCCCACGGCCAGCGCCCACTGGATCGCGCATCCGGCGTTCGCCGATGCCGTGGACCGGTTTCTGGAGCGCGAAGGCGCGGGCGTGCAGGCCTATCTCGAAGAATTGCACGCGCACAGCCCGCTGCGCGCGGCGGTCGCCGCACAGGGCCAGAGCCCAGAGCCCAAGCCCGCGTGAAGCCTTAGAAGCTTTCCCAGTCGTCGGTGCCGCTGGTCGCGCTCTGCGCCGGCCGGCCGCGCGAACTGACGCTGTGCGGCACGGCGGGCACCACGGGCGCCGCGGGCGCGGGCTTGTGCTGCACCGACGGCGCGAGCTTCGCGGCCACGGGCTTGCGCTGTGGCGCGGGCTGGGGCGCACGCGCCGCGGGCGCCAGACGCGGGGCGCTGGCATGGCCGTCGTCCAGGCGGAACACCGCCACGGCTTCGACCAGTTCCTGCGCCTGGCGCTGCAGGCTGTCGGCCGCGGCCGCGCTTTCCTCGACCAGTGCCGCATTCTGCTGCGTCGCCTGGTCCATCTGCGTGATCGCTTCGCCGACCTGGCCCACGCCCGTGCTCTGCTCGCTGCTGGCCGCGCTGATCTCACCCATGATATCGGTCACGCGGCGGATCGCGCCCACCACCTGGGTCATGGTCTCGCCCGCCAGATCTGCCTGCTGCGTGCCCTGCTCGACGCGCTCCACGCTGGCCGTGATCAAGGCCTTGATTTCCTTGGCCGCCTCAGCGCTGCGCTGCGCCAGGCTGCGCACTTCGCTGGCCACGACCGCGAAGCCCCGGCCCTGCTCGCCCGCGCGCGCCGCTTCCACGGCTGCGTTCAGCGCCAGAATATTGGTCTGGAACGCAATGCCGTCGATCACGCCGATGATGTCGGCGATCTTGCGGCTGCTGTCGTTGATGCCCTTCATGGTGCCGACCACCTGGGCCACGACGTCGCCGCCCTGCACCGCCACGGTAGACGCGTTCAGCGCCAGCTGATTCGCCTGGCGCGCGTTGTCGGCGTTCTGGCGCACGGTAGAGCCCAACTGCTCCATCGAGGCCGCAGTTTGTTCCAGCGCGCTGGCCTGTTCTTCGGTACGGCCCGACAGGTCGCTGTTGCCCGAGGCAATCTGCGCGCTGGCCGTGGCCACGGCCTCGGAGCCCTGGCGCACATGCGCCACGATATTGCGCAGGTTGTCCTGCATTCCGGCCAGGCGGCGCAGCATCTGCGCGGTTTCGTCCTTGCCGGTGGCATCGATTTTCGATGTCAGATCGCCATTGCGAATGGCGCCCGCGACTTCGGCCGCGCGGTGGATGGGGCGCGTGATCGAACGCGTGGTCATCGCGCCCAGCAGCAGACCGATCAGCAGGGCCAGGGCCGCGCCGGCGGTGAGCAGCACCTGGCTGGTGGTCGCCGAGTCATGGGCCTGGGCCTGCACCGCGGTCAGGCTCTTGGCCGCGTCGTCGGCCACCGCGTAAACGGACTTCAGATAGCTATCGGCCAGCGTCTTGAGCTGACCGTCACGCTCCTGCGAGACGTCGTCGCCCTGGGCCAGGCGCTTTTGCAGCCCGGAACGGAAATCGGAATAGATCTTGCGCTGCTTGGTGACTTCGGCCATCAGGGCCAGGCCCCTGTCGTCGTGCACCAGCTCTTCGAGTTGCTTTTGCGCCTGATTGACGCTTTCGCTGGCCGTCGCCATGTCGTTGCGCAAGGTGGTGAGATACGCGGGCTCGCTGCTGCGCATCAGCGCCGACGTGCGCACCCAGTTGGCTTCGATGGCCGACGCCCAGCGCTGCGTGAGCAGGGCGCGCTGCATCTGCACCGTGGCGATGGCCTGATTCGCTTCCTTGAGCGCCTCAAGCCGCCATACGGCCATGCCGGCGATGCCGGCGGTAATCAACAACAGTACCGAAAACGCCAAGGTAAGGCGGGTGCCGATCTTCAAGTGAGCGTAGCGCATGATTCTTGTCTCTGGTGAATCGCCCCGGTGGCCCGGGATCAAATGTAATGAAATGCTTGCGTTGCGCAATCTAGCGGAGATGGAAATGCCCCGGGGCGGTACTGCGCCATTGCTCCATCGGCCTGGACGCAGTCACCCCCGCGTCCGCCGATTCAGCCGACCGCGGCCTTGAGCAGACCCATATCGGCCGAACTCAGCAGGGCTTCGATGTCCATCACGATCAGCATGCGTTCGTCGACCGTGGCGATGCCCTTGATGAACGCTTCATCGACCTGCGACTGGAACTGGGGCGTGGGGCGAATGGCATCGAGCGCCAGATTGACCACATCCGCCACCGAGTCGACGACCACGCCCAGCACGGTGTCGGCGACATTGAGAATGATCACCACGGTGAACGCCGTGTATTCCACGGTCGGGCACGCGAGCTTCATTCGCAGATCGACGATAGGCACGATCACGCCGCGCAGATCGACCACGCCCTTGATGAAATCGGGCGCATGCGCAATGCGCGTAGGCGTCTCGTAGGAGCGGATTTCCTGCACGCGCAGAATATCGATGCCGTACTCTTCCTTGCCCAACTGGAACGTCAGAAACTCGGCCTTGGCCACCTGGGCCGTCTGGGAAGCGGTGCGCGAACGCATGCCGCCGGAAGAAGAAAGATTCGAAAGCATGAAGGCTCCCTAGGGTTGAGCTTGCCGCGTATGCGGATGTACCTGGAAAACGGATGCGCAGGCCCAACGCCGCGCCACCCGATCGTTCCCAGGTCTGTGTGAATGGGGTTCCGGTCGCAAGGGCAGCAGCGCCCTCACACGACCGAATTACATATTGTCACTAAAAAACGGAGGCAGGCCCCAAAAAAGGACTTGCCGGCCTTCAGAACGTCTCCCAGTCGCTGTCCGCGGTCTGGCGCGCCGGCGTTGCGGGAGCCGGCGCGGCAACGGCGGGCACTGCAGCAGCGGCAGCGGGTACTGCGGTCACTTGCGGCGCCTTGGCCGGCGCGCGCGGCGCCGCGGGCAGTTCGGCGGCAACGCGCGCGGATGGAGGCTGCACCGCCGGCAATGCGCTGGCGATGATGGCGCGAGCCTGCGCTCCCTGGGCCAGACGGAACACCGCCACGGCCTGGACCAGGTCCTGCGCCTGGCGTTGCAGGCTGTCGGCCGCGGCCGCGCTTTCCTCGACCAGGGCCGCATTCTGCTGCGTCGCCTGGTCCATCTGCGTGATCGCCTCGCCGACCTGGGCCACGCCCGTGCTCTGCTCGCTGCTGGCCGCGCTGATCTCGCCCATGATGTCGGTCACGCGGCGGATCGCACCGACCACTTCGGTCATGGTCTCGCCCGCCAGATCGGCCTGATGCGTGCCCTGGGCCACGCGCTCGACGCTGGCCGAGATCAGCGACTTGATTTCCTTGGCCGCTTCTGCGCTGCGCTGCGCCAGGCTGCGCACTTCGCTGGCGACGACCGCGAAGCCCCGGCCCTGCTCACCGGCGCGCGCCGCTTCCACGGCCGCGTTCAGCGCCAGAATATTGGTCTGGAACGCAATGCCGTCGATCACGCCGATGATGTCGGCGATCTTGCGGCTGCTGTCGTTGATGCCCTTCATCGTGCCGACCACCTGGGCCACCACGTCCCCGCCCTGCACCGCGACTGCCGAGGCGTTCAGCGCCAGCTGGTTGGCCTGGCGCGCGTTGTCGGCGTTCTGGCGCACGGTCGAGCCCAGCTGCTCCATCGACGCCGCAGTCTGCTCGAGCGCGCTGGCCTGCTCTTCGGTGCGGCCCGACAGGTCGCTGTTGCCCGATGCGATCTGCGCGCTCGCCGTGGCCACGCCTTCGGCGTTGTTGCGCACGCTGTTGACGGTCTGCACCAGGCTGGTCTGCATGCGCTGCAAGGCCTGCAGCAGATCGCCCATTTCGTCCTTGTTGCCCGGCGCGATCGCCTGCGACAAGTCGCCCTGGGCGATATGGTTGGCGGCGTCGACGGCCTGGCGCGCGGGCCGGGTCACGGAACGCGTCACCAGCGCGCCAAACAAAGCCGCAATGATGGCGCTCAGGCCCACGCCGGCGACGACCCAGATGCGAGCGGCGTCATAGGCCGCGGCCGCGGCCTGCTGCGCCTCCTTGGCGCGTTGCTGGCTGAGCGCATTGAGCCGGCCCACGGTTTCCGTGATCGCCACGAAAGCGGTTTCGGACGCGCCGCGGTACACATTGCCCACGGCATCGCCCAGCAGCGAATCCTGTTCGAGCAGGGTGTAATCCTTTTCCTTGGCCGCCTGCAGCAGGGCTTCGCGGCTGCCGACATAGGCCTGGCGCTCGGTCTGGTACTGGGCCATCAGCGTGCGTTCCTCGGGATTGTGGTCCAGCGTTTCATAGTTGCGCTCCAGCGTCTGCAGCTGCTCCATAACGGCTGGCGCGCCGGACGCCACGCCAGTGGCTTCCTCCACGCTCTTGGCCGAGAGCAGGCCTGCGTCCAGCCGGCGCAGGCGGTTCCACTGCACGCGGATGTCGCCCGTATCGGACACGCTTTGCAGCGCCTGGCCACCGAGAAAACTCGCGGCCGCATTGATTTTCTGCAACTGCCACAGCGCCAGGCCGCCCACGGCGACGGTCAACAACACCACCAGAAAAAATCCCAGCCCCAGCTTCATTCCCAGGCGCATATCAGCCAACTTCATGTGTTTCTTTCTTCGAAGGCTTGCCATCCCTCACCCGCCTGCGCGCGCATGCCGGTCGCGCGCAGATGGATGCCCCAAACAAAACAGCGTGCTGTCTTTGCTGACAACACGCTGGGAATTCAACGCCTGTGGCCCGGTAGACACGCTTGCCCCGCCATCCTGGAATGGCGTGGCTGAAAGCGCGTGCGTCGGACCATGGCTTGCCGCTCGCCTCAGGCCTTGTAGTTGGCGATGCCGTCGACGATTTCCTTCTTGGCGGCGTCAACGCCTTGCCAGCCCTGGACCTTGACCCACTTGCCCTTTTCGAGATCCTTGTAGTGTTCGAAGAAGTGCGAAATCTGCGCCAGCGTGATTTCGGGCACGTCGGCGATCGACTCGATCTTGGCGTACTGCGCCAGGATCTTGGCGGTGGGCACGGCCAGCACCTTGCCGTCGACGCCGGCTTCGTCTTCCATCATCAGAATGCCGAGCACGCGGCAGGGCACGACCACGCCCGGTGGCAGTGGGAAAGGAGTCATCACCAGCACGTCGACCGGGTCGCCGTCACCCGACAGCGTCTGCGGCACATAGCCGTAGTTCGTGGGGTAGTGCATGGCCGTGGTCATGAAACGGTCGACGAAGATCGCGCCCGATTCCTTGTCCACTTCGTACTTCACGGGATGGGAGTTGGCCGAGATTTCGATGACCACGTTGAACGTATCGGGCGCATTCTTGCCAGGGGAGACTTTGTCGAGGGACATGATGATCTTGAGTTGAATGAATTGAGGGGTCCACAGCGGGATCGGCCCTGATTTTAGGCGCAGCCCCGGGTCGTCCCTGCGCACGCCGGGGAAAATCACCTCGGCAGGCGTTCGACCTGCGGGAGGATCAGGGTTTTCATGCGTCTGGAAAACCGGCAGGCATGCGTCAATAGGGATGTTGTCCATTCACCGTCGGTCTGTCGTGATGTTGACGCAAGCGCCCTCACCCCTCTTCTCGCCGCTGCTGCCCGAGCACCTGATCATCCTGCGTTCGGGCCGTTGGTTCCATGGACTGCCCAAGACCTTGGCCCAGCAGCTCACGGGCCTGGCCCGCGTGCAGCAGCTCGCGCCGGGCGAAGCCGTGTTCCTGTCCGGCGATCCGCCCGGAGGCCTCTACGCCGTGCTGCGCGGCACGCTGTCCATTTCCAGCGCCGGCGGCGGCGCGCGCGCGCGCAGCACGCTGCTGACGCTGCTCGAAGCCCCGGCCTGGTTTGGCGAGCTGTCGCTGTTCGACGAGTCCGCGCGCTCGCACGACGTGTATGCCACCGAACCCAGCTGCGTGCTGCAGGTGCCGCTGGCACCGTTGCTGCAATGGCTGGACCAGCACCCCGAACATTGGCGCTCGCTGGCGCTGCTGGTCACGCTCAAGCTGCGCCAGGCGCTGATCACCCTCGAAGACCAGTCGGTGCTCGCCGCGCCGCAGCGGCTTGCGCGCCGGCTGGTGACCATGGCCGAAGACTACGGCCTGCGCCTGGACACCACGCAGTCGCGGCGCATGCTCAATCTGTCGCAGGAGCAGCTGGCGCGCATGCTCGCGCTGTCGCGCCAGACCACCAATCAGATACTGCAAGACCTGCAGCAG
>NZ_JAHCDD010000005.1 GCF_018413525.1 Acidovorax sp. CCYZU-2555
CGAGTGCGATGTGGTCGTGCTCGGCGGCGGTCCTGGCGGCTATTCGGCAGCGTTTCGCGCCGCCGATCTGGGCCTCAAGGTCGTTCTGGTCGAGCGCTACGCAACACTGGGCGGCGTGTGCCTGAACGTGGGTTGCATCCCATCGAAGGCGCTGCTGCATGTGGCGGCCGTGATCGACGAGGTCAAGCACCTGTCGGCCGTGGGCGTGGAGTTCGGTGCGCCCCAGGTCAACATCGACACGCTGCGCGGCCACAAGGAAAAGGTCATCGGCAAGCTGACCGGCGGTCTCGCGCAGATGGCGAAGATGCGCAAGGTCACCGTGCTGCGCGGCTACGGCCAGTTCGTCGGCAGCCACCACCTGGCGGTCGAAGCGACGCAAGGTGAAGGCACCGAGCGCAGCGGCACGACCCAGGTCGTGCAGTTCAAGAACGCGATCATCGCCGCGGGCTCGCAGGCCGTGCGTCTGCCGTTCATGCCTGAAGATCCGCGCGTGGTCGATTCCACGGGCGCGCTGGAACTCAAGGAAGTTCCCAAGCGCATGCTGATCCTGGGCGGCGGCATCATCGGCCTCGAAATGGGCACCGTGTATTCGACGCTGGGCGCACGCCTGGATGTGGTCGAAATGATGGACGGCCTGATGCAGGGCGCCGACCGCGACCTGGTCAAGATCTGGCAGAAGATGAACGCGCCGCGTTTTGACAACATCATGCTCAAGACCAAGACCGTGGGCGCCGAAGCCACGCCTGAAGGCATCAAGGTCACGTTCGCCGCGGCCGAAGAGGGCGGCACGGCCCCCGAGCCGCAGACCTACGATCTGGTGCTGCAGGCCGTGGGCCGCACGCCCAACGGCAAGAAGCTCGCGGCCGAAGCCGCCGGTGTGTCGGTGACCGACCGCGGTTTCATTCCGGTCGACATCCAGATGCGCACCAGCGCGCCGCATATTTTCGCCATCGGCGACATCGTCGGCCAGCCCATGCTGGCCCACAAGGCGGTGCACGAAGCGCATGTGGCGGCCGAAGTCATCGCCGGTGAACTGCAGGGCAACAAGGAACTGGCCGCAGCCGCGTTCAATGCCCGTGTGATTCCAAGCGTCGCCTATACCGACCCCGAAGTCGCATGGGTGGGTCTGACCGAAGACCAGGCCAAGGCGCAGGGCATCAAGGTCAAGAAGGGCTTGTTCCCCTGGGCCGCGTCGGGCCGGGCGATTGCCAACGGCCGCGACGAAGGCGTGACCAAGCTGCTGTTCGACGATTCGCCCGAGGCCCATGGCCACGGCCGCATCCTGGGCGGCGGCATGGTCGGCACGCATGCGGGCGACATGATCGGTGAAATCGCCCTGGCGATCGAAATGGGCGCCGACGCCGTCGATATCGGCAAGACCATCCACCCCCATCCCACGCTGGGCGAAAGCATAGGCATGGCCGCGGAAGTGGCGCACGGCAGCTGCACGGACGTTCCGCCAGTGCGCAAGTAATTCGCGCGTCTGCGCGGGTCGACAGGCCGCACAGGCTCTTCGGGGCCTGTGCGGCTTTTTTCATGCCGCGGCGTCAGCGCAGGCTGGACGCGCCATCGGGAATGAGTTCATCGCGCACGCATTCCCGGATGGCGTCAGGCACGGCCGCCTCCGCCGCGACTATGGTCTGCGGGCCGCAATCGCTTTGCCGGGTCAGGTGGTAGCGAAAGCCGTCGCGCATCCAGGTGGGGGCCTCGGTGGGCTGAATGAAAAGAGTGCGCAGCGCGTTTTGATCGGCGGGACTCAAGTCTTTGGCCAGGATGTGTCCGCGGCTGCGTATGCGCGAGCCCGGCATGCCATAGCCGGCAAGGCCGCCCAGCCGTTCGACGTCGATGCGGCCCCAGCCGGTGACCGGGCTGGTGAAAAGCAGTTCGGGCTCCATGGTCACAACCCCACTTTCTGCCAGCCGGCATGCACCGCGTTGGCCACCGCCGATTCCTTGCCATAGAGCTCGCTGGCCGCCTGTCGGGTCTCGGTGGCAAACTCGCTCATCGACATGCGCGGGCGCTGGCCGGCGTTGGTGATCACGTGGTACCAGACCGGGCCCACGGTTTCCCAGCTTTTGCCGCCCGCCTGTCTGCAGGCGGTACAGAACGCGAGATTGGGCGGGCCGCTGGTGTAGTGCGGGTCCATGCCCGACTTGATTTCCGAGAAATGCACGGGCTGGGGCGCGAGGCAGTGCTTGCCGCCCGGGTCGGCCATGTCGCGCAGACAGGTGAAGCTGCGATTGCGCGAAGTCTTGCCCAGGATGTCGTGGCCGATCAGCCAGTCGGCCGTGGTCGCATCCTGGTTCAGCCGCCATTGGCGGAACATCGAGCCGAAGCAGTCGGAAATGCTTTCGTTGAGGCCGCCGGGCTCTTCGTCGTAGTCGAGCTGCAGCGTGTACTGGGTCAGGCCATGGGCCAGTTCATGACCGATCACATCGGTGCCCAACGTGAAATCGACAAACAGTTCGCCGTCTCCGTCACCGTAGATCATCTGCAGGCCGTTCCACATCGCATTGTTGTACTTCTTGCCGTAATGCACGGAAGACATCAATGTCATGCCCGCATTGTCGATCGAGTTGCGCTTGAAGACCTTGCGCAGGAAAGTCGCGAGATGGTCGGTTTCGGTGTAAGTGCGGCTGACGGTCGGATCCTCGTCGTTGAACGGATCCTTGATTTGCGTGCCCGGCAGGCTCTGTGTCTGCCGGCAGTCAAACAACGTGACTTCGGGATTCTCCGTCAGCGTCGTCAGCGCGTGGTTTTCGAGCAGGAAGCCCGCCAGCCTTTTGTTCTCCAGCCGGATGCTGCGAAAGTGCTTGCTCAGTTTTGCGGAGTAATCGGCATTCTTGCAGAGGTCTTCTGAAAGTGCCGGGTCACAGGCCCAGCGCTTGAGTACATCATCTGGAATGATCTGGCATTGGCATTGATACATGTTGTACCCCCTCCCTGTCCATGCAACGGAACCAGGGTCAGCCGAAGTCGGCGGTTGCCAGCGCCACCGGCTCGGGCTGATCCCCATCGCTGCGGGACGGTTGCGCACTGCGCTGCCGTTGGCCGCGTTTTCATGGTAAATCCGGGTGGATCGGGGGCATCCAGAGGCCCTACCGGCGCGGATGACTCCGGCAGGGATCAGCCGGGCTGCAGCACGTTCTCGTTGAGGAACTGCCACTCTTGCGGCGTCACTTCGCTGATCGACAGGCGATTGCCTTTTTGCAACACCGTCATGCCGGCGAGTTCGGGATGGCTGCGCAGCTCGGCAATGCCCACGGGCCGGGTCTTGCGCAGCGCCTTGACATTGACCAGCAGCCAGCGCGGCTTGTCGATGCTCGATCGGGGGTCGTAGTAGGGGCTGGCGGGATCGAACTGCGTGGGGTCCACGCGTGCTCCGCTGGCGATGGCGGCCAGCCCGTAGATACCGGGCTCGGCGCAACTCGAATGCCAATACAGCACGCCGTCGCCCACCTGCATCTGGTCGCGCATGAAGTTGCGCGCCTGGTAATTGCGCACGCCGCTCCAGGCCAGGGTGGCATGGGGCGCGGCCAGCGCGTGGTCTATGGATTCGGTTTCTGGCTCGTTTTTCATGAGCCAGAAACGGCGCTCGGAGGAGGAGGAGAGGGCAGCGGGCATGGCTGCATTGTGACAAAGCCCGGGCGGGCTTGCCAGCTCAGCGCCGCGCCGCGTTGCGCGCCCGGTTCAGCAGCGCGTCGGCATGTGCCGAGCTGCCCACAGGCAGGTCGATGTCGGAAGTCTGGGCGACGCGTATGCAGTCGCGGATATGCTGCTCGCCGAGAAAGCGCAAGGCCGCATAGCCCATGGCCGCCGCGGCGGCGGTGCCGAGAATGGGCACGAACTTGCTGACCTGCTTGGCTGCCATGCGGGTCGCGATTTTCTGCACCAGCCGGATGATCATTTCGCGTGTGACCAGTTTGCCGATCAGCACCGAGCCCACAACGGCCACCGCCTTTTGTATGCCTTCGCGCCGCGAGGGCTCAAGGGCATCGAGCTGCTCCGCGCTCAGGCCGAACTCCTTGCTGATGCGCGGCACCAGGCGCGACAGCAGCGCCGCGTCCACGGCCCAGTCAAGGCCGGGAATGGGCACGGCGCTGACGAAGGCACCGGCAAGCGCACGCCGGTGCAGCAGCTTGCGCGAACGCTGCGCCGCGGCATCGATCTGCGCCTGTCTTTCGGGCGCCACGGCGCCGTCAAAAGCTGTCGTCGAACTCATCGGTCAGCGGTCTTGCTGCGCACGAACTGGTAGATGACCAGCAGCACGATGGCGCCCACGATGGAAGCGATCCAGCCGGCGGCATCGCCTTGCTGGTACCAGCCCATGGCCACGCCGATATAGCTGGCGAGGAAAGCGCCCGCAATGCCCAGCAGGATGGTCATGATCCAGCCCAGGCTGTCGTCGCCGGGCTTGATGGCCCGTGCAATCAAGCCCACGATCAGACCGACGATCAAGGTTCCGAGAAGAGAGAACATAAGGCGGGCTCCTTGAGAGTGAGGGATTCGATACCCGACTCTAGTGCCCAGGCCACTGCGGGCCGTGTCGGACAGGGGCTTAACCTGTCGCGCAGGGCGCCTGTACCCGACAAATTACCGACTCAACGCGTGACGGCCAGGGGATCGCCCGTGAGTTCGGCGGTTTCGACGCGGCGCGCACCGTCGAAACGGCGCGACCAATATGGCGTCTGCATGCTTTCGACACGCACCGTTGCACCCGAGCGTGGCGAGTGAATGAACTTGCCCTCGCCGACATAGATGCCGACATGGCTGAACGTGCGGCGCATGGTGTTGAAGAACACCAGATCGCCAGGCTGCAATTCGTTCTTGTCGATTTTCTGCGTGGCGTTCGCCTGCTCGTCGGCGCGGCGCGGCAGCACCAGACCCACGGTCTGCGAGTAGATGGCGCGCACGAAGCCGCTGCAGTCGAAACCCGTGGTGGCACTGTTGCCGCCGCGGCGATAAGGAACGCCCAGGAAGCCCATGGCCGCGCCTACCAATTCGGAGGTGCGTGCCGCCACGTTATGGCCGGCTTCGTGCAAGTGGGTGTTGATTTGGGAGATGAGGCCCTTGCTGACCAGCAAGCGCTGCATGTCGTCGTCGGCGGAGCGACTGTCAGGCGCTGCATGGGCGCTGACACAGGTAAAAAGAAGAGCACACAACCATCTGGACATGGGGGCAAAGGGTAACATGGAAAGCTTGGGTGATGCACCTTGAAGTCAGGTTTTACAGTTTTTTTGCGGATTGCAACGTATTTGCATTCGCGCCCTCGGCCGCTGCGCAGGGCAGGGAGTCCGTCAGGCGCCAGGGCCGGGCCCAGGCTGCGACAATGCAGCCATTGCGGACCGAAAAAGAAAGATTTCCATGTTGCTTGACTCGTTTGAATCCCAGCTGGTACTGGTGGACTACCAGGAACGCCTGATGCCGGCCATTTTTGAAGGCGCGGCCGTGCTGGCCAATGCACGCCTGCTGGCCCAGGTGGCCCAGCAGCTTGAAGTGCCTGTGTGGGGCACGGAGCAAAATCCGTCCAAGCTCGGCGCCAATGACGCCCAGCTGCGCGCGCTGTGCCAGAAGACGCTGGCCAAGATGCAGTTCAGCGGCGTCGAAGAAGGCCTGGGCGAGTGGCTGCGTCCCCCCGCACGCCCCCAGGGCGGCAATGCGCGCAGCCTGCCCAAGCACCTGCAAAAGCCCCAGACCCAGGAAGCCGAACGCGGCACCATCGTGCTCGCGGGCTGCGAAGCCCATGTCTGCCTGCTGCAGACCGCGCTCGATCTGGTCGAGGAAGAGTTCGATGTGTGGGTCGTGACCGATGCCTGCAGCTCGCGCACCGAGCGCAACCGTGACGCCGCCTTCGACCGCCTGGCCGGCGCGGGCGTCGAACTCGTGACCACCGAAATGGTGGTGTTCGAATGGCTGGGCAGCTGCGAGCATCCCGCGTTCAAGGACGTGCTGGCGCTCATCAAGTAAGCCGGCATGCGCCCGCGCGCCGCCGCGGGAGCCTTGCAAGGCCGGCCTACAATGGCCGCCTCTTTTCGCCGGTGCCCGCGACGGCGCCGGAGTCCATTCTCTACAAGAGTCATTCCGTGCAGCTGACACCTTCCATTTTCAAAGCCTATGACATCCGCGGCGTGGTGCCGACGACCCTGAACGAAGCCGTGGTGCGCGGCGTCGGCCTCGCGTTCGGCCAGGCCGCGCGCGCCGAAGGCCAGACCACGGTGGCCGTGGGCCGCGATGGCCGTCTGTCGGGGCCTTCTCTGTCGGCGGCGCTGATCGACGGCCTGGTGGCCGCGGGCATTGAAGTGATCGATATCGGCGTCGCCACGACGCCCATGCTGTACTTCGCGGCCGCGACGCTGTGCCAAAGCGGCATCCAGGTCACGGGCAGCCACAACCCCAAGGACTACAACGGCCTGAAGATGGTGCTCAACGGCCGCGCGATCTACGGTGAAGAGATCCAGGCCCTGCGCCGCACCATGGAAGAAGAGACCTGGCAGCTGCTGCCCGGTGGCTCGGTGCGCCATGCCGATGTGCTGGCCGACTACACGGCGCGCATCGTCGGCGACGTGAAACTCGCGCGGCCGATGAAGATCGTCGTCGATTGCGGCAATGGCGTTGCCGGCGCTTCGGCTCCGGGCATCTTCCGCGCGCTGGGCTGCGAGGTGATCGAGCTGTTCTCCGAAGTCGATGGCAATTTCCCCAATCACCATCCCGATCCGAGCAAGCCCGAGAATCTGCGCGACCTGATTGCCGCGCTCGAAGGCAGCGATGCCGAGCTGGGCCTGGCTTTCGATGGCGACGGCGACCGCCTGGGCATCGTGACCAAGGACGGCAGCAATATCTTCCCCGACCGCCAGATGATGCTGTTCGCCGCCGACGTGCTGTCGCGCGTGCCCGGCGGCCACATTGTGTTCGACGTCAAATGCAGCCAGCGGCTCGCGCCCGCGATCCGCGAAGCCGGCGGCGAGCCCGTGATGTTCAAGACCGGCCATTCGCTGATCAAGGCGCGCATGAAGCAACTCGATTCGCCGCTGGGCGGCGAGATGAGCGGCCATATTTTCTTCAAGGAGCGCTGGTTCGGTTTTGACGACGGCACCTATGCGGGTTGCCGCCTGCTGGAAATCGTCAGCCGCAGCGCCGATCCCAGCGCACTGCTGAACGCCTTGCCCACCAGCCACTCGACACCCGAGCTCAACGTCGCCTGCGCCGAAGGCGAGCCGCACCGCCTCACGGCCGAACTGCAGGCGCTGGCCGCCGGCAGCTTTGCCGCGCCGGCCCAGCTCAACACCATCGACGGCCTGCGCGTCGACTGGCCCGATGGCTTCGGCCTGATCCGCGCGAGCAACACCACGCCCGTGCTGGTGCTGCGCTTCGAAGGCCACAACGCCCAGGCGCTGCAGCGCATCGAGGCCGACATGCTGGCGCTGCTCGAGCGCGTCAAGCCCGGTGCTCAAATCGGCAGCGCCGCGCATTAAATGAACTGGGCACTGGCGCTGTATTCGGCGCTGACCTGGGTCGCGCAGCCCTTGTTGCGGCGCAAGCTGCGCCAACGCGCGCGCGCCGAGCCCGGCTATGGGGTCAAGGTCCAGGAGCGCTTCGGCCATTACGAACCCGAAAGCCTGGGGCGCGACGGCGCGGGCCGCTGGGTCTGGGTGCATGCGGTGTCGCTGGGCGAGACGCGCGCCGCGGCCATTCTGATCACCGCGCTGCGCGCGCAGATGCCCGGCATGCGCCTGCTGCTCACGCACGGCACGGCCACGGGCCGCGCCGAAGGCCAGAAGCTGCTGCGCACCGGCGATCTGCAGGTGTGGCAACCCTGGGATACGCGCGGCGCAGTGGAGCGCTTTGTTGCGCAGTTTCGCCCGGCTGTGGGCGTGCTGATGGAAACCGAAGTCTGGCCCAATCTCGCCGCCATTTGCCGCGCCCAGGGCGTGCCGCTGGCGCTGGCCAATGCACGGCTCAACAGCAAGTCGCTGGACAAGGCATTGAAGCTGTCGGCGCTGTCGATGCCGGCCTACCAGGCGCTGGCCGCGGTGTGGGCCCAGACCCAGACCGATGCCCAGCGCCTGCGCGCGCTCGCGGCACCGGTGCGCGGCGTGCTGGGCAATCTCAAATTCGATGTGCTGCCCGACGCCGCCCAGCTCGCCCAGGGCGCGCAATGGCGCCATCGTTCGGCACGGCCCGTGGTGATGCTGGCCAGCAGCCGCGAAGGCGAAGAAGCGCTGTTCATCGACGCCTTGCGCCGGCTGGGCGCTCAGGCATTGAAAGTCCAATGGCTGGTGGTGCCGCGCCATCCGCAGCGTTTCGACACCGTGGCGCTGGCGCTGCATGCCGCGGGCCTGCGGGTTTCGCGGCGCAGCGAATGGCTGGGCGCGCCGCCGCGCGCGCTGGCCCAGGCCGGTGAGGAATGCCTTTGGCTGGGCGATTCGCTGGGCGAGATGCCGCTTTATTACGGCATGGCCGATGCCGCGCTGCTGGGCGGCAGCTTTGAACCGTTCGGCGGCCAGAACCTGATCGAGGCCGCCGCCTGCGGCTGCCCGATGCTGGTCGGTCCATCGACCTTCAACTTCGCCGAAGCCGCGGAACTCGCCTGCGCGGCGGGCGCGGCGCGGCGTGTGGCCGATCTCGATGCCGGCGTGCAGGCCGCGCTGGCGCTGGTGCACGACGTGCCCGCGCGCACCGCGGCCGTGGCGCGCTGCCTGGAGTTCGCCCAGGCGCACCGCGGCGCGGCGCAGGCGACGGCGCAGGCGATAGAGGAATTGCTGCGCAGCGGGGCCGTGGCCCGGCGCTGAAATTACGCAGCGCCGTGGCCCGTCGCTGATCAGCGCTGGGCCGGTGCGCTGCTCAGCAAGGCATTGACGGCGCGCAGGTCGTCGCTGTTCAGTGTGCCCGCGGCCTGGCGCAGCTTGAGCTGGCCCAGGATCAGGTTGTAGCGCGCCAGCGCCAGATCGCGCTTGGTCTGGTAGAGCTGGCTTTGCGCATTGAGCACGTCGATGTTGATGCGCACGCCCACTTCGTAGCCCAGCCGGTTGGCGTCGAGCGCGCTCTGGCTCGAGGCCTCGGCGGCTTCGAGTGCGGTGATCTGGCCCTGGCCCGACTGCACGCCATAGAACGCGGCGCGCGTGGCCTGGGCGACGCTGCGGCGCGCGTTGTCGAGATCGGATTCGGCCTTGCGTTCCAGCGACAGGGTTTCCTTGACGCGGTTTTGCACCGAGAAGCCCGCGAACAGCGGCATGTTCAGTTGCACACCCACGCTGGCCACATTGGCGCGGAAACCGTTTTGCGGCGCGGTGGTCGTGCCTTGCGGGTTGTTGTTGACGCTGTAGCCGGCCTGCAGGTCTACCGTGGGCAGATGGCCGGTTTCGGCCTTGCGCGTTTCGAGCCGCGCGACATCGAGTGCGAGCTGGGCCTGGCGCAGCTGGGGCTGCGTGCCCTGCGAAACGTCGACCCAGGCCTGGGGATCGGCGGGCGACAGCGGCGGCAGCACCACGGGCTGGGCCAGCGGCAGCGGCTGCACGCCGGGCGTGCCGACAAGCTGCTCGAGCGCCAGGCGCTTGACGCGCAAATCGTTGTCGGCGGCGATTTCCTGGGCGACGATCAGGTCGTAGCGCGCCTGGGCTTCGCGCGAATCGGTGATGGTCGCATTGCCGACGTCGAAATTGCGCTGCGCGAAGGCGCGCTGCTCGGACACCGCTTCTTTTTGCGCCTGCACGAAGCGCAGTGCATCTTCGGCGCCCAGCACATCGAAATAGGCCTGGCTGGTGCGCACGATCAGGTCCTGCTCGGCGGCATCGCGCTGGGCCAGCGCGATTTCAAAGCTGCGCTGGCCCTGGGTGAAGGCAATGCGGTTGGCCGGCCGGTACAGCGGCTGCGAGGCGCTGAGCGTCGCGGTCTGCGTGCTCGCATTGAGCGTGAAATCGGGCCGGCTGATTTCGGTGTGCGCGCGGCTCGCTCCCACCTGCAGGCCTACCGACGGCAGCAGGCCGGCACGTGCCTGCTCCGAGCGGCTGTAGGCGGCATCGGTTTCGGCCTGGCGCGCCTGCCACACGGCATCGAAGCCGCGCGCGCGCTCGGCGAGTTCGATCAGGCTTTGCGCGGGCGCCAGCGGCGCGAAGGCGAGGATCGCCAGAAGAATGCTGGATTTGCGCCAGGTGGAGGGCGGGAGCCGCAGCGTGCGGGCCAGGGGCATGGTGTTCCTTGCTGAGAAAAGCCAGCCGCGCCGCCCGTGCGGGGGCACGGACAGGCGCGGAGAAAAGACCCATGCGCCATGGCCTGGGTCTCAGTAGACGGGAACCGCCGTGTCACGCTCGCGTGACCAGGCGTCGATTCCGCCGGTGATGTTGGTGACCTGCTCGAACCCCTGGTTGAGCAGGAACATGCCGACATGCATGCTGCGCATGCCGTGGTGGCACAGGCAGGCGATGGGACGCTCGGGGTCCAGCTCCTGCTGGCGCGCGGGGATGTCCTGCATGGGAATGTTCACCAGTTCAAAGCCTTGCGGCGTGACGCTGGCGGTCGCGCATTCCCAGGGCTCGCGCACGTCGAGCACCAGCGGCGTCAGGCCCTGTGCCTGGACCTGTTGCAGCCATTGATCGAATTGCGCGGGGCGGACTTGGGCAAGCATCGGTGGCTCCAGCGGTTCAGAACTTGAACGGCGACGGCTCGGCGAAGCCCACCAGACGCGGCGCGTAGGTGTCCCAGGGCGAGGTGGTCTCGAAGCTGTTGCCCGTGCGGCGCACGAACGTGGCGCGCATCACGGGGTCATTGCCGACGATGGCGCCCAGGCGGCCGCCTTCGGTCAGGTGCTGCAGCAGCGCTGGCGGCACTTCGGCGACCGAGCCGCTGAGCACGATCACGTCGAACGGACCTTCGGGCAGCGGGTCACTGGCGCCGTCGGCCAGGCGCACGGTGGCGTTGGTCACGCCCGCGCCCAGCAGGTTCTCGCGCGCGAGTTCCGCGAGCTCAGGCACGATTTCCAGGCTCAGCACTTCGCGTGCCTGGTGGGCCAGCAAGGCGGCCATGTAGCCCGAACCGGCGCCGATCTCGAGCACCTTGTCGGTGGGCTGGATGCGCAGGTCTTGCAGCATGCGGGCTTCGACGCGCGGCGCGAGCATGCTCCAGCCCTTCTGGGCCGCTTCCTCGGGCGTGCCGTGCAGCGGAATCTCGATGTCCATGAAGGCCAGGCCCTGGTGCTCGGGCGCCACGAATTGTTCGCGCGGCACCTTGTCCAGCGCCTCCAGCACGTCCTGCTCCAGCACGTTCCAGGGGCGGATTTGCTGCTGGATCATGTTGTAGCGGGCCTGCTCGACGGGGTCGTTGGCGTTGGCAGAGGTGTTCAAGGGCATGTTCATGGGGTTACTCCGGGGAAAGGCAGATCTCGACAAACCTTTGATTCTACGAGCGAGTGGGCATATGTTTCAGCCCGGGCCCGGTTTGTGGCGTGTTCGCCCCGCCAGGCGACGCGCCCAGTTGGCAAGATCGTCCATATAGCAGTACATCACCGGCACCACCACCAACGTCAATAGCGAGGAGGTGATCACGCCGCCTATCACTGCCTGGCCCATGGGCGCGCGCTGCTCGGAGCCTTCGCTGACCGCCAAGGCCAGTGGCAGCATGCCGAAGATCATCGCCAGCGTGGTCATCAGAATGGGGCGCAGCCGCACGCGCGCCGCGAGCAGCAGCGCGGGCTCGCGCGCCAGGCCCCGGGTGACGGCGCCGGTATCGGGGTCCACGGTGTCCTGGCGCGCGCGAATCGCGAAATCGACCAGCAAGATGGCATTCTTCGTCACCAGGCCCATCAGCATGATCACGCCGATCATCGAGAACATCGACAGCGCCGAGCCGAACATCAGCAAGGCCAGCACCACGCCGATCAGCGTCAGCGGCAGGGCGGTCATCAGCGCCATGGGCTGTAGAAAGCTCTTGAACTGGCTCGCCAGGATCATGTAGATGAACACGATGGCCAGGGCCAGCGCCGACAGCGCGTAGCCGAACGATTCGTTCATGTCCTTGGTCGAGCCGTTGAATTGCCAGCTGTAGCCCGGGGCCAGCGCCAGGCCCTTGAGCGCGCTGCGGATATCGGCCGAGACTTCGCCCACCGAGCGCCAGGACACGTTGGCGGTGATGGACACTTCGCGCGTGAGCGCGCGGCGGTTGATCTGGCTGGGCCCGGCCGATGCGCGGATCTCGGCGACCTGGTCCAGCCGTATGCTGCGGCGCGTGCCGTCCTGGGCCGTGACCAGCAGCGGCAGGCGCCCGAGCTGCAGCGGCGACAGCCGGTCTTCGGGCGCGAGGCGCAATTGCACGTCGTAGGTTTCGTCGTTGCTCGCGCGCCAGTTGCCCACGTCCTGGCCCGCGAGCAGCGTGCGCAGCGCGCTCGCCACGGCGCCGGTCGACAGCCCCAGATCGGAGGTGGCGTCGCGCTTGATGACCAGCGTCACGCGCGGCGTATCGCCTTGGAGGCTGGAGTCGACATCGACCAGGCCGGGAATGTCGCGTATCAACGCCAGCGCCTGCCGGTTGAGCCGGCCCAACTCGGCCAGGTCCTGGCCCTGCAGCGAGAACGCGATCTGCTTTTGTCCGCCCACGGGGTCGAGCAGGCCGACCTGGGTCACGGTGATGCCCGCGACCTGGCGCAGCTGCGTGCGCAACTCGGTGGCCAGCGCCTCTACGCTGCGCTTGCGCTCATGGCGGTCCGTGAGGCGCACGTAGATGCTCGCATGGGTCTTGCCGCGCGCCGCGCCGGTGTTGATGGTCGCCAGCGTGTAGCGCACTTCGGGCAGGGCCTGGAGCAGCGCTTCGACCTGCCTGGCCTTGGCCTCGGTGGTTTCTATCGAGCTGCCCTCGGGCGTATGGAACTGGATGGTGGTTTCGGAGAAGTCGGCCTTGGGCACGAACTCGGTGCCCAGCAGCGGCACCATCACCAGGCTCAGCGCGAAGATGGCCAGCGCCGAAAGCGCGGTCGCGAGCCTGTGGCCCAGCGCCCAGCGCAGGATGCTCTGGTAGACGCCGGCCAGCTGTTCGGTCGCGCGCTCGAACCAGGCGGTCACGCGGCCTATGCTGCGGTCGTAGAGGCTCTTGCGCTGGCCGGGCTCGGCCGGCGCGTGCACGCTGGGGTCGTGCCAGATGCTCGACAGCATGGGGTCCAGCGTGAAGCTCACGAACATCGAGATCAGCACCGCGACGACGATGGTCAGGCCGAACTCATGGAAGAACTTGCCGATGATGCCCTGCATGAAGCCTATGGGCAGGAACACCGCGACGATGGACAGCGTGGTCGCGAGCACGGCCAGGCCGATTTCCTGCGTGCCGTCGAGCGCCGCGGCATAGGGCGTCTTGCCCATCTGTAGATGGCGCACGATGTTTTCGCGCACCACGATGGCATCGTCGATCAGCAGACCCACGCACAGCGACAGCGCCATCAGCGTCACCATGTTGATCGAGAAGCCCAGCGCGTGCATGAACAGAAAGGTGCCGATCAGCGCGATCGGCAGCGTGAGCCCGGTGATGACCGTGGAGCGCCATGAGTTGAGAAACAGAAAGACGATCAGCACTGTGAGCGCCGCGCCTTCGATCAGCGTCTGGCGCACATTGTCGACGGCCACGCGTATCGGCCGCGCCATGTCGCCAATGGCTTCGAGGCGAATGCCCGGCGGCAGCTCGGCCTGCATCGCGGCCACGGCGCGGCGCAGGCCTTCGACGACTTCGATGGTGTTGTCGCCCTGGGCTTTTTGCACCGACAGCAGCAGGCTGCGCTGGCCGTTGTAGAGCGCCAGGCTTTCGACTTCCTGCGCGCCGTCGAGCACGCGGGCCAGTTGGCCCAGCCGCACCGCGCTGCCCTGGCGGCGCGCGACGATGATGTCGGCGAAATCTGCGGGGCGCTGCATGCGGGCGTCGATCTGCACCATGCGCTCCTGCGTGAGCGAACGCACGGCGCCCAGCGGCAGGTCCTGGTTTTCGCTGCGCACCGCCTGCGCGACCTGGTCCACGCTGATGCCGAAGGCTTCGAGCGCCTGGGGGTCGAGATAGAGATTGATTTCGCGCGGCGTCGCACCGACGAGATTGACCGCGCCCACGCCGCGCACGTTCTCCAGCCGTTTCTTGAGCACCTGCTGGGCCCAGCTCGTGAGTTCCACAGGCGACAGCGGCTTGTCCCGGCCTTCGTTGGTGGGCAGCACGGCCAGCGACCAGACCGCGGCGTCGGCGGGATCGAAGCGCTGCACGCGCGGCTCCTCGACTTCGTCGCGCAGCAAGGGCCGCACGGCCGCCACTTTCTCGCGCACGTCTTCGGCCGCCTTGCGACCGTCGATCTGCAGCTGGAACTCGATGATCACCACGCTGGTGCCCGCGTAGCTGCGCGAAGTCAGCGCATTGATGCCGGCAACGGAGTTCACGCCTTCCTCGATCTTGCGCGTGACTTCGCTTTCGACGATCTCGGGCGCCGCGCCGGGATAGGCCACGGTCACCACCACCACCGGGAAGTCGATATTGGGAAACTGGTCGACCTTGAGCCGCTGGTAGGAAAACACGCCCAGCACCAGCAAGGCGAGCATCACCATGGTCGCGAACACCGGGTTGTGCAGACTGACGCGCGTGAACCACATGTGCGGCGGGCTTTCAGCGCGGCGGCGGCGCGCTGGCGCTGGCTGCGATCTCCACCACCGTGCCTTCGCGCAGCGCGCCCGCGCCCGACGCCACCACTTGGCTGCCTTCGGCCACGCCTTCGATCGCGGCCCAGGCCTGACCGTCGATCAGGGCGCGCGCGCCCACGGTCACGGCGCGGTGGGCGATGGTCTGCTGGCCGTTGGTCGTCAGCACCAGTTGCACATAGGGCTGGGGCTTGTCGGTGAGCACGGCGTCCAGCGGCAGGGCCAGGGGGGGCTGCGCCGCACCGGACTCCAGATCGATCTGGCCTTGCAGGAACATGCCGGGGCGCAGCACGGGCGTGTCGGTGGAGGAGGGCGGCAGCAGCTGCAGATAGACCGCAACGCTGCGCGTCGCGGCATCGGCCCGGGGGCTTACGCGCACCACGCGCGCCGCGAAATCCTGCGCGCTGCCGTCCAGGCGCAGCCGCGCCTGCTGGCCCACGCGCACCTGCAGCGAATCGGCGGGCGGCAGCAGCGCCTGCAGTTGCAGCTGGCGCAGGTCGACGATTTCAAGCACCTTGGCTTCCACGGCTACGCGCTCGCCGTTGTTGACCAGGCGCTGCGCGACCTGGCCCGCGATCGGGCTGCGCAGCACGGTGTCGGCCACAGCCTTGCGCGCCACATCGGCCTGGGCCAGGGCTGACTGGTACTGCGCGCGCGCGGCCTGCAGATTGGCGTCCGACGTGCGCAGCGCGGTCTGCGAAATGAAGCCCTGGGCGACCAGCGCCTCGTTGTTGCTGTGCAGCCGTTGCTGTATCGACTGCTGGGCGCGCGCCGCCTCGGCCTCTTGCTGCGCCTGGCGCAGGCGCGCGCTCGCGTCCGCGGCATCGACGCGCGCGAGCACCTGGCCCGCCTGCACGCTGTCGCCTTCGCGCAGCGTCAAGTCCTGCAGCGTTCCCGCGGCGTACGACTTGATGCTCGCCACCTGCAGGGCTTCGACCACGCCCGATACGTGCACGCCCAGCGGCAAGGCGCGCCGCTGCACGGTCAGCACTTCGCCGGGCGAAAGCCGCAGCGGCAAGGGCGCGGCGCTCGCCGCCTGCTGCCCGGCCTGCTGCTGGTGCTGGCGCTTGATGAGCGCGCGGCCCACGGCGACCGACACGGCCAGCGCAGCGGCGATCACCAGAAGCAGGACTTTGCGGCGTGGCATGGGGGCGTGGAATGAATCAGGCGCGCAGCGCGAGGCCGCGTACCAAATTGTCGACCTGGGCCTCGAGATAGGCTTCGGGGCTGAACGGCATGACGGCGCAGCCGCTGCCAGGGGCGTGGTCGGCATGCGTGGGCACGCACCAGGCCATGGAGTTTTGCCAGAACATCAGGAACATCATCGGTGCGAGCACCAGATAGACGCCGGTGTCCAGGTCAAGCGGGCGGATTTCGCCGCGCGCGATGCCGCGCTCCAGAATGCGCCGCACCAGCGCATTGCCGGGCAGCATCACTTCGCGCTGGTAGAAATGCGCGAGCGCCGGGAAGTTGCGGGCCTCGCTGCACATCAGCTTGGTGATGCCCGCGGCCTTGGTGCTGCCTATGCGCTCCCACCAGACCGCATAGCAGTGGCGCAGCAAGGCCTCGCTGTCGCCTTCGAACACATCGAGTTCAAGTTGCCACTCGGCAAAGCGCCCGGCGATGTTCTCGCGCACCACGGCCTTGAACAGTTCTTCCTTGCTCGCGAAATAAAGAAACAGCGTGCCCTTGGACACGCCGGCGCGTGACGCGACTTCCTCCACGCGCGTGGCGGCATAGCCTTTTTCGACGAACAGATCGAGCGCCGCGGCCAGCAACTCGCCCGGGCGGGCGTTCTTGCGGCGCGAGCGGCGCTGCGGCTCGGAGGCGTCGGCGGTCGGCGAGGAAGGGTCGGAAGCGGAATGGGGCATGTTAATGACTGATGGGTTATTAATATAACCAGGGGCTTTGCGAGCGTCAATGCGCGGGCGTGTGAAGCCGCATTGGCGTGCAATCGCGCAGCGGGTTGGAGGGAATGGCCGCTGGGATAAACAGGGCAGCCTCGACGCGGTCCGGCAACCAGGCCAAATCGGGGCCGCGATGCTCAGAAAATGTCCTGAATGAACTTGTTCAGTTCGCTTTCTTCCAGCAGTTCGATGGAGAAATTGCCGAACTTCTTGGGCAGCCAGAGGATGCGTGTACCGCTGGGGGACTGCAGACTGTCCTTCGTCAGAGCGATGCCGTTCTCGTCTTCGGGTTGCACGCCCTGGGCGATGAATTCATCGTAGGCGGCTTCGATGTCGGGCGTTGTATAGCAGTGGCGGTAGATCGTGCCTTCCCCCTGGCTGTCGAGCAGTTCCTTGAGATTGCCCTGGAGGGGCTGAACGAGGATGAAGCGTTCCTGGCCGAACCTGACCATCGCATAGTGCACCCGCAGTCCGCCGCGATCCCAGGTCTGGGTCCTGGAGACTTCGGCGCGGAAAAGCCTGGCGTAGTAGCTGCAGGCCTCTTCGAGGTCGTTCACCAACACGTCGATGTGACTGAATTTCAAATCCATGGAAAGCGCTCTCTTGAAGGTTGCCTGGCGGCCCGCGCAGGCCCGGGCGTGCGAGGAATTGTCGCTGCAGGCCCGGCGGGTCCGGCGTTCAGGGCTGGTCATTCGCCTTGCTGCCCCTACATACCCTAAACTTGCCCAGCTCCTTTTCAGACTTCAGGAAACACCGCCATGGAAAACAAACTTCAGAATCAACAAGATAGCAACTTGGAGACGATCTTCCTGGGCGGCGGCTGCTTCTGGTGCACGGATGTACTACTTGCTGCGTAAGTCTTTGATTTATATGGGTTTGTGAAATTTTTCTTTGTGTTGTTTTTGTGAAATTTCCTGCTCAGATAGACATCTTTCAAGCTATCGAAGATCATCGAAACCTTTGTTCTAAAAATTAAATGAGTCAACAGCAACAGTACTACTCGTTGAGGAACGGACTGAATCCTCTTGCGAACGGGATACCTTTGGACAGTCTCCTTATGCTTTTTGGACGGCTTTACAAAGGTTTTAGAGTTAAAGGGTACTTTGACGAGGTTTTCGGCTTCTATTGTGTTGATGCAGGAGATGTTGCTGGAACATTAGAAGATCCCGATCTTGATATTTTTCTTGCTTTAAGGAAAGAACATTTATTTCCAATAGAAACTTATTACTCTCAATACTCTGAAGATGATTTGCTGGATATTATAGAATATCTTTATCAAAAAATATCAAAGCCTGTTGACGGTTTTATGCACACACATAATGAATGTGGAATGCATTGGGAAACATTCAATAAGAAAGAAGGGCAAGATTTCTTTGTCGTCGAGATAAACAAACTTCTTTCTCATTATGAAATTAAATTCGAACTTTCAAAAGAGGGTTTAATTCTTTCCAAAGTAGATGAAGGTTTTCAGAATCTTTTTACTGCAGATATTCCAACAAGTGATGAGGAAAATATAAAATCACGGGTAGACAAGGCAATAAAGAATTACAGAAGGCACGGCTCGTCTGTCGATGACAGAAAGCAGGCGGTAAGAGATTTAGCCGATGTTTTGGAGTATTTGAAGCCTGCTATTAAAAATAGTTTAAATAGAAAGGATGAAAGCTTTTTGTTTGAGCTTATAAACAACTATGGAATTAGGCATCATAGTAAAAGTCAAAAAACTGACTACGATGCCAATATTTGGCTAAGTTGGATGTTTTACTATTTTTTGGCAACAATACAGGCAATTGTCAGGTTTGATAATAAAATCAATAAGCAAAAATAAATTCCTGTCCTAAATTTTTAGCCTTTGGCTAGAAATTTCGGGTAGGTCAGGCGTAGCCTGTGGCGGTTCACTTCTAACGTTTGATATGTTGCTGGCATCTAACTTGATGACCTCTTGTGCTGGTTTTTTATCCATCACAACTTTAGGAGCATTGTCAAGATATTCCAGCAAGCTACGTTGTCTATTTTTCATGGCTCTAGCAAGTCTCTTCTTAACGTCATTACGTTCTGTATCTGTAAGCTTTGCGGACTTATCAGACTGATTAAGCAGGTCTGAATAAAAGACCCCCTCTGAAAATGCCGGTCCTTTTAATCTGGTTGCTTTATTTGCCTTCGGATGCTTAATGCTTAGATAATCTTTTCCAACTCTCGTAATTTCAAATCCAATTTTTTTTATCAGTTCGATAAAATCATTGCGATTTTTTAAACTTCCATTTTCCACCCTTTTTTCTAAATCTGATGATAAAAGCTTCTTTAATTGCAGTGGCTTTTCCTCTGGTGCAATTACTTCGAATTTAGTCATTTGAGATTTAAATAAATTTGGCCTAACCTGTTCCCAGTCGTTTGCATCATTTGCTAGGCTCTGGAAGTCTTTAAACATCTGTTTAAACTGATTACCTGGTGGGCATATGTTGAACTGTTTCCCTGTTTTACTGTCTTGCATTGGGCAAATGAAATGCAATTCAATATTGCCCTTGTCCTCGTGTTTTACCCAAAGAATGGGAACACGTTCCTCTAATCCAGGGGTGAACGTTTTTTCAAAAGCACTTATAATTTTTTCTAATTGCTGGGATGTGGGTTTTTCATTATCTCTAAATGCAATAGCACCGCTGGTGTATTTATACTGTCTGTGATTTGAGTCAATTAGAACCTCTGTAAGCCTCTTGTCGCCCTTAACGATAATAGGTGCTGGGTTTCTTGGATTATTGTCTTTATCATTGCCTAGCAGGTAATTAAGGGGGCCTTTGCTTTTGCCTTTGCCAGTTTTGAAAGTTGAGATTATCATTTGATAACCTCATCGACTTTTTCATCTGCTAAAGCTCTTATGTTTTTAAGCTCTTGCCTCAATGCTACGATTGCCTCGACTTTCGAAATATCGTATTTATTTAGCTGATAAGCAATTTGATTTATGTTGGTGCCAATCTTTTTTAATTGAAAAATCAATTCTGTATACTGGCTTATTGTCTGTTGACGTTCTACGTATGTAGTATCTGACAGAAGTTTCTCTCTGGCATAACGTGCCAAGGTTCCTTGGGAACCTTTGGCTTGATGAAGTGCATTGAGTTCATCATCAGTCAAACGTATTTCAATACTTTTTGTTCTTGTTATTTTTCTCATAATTTAACCTTCTTATTCTTATTCTTATTTTTAAGGGCAGAAAATAAAAATATTCTCTAGCCTTATGCCAAGGTCCTACCAAGTCTAAAACCTCAAGCCTTTAGGTGTGGTGGCTGTTTGGTATTTTGGGTGTTACCAGCCGTTTAGGCTGGTGGTATTAGCAGGGTCTTAGGGGGTGCAACCCTCTAACAAGGGAAGGAACGAAGTGACTGGTTATCATAATCGCTTGCGATTTGATTACCCTTGCTTGGATAATATTAAGCTTAAGCTACGCAAATACAAAAGTCAAAGTTATCTTTGAAAAAATCAGCATGAAGCTGATTTTTGAAACGCCCAAGACAAACAGCCACCCCGATAAATCGGCATTAAAAAAAGAACCCTATAGGTTCTTTTGGTTTGCTCAAAAAATCTGAAAAGCTATAGTGTATATAATAAATTTATTTTATAGCTTAAAATCGCTATCAATTTCTTCTTGGTTATCTTCGAAAACTTGCTTCAAAAATTCCATTTCAATTTTTTGATTCGTGTGAAAAATTGAGATGACTTTTAAAACTTCTTCTTGATTTATTGTCTTCCTGGTGCTCTTATTTGCTTTGCGTATTTTGCTCAATCCTTCCGTGCATTTACTTACGTAGCTTTGAGAAATTCCGCAAATCTCTGCTATATCACTTTGATTTAAAGTTAAATCATTCACGTATAAATTTATCGCTTTTCTAGATGCTTTTTCTAAAAATGCACGCCGATTTTCTGCTTTCTTTTTCCCACCTTTTCGACCATTGTCGCTACACATAGCTATATATTCACTTCTATCCATTTTTCACCTCTTTCTTTTTATATATATTCCAAATTATCAGATAAAAAGAAAAAATCAAGGTAAAAGATATTTTTATTTTCTGGCCTAAATAGTGTAAGTAAAAAAACCACCTGTTAAGGTGGTTGGTTTTTTACTCTTCACAGACAAATAGCTCATCTGCTTTTTCATCGTAGAAGAAATTTTCTACTCTTCTTAATTCGTCATTGTCATTTAATTTAAGAATATAAAAAAATCCTTTTGAGTTTTTTTGTTCTTTGTCGTAAAAATAGAAGTCTGTTAATTTTTGTAGCTGCATCATTTATCCTCTGTTTTATCCAGGATGTAAGCCCATAAAAATAACAATCCCAAAAATAATGCTACGCCAATATAAAAATCTTCACCCTTAAGGTCTTTTAAATAAAAGCCACCAATAAGAAAAACAATTGGGAATACAATCCATTTCCAAAAAAATCCATTCAGGATCAATGCGATAGAAAGTATCGCAGCAATCACGCCAAAAACAAACAAAAAACCAGTCATCATATTGAGCATCCTTTTTTAGTTATTATTCATGTAAGATAAAAATCAATATAAATCAACTAATCTTTATTCTCTTTGTGCCATCTGTATACTTAAGCTTCGCTTAAGCCCTTTCTTTTGGCTTCGCTTACCACACGATGGCCCAAAGTTTTACCCTACCCGTTTTTTGAAAAAACGGGTTTGGACTTTGAACCATCTGACGTTTTTCACATCTAGGCCACGAGAACAATTTTCACACCCCATTGGGCATTACTTAAGCTGTCTCTGTTTATCAGTGCGTAATGCTTTAACTACCTGTAGCGTGTCTGACTAGTCTTACGTGTTACTTTCTACAGTGTCCATTCTAGTAACTTGATTTATTATTCATCCCTCTAAAGAGCTTATATGCTTGAATAAATGGTATATAAACGAATCGTGAAACTCAATTGACGCATAATTTAAATACCAATAAAAAACCACTGCAACAAGCGTTTGCAGTGGTTGGGTAATCTTGACTTTTAGTTTAAGTATTCATATACTTGATTTAAAGAGGTTACTTAGCACGGCAATGCTGTTTAACTTGGGTAAGTAGTCTTGTAAACTGCTTACCCTTTTCTTTTTATCAGATGCTTTATTAAAGTCAAGACTTTTTCAATGAGAAATAATGTCTTTTAGTCACATCTGAGTTTTTATGACCAACATTCTTAAGCAAATCGCTTTGATTTATGATAGAGGTCGGCATCTTTTTAATGTTCTCTTCGAGCTTTCGCACACTAGAAATACCAAGTATTTCAGCGATTAGAAGAGAATTTTCTGCACCAATACGCTCTACAAAATTACTTATCGCTTCTTTGCGTAGCTTGTGGCTTGTAATGTCGCTAAAGCCGTGGTCTTTGAGCCATTTGGTATAAGAGCCATCGAACCCTAGCACGGTGTATTTAAACAGCCTGTCGCGGCTCTGGTGGCGTGGTATTGATTGAATTAGTTCCTTGGCTTCTTTAGTCAAAAAAACATTTCGAGGGGTAGTTTTTGTTTGCTCAAGCTCGATGTAATCACCATAGATTTGTGACCATTTCAGCAATACCACTTCAGAGCGTCGCATAGCAGTTAATAGCATTAACTCAATAATTCTTGAAAAATCTGGATTCTCGTGGGTATGAATTGCAGTTAAGAACTCTTGTTTTCTATTGTCTGTAAATCTGAATAATCGATTAGGGGATTTCTCTGCAAGTTTAAGTAAATCTCTGTCGTAATCTTTGGTAGGATTTTTGATTTTTTCAAAATCTGCACTTAAGTACTTTAATTTGTTGAAGACGTTGCTTATGTATGTAATTTCTCTTTGAATTGATACAGCTTTTATTCCCATCAAAGCTCTGGTTTGAATATATGAGTTGATGGTTCTAACGTCAATATCTTCGATATTTACACTGCCGAGTTTTGTATCTGTGTTATTGAATCCACCTTCAAAAACGATTTCCATTGACCCCCAAAACTCTTGTTTGACGTTCGTGTTCTTAATTGTTTTGAAGAAACTCAATGTATTATTGTAGTTTCTGAGTTTCATCTTCGATTCTGCTGTGTTATGCAGATATTTTTCAAGTAGAAATTTTTCGTACCTCGGCTTTACATAAACTTCTATATATTTTTCAATGCACTTTGAAAATGGTGGATTGGTAAAGTAGTTTTCAATAAATCGTTTTCGTTCATCAGTATCTATATCTTTTGATGAAACTTTAATACGAACTCTGTCCAACTTGAGCTTTGCTCTTTGTTCGTTCAAGAAGTTAAGAGCTTCTTCTACAGACGGAAACAGCTGGTCAACTACTATGTTCTTACGCTTCATCTGCACACGAAAAGCGATGACCTTCGAACCGTCCTTGTTGGATCTCTCAAGCTTTTGGATGCCACGGGGCAGAGTGATCATGTGAAATCTTCAAAAAATTTGTGAAATCTAGCGTTTTTATTGTGAAATTTTCGACTTCGAAACAGAGGCATTATGAATGAAATCAACAACTTAAGTCAAGAAACTATCTATCTTGGGGGAGGTTGCTTCTGGTGCACCGAAGCCGTGTTCGATCGCGTGCGCGGCGTGATGGACGTGCAAAGCGGCTATGCCAACGGCCATGTCAAGAACCCCAGCTACGAGCAGATCTGCGAAGGCACGACCGGTCACGCCGAAGTCGTGCGTCTGGTGTTCGACCCGCAGATCATCGGCCTGCGCCAGTTGCTGGAGATTTTCTTCGCGACGCACGATCCGACCACGCTCAACCGCCAGGGCAACGATGTGGGCACGCAATACCGCAGCGGCATCTACTTCCTGGATGCGCTGCAGGCCGAAGTGGCGCGCGGCGTGATCGCCGAGCTGGCGCCCGAGGCGGGCGGTCCCATCGTGACCGAAGTGCTGCCGCTGGAAAGCTACTGGCCCGCCGAAGACTACCACCAGGATTATTTCCGCCAGCACCCGGAGCAGGGCTACTGCGCGTTTGTCGTGAGCCCCAAGGTGCAGAAGTTTCGCAAGAGCTTCTCGCAGTGGATGAAACCCGACGCCTGACGAGCGCGTTCACCGGGCGTTAGGGCAAGCGTCCGGTATTTGTAAAAAATCTGGGAAAAACTGGGCATAATGCAACGCGGTTGCGTTAGTGCCTGTGCTTAGGTGCGCGCGGCAACCGAGATTTTCTGTTTATCTCCGCGCCCTCCATGCCCATCGCCAACGCTCCCCTGACCCTGCCTGCCGGAATGCGCTCCACGCGCGCCAGCCAGGCCGTGCTGGCGCTGTTTGCCGCGCGCCCTGACGCTGTGGTCAGCGAAGCCGATGTCGAGCGCAGCCTGCAGGTCCAGGGCATTGCCGTGAACCGCGTCACGGTCTACCGCCTGCTGAACAAGCTGCATGCGGCCGGTCTGCTGGAACGCAGTGTCGATGCCGACCGGATCGCGCGCTACATGCCGTGCGGCGCGGATGGCGCGGCGCAGGTGCCGCGTTTCGAATGCGACGGCTGCCACCAGCAGTTCCGCCTTGCGGGCCACCAGGCGCGCTTGCAGACCGCATTGCGCGCGCTGCGCCAGGAGTTGCAGGCCGCAGGCCACGAGGAACTGCGGCTGGACCTGGCCGTGCGCGGGCGCTGCGCCGGCTGTGTGCAGACGCCCGACGCCGTGTCCTGATGCGCTCCCCATTTCTGTTTTCACCTTCTCTGCCTGAAAGATCCGCCATGAACGTCCTGCGCACCGCCGCCCTGTTGTTTGCCGCCCTGAGCCTGTCGGTGCTGCCCGTGGCCCAGGCCCATGACCACGATGCCAAGGACAAGGACAAGCACACCGCGCAGGAGTTGAAGGTCGACATCGAGCGCCACCAGGCGATGGCCGCCGCGCACCAGGGCGCGGCCCAATGCCTGGCCGCGGGCAAGGCGCATGCGGTCTGCCAGAAGGAATTGCTGCAGGCCTGCAAGGGCCTGGCCATAGGCAAGTACTGCGGCATGCGCCACGCCCATTGAGCCGCCTGAACTGAACTGCGCAGCCGCTTCACCGCCCCGACCCCCATGCAGTCACCTCGCCCAGTTGCCCGCCCGCGCGCCGCTGCGCCCGCGCGCCTGCTGTGGTGGCTGGTGCTGGCGATGCTGCTCGCGCCCGCGCTGGGGCGCATTCACCAGGTGCTGCATCCGCCCGCGTGGCAGGGGCAGTCCACGGCGGGCCTTGTGCATGCGCATGCGCATTCGCAGACCGCGGCGGCGGTGCATTCCGGCGCGCGCCAAGCCGACGCCGACCCCTGGCTGCTGGCGCTGTTTGTCGGTCACAGCCACAGCGACTGCCAGCTGCACGACCAGCTCAATGCCTGGGCCAGCCCGCCCATACTCGCCCAGGCTCTGCCTGCGGCCTTGCTCCAGGAACCTCCACGCCATGTGGAAGGCAGAACCGCATTCGCCGGTTCGGCCGCTTTCTTCGATCCGCGCGCGCCGCCCGCCGCCGCCTGATCTTCGCGGCGCCCGTTTCGCGGCGCCGTATTCCCCGTTCCCCTGATTTTTCGCGCAGGCACCGACCTGCGCCGGCGTCGCGCGTTCCCGGTGTATTGCTTTGCCCCGGCGCGCCGCCATGCCTGTTTAGAAAGCGTTCCCATGCACCGCATCCAATCCCTCCGGGGTGAGTCTTTCACCTTTGCGCGCCCCACGCCGGTCGCCATCGCCTGCGCCACCCTGGCCGCCTGGGCTTTTTCGGGCCTGGCTTCGGCCCAGAGCGTGGCGCCGGCCGTGGCCGAGAACGCTTTGTCCGAAGTCACGGTCTCGGCCGGCGGCCTGGGCCAATCGGGCAGCGAGATGACCACGCCCGCGAGCGTGCTCGAAGGCCAGGAGCTGGTGCTGCGCCGCGAAGCCACGCTGGGCGAGACGCTCAGCGGCGAGCCGGGCATCCAGTCCAGCCATTTCGGTGCGGGCGCGAGCCGCCCCATCATTCGCGGAATGGACGGCCCGCGCGTCAAGATCCTCAGCGACGGCGCCGAGCTGCACGATGCCTCGTCGATCAGCCCCGACCATGCTGTCGCCATGGAGCCCATGCTTGCCACCCAGATCGAAGTGCTGCGCGGCCCTTCGGCGCTGATCCACGGCGGCGGCGCGATGGGCGGCGTGGTCAACATTCTCGACAACAAGATTCCCACCAAGATTCCTGAAAAGGGCTACGAAGGCAGCGCCGAAGTGCGCTATGGCAGCGGCGCGAAGGAGAAAGCCGGGGCGTTCTCGCTGACCGGCGGCGCAGGCCAGGTGGCGGTGCATGTCGAAGGCCTCAAGCGCGACGCGGATGACTACCGCGTGGGCAGCGGCTGGGCCGACGGCAAGCGCGTGGGCGGCAGCTTCAGCCGCGGCGACTCCGGCAGCCTGGGGCTGTCGTGGATTGGCACGCAGGGTTACCTGGGCGCGGCCTATACCCGCCAGGCAGCGCGCTACGGCCTGCCGGGCCACAGCCATGATTTCGAAGGCTGCCATACCCATGGCGATCACCTGCATTGCGGCAGCCACGATGGGCATGACCACGATGAACACGACCATGATCACGACCACGCGGAAAGCGAAGTGCCTGTGGTTGACATGGTCAGCGAGCGCGTGGACCTGCGCGGCGAGCTGCGTCAGCCGTTTGCGGGCGTGGCCGCCGTACGTTTGCGTGCCGGCGTCACCGACTACCGCCACGACGAGATCGAGGAGGGCGCGATTGCCACGACCTTCACCAACAAGGCGCACGATGCGCGCGTCGAAGTCGAGCACCTGCCGATTGGCGGGCTGCGCGGCGTGGTCGGCATGCAGACCACCAATCGCAAGTTCAGCGCGATCGGCGAGGAAGCCTATGTGCAGCCGACCGAAACGCGGCGCAACAGCCTGTTCATTCTCGAAGAGTACCGCTGGCAGGACTGGCGTTTCGAAGGCGCACTGCGCCACGAACGCCAGACCGCCGAAGCGCTGACTTCGGGCCTGGAGCGCAAGCACAGCGGCACTTCGGCGTCGCTGGGCGCGGTCTGGCAACTGGTGCCGGGCTACCAGCTCGCGACGTCTTTCACCCATTCGAGCCGTCTGCCCACTGTGGAAGAGCTCTACGCCCAGGGCTTGCACATGGCCACATCGACGTATGAGCGCGGCAATGCCGATCTGCAGCGCGAGAAGTCCAAGGCCTGGGACCTGTCGCTGCGCAAGACCGCCGGGCCTACGACGTTCAGCGTCAGCGCGTTCCAGCACCGCGTCAACAACTACATCTACGGTCGCACGCTCGACGAGCACGACGGCCTGCAACTGCTGCAGTACAGCCAGGCCGATGCGCGCTTCACGGGCCTCGAAGGCCAGGTGCGACAGCGCCTGGGCAGCCATTGGGGCGTGACGCTGTTCGGCGACACCGTGCGCGCACGGCTCGATGCCGGCGGCACCTTGCCGCGCATTCCTTCGGCACGTGTAGGCCTGCGCGTGGACGCGCGCTGGAACGGCTGGCAAGGCATGGCCGAGTGGGTGCAGGTGGGCAAGCAGAACCGCGTCGCGGAATTCGAGAGCACGACCGACGGCTACGGCATGCTGAACCTGTCGGCCAGCTACCAGATGCGCACTGCGGGCGGAACGCCCTGGCAGATCTATGTCAAGGGCCGCAACCTGACCGATCGCCTGGGCTATGCGCACACTTCGTTCATCAAGTCGGCTGCGCCGCTGATGGGGCGCAACATCACCGTGGGCGTGAAGATGGACTTCTAAGGGGTCCTGAAGTGCCGGTTTTGGCTTAACTGTATATCTGTACAGTTTGACGAAAAAGGCACTTACGACAGCCTTATGGGTTGCAGCGCATCGACGCAATGCTGCAGATGCGCGAGCGCGCGCACCTGCTCGACGCCTATGCGCTGCACCACTTCCGACGGCGCGACGCCCGCATGCAGCCAGTGCACGATGGCCGTGTTGCGCAGCACCTGCGGGCCCATGCGGGCCAGGGGCAGAACGCGGTCCTGGCCGGCCTGCTGGGCCAGCGCAATCGTTTTGGAGGCGATGTGGAACAGCGCGCGAATGGTCAGCGGCCCGCCCTTGCGCGACTCGAACAGCGGCGCGCGCGGGGCCGCGGGCGTGCCGCTTTTGCGCCGGAACGCGAGCCAGGCGCGCAGCGCGGACTGCGTGGCCGGGGGCAGGGCCAGGCAGCGGTTCTGCGCGGCGCGCGTTCCTTCTATTTGAATGAAAGACGGCTTGTCGTTGGCGGCCATCTCGGCCTGGCGCGCATTGCGCAGCGATCCCAGCGTCAACAGCCGCACTTCCTCGGGCGCAAGCGCGAGGTCATACAGCAGGCGCAATACCGCGTGGTCTCGCGCACCTTGCAGATCATCGCTGCCGGGAAAATGGCGGGGCAGGGCCTGCCACAGTGCAGGCGGCAGCATATGGCCCGTGGGTTGCTCGGGGGCAGGGCGTTCCATGGGATGCAAAGCCTGAACGGGGTTGTACGCTACCCATTCCTGCAGTAATGCATGCGCGTAGATGCGATCGAGCAGGCGCCAGTAGCGCCGGCGCGTGACTTCGCTGATCTGGCGCCCGGGCTGGTGGTGGGCGCGCTGGCCAGGGCGTATCTGCAGAAAGCGCACGACATCTTCAGGCGTGGCTTCGTGCCAGGCCTTGCTGAAAGCAGCAGTGCGGTGCCCGGCGCGCGGCTTTTCTGCAGAAGTGGGAGCTTGACTCTGCAGATGAAGAACCCAGGCATTCCACACCAGCGCATAGCCGCTGGCCGGCAACTCGGCGTCGGGCGTTTCATCTTCGGCGCGGCCGAGCTCGGCCTGCTGCCAATGCACGAAGACCGCCGTCGCATCGGGCAGCGCTGCAGGTCGCGCGGATTGGCTTGCGGGGTGCGTGAGCTGTTCATTTCTCATTCATTGAATGTAACTTACATGAAGTGGTTAATGGCTAGATTTCAACGAAAAAGAAAAAATGCCATGCGCAAGCGCATGGACCACATAAATTGGATGGGCATGTTCCATGCCCATAAGTCATCAAGGAGCGAGGCGTTCCCGGGTCCATTCGCCGTTGTCCAGGCGGTAGCGCAGACGGTCGTGAAGACGGCTCTTGCGGCCCTGCCAGAATTCGAAGCGTTCGGGCACGAGACGGAAACCGCCCCAGTGCGGCGGCCGGGGAGGGGACAGCAGGAATTGCGCGCCATAGCGCGCCGCGTTGGCGACCAGCACGCCGCGCCCGGAAATCACCTGGCTTTGCGGGCTGGCCCAGGCGCCTATGCGCGAGTCGAGCGGGCGGCTCTGGAAATAGGCATCGCTTTGCTCGGCGCTGACTTTCTCCACCCGGCCTTCGATGCGCACCACGCGTTCGAGATCGACCCAGTGAAACTGCAGCGCCGCGAACGGATTGGCTTCGAGTTCACGGCCCTTGCGGCTGTCGTAGTTGGTGTACCAGACGATGCCGCGCTCGTCATAGCCCTTGATCAGCACGATGCGCGTGCTGGGGCGCTGGTCGGCGCCCACGGTGGCCAGCGTCATCGCATTGGGCTCGGGCACCTGGGCATTCACTGCCTCCTGCAGCCATTGGTCGAACTGCTGCATGGGATTGGCGTGCGAAGCGTCTTCGCTGAGTTCCGCGCGCTCGTAACTTTTGCGCAGATCGGCAATGGAAGAGGAAATTTGGCTCATGCCGCCATTGTGGAGCATGGCGGCATGCTGGATCGACACAGCCGCGAAGGCTGTGCCGTTTCAGGCGGCGCGCAGAGGGTCTGCGTTCGATCCCGCGGCATGCGCGCGGGAATTCTCCTGGATGAGCTCAATCTTGTAGCCATCCGGGTCGGTGACGAATGCGATCACCGTGCTGCCGCCCTTGACCGGACCGGCTTCGCGCGTCACATTGCCGCCCGCGGCCTTGATCTTCTCGCAGGCCGCGTAGGCATCGGCCACGCCCAGCGCCACATGGCCGTAGGCCGTGCCCAGGTCATAGCTTTCCGTGCCCCAGTTGTAGGTCAGCTCGATCTCGGCCTGGCCGGGATTGCCGCCGTCATAGCCCAGAAACGCCAGCGAATACTTGTATTCGCTGTTTTCAGACTTGCGCAGCAGTTGCATGCCCAGCACATTGGTGTAGAAATCAATCGAGCGTTGAAGGTTGCCAACGCGCAGCATCGTGTGTAGGAATCTCATGCGTTCGATTGTGCCGCGAGATAAAGCCCTGTGCACCGACCTGAGCGTTGGCGTTGCTCTACCAGCCCCTGACAACGAGGGCCAGCGCCGCCACTGCCAGGCTCGCGCCCGCCAGGCGCAGCAGGTGGCGCGGAACATAGGCCAGTATCCAGCCCGTCACAATCGCGCCGACGGTCAGTACGCCGAACCAGGCCGTGGCAGCGACCGCGCCGCTCCAGCCCGAAGCCAGGCAGGCGGCCAGCGACAGGCTGAGCAGGGCGATTCCCGCCAGGCGCCAGGCCACGCTGGCTTTCGCCGCCAGCGTGCGGCCAAAGACCTGATCCTGGTGGCGCTCCATGGCAAGACTCAGGGCGGTGAAGGCGGGCAGGGCCAGGGCCCCGGCAATCCAGGCACTCATGCTTGTTTCTCCGGTGACTGCGCCACGGGGCGCGGAATGCGCATGCCTGCTCCGCTGGCATTGCGCTGGGGTGCGGCAAGGGCCGCCGATGCGCCCAGCTTCCAGGCCGCGAAGCCGTGCAGTACTGCCAGCGCGAGCACCACCAGATCAAAGCCGGCGATGCCCCACTGGCCTCGCAGCATGGCGGCAGGAAGGGCCACGCCGCCCGTGGCCGCGTTCAGCAGCGGCAGCGCGGCAAAGGCGATGGCCGCGATCCACAACTGCTCCAGCCAGGCGCGCCGGTGCGGGCGCAGCATCGCATGCAGCAGGCAAAGCCCCCAGACGGCAAAGAAACAGCGGATCTCCGTGTCGGCGCGCTGGGCGATGTCCACGGGTACCAGTCGATTGGCCCAGAAATAAGCGGCCGTGGCGACCGACAGACCGCCGATGGCGGCGATGTTCAGCACTTCGACCAGCCGGTGACCGCGCGGCGTACGGCCCAGCTTGCGGCGTTCGGGCAGGCGCTTGACGACCCACAGCACCATGCCCGAACCCGCCATCACGGTGCCGATCAAGCCCGAAAGAAACAGCAGCCAGCGCACTGCCGGGTCGGCAAACCGTCCCAGATGGATGCCCATGACCGCGCCGGAGACGGCCTGTGCGGCCGAGGTGGCACGCGCTTCGGGCGGGGTGCGCGGCGCTCCGGTGACGCCGTCGAACAGCAGCCGCTCGCCGCCGCCGCGCACCAGCGCGCGTGCGCCTTGTTCGCGCAACTCGATGGTCGCGCCCGGCGTGCCGGGGCGCTGCACCACGATGCTGCCCACGCCGCGGTCCGGCCAGCGCGCCTGGGCCGTTTCCATCAACGGAGTGATGGCCGTCAACTGCGCGGGCTCGGCGGCCTGCGCCCGACCGCCGCGCGGCCCGCCTTCGCGTTCGCCCGCACCGGCAGCGGGGCAGCCGCGGCTTTCGGCGAAGTACTTCTGCGTATCGCCGTTGTAGACCGCATCTATACCCCAGGGCATCAGCATGAACATCAGCAGCAACAGGCCGCTGAAGGTGATGATGATGTGGAATGGCAAGGCCAGCACCGCCGTGGCGTTGTGCGCGTCAAGCCATGAACGCTGACCCTTGCGCGGGCGGAACGTGAAGAACTCGGTGAAGATCTTCTTGTGCGTGATCACGCCGCTGATGATCGCGACGAACATGAACATTGTGGCGATGCCGACGATCCAGCGGCCCCAGACGCGGGGCATGGCGTACAGCTCGAAGTGGAAGCGGTAGAGAAAGCTGCCGCCGCGGGTTTCACGCGGGTGCAGCACTTCGCCCGTGCCGGCATCGAGTTGCACGCGCTGGTTCCCCGCGCGCCCCGCAGCCGCGCCCGGCTTGCGCCAGCTTGCCTCGACCGCGGTCTGGCGTTCGCCGGGCAGATTGATGGTCCAGGTCGAGGCATCGGGCGCGAGCTTTTGCATCGTCGCCACGGCGAGCGCGGCGGTCTGCGGGCCGGGCACCGATTGGTGCAGCTCCGGCCGCATCCAGTCGGTGATTTCGTCGAGAAAATAGCTCAGCGTGCCCGTGAAGAACACCGCATAGAGCAGCCAGCCCAACAGCAGGCCGCTCCAGGTGTGCAGCCATGACATGGACTGTCGCAGTCCTTCGGGTTTGCCATCGGGCCTCATGCGCCGGCTCCTCGCAGTGCATGGGCCAGAGCGCCCAGCAGCGCCGCGGGAATGGCTATGCCCAGCCACGCGCGCCGCGCATTGGCGCAGCCGAAAGCCCACAGGGCGGCGACGGCATGGGCGATGAAAGCGAGCATGGTCGCCCAGAGGACCGCGTCGACCGAACTGCTGCCGGAGCGGGCCAGCGCCAGTCCCACGCCCGCGGCGATCGCCGAAGACAGGGCATAGCCGCCGAATGCCGCCGCCAGCGCGCGCGAGGCGACGGCACAACGGTAACGGCCCATGGCGACTGCAGCCTTCTTGGGCCGCAGGCCCGGCTCTGGAATGGAAGCAACATCACTCATTGCAAACCCGCGCATGCTGCCGGAGGCAAAGGGCACATACGCGCGCAGGGCTGCGCGCATCCAGTGGAAATGGAACGTTCATGTTATGTATTGAATGCGAATAAGTCTCAATATATTACTTTCTCGTCATGTTTTTTTGAACGGGATGTAAAGTTGGGGAACTTTACCGAATGGGTATGCATGGTCGTGCGCTGCATCGGACGCAAAAAACGGCTTGCGCAGGCTTTCATGTGAGTTATTCAATGTAACTTACATGTGGTCTTGTTCTCGGCGGCGCGCCGAGAAACGTTGTTGCTCAAGTCTAGTTGCCCATGCTTCGCCTTTTCAGCCAG
This sequence comes from Acidovorax sp. CCYZU-2555, assembly GCF_018413525.1. GTDB lineage: Bacteria > Pseudomonadota > Gammaproteobacteria > Burkholderiales > Burkholderiaceae_C > Comamonas. The sequence continues at coordinate 32,375 of NZ_JAHCDD010000005.1, forward strand.
CGCAGCAGCCCGGTGATGCACAGCAGTGCCACACACAGTCCGCTCAGACCGATGGCCAGGCGTCCCGAAATGCCCAGGGATTTGCCGGAGTGCAAGGGGTACATCCAGACCAGAAACCGGTCCATCGGGGTGCCGCTCAGGTAGCCGAAGCGCCCCAGCAGCTCCCCCGTCTGGTCGTCGATGAAGACCTGCTCGTAGCGCACGCGCAAGGCTTGTTCGCGCATGCCGTGCTCCTTGAAGGCCACACGGTACGCGCCACGCGGCGCCAGGTGTCCCATGTACCAGGGCGCATAGTCCTGCGTTGCCTCGGGCAGCAATCTGCGCGCGGCGCTCAGCGCCTGTTCGGGCGTGAGCACCGATGCGGCGGGGCGTGGAGAATCCAGATGCGGCAGGCCCGCAATAGGGTGGGGCGAAATGGCACCGAACAGACTGGCAACCGGCTTGAAGACTTCATTGCCCAGGTTGAGGTAGATGCCTGTGAAGGCCGTGCACAGGGCAAAAGGCAATACCCAAAGCCCCATGGCGCGGTGCAGATCGTTCACAAACCGAAAGCCTTTGCTCCCGGCCTTCACTTGCCATGCCGGCTTCCAGCGGCTCCAGAACTGGGACCAGCGTGCGGGCAGCGTCAGCACCAGGCCGCTGATCGACAGGAAGAGCCACAGGACGGCCATGGTGCCCAGCAGCTGATTGCCGATTCTGCCCGGCAGGGTCAGTGTGCGGTGGAAGCGGTTGATCCAGGGCAGCAAGTGGGCGCGATCCCATCGCCACCCGCCCCATTGGCGCGCCCCGAGCACCCGGCCGGAAGACGGGTCGACGAACAGGCGATCGAAACCGAGCGCGGCCGTGCTGCCCTCCCGTGCCTGCACATGCATTTCGCTGGCTTGACCCAGTCTGGTGTCCAGCGGCAGCTGTGTGACACGCAGGCGTGGGTCCTGGGTTTGGATGCGCGCAATCAGCGCATCCAGCGGCAGCGCCGGCTGTGCGTTGCCGGTGCGAAACAGCGCGGGGTTCAGCGCCGCGTCCAGTTCATGCTCGAAGGCGATGATGCTGCCCGTGACGCTGCACGCCAGAAGAAGAATCGCGATGACCAGGCCGCACCAGCGGTGCAGCCTGCGCAGCAGGGCGCGCATCGCGTATCACCAGGTGTGGGCGTAGCTGACCCTGAGCACCGTACCCGCTGCGGGCAGACGGCTGGTGTTGTTATTGCTGCGCAGCAACTGGCTGTAGAGCGGGAAGTAGCTCCGGTTGAAGAGGTTTTCCACTCCCAGCGATACGCGGTTTTTCGGGTCGATTTTCCATTGGCTGATCAAATCCACGGTGGTGTAGCCGCTGGTGTCATAGCGGCCGAAGCTCGTCTTGCCATCCAGACGGTAGTCCTTGGCCGCATAGGACGTGGCCTGGATACGGTGACTCCAGCGGGCATTGGGCCGGTACTCCACATACGCGCTGAGCTTCAGCGGAGGAATGCGAAAGCCCGTCATGCCCTGGTATCCGTTGGCCGTTTGCGGAAGTTCGCGCCCCTTCATCCAGGTGAAGCTGCCGCCGGTGCTCCAATGGTCGTCATCGCTGTAATAGTCCAGGCCACCTTCCAGGCCATGGATCTTCTCCTTGGTACGCAGCAGCGTGAGCCCGTTGTTGAAGCTCTGCACCGCGCCGAGATCGGATTGTGACTGGAAGCCGCCGAAGTTGGCCATCACGTTGGAGAACTTTCCGCGCCAGCCGATTTCAACGGTGTTGGTCTTGACCGCTTGCAGGTTGGAGTTGCCGATGTTGAAGCCCAGGGTCGCGTTGCGCACCACTACACCGATGTCGGGCAGTTCAAAGCCCTGGCTATAGGACGCGTAGATTTCCTGGCCCTTGGTCGGCGTGAAAACGCTGCCAAGGTTGTAGGTCCAGGCGTCGTACTTGACGGTACCACCGGCCACCGACTGGGGGCTGGGCACTCTCGATTGGGACAGCGGCGTGAAGTCGTTGAAGCTCGCCTGTGCCCGGTCATAGCGCGCACCACCCTCTACCGACCATTGGTCGTTGAATTTGTGCTGCAACTGGGCAAAGGCGCCAAGGCTGCCCGTCGTCACAGGAGGCATGTAAATCAGGCGACCGACCTTCTGAAAAGCCAGCCCCCCCGTGGCGTCATAGACCTTGGGGTCGAAAATGTCTATGGGCATATCGGTGCGCTCATGGTTGAAGTCGGCGCCCGAGATCAGCAACGTGTTCTTCTCCTTGCCCAGCGGCGTCTTGAGGGTCAGACGCCCACCGAAGACATCGGAGTTCTGCATCGACTGGTCGACATTGGCGCCGCGCACCGGGACCGCGCGGGCGTCGAACGGTGCAAAGCGCGTATGGAAGTCGCGGTAGTAGAGCTGGGCGGCCAGCGTGCTGCCAGCGAGGTCGCGGTTCTCGTAGTCGAGCCCCAGCATGGTGTTCTTGATCTGGTTCTGATCGGCCAGCACCAGGCCCTTGATGGGTCTTGCCGCCGCCGAGCCCGCAGGCAGGCGCGCCACCGAAGGATCGGAAGCGTAGTCGGTGTCCTGGTTGGCGTTGTAGTGGCTCGCCGAAAGCTGCAGTCGCTGGTTGGTATCGAGCTTGAAACCGATCTTGGCCGATGCGTTGTACACATTGGAGTCAAAAAGATCGCCCTGGCTGGGTTCCGGTGCAATGCGATTGCCCTTCGCATCGAATGAACCTCCGACATGCTTTGCACCCAGGCTCACCGAGTAGTCGACGACGTCGCCGCCGCCAGACAGATAGTGCTGCACTTCGCCGCCGATTCCCGCGCCTTTGGGCTTGTAGAGCGGGGAGGAGCCCGTCACGATGGTTTCGGCCTTGGTCTCGCCCGACGGGCGCTTGGTGCGCACGGAGACGATGCCGCCGGCCGCACCGCTGCCGTAGATGGCGCTGCTGCCGCGCAACACCTCGATTTGTTCGACATCCGCTGGGTTGATGTTGGCGAGGTTTCTCGACGAATCGCGATTGGTGTTCAACGGAATGCCGTCGACCAGGATCAGCATGTTGCGCCCGCGCAGGGTCTGACCATAGTCCGTGATGGTATGGCTGGAGTCCGCCATGCCTGGCACGACTTTGCTGAGCATGGTGGCCAGGCTGTCCGAACCTTGCCGCAGTTGCTCTATTTCATCGCTTTCGAGAATGCTGACCTGGCGCGAGGGCGCCACGAGGTTGTTCTGTGTGCGTGCGGTCACCGTGACCGTGGCCAGATCCGATGCCTCCCGTGCGGAGTTCGAAGCCGGCACGGGCGCGGACCGGGTTTCCACGACGTAGTTGCCAGGACTCACCCGGCGCACGCCAAACCCGGTGTTTTCGAGCAGGTACGCAAAACCTTCATCCACGGAGAATTGTCCAGACAAGCCGCGCGCGTTCATCCCGCCGAGCTGCTTCAAGTCCACGCTGAGGTTGACACCCGCCTGCGCGGCAAAGGCCATCACCGCCGGGCCCAGCGGTCCAGCCGCAACTTGGTAGGACTTTTGCGCGCTGTGGGCGGCCGGACCGGCGGCCTGCGCTGCCGGCGATTGCAGAAGCATCGCCGTGGTGAGGGTGAGGGCGGCCAGGGCCGTGGCGCGCAATGGGCTGGTGTGCATGTCGTTTGATTCCCGTAGCTGTCAAAAAGATGGACTTCACAAGCCATGACAGGCGAGAGCAAAAAACCGGACAGCGATGGAGAAAAAATTTCAGCGACGCGCGAGCGTGACCCAGTAGCGGGTGCGCTGGTGCGCACGCACCGGCAAGGTCTGCTCCAGCAGCGCCAGGATGCTGTCGGTGTCGCGCAGTTGGTAGGTGCCCGAAACGCGCAGATCCGCCACGTCGGCGTCGCAACGCAGAATGCCTTGCCGATAACGCCCGACCTCTGCGAGGAAATCTTGCAGACGCATGTTTTGTGCATAGAGCACGCTCTGTGTCCAGGCATCCGACTGGAGCGCGGACGCGACGCCCGGACTGGTGCCATTGCCATCGAAACGCAACTGCTCTCCTGCGTTCACGACCACCGGCGTGGGGACGGATGCCGGGGTGACGCGCACCGCGCCTTCGAGCACCGAGAGGGTGGTGCCGTTCTCGTGCTTGCGCACCACGAACCGTGTGCCTAGCGCCTGCATCTGGCCGTCCTTGGTCTCCACGATGAAAGGCTGGCGCGCAAACTCCGGTGCGTGCGATGTTTCTATGAGAATTTCGCCCGCGTGCTGGCGTATGCGCCGTGCCTCACGGTCCATGCGAACGCTGATGGCCGAGGCCGTATTGAGTTGCACCCGGCTGCCATCGGCCAGCGTGAACGTGCGCAGCTCGCCCGTGGCCGTGCGGTAGTCGGCCGTCCAGCTGCGCCAAGGCAGGTGCTGGTAGGTGAACCATCCCAGCGCAGGAGTGGTGACGACCAAGGCTGCTGCGCGCAAAAGCTGGCGACGCGAGTTCGAAGGGCGAGGGCGCGTCAGAACGGCCATGCCCATTGCCGCGGGCAAACCGCTCATCTGGCTTTGCAATTGCTGCGCACGCTGCCAAACATGTTCATGCTGACTGCTCTGGCCGCGCCAACGGGCCAAGGCCGCCTGCTCGACTTCACTGAAGTCCGACGCATGTCGGCGGGCCAGCCAATGCGCGGCTTCGTCGAGGATGCGTGGATCGGCAACGCGCATGCTCAGGCCTCGAGCATCACCCGCAGGCACTGGCGAAAGCCCTGTGCCATGTAGCGGGTCACGGTGCGCACGCTCAATTGCATATGTGCAGCGATCTCTTCGTAAGACATGCCTTCCAGCTGCGACATGAGAAATGCCATGCGGACCTTGGGTGGCAAGGCATCGAGCAGCGCGTCCAGTTCCTGCAATGTCTCCAGCAGAATGGCGCGTGCTTCGACGGACAGCACCGAAGCTTGCGGCAGCAGATGCAACGAGGCGAGATAAGCCTGTTCCAGCGATCGACGTTCGAGATGATTGACCAGCAAGCGCTTGGCCACGGTCGTCAGATAGGCCCTGGGCTCGCGTATTTCCGCGATGGCGTCCGTCTTTGCGCTGGCCCAGATGCGCGTGAAAGTGTCCTGGGCAAGATCCGCTGCATCGCCGCGATTGCCGAGCTTGCGCTGCAGCCACGCGACCAGCCAATGATTGTGCTGCACGTACATGCTGCCCAGCGCAAGACTGGCGGCGTCGTCGGTCGATGGGGTCACGGGACTTTTCTCGAAATGTCGATAAGTTGCAGCATTCTATACAACTGATATGCATTCTCATTTGAGCGTCTTTCAGGGCACTGTGCCTCGAAAACATGGTGGTAGATACGATGTATATTATGTTAAGTATCATTCCGACAGAGCATCGCCATGAACTGCCAGCCCCCCGCCGTCACCACGCAGATTGCTGCTTTCGGGGCCCGAGTGTTTGCGTGAACTCCAGCGTGCCGATGGCGCGCCACTCCCGATCTGCCGTGACCCCTATCGCTTGAACCAGATCCAGGCGATCAGCAAGGCCAGAAAGATTCCCAGCTTGATCCAGTTGCCGCGCCATGCGTTGGCGTGCTTGCGGCGCGAGACGTCATGTTCGCTCACTCGAAAATCGGCGCGCTCGACGTAGCCAGTCTTCTTGCGGATTTTGTCTCTGTAGTAGTCGCGGGTATCAATGGCCATAGCGCGCAATCCTAACGCGCAAGTTCCAGATGCTATTCGTGCCCGCTCGACAACTGTGCTAATTTGCGGCGCATGGACTCGATAAAACTTGCAATGCAATGGGCCGCGAGTCACCCGTGGATGCTGCTGGGCTTGCTCATCGGCGTGGGTGTCGCGATACGCTTGGCGGGCACAAGACGCGCATATCGGCGTGGCCGCGTCTCTGCGGCGCCGCTGCTGCGATCGCCACGCGAGCAACGGCGTTTTTCCCACCTGAGTACGGTCTACTCACCCAAAAGCTACCGGCGCGAAAGAACGCCCAAGAAATAACCGTGCTGAAAGTTACGATTTGTGACGAATAGCCGTTTCATGCGAGACTGCCCTCACAAGGGAGGAAATCATGAAAACATTGCTATTTGTCATCGTTCTGGCCGTTCTGGCATGGGTGTATTTCACCAAGATCGCCAAAAAAGGCGCAGCGCCGGGCGCGGATGAAAAAGGAAACTCCGCAGAGCAACCCCGACGCAGGCAACTGCTTTCGGAGCGTGAACAAGCCATGCACAACCGGCTTTCGCATGCGCTTCCCGAGTTGGTGGTGCTGGCCCAGGTAAGCTTCAGTGCGCTGCTGACCGCCAGGGCCTATGCCGCGCGCAACACGTTCGATCGCAAGACCGCGGATTTCGTGGTGTGCGACAAGGCTTTCCAGGTGCTGGCCGTGATCGAGCTGGACGACGCCAGCCACAAGGGGAAAACCGACAAGGATGCAGCGCGCGATGCCATGTTGGTCGCTGCCGGATACCGTGTGCTGCGCTATCCGAATATTCCGGATATCGACCGCGTGCGCGGTGATTTCATTCCCGCTGCGCAGAGCCAGCCTGTGCCGGCGGCATAGAAGCGATTCAAACCCGGCGCTGCGTCCAGCGGTCCGCGACCGCCGCCAGATCCGCGCGCGTATCGGTATCCGCCAACATACCCCAGTCATCGAGCGCCAGGACATGCAGCTGGGCCTGCGCGGCCCGCACGATGCTCTGGGCACCGGTATCGCCCGTCAACTGCAGCAGCTGCGCCTTCCATGCCGCGGAAAAACCGACGGGATGCCCCCATCGGCCCTCGACCTGCGGCCGAACCACCCCGCCCTGCGCCTGCAGTGCCTGGGCCACGGCACGCAGGCTGCCGGGTGCGACCGCCGGCAGATCGCCGGGCAGTATCAACCAGCCGCTGGCATCGGGCGACAGCGCCACGCCGCGCGCGATCGAATGGCCCATGCCGGCGCTGTGCCAATGCGGTCCGTTCTCGACGAGCACCGCGCGCAGGCCGCTGGCGGCGACGGCGGCGAGCGTGTGTTCGAGCACGCTGCGCCCATGCAGCTGCGCCTGCAGTTTGCCGGTCTGTGCGCCTGAAGCGCGAAAGCGCTGGCCCTGGCCCGCGGCGAGAACCACCACCACGGGATTATTGTTGTCGTTGCTGCTGTGCATCGCGGGCATTGTAGAAAGGTCTGACACGCTCGATGTGGGCCAGCGCAAGCCCTCTCAGCGAAATTCTGCGGGAATTTCATAGGCCGAGCTGCGTCCGCCCGCGGCTGCCTTGACGAGCATACCTGCATCCACCAGCGCGGTGATGTCGCGCAAGGCGGTGTCGTCCGAAGTCTTGGCGATGGCCGCCCATTTCTTGGCCGTCAGCTTGCCTTCGAAGTCTTCGAACAGGCGGTTGAGCACCTTTTGCTGGCGCGCGTTGAGCGCCACATGCGCAAACTTGCTCCAATACGCGTTGCGCTGCTGGCTGATGCCAACGCCCGCCAAGGCATGCTCGACTGCCAGGCGTACGCTGCGCAGAAACCACTGCAGCCAGGCCGTGACGTTCATGCTGCCCTGCTGTGTCTGTTCCAGAATCTGGTAATAGGCTTCGCGTTCGCGCTGGATCTGAGCGGCGAGACTGTAGTAGCGCTGCGGGCTGGCATCGGCGCGGGCCAGGAACAGATCTCCCACTGCGCGTGCGACGCGGCCGTTGCCATCCTCGAAGGGGTGCAGTGTCACGAACCACAGGTGGGCCAGCCCCGCCTTGACCAGTGGATGGTGGCTGGTATCGGTGTTGGCCCAGTCGACAAATCGTGCCATCTCCGCCGTGAGCTGGTCCGCCGCGGGCGCTTCAAAGTGCACCAGCTCACGGCCGACTCTCCCCGACACGACTTGCATGGGGCCTTGCTCATCCTTGCGCCACTCGCCGGGCTGTATGCGCTGCAAGCCGCTATAGCCCGTGGGGAACAATGCGGCATGCCAGGCAAAAAGTCGCTCCTGGCTCAAGGGCTGGGCGCAGCCGGCCGTGGCATCGAGCACCATGTCTACCACGCCTTCGGCGTTGCGGTCGGCCGCCACTACTGCGCCGGCATCCACGCCGAGGCGGCGGGCAACTGAAGAGCGCACGGATTGCGGTGGAAAATGCTCGCCCTCTATGGCGCTGGTCTTGAGAACGTCGGAGGTCAAAGCGTCGACTTCCATGCGTTCACGCACGGCCAGGCCCAACTGCGACAACGCGCCAAACAGTTTTCCTTGCGCCATCGCGACTTCGGTCAGAGGCGCAGCGAGCGCACCGATGTCGTAGCGCCACTGTGGCCATTCGGGCAACTGCCAGATATAGGTGCGGGGTTCGGTGACCATAGGTTTGCGGTGATTAGAGCGCCTATTCTCCGCATTTTTGCGGAGAATAGGTGGCATATTCTCCGCAAAACCACAGAACGTCCACGCAACGAGCACCTTGGGTGCCTGCGCTGTGGCGCGTATCGTCGCCCATCAACGCCTTCTTGCTATCGCGTCGGACCCTCCGTCTGCTGCGCATAACCCAGGCAGGCGCCCGCGTTGGGACGGCCCCGGCATTCGCGCAGCAGGCGCTTTTCGCGCTGGGCCGTGGTTTCGGCGCGGCCCTGGGTCTTGGCCTGGGGTTTGTCGCGCGTCATATGGCAATGGAAGTCTTTTTTCTTCGAGTGATGGCAGCCGCTGGCGTCCAGCCCGCCGGGTGTGGCCTGGGCCAGGCTGGCGAGCAGATACAGCAAGGGGAAGACAAAGGCCCGCATGGCGATGCTCCTGAGAAGCCGCCAGCCTAGACCGGCGCCAGGGCATTTGCAACGATAGGCAGTACACGCGACCGGGAAACGCCCTCGCCTGCCTTGAGCACCTAACAAAACCCTTGAGACGTCGTTGCGTTGCCTTGCCGTGCTACTCGCACTGTCTGCGGCAACGCGCCTAGTCTCAACCGCAAATCTTCGATTTGCTGGGTTCTGTTAGCTGCTCTAAGCGTGGCTTACTTGCGCGGCAGATTGCGCGCGCGCTGCGACAGACCGCGCCGCTGCAGCGACGGACTGCCCGAGCGCGGCGCTGCCTTGGCGGCGGCTGCCGGTGCGCTCGCCGATTGCGTGGCCAGCAGCAAGGCCTTGAGATCGGTCACGCGTTCCTGCGCGGCCTGGGCCGATTGCTGCGCGCCCAGCAGCTGGGTGCGCGCCTGCAACAGTTCTTCTTCGAGGTGCTGCTGGCGGCTTTGCCATTCGGCCAACCGGGCTTCCGATTTGCGCTCTTGCTCCGCCTGGGTTTTCTTGGCGCTGGTGACTTCCTGGCGCGCGCGGTCGAGGTCGGTCAGCATGCGGCGCTCGTTGCCGGCGAACTGTTCTGCCAGGCGCTGGCGCTCCTGGGCCGCGGCCTGCAGCTCTTCGCTGTGCTCCTTGCGTTCGAGTTCGCGCGCCTTGGTCTGGGCGGCGATTTCGGCGCGCAGGCTGCCCAGCTGGGCTTCGCGGTCCTGGGCCAGCTGCTGCATTTCATCGAGGCGGCGCGACAGCTCCTGGGCCTGGCCCTGGGCCAGCTTCATGGCTTCGTCCATGGCCTGCTTTTGCTGGTGCAGCGCTTTTTCCCGCTGCGCCATGTGCTCCAGGTCGGCTTCGTGCGACAGGCGACTGGCCTGCAGCGCGTTTTCGCGCTCTTCCAGCGTCTTTTGCGCCGCGGCAACGGCTTGCTGCGTGGCGCTGTTCCACAGCTCCTGCGCCAGGCGCAGAACGTTTTCGGGAACGCCGTCCTGCACGTCCGACTGGGCCACGCCCAGGCGCTGGCCCAGCGTGGCGAACCAGGATTCGAGCATGGGGCTCACGGTATTGGGCGAGCCGCGGCCTATCTGCTGGCGCACGCGCTCGATCGTCGGGCGCAGGCCCTGGGCGAGCAAGGCGTCGGCCGCGGCCCAGACATCGGCTTCCTGCACGCCGCGCGTGACTTTTGGTGGGTTCATCTTCGCATCCTGATAGGATTAGTATCGATAATAGATTGTTATCGCGATCTATCAATTATATATGTATTATATGATATGTATTACATATTAAATAATACAAAAATACAAATCATTCCATGCATCCTGCTGTTTTTGACCTTGCCCTGCCCTCTTCAGGGAATTCCGGTGCCGAAACGTCCGATGCGTTGCGTGTTGGGTCGGTGCATGCGGCCCTGCCCGCGACATTGCCTGGCCAGGGGCTCGATGCGCAGGCGCGCCAGGCCATGCAGGCCTTGCTGCGCGAAGGCGAGTCGGCCAATACGCGCATGAGTTACCAGAGTGCGCTGCGCTACTGGGCGGCCTGGCATGCGTTGCGCTACGGCCGGCAGATCGTGCTGCCGCTGTCGGCCGACTGTGTGCTGCAGTTCGTCGTCGACCATGCGCAGCGCAGCACGCCGCAAGGCCTGATCTGCGAATTGCCTGCGGCCATGGACCAGGCGCTGATCGAGGCCGGCTACAAGACGCGGCCCGGCGCGCCCGCGCACAACACGCTGGTGCACCGCGTCTCGGTGCTGTCGAAAGCGCATCAGGTGCGCGACCTGGCCAACCCCTGCCACGACCCGCGCGTGCGCGAGTTGCTGTCGCGCACGCGCAAGGCCTACGCCAAGCGCGGCGCGCTGCCGCAGAAAAAGGAAGCGTTGACGCGCGACCTGCTGACCCAATTGCTCGACACCTGCGACGACAGCCTGCGCGGGCGGCGCGACCGCGCGCTGCTGCTGTTCGCCTGGGCCAGCGGCGGGCGCCGGCGCTCCGAAGTCGCGGGCGCCGACATGCAGTACCTGCGGCTCCTGCCTTCGGGCGACTATCTCTATACGCTGGCCCATTCCAAGACCAACCAGGCGGGTGTCGATGCGCCAGAAAACCACAAGCCCGTGCTGGGCGCGGCGGCGGTGGCGCTCGCGGCCTGGCTGCAGGCCAGCGGCATCGCAGAAGGCGCGATCTTCCGGCGCATACGCAAGGGCGGGCATCTGGCCGAGCCTTTGAGCCCGCCCGCGGTGCGCAATATCGTGCGCGAGCGCTGCGCGCTCGCCGGCATCGAAGGCGATTTCTCCGCGCACTCTCTGCGCTCGGGCTTTGTGACCGAAGCCGGGCGCCAGAACGTTCCCCTGTCAGACACCATGGCCATGACCGGCCACCAGAGCGTGGCAACGGTGATGGGCTACTTCCGCGCCGAATCCGCGCTGGGCAACCAGGCGGCGCGCATGATGGAAGACAAGAAGTGATCCGGATGCCGTCGCCGGCGGCGCTGGTCAATTAGCGTGAATTATTCAATAATGATAATTATCGAAATTGGATAATTGGCAATAATGAGCTACTTCCGTCGTCAAGACTTGGCCGAACAGATGGCCAGACAGCTGCTGCGTCCGGGCATCCTGGACCAGGGCCTGCGCTCGGGCCTGTTTCTGTCGGGCTCGCGGCGCACGGGCAAGACGACGTTCCTGCAGCAGGATCTGATGCCCGCGCTAGAAGCCCATGATGCGGTCGTCATCTATGTGGACCTGTGGTCCGACACCCATGCCGAGCCCGGCGCGCTGGTGCATGCGGCGATTCGCAATGCGCTGCAGGAGCTGCAGACGCCTGCCTCCAGCGTACTCGCGCGGCTGGCGCGCATCAAGGGGCTCGATGTCGAGGCGCTGGGCGTAAAGTTCGGCTTCGAGCTTGCCGACCTGGGCACCAAGGCCGGCCCTCCCCTGGCCCAGGCGCTGATGGAAGTCGTCGACAAGGCCAGGACCCATGTAGTGCTGATCGTCGATGAAGTGCAGCAGGTGCTGGCCACCGAACAGGGCGCGCAGCTGATGCTCGCGCTCAAGGCCGCGCGCGATGCGATCAATCCCCGGCCCGACACGCCTGGGTACTTCCTGTTCATAGGCACGGGCTCGCACCGCGCCCAGGTGGCGAGCCTCACGCTGCAAGGCAAGCAGGCCTTTGCCGGCGCGACGTCGCTGAGCTACCCCACGCTGGGCGACGACTATGTCGAGTATCTGCTCGATGCCGTTCGGGCGGAAGGCGCGAAAGTGCCCAGTCTTGCGGTCGCGGTCGCGGCGTTCGATACGCTGGGCCACAGGCCCGAAGAACTGCTGCGCGCCTTGCGCATGGTCCAGCAGTATGTGCCGGAGCAGGTCGACACGTTCTTTCCCGTGATCGCGCTGACGCTCAAGAGTGCGTCCGCGGATGTGGAGCTGCGCAAGATCGAAGACCTGGGAATGCTGGCCATGGCGGTCTTCGAGCGCGTGGTCGCTGCCGAGGAAGGCGTGCGCGGGCTGTTCTCCACCGAATCGGTGAGCGCGTACAGCGCCGCGGTCGGCCATGACGTCACGACCGACCAGGTCCAGCGCGTCGCCGACGAGCTGCGCAATGCCAACATCATCATGCGCAAGAGCCATGGCATGTATTGCGTGACCGACCCGTTCGTGCGCCGCGCCTGGCTGGCGCACAAGGCGCAGCCGGGCGCGGTGCGCCCTCCTGCCGCCAACTGAGCGCGGCACGACCCTGCTGAAAGCAGGTTCTTTTGCCAATTAGATTGCGTACAATTCAATTGTGAGCAACAATACACCCATGCCCAGCGCCCTTCAACCTTCCAGCGATCAGTTCCCCAAGCTCGACAACCAGCTGTGCTTTGCGTTGTACTCCGCTTCGTTGGCGACGACCAAGCTTTACAAGCCGCTGCTCAAGCCCTGGGGCCTGACCTATCCGCAGTACCTGGTGATGCTTTCGCTCTGGGAAAAAGATGGCTGCATGGTGTCCGAACTGGGCGAGCAGCTGTTTCTCGATTCCGGCACGCTGACGCCGCTGCTCAAGCGCATGGAAAGCGCGGGCTGGCTGCAACGCCAGCGCGACAGCGCCGATGAGCGCCGTGTGCGCATCGCCCTGACCGACGCCGGCCGCGATCTGCGCGAGAAGCTCGCGGGCATTCCCGAGTGCCTGCTGCAGCAAAGCCCGTGCACCCTTTCCGAGCTGCAGGCCTTGCGCCTGCAACTCCAGCAATGGCGCGACCATCTGGTCACGCTGATCCCTCCCGCTTCCAATTGAAGCGTATTCACTTTTCAGGAGTTCACCCCATGGCATCGCTCGACAAAGTTCTCTACACCGCCCGCACCCACACCACCGGTGGCCGTGACGGCGCTTCCAGCAGTGACGACGGCCGCCTGGACATCAGCCTGTCTTCGCCCGGCGGCGCAGGCACGGGCACGAACCCCGAGCAGCTGTTTGGCGCAGGCTATTCGGCCTGCTTCATCGGCGCGCTCAAGGCCGTGGCCGCGCGTCAGAAAGTGACCCTGCCCCAGGATCTGGCCATCGACGCCGAAGTCGATCTGGGCCCCGTGGGCCAGGCTTTCGGCATCGCCGTGCGCCTGACCATCTCGCTGCCCGGCATGGACAAGGCCCAGGCGCAGGAACTGGTCGACACCGCCCATCAGGTCTGCCCTTACTCGAACGCCACGCGCGGCAATATCGACGTCACGCTGACCTTGGCATAAAGCAGGTGGCAGGCGCTGCACGCGCCTGCCCTGCGGTTTCGACTCAGACTGGGCTGCGGCGAACCCGCATGCCCAGTTTTTGCAGCAGCTGGTTGTCGGCGTCGACCTCGGGGTTGCCGGTCACCAGCAGCTTGTCGCCATAGAAGATCGAGTTCGCGCCGGCCAGGAAGCACAGCGCCTGCACGGCCTCCCCCATTTGCTGGCGCCCCGCCGACATGCGCACCCTGGCCTTGGGCATGGTGATGCGGCAGGCCGCGATCACGCGCACGAAATCCAGCGGGTCCACGGGCGGGCTGTCGGCCAGCGGCGTTCCGGGAACGGCGACCAGGCTGTTGATCGGCACCGACTCGGGATAGGGATCGAGGTTCGCCAATTGGGCAATCAGCCCGGCGCGGTGTACCGGCGCTTCGCCCATGCCCACGATGCCGCCGCAGCAGACGCTGATGCCGGCCGAGCGCACGGCGCTCAAGGTATCGAGCCTGTCCTGGTAGCTGCGCGTGCTCACCACGTCGGTGTAGTACTCGGGCGCGGTGTCGAGGTTGTGGTTGTAGTAGTCGAGGCCGGCTTCCTTCAGCGCCGTGGCCTGGTGGCTTTGCAGCATGCCCAGCGTGGCACAGGTCTGCATTCCCAGGCCTTTGACGGTTTCAATCAGTACCGCCATTTTTTCGATATCGCGGTCCTTGGGCGCGCGCCAGGCGGCGCCCATGCAAAAGCGCGTCGCTCCCGCATCCTTGGCGGCCTGGGCCGCGGCGCGCACTTCATCGACGCCCATGAGCTTTTGCGCGCTGACGCCGGTGTCGAACTCCGCGGCCTGGGGGCAATAGCCGCAGTTCTCGGGGCAGCCGCCGGTCTTGACCGACAGCAGCGTCGCCAGCTCCATGTCGCCTTCGGGCCAGTGTTCGCGGTGAACGGTTTGCGCGCGGTGCAGCAGGTCGAGAAAAGGCAGGTCCAGCAATTGCTGCACGGCTTCTTCGCTCCATTCGCCCACTTCAGCCCGCGGAGCGGCCATGGTGGAAACCGGTGGGTGGAAATTCAGCGTGTGCGCTGCGGGTGCAGACGGGTTCAAAACAGGCATGGAAATGACTCCTGGATCAGGCTGCTGGCGACGGCTGGCAGTCCATGGCAGCGATTGTGGGAGCCGAATTCCCTTGCGCTGCGCCTCATGCCCCAAAATAAATGGGCTAAAAATGATGCCTGCAAATGCAGGCAAATTCAGCTATTTTTAAGAGGAGATGCGTGAAATTGAATGTGTGTTGGTGACTGTGTTGGCTGTCGCTGTGATGCTGCGCGCAACGCACGCCAACTGCGGCCAAAAACGCCAGGACCATTCCGGCGTTTGCCCACGGCCCGTGTCATCGGCGCGCGCTATGCTGTCAGTTCACGCCACGGCGCCCCGGTTTGCGCGGGCATTCACCGGTTTTCATGGTCTGTCCCTGATGTCTTCCCCGCCACCCTTGCCCGAAGCACCCGCACACCGCGCCACGGCAGGCCATGCCGTCGAAGTCTTTTTCGTGTTTCTGAAGCTGGGGCTCACGGCTTTCGGCGGGCCGGTCGCGCATCTGGCCTACTTTCGCGCCGAATTCGTCGAGCGGCGGCGCTGGATCGATGACGGCGGCTATGCCGATCTGGTCGCGCTGTGCCAGTTCCTGCCGGGCCCGGCGAGCAGCCAGGTCGGCTTTGCGCTGGGCCTGGGGCGTGCGGGCTGGCCGGGCGCACTGGCCGCCTGGCTGGGTTTCACGCTGCCGTCGGCGCTGGCGCTGATCCTGTTTGCTTTCGGCATACAGCAGTGGGCCTGGCTGGCGACATCGGGCGCCGTGCATGGACTGAAGCTGGCCGCGGTCGCCGTGGTCGCGCATGCGGTCTGGGGCATGGCACGTTCGCTCTGCCCCGACCGACCCCGGGCCGCATTGGCGATTGCGGCCGCGCTGCTCGCGCTGGCGATTCCTTCGGCACTGGGACAGGTGGTTGCCATCGCCGGCGCGGGCTTGGTCGGCTGGTGGTGGATACGGCCCACGGCACTGCCCGCTTCCATGCCGCGCAATCCTGGCTTGGGCAAGAAGACGGCCGCAGTTCTGCTGCTGGTGTTCGGCCTGCTGTTGCTGCTGTCCATGGCCGTGGCTGCCGGCCCTTCGCTGGGCGCGCAGTTCGCCGCGTTCTACCAGGCCGGAGCGCTGGTGTTCGGCGGCGGCCATGTGGTGCTGGCGCTGCTGCAGGCCGCCGTGGTGCCGCCGGGCTGGATCACGAACGACGCTTTCATCGCCGGCTACGGCCTGGCCCAGGCCGTGCCCGGGCCGCTGTTCACTTTTGCGGCCTATCTCGGGGCCTTGATGCCCGCGCCCATGGGCGGCTGGACGGGCGGGCTGTTATTGCTCGCCGCCGTGTTCCTGCCCGGACTGCTGCTGGTCGCGGGTGCATTGCCTTTCTGGGAGTCGCTGCGCCAGCGGCGCAAGGTGCAGCGCGCCATGGCCGGAGCAAACGCGGCCGTGGTGGGCCTGTTGCTCGCCGCGCTCTACGATCCGCTGTGGACCAGCGCCATTCATACCCGTTTGGATTTCGGCATTGCGCTGGCGGCATTCGGCCTGCTGGCCTGGGGCCGCCAGTCGCCGCTGCGCGTCGTGGCGTTGTCGGCCTTCGCGGCCTTGCTGCTGGTCTGAGGGCTCAGCCCAGGGCCGCGATCACGTCCGCGGGTGCCTGCACCAGCTCGATCAGCACGCCTTCGCCCGCGATGGGAAATTCGTCATTGCTCTTGGGGTGCAGAAAGCAGATGTCGTAGCCCGCGGCGCCGGCGCGAATGCCGCCGGGCGCGAAGCGCACGCCCTGGGCAGTGAGCCATTCGACCGCCAGCGGCAGGTTGTCGATCCACAGGCCGATATGGTTGAGCGGCGTGGTGTGGACCGCGGGCTTCTTGTCCAGATCGAGCGGCTGCATGATGTCGACTTCGACTTTCATCGCGCCGCGGCCCATCGACAGGATGTCTTCGTCCACGTTCTCGCGCTCGCTCTGGAAGGTGCCGGTCTGCTCCAGCCCCAGCATGTCGACCCAGAGTTTCTTCATGCGGTTCTTGTCGGTACCGCCTATGGCCACCTGTTGAATGCCCAAGACCTTGAATGGGCGCTGCGCTGCAGTCATGTTGCTCCTTGTATTGTTCTGAACGGTGCCCGGTGCGGGCGCCTTCGCCATTTTCGGAGAAATGCCGGCCCTTGGCCTGGCGCGCGCCCAGAAAAAAACCGCCGGGGCCGGCGGTTCGGGTGAGAACGCCGAAGGTCAGCGTTTGAGAAAGCCGGCCACGCCCTGGCGAAAGGCGTCGCTGCCGTAGACCGCGTGCACCAGGTCATCGTCTTCGAGGCTTTGCTCGATGACGATGCGCCGAATGCTTTCCTTGACCGCGGCCTGGGTCACGCCCGACAGCGGCATCAGCCGTTCGGCCAGCGCGTGCGCGCGGGCGCTCAGCTGATCGGCCGCGCAGGCTTCGTACACAAAGCCGCAGGCCAGCGCTTCGGCGGCGTCGATGTACTCGGCCAGCAGCAGCATTCTCTTGACGCGCGGCACGCCCAGGGCCGCCTGCAGCCGCGCGATGTTGCGCGACGACAAGGTGTTGGACAGCGTCTTGGCAATCGGCGCGCCAAAGCGCGCGCCTTCGGTGCAGACGCGGAAGTCGCAGGCCGTGGCCAGGGCCAGGCCGCCGCCCACGGCCCAGCCGTCGATCACGGCGATGGTCGGCACGGCGATGCGCTCCACGCGGTCGATCACGTTCTCGACAAAGGCCTCGTAGGCAATGCCCTGCTCGCCGCGCTGGAAGTCGGCGAAATGCGCGATGTCCGTGCCCGAGATGAAGGACTTGCCGCCCGCGCCGCGAAACAGAATGGCGCGCACCTGGGGGTTGCGCGCGCAGTCGGCGATGCGTTCGAGCAGCGACTCGTACATCGCCTGCGTCATGGCGTTGTGGCGTTCGGGGCGGTTGATGGTGATTTCCGCCGCGCCCGAAGGCTGGATGCTGAGTTGGACCAGTTCGCTCATGCGGAGAGTGCGTAGATTTCGGCCATGATTTCCTCATTGTGCTCGCCCAGCAGCGGCGGATGGCGGCGCACCTGCTGCGGCGTGCCCAGCATCTTGACAGGAAAACCGATGTTCTTGACCTTGCCTTCGATCGGGTGGTCGATCTCCATGCACATCTTGCGGTGCGTGCCGTGCTCGCCTTCAAACGCTTGCGGATAGGTCAGCAGCGGGCCGGCCGGAATGCCGGCTTCGAGCATGGTGTCCACCCAGTCTTCGCTGTCGCGCTGGGCAAAGCTCTTTTCTAGTTCCTCGATCAGCGCTTCGCGGTGCTTGAGACGCAGCGCGACGGTGGCGTAATCCGCGTGCTCGACCAGGTCGGGGCGTTCGAGCAACGCGCACAGCTTGGCCCAGAGCTTCTGGTTGGTCGCGCCCATGACGAAGTAACCGTCGCGCGCCTTCACGGCCTGGTAAGGCGCGCTCATCTTGTTGCTGGTGCCCAGCGGCGATGGCGGCACGCCCGTGCCCCAGTAGTCGGACATGTCCCAGATGGAGAACGCCATTGCCGAGTCGAACAGCGAGGCGTCGATATGCTGGCCCTGGCCCGACTTCTGCGCGCCTATGTAGGCGGCCAGCAGCCCATAGGTGGCGAACAGCGCGCAGCCTATGTCGGCCACGGGCACGCCGGCCTTGACCGGTTTTTCGCCCTTGTAGCCCGTGACGCTCATCACGCCCGACATGGCCTGGGCCATCAGGTCGAAACCCGGGCGCGTGGCCCACGGGCCGCTCTGGCCGAAGCCCGAAATGCTCACGTAGACGATCTTGGGATTGATCTTGCGAATCGTCTCGTAGTCGATCTTCATGCGCTGCACGGCGCCGGGGCGGTAGTTCTCGACGATCACGTCGGCGGTCTCGGCGAGCTTGTAGAAGAACTCGCGGCCTGCGTCGCTCTTGAGGTCCAGCGTCAGCGAACGCTTGTTGCGGTTCATGTTGAGAAAGCCCATGCTGTCGGGCCCCTTCATCTTGAAGCCCATGGCGCCGCGCGTCTGGTCGCCGGTCGGCGGCTCGACCTTGATCACGTCGGCGCCGAGATCCGCGAGCAGCATGCAGGCGAACGGGCCGGCCATGACCTGGCTCACGTCGAGAACACGAATGCCTTGCAGCGGCAATTGGGGGGTGGTCTGGGTCATTTCAGCTCTCCTCGGTCACTTTGGCGAGGCGAACGACTTCGCCCCATTTCTTGTACTCGGTGGCCATGAAGGCCGCGAATTTCTCCACCGAACCGCCGCCGTCCTCGACGCCGAAGCCGTCGAAACGCGCGACCACGTCGGGCATGGCCAGCACCTTGTTGACATCGGCATTGATGCGCTTGGCAAGTTCCTTGGACATGTCCTTGGGGCCCACGAGTCCGTACCAGCTCGAGGCGTCGAAGCCCTTGAAGCCCTGCTCATCCATGGTCGTGACTTCGGGGAAGCCCTTGGCGCGGCTCACGCGGGTCTGGGCGATGGCGTTCATCTTCTTGGCCTTGACCTGGGCCGTGGCCGCGGTCATGGTGTCGAAGCTGAAATCGATCTGGCCGCCTATGAGGTCGGTCTGCATCGGGCCCGAGCCCTTGTAGGGCACGTGAATGGTCTGCACGCCCGCGGCCATGTTGAACATTTCCGCCGCCAGATGCTGTACCGATCCCGTGCCCGACGAGCCGAAGCTGATCTTGCCTGGGTTCTTCTTGCACAGCTCGACCACTTCCTTGACGCTCGCATAGCTGTTCTTGTGGCTGGTCACCAGAATGTGCGGCGTGGCACCGATCAGCACGATGGGCGCGAAGTCCTTGAGCGGGTCATAGGTGATGCTCTTGAAGATCTGCGGCGAGATCGCATGCGTGTTGACATGGGCCATCAGCAGGGTCAGGCCGTCGTGGAAGCGGGTCTTGGCGAAATAGTCGGCCGCGAGTGCGCCGGTCGCGCCGGGCTTGTTTTCGACGATCACCGAGCGGCCCCAGAGGTCCGTGAGCTTCTGGCCCACGATGCGCGCGAACACGTCGGTGCCGCCGCCCGGCGCCCAGCCCACGAGGATTTTCACCGGGCCCTTGGGCAGGTCGGCGGCATTGGCCAGGGCCCAGGGCGTGGCCAGGGCAGCTGCGCTGCCGGCCAGGAATTCGCGTCGCTTCATCTTGTCTCCTGTGTTTTGTTTGCAGCAATGCTCGCCGAGCGCGACTGCGGCGGCAAGAATGCATCACACATGCCTGGCTTCGTGTTTTACGAAACCCAGGCCCGCGGAGCCCACAAAATACGAGGAAACCCTGGTCGAACTGTTAATTCAGCAGTGCGCAGACGACATTGCGCAGCGTCTGCTCCTGCGCCCGGCCTTGCACGCTGGCCAGCACATAGGTGCGCTGGTGCCAGTCGCCGGCCAGCGCCACCTGGCCTATTCCCGGCTCGGGGTGCAGGCTCGCGAGCACCGCGGGCGGCATCAGGCCCACGCCCAGGCCGTGGCGCACCAGCGCGAGCATGGTGTCGAAGCCGCTCACGGTGAGATGCCGGCCCAGCGTGCGGCCGCGGCTCTGGTGCAGGCGTTGCAGGCTGGCCAGAATCGCCGAGCCCTGGCCCAGGCTGACCAACGGGCAGTCGAGCAGCGGATCGGCTTCGAGCGGAGCATCGGCAAAGGAAAAATGCGCGCGGCTGTAGATGGCGACCAGATCGTCCGAGCGGTAGTCGAACTTCTCCATGTCGATGAAACCGCTCTTCTTCTCGAAGATGCCTATGTCTATCACCTTGTCGCGCAGCAGCTGCTGGATGATGCGGCTGTTCTCCTCGATGATGTGCAGCGTGATCTGCGGGTACCTGGCGCGCACCAGCGCGAGATCGCTGGCGAGGAATTCGATGATCGCGGCCTTGGGCGCGCCGATGATGATGCGCCCGTCCTGGCCTTCGCGCATCGCCTGGGCGTCGTCGGCCAGGCGCGTGATCAGGCTGTCGATCTGGTGGATATGGGCCAGCAGCTTGGTGCCAGACTCGGTGACCTTGACGCCATGCGGCACACGCTTGAACAGCGGCGTACCCAGCTGGCGCTCCAGATCGGTGAGCCGCTTGGACGCCGCCGCCACGGCCAGCTGCAGCTTGTCGGCCGCGCGCGAGATGCTGCCTTCCTCGGCGACGGCCAGTGCCAGCTGGACCGTGAGGGTGTCGATTTTCATGGCGACATTATTGAATGCATACGCCTGGCGGGCCGTATGCAAACCAGGTTTGCAGATACTCGCTTAGAAGCTTTCCCATTCGTCCTCGGCCTTGCCCGCGACACGCGGGGCTGGCGCGGGCGCCTTGTCCGGGCCGCGCATCGCCGCGGTTGGCGCCAGGCGCGGGCCGATACGGGCCGGGCTGCGGCCACTTTCCTGGGCGTTGCGCGTGCGGGCTGGGCGGATGGCGAATAGAGCGCCGGCGCCTTGGCCACTGCCGCACCCACATTGAACACCGCCACCACCTGCGACAGGCGCTGCGCCTGATCGCTCATGGCCGTGGCCGCCGCGCTCGACTCTTCCACCAGCGCCGCGTTCTGCTGCGTCATCTGGTCCAGGTTGGAGACCGCCTGATTCACTTGTCCGATGCCGTCGCGCTGCTCGGTGGACGAGGCCGTGATCTCCCCGATCAGGTCGGAGACCCGGCGCACGCTGCTCACGATCTCTTCCATGCTGCGGCCCGCATGTGCGACCTGCGCCGATCCGGCCTCGACGTTCTGCACCGATGCGCTGATGAGTTGCTTGATCTCCTTTGCGGCCTCGGCGCTGCGCTGCGCAAGGCTGCGCACCTCGGACGCCACCACGGCGAAACCCCTGCCCTGTTCACCCGCGCGTGCCGCTTCCACGGCCGCATTGAGCGCCAGGATGTTGGTCTGGAAGGCGATGGAGTCGATCACGCCGATGATGTCGTTGATCTTGCGCGAGCTGTCGGTGATCTGCTGCATGCTGTGCACCACCTGGACCACCACTTCGCCGCCGCGCTCGGCGGCCTGGGCCGCGGTGGACGCTAACTGGTTGGCCTGGCGCGCGGTGTCGGCCGACTGGGTCACCGTGGCGGTCAGCTGTTCCATGCTGGCGGCCGTTTCCTGGAGGTTGGCCGCCGTCTGCTCGGTGCGCGCCGACAGATCCTGGTTGCCGGTGGCGATCTGCGTGGAGGCGGTCGAAACCGACTCGACGCCCGAACGCACTTCGGTCACCACGCCGCGCAGCTGCGCGGCCATCGTGGACAGCGACCTGAGCAGATGACCGAGTTCGTCCTTGCGGTCATCGCGCACGTCCACCGTCAGGTCGCCGGCGGTAATGGCATCGGTCAGTCGCACGGCCTGGTCCAGCGGCCGGGTGATGGAGCGCACCGTCAGTGCGGCCAGCATGACGCCGATGAGCAGCACCACGGCGGCGAAGGCCTCGCCTATCCATTGCGCCACGGCGATGCGCTGCGTGGCGTCGGCCTTGATCAGGTCGCGCTGGCGTTGCTGCAGCTCGACAAAGGCTTCCTGCGCGGCGGTGTACTTGGTCACCGCAGGAACCAGTCGGTCGTTCACTATGCGCTGCGCGCCTTCCACATCGCCGGCGCTGCGCGTCTTCTGCGCCTCGGCGACAAGCTGCAGCACGATGACGCGCTCGGCGGCCACGCGCTCGAGCTGGGCCTTGTCTTCGGGCGATTCGGCGGCATCGACGATCTGTTTCTGCACTGCCGACACGGCCTGGATGCTGGTCTTGAGTTGCGGCTGCAGGCGCTGGCTGAGCAATTCGTCGGTCGTGATCGAGCCGATCACCACGCGCTCGACTGCCAGCTCGGTCATGCCTTTCCAGCGCAGCGCCAGGGAAATGCGGTCTTCCTTGGTCTGCACGGCCTGGGCCGCCTCGGCGTTGAGTCGCACCGTCGTCATGTAAAGACCGGTGCCAAGGGCCAGCAGGGACAGCATGAGACCAAGAATGATCGTCCAGAGCTTGCCGGCGACCGAAAGGTTGTTGAAGTACATAGAAATCTGTGGGGAGAGGACCGAGGGCAAGGCGTTAAAGGTCGGCACGTTTCAGGTCGTGAATGCCGTGCAAAAAATAGCATGCTTTTGCTTACACTCTTGCCCAAAGCGGCCTCCTGACCACTGCGCTTGTGTCAGGTTTATGACTTGCCGATCTCGTCCCATCGCTTGGGAACACATCGGCGGTCCGCACCACGCATCTGCGCCGCGCGGTCGCGTCATTGCGGTCCATGCCGCGGCCCAAAAACGCCGGGCCTAGCGCAGGGAACCGCCTGGCATTGGCGATCCCCTGGGGCAGGACCGGGGTGAGTGAACTTACGGCGTCAGATCAGACGAATTCCAGAATCACCTCGTCGACCGCCAGCGAATCGCCCTTGCTGGCGCTGATCTTGCCCACCACGCCGTCCTGCGTGGCGAACAGGATGTTTTCCATCTTCATGGCTTCGATCACGGCCAGCTTCTCGCCCGCCTGCACCTTCTGGCCGGGCTGAACGGCGATGTCGATCAGCAGGCCGGGCATGGGCGACAGCAGGAACTTCGAGAGGTCGGGCGGTGCCTTGTAAGGCATCAGCTTGTGCAGCTCGGCGCCGCGCGGCGACAGCACCAGGGCTTCGATCTGCGTGCCGTTGTGCGCGACGCGCAGGGCCAGCGGGTTCTTGCCCGTGCCGCGCTCGATCTGCACGGTGAACGGCTGGCCATTGACCAGGCCGGCGAGACGTGCGTCGCGCAGATGGCTGTCGCTGCTGATCTCGTAGACCTTGTCGCCGCCTTCGCCATGCACCGTGACCTTGCTCGCATGGCGCGCGAGGTCGAAGTCTTCGACGCGCACCGAAGCGTGCTGGTTGCGGCCTTCGGCGCCCAGCGTGACCACGGCGTAATCGATGCCCAGTTGCAGTTCATGGCCCTGCATCTGGCCGGTGATGGTCGAGGCGCGTTCGCGGTAGCGGCGGTTCATGTACGCGGCCAGCGCCACGAGGAACTGCGGGTCGCTGTGCGGCACATCTTCGGCATGGAAGCCACCCGCGTAGTGCTCGGCGATGAAGCCGGTGTTGAAGTCGCCCGCGATGAACTTGGGGTGGGCCAGCAGCGCGGCCTGGAACGGAATGTTGGAGCTGATGCCACGGATCACGAAGCCGTTGAGCGCCTCGCGCATCTTGGCGATCGCTTCCTGGCGGTCCTTGCCGTGCACGATGAGCTTGGCGATCATCGAGTCGTAGAACATCGGAATCTCGCCGCCTTCATAGACGCCGGTATCGACGCGCACGCCATGAAGGTGCTCGGTGTCGCCCTGCCACATGGTCTGGGCAGGCGGCTGAAAGCGCACCAGCCGGCCCGTGGACGGCAGGAAGTTGCGAAATGGATCTTCGGCGTTGATGCGGCACTCGATCGCCCAGCCGTCGCGGCGCACATCGGCCTGCGTGAACGCCAGCTTCTCGCCGGCCGCGACGCGGATCATCTGCTCGACCAGGTCCAGGCCCGTGATGGCTTCGGTGACCGGGTGCTCGACCTGCAGCCGCGTGTTCATTTCGAGAAAGTAGAACGACTGGTCCTTGCCGACCACGAACTCCACCGTTCCCGCGCTCTGGTACTGCACGGCCTTGGCCAGCGCCACGGCCTGGGCGCCCATGGCCGCGCGCGTTTCTTCCGAGATGAACGGCGACGGCGCCTCCTCGATCACCTTCTGGTGGCGGCGCTGAATGGAGCATTCGCGCTCGTTGAGGAACACCACGTTGCCGTGGCCGTCGCCCAGCACCTGGATTTCGATGTGGCGCGGCTCTTCGACGAATTTCTCTATGAACACGCGGTCGTCGCCGAAGCTGTTGCGCGCCTCGTTCTGGCAGCTCGCGAAGCCGTCGAACGCTTCCTTGTCGTTGAACGCCACGCGCAGGCCCTTGCCGCCGCCGCCCGCGCTGGCCTTGATCATCACGGGATAGCCAATGCCGCGCGCAATTTCCACGGCCTGCTCGGCGCCGGCGATCGCGTCGTTGTAGCCGGGAATGGTGTTGACCTGGGCCGCGGCCGCGAGCTTCTTCGAGGCGATCTTGTCGCCCATGGCCGCGATCGCATGGTGCTTGGGGCCGATGAAGACGATGCCTTCTTCTTCCACGCGCTTGGCGAAGGCTTCGTTTTCGCTCAGAAAACCATAGCCCGGGTGCACGGCCTGGGCGCCGGTCTGCTTGCAGGCCGCGATGATGCGGTCGGCCAGCAGATAGGACTCGCGGCTGGGCGCGGCGCCGATGTGCACGGCCTCGTCGGCGAGCTGCACATGGCGCGCGTCCTTGTCGGCATCGGAATACACGGCCACGGTGGCGATGCCCATCTTGCGGGCGGTGGCGATCACGCGGCAGGCGATCTCGCCGCGGTTGGCAATCAGAATCTTGGTGAACATGTGATTTTTCCTGGCGCTGTCGTTCTTAGAGCGGAATGTTGCCGTGCTTGCGCCACGGGTTCTCGAGCTGCTTGTTCTGCAGCATCGTCAGGCTGCGGCAGATGCGCTTGCGCGTCTCGTGCGGCAGGATCACGTCGTCGATGAAGCCGCGCGCGCCGGCGACGAACGGGTTGGCGAAGCGCGCCTTGTACTCGGCTTCGCGCGCGGCGAGCTTGGCCGGGTCGTTCTTGTCTTCGCGGAAGATGATCTCCACTGCGCCCTTGGCGCCCATCACGGCGATCTCGGCCTGGGGCCAGGCCAGGTTGACGTCGCCGCGCAGGTGCTTGGACGCCATCACGTCATATGCGCCGCCATAGGCCTTGCGCGTGATGATGGTGATCTTGGGCACCGTGGCTTCGGCGTAGGCGTAGAGCAGCTTGGCGCCATGTTTGATGATGCCGCCGTATTCCTGGCTGGTGCCGGGCATGAAGCCGGGAACGTCGACAAAGGTCAGCACGGGAATGTTGAACGCATCGCAAAAGCGCACGAAGCGCGCCGCCTTGATCGAGCTCTTGATGTCGAGGCAGCCGGCGAGCACCAGCGGCTGGTTGGCCACCACGCCCACGGTCTGGCCCGCCATGCGCGCGAAACCGATCAGGATGTTCTTCGCGTAGTCGGGCTGCAGCTCGAAGAAGTCGCCGTCGTCCACGGTCTTGGCGATCAGCTCCTTCATGTCGTAGGGCTTGTTCGGGTTCTCGGGCACCAGCGTGTCGAGCGAGCGGTCGGCGCGGTCGGCCGGGTCGGTGGTCGCGCGCAGCGGGGCCTTTTCGCGGTTGTTCAGCGGCAGGTAGTTGTACAGGCGGCGCAGCATCATCAGCGCCTCGACATCGTTGTCGAACGCCATGTCGGCCACGCCGCTCTTGGTCGTGTGCGTGATCGCGCCGCCCAGTTCCTCGGCCGTGACTTCCTCGTGCGTCACGGTCTTGACCACTTCGGGGCCGGTCACGAACATGTACGACGAGTCTTTCACCATGAAGATGAAGTCGGTCATCGCGGGCGAATACACCGCGCCGCCTGCGCAGGGGCCCATGATCATGCTGATCTGCGGCACGACGCCGCTGGCCAGCACGTTCTTCTGGAACACGTCGGCGTAGCCGCCCAGGCTCGCAACGCCTTCCTGGATGCGCGCGCCGCCCGAGTCATTGAGGCCGATCACGGGCGCTCCCACCTTCATCGCCTGGTCCATGACCTTGCAGATCTTCTCGGCGTGGGTTTCGCTTAAAGCGCCGCCGAACACCGTGAAGTCCTGGCTGTAGACGAACACCAGCCGGCCGTTGATCATGCCGTAGCCCGTGACCACGCCGTCGCCCGGAATCTTGTTGTCCTGCATGCCGAAATCGGTGCAGCGGTGCTCGACGAACATGTCCCACTCCTCGAACGTGCCGTCGTCGAGCAGCAGTTCTATGCGCTCGCGCGCCGTGAGCTTGCCCTTGCCGTGCTGCGCGTCGATGCGCTTTTGACCACCGCCGAGTCGCGCCAGCGCGCGCTGTTTCTCGAGTCGCTCCAGAATGTCCTGCATGATGCTCGTCTTTCTTACTGAGTCGTCGCACGGCCCGGGGGCTGCGCTTCTTGGGGATGGATGACTGCGCGCCCTATTGTGGCGCGCGGGAATGTGGGGCCTGTGACTGCGCGGCCAGCAGGTTGCGCGCCGCGGTCGATGCGGGCAGACGCCCTTCGGCCACCGCGGCCAGCGTCTGCGGCAGCAGCGCCTGGACTTCGGGGTGGGAGCGAAACGCCTGCTTGAGGCCGGCGTCAATGCGTTCCCACATCCAGGCCAGCGACTGCTTTTCGCGCCGCGACACCAGCCGGCCATTGGTCGTCTGCATCTGGCGAAACTGCTGCACGGCCTGCCAGAACGCTTCCACGCCCTGGCCCAGCAGCGCGCTGATCTGCAGCACGCGCGGCTGCCACAGCGCGCCATGCGTCGCATGGTCGGGGTTGCCGTGCATGCCCAGCAGGCGCAGGCTAGACGTGATCTGCGCTTCGGCGCGCGTGGCCGCGTTCTTGTCGATGTCGGCCTTGTTGATGACCACCAGATCGGCAAGCTCCATCACGCCTTTCTTGATCGCCTGCAGATCGTCGCCCGCATTGGGCAGCTGCAGCAGCACGAACATGTCGGTCATGCCGTTGACGGCCGTCTCGCTCTGGCCCACGCCCACGGTCTCGACGATCACCACGTCATAGGCTGCGGCCTCGCAGACCAGCATGGCTTCGCGCGTCTTCTCGGCCACGCCGCCCAGCGTTCCACTCGCCGGGCTGGGCCGGATATAGGCCTGGGGATGGACCGACAGATGCTCCATGCGCGTCTTGTCGCCCAGGATGGAGCCGCCCGACACCGACGACGACGGATCGACGGCGAGCACCGCGACACGCAGGCCCTGCTTGATCAGGTACAGGCCCAGGGTTTCGATGAACGTCGACTTGCCCACGCCAGGCACGCCGCTGATGCCCAGCCGGAACGCCTTGCCCGTATGGGGCAGCATCGCGGTGAGCAGCGCATCGGCCTGGGCGCGGTGGTCGGCGCGCGTGGATTCGAGCAAGGTGATCGCCTTGGCGATCGCCCGGCGCTGCACGGCCGGGCCGCCATGCAGAATGCCTTGCAGCAACTCGGAAGGGGTCATGCCGCTCTCAGAGGATGGTGGCCTGACGGATCTGCTCGAGCACATGCTTGGCGCTGGCCGGAATCGGCGTGCCCGGGCCGTAGACGCCCTTGACGCCGGCCTCGAACAGGAATTCGTAGTCCTGAGCGGGCACCACGCCGCCGACGAACACGATGATGTCGTCCGCGCCCTGTTTCTTCAGCTCGGCGATGATGGCCGGCACCAGCGTCTTGTGGCCTGCGGCCAGCGTCGACACGCCCACGGCATGCACGTCGTTCTCGATCGCCTGGCGCGCGCATTCCTCGGGCGTCTGAAACAGCGGACCCATGTCGACGTCGAAGCCCAGGTCGGCGAAGGCCGTGGCGACGACCTTGGCGCCGCGGTCGTGGCCGTCCTGGCCCAGCTTGGCGATCATCACGCGCGGGCGCCGGCCCAGTTCTTCGGCGAGTGCGTTGATTTCGGTCTTGAGCTTGTCCCAGCCTTCGGCCGAGTCATAGGCGGCGGCGTAGACGCCGGTGACTTTTTGCGTGTCGGCGCGGTGGCGGCTGTAGACCTTTTCCAGCGCATCGCTGACTTCGCCCACCGTGGCGCGCAGGCGCACGGCCTGGATCGCCAGCTCCAGCAGATTGCCTTCGCCGCTTTCGGCGGCCGCGGTGAGCGCATCGAGTGCCTGCTGCACCTTGGCCGTATCGCGTTCCTTCTTGATCTTGTTGAGCCGCTCGATCTGGCCGTCGCGCACCTTGACGTTGTCGATCTCGAGAATGTCGATCGGGTCTTCCTTGGCGAGCTTGTACTTGTTGACGCCCACGATCACGTCCTTGCCCGAATCGATGCGCGCCTGCTTCTCGGCGGCCGCGGCCTCGATCTTGAGCTTGGCCCAGCCGCTGTCCACCGCCTGGGTCATTCCGCCCATGGCTTCGACTTCCTCGATGATTGCCCAGGCCGCGTCGGCCATGTCCTGGGTCAGCTTTTCCATCATGTACGAGCCGGCCCAGGGGTCGATCACGCTGGGAATATGCGTTTCTTCCTGGATGATCAGTTGGGTGTTGCGCGCGATGCGCGACGAGAATTCGGTGGGCAGCGCGATCGCTTCGTCGAAGCTGTTGGTGTGCAGCGACTGCGTGCCGCCGAACACCGCGGCCATGGCTTCGATGGTGGTGCGCACCACGTTGTTGTACGGATCCTGCTCGGTCAGCGACCAGCCCGAAGTCTGGCAGTGGGTGCGCAGCATCAGGCTCTTGGGGTTCTTGGCGCCGAACTCCTTCATGATGCGGCACCACAGCAGGCGCGCGGCGCGCATCTTGGCGATCTCCAGGTAGAAGTTCATGCCGATGGCCCAGAAGAACGACAGCCGGCCCGCGAAGGCATCGACATCCATGCCCTTGGCCGTGGCGGTCTTCACATATTCCTTGCCGTCGGCCAGCGTGAACGCGAGTTCCAGGGCTTGATTGGCGCCGGCTTCCTGCATGTGATAGCCCGAAATCGAGATCGAGTTGAACTTGGGCATGTTCAGGCTCGTGTACTCGATGATGTCGCCGATGATGCGCATCGACGGCTTGGGCGGGTAGATATAGGTGTTGCGCACCATGAATTCTTTGAGGATGTCGTTCTGGATCGTGCCCGAGAGCTGATCCTGGCGCACGCCCTGCTCCTCGGCGGCGACGACATAGCCCGCGAGCACGGGCAGCACCGCGCCGTTCATGGTCATGGACACCGACACCTTGTCGAGCGGAATCTGGTCGAACAGCACTTTCATGTCCTCGACCGAATCAATCGCCACGCCGGCCTTGCCCACATCGCCCGTGACGCGCGGGTGATCGGAGTCATAGCCGCGGTGCGTGGCCAGATCGAAGGCCACCGAGACGCCCTGCCCGCCCGCAGCCAGCGCCTTGCGGTAGAACGCATTCGACTCCTCGGCCGTGGAAAAGCCTGCGTACTGGCGAATGGTCCAGGGGCGCACCGCATACATGGTGGCCTGGGGGCCGCGCAGATAGGGCTCGAAACCGGGCAGCGTATTGGCATGCGGCAGATCTGCGCTGTCTGCAGCGGTATAGAGGGGCTTGACGGTGATGCCGTCGGGAGTGATCCAGTTCAAGGCCTGTACATCGCCGCCAGGCGCGGATTTGGCAGCCGACTTGGCCCAGGCGCTCAGGTCGGCGGGGGCGAATTCAGGTTCAGCGGCATTCGCCACGCTTTGGCGCATATCTGTAGGCTTGTCCATCGGTGAGACCACGGTAGGTTGTGACGGAAAGAGTGTACATGATTCATAATTATTGATTCAAAATAATCCAGGCTACAATTCATCATTCATGTCAGTGATTACCCTAGCCCCTTCCGCGCTCTACCAACAGGTAGCCGAGCAGCTGCGCCAACGCATCTTCCAGCATGTGCTGGAGCCCGGTGCCTGGATTGACGAACTCAAGATAGCCGAAGAGTTCGGCATCAGCCGCACGCCTTTGCGTGAAGCGCTCAAGGTGCTCGCGGCCGAAGGGTTGGTGACGATGAAGGTGCGTCGCGGCGCCTATGTGACAGAAGTCTCGACCAAGGATGTACGCGATGTCTATCACCTGCTGGCGCTGCTCGAGAGCGATGCCGCGGCCGCGGTCGCGTCTTCCGCCACCGACGACGAACTGGCGGCGCTGAGCGCCTTGCATGCCGATCTGGTGGCGCACAAAGGCAACGCCGAACAATTCTTTGCAATCAACGAACGTTTTCACATGCGCCTGCTTGCGCTGGCCAACAACCGCTGGTCTGATCAGGTGGTTGCCGACCTGCGCAAGGTCATGAAACTCAACCGCCACAAGTCGCTGTTTCGCCAGGGGCGCATAGACGAATCGCTGCAGGAGCATGCGCTCATCCTGCAGGCCCTGCTCGACCGCCAGCCCGAGCGCGCGCGCGCCGCGATGCAGCAGCACTTCTCCAACGGACTCGTGGCGGCCGTGCAGTAAGCGCATGGCCCTGCATTGCGGATGGGCCTGTTACGCAAAGTAACGAACGGTGCTATAAATAAAGCGGTGGATGACAGGTAAACAGCAGGAAGCCCCCCCGGCCTAAGGTTTTCGCCTTTTTTCGCGGCGTGTCACCGAGCAGTTCCTTAGGGACCGTGTCATTCGGATCGCATTCGCGCTGCAATCTGAGGGCCTTCATCATGCTGGACGGTTTTTTCCTCAGCCACGCAAGTCCGGCACAGTTGCTCGAAGGGCGTAGCGACGCCGGACTGGTGGTGCTGTCCGTGCTCATCGCCATCGTGAGCGCGGCCGTGTGTCTGCGGCTTGCAAGCGTGGCGCAGGCCACCACGGGCCCGACCCAGCAAGCCGCCCTGCTGGCCGGCAGCCTGGTGCTCGGCAGCGGCATCTGGGCCATGCATTTTGTCGGCATGCTGGCTTTCGACCTGTGCCTGACCGTCAACTACGACCTCAATCTCACGCTGATTTCCATGGTTCCCAGCCTGCTGGCATCGTGGATTGCCTTGCGCATTCTCTCCAAGCCGCGTATCACCCGGCTTTCTCTGCTGGTGGGCGGTGTCTGCGTGGGCGCAGGCATAGGCGCCATGCATTACAGCGGCATGGCATCCATGCAGATGGCGCCCATGCTGCGCTATGACCCGTTCTGGTTCGCGGCCTCGCTGGTGGTGGCGGTCGTGTTGTCGACGCTGGCACTGTGGATACGCTTTGCGCTGCGCGAGCGCCTGCGCGCGGCGTTGAAATGGTCGCCGGAAACCATCAAGACGGTGTCCGCGCTGGTCATGGGCGGCGCGATTTCGGGCATGCACTACACCGCCATGGCCGCAGCACGGTTCGTCGGCACGCCCGGCATGCTCGAAGGTCCTAGCACCGGAGGCGCGCGCACGCTGGGAATGACGGTGGCGTTTGCGGCGCTGGCCGTGATTGGCCTGATCGGCCTGCTCATGGGCCTGCTGCGCTACCGCGCGCTGTGGCGGCGCGTGGAAACGAACGAGCAGCGCCTGCAGTCGCTGTTGAGCGAGCGCAGGAAGATCGAATCGCGCCTGCGCGTCGCGGCCAGCGTGTTTGAGCACGGTTATGAAGGTTTCATGGTGCTCGATGCGCGTTTTCGCGTGACCGACATCAACCATGCCTATCAGCGCATGAGCGGATTTTCCAAGAGCCATTGCGTGGGCCGCACGCTTGAAGACCTGTACGGGCCGCTGGTGCTGGGCCAGACCTTTGAGTCGGTGCAGGAAATCGTCGCCAAAACCAAACATTGGCAGGGCGAAATCGAGGCCCTGGATGCGGGCGGCGTCAGCGCCGTGCACCGCATCTCGATTTCCGCGGTGCTCGACGACTTCAAGCGCATCCAGCATTTCATCGTGGTCATCAGCGACGTGACCCAGGACAAATCGCATGAACGCGAACTCGAGGAGATCGCTCTTTACGACAGCCTGACCGGACTGCCCAACCGCCGCCTGCTCAATGACCGCCTGGCCCAGGGCATTCATGCGGCGAACCGGCAGAAAACGCTGCTCGCCGTGCTGTACCTCGATCTCGACGGGTTCAAGCAGGTCAACGACCTGATGGGCCATGCGGACGGCGATCTGCTGCTCTGCGAACAGGGCCGGCGCATCCGCGCCGAACTGCGCGGCGACGACACCGCGGCGCGCATCGGTGGCGATGAAATGGTGCTGCTGCTGGGCGACTGGAACGAGTTGCACCAGGCCGAGGCCACGATCGCCCGCCTGCTCGAGGCCATAAGCCGGCCCGTGGTGCTGCCGCGCGGCACGGTGCGCGTCACGGCCAGCATAGGCATGAGCATTTTCCCGCTCGATGCGCAGCTGCCCGAAGCGCTGCTCGAGCAAGCGGATCAGGCCATGTATGACGCCAAGCAGCGCGGCAAGAACCAGTTCCGGCGTTATCGCGGCCCTTCGGACGCGGAGCCGGGCAGCGAACTGGTACAGCTCAACGACACGGATTGCGTGCAGAGTGCGCCTACCGTCTGAAGCCTTGTGTCGCCGGTTTCCACTGCGACAATAGTTGCGTTCGTTCAATTTCGCAGCTTCTGCGACCAGGCCTTGCCATGTCCTCTTCTGCCCTCCCCGATTCCAGCGCCGCAGTCACCGCGTCGGCGCTGCCCAGCGCCGACGGCCTGTTCGACCATTGGCTCAAGGCACGCAGCAACGATCCCTGGGCGCCGCTGACCGCCGAAGCCGCCAAGCCCTATGGCTTCATCTGGGGCGCATGGAGCAAATTCCTGCAGGCCCATCTCGACGCCCAGGGGCACAACGTCGCCGCCCTCGCCTGGAACGAGGCCAGCGCCGTCCAGGTGCTGCACTTCATCAACCATATCCCGCAGACCGTCAAGGGACGCAAGGTCAGCGACATCACGCGCCGGCGCTATTGGCGCGTGCTCGACCGCATCTATGACCACGCGCTTTTGATGGGCTGGATAGAGATCAACCCCGTGCATGCGGTCGCCGCCGCCGAGCGCCCTCCCAGCGAGGATCCCAAAGGTGCCATTCTGTCGGACGCTATGTGGCAGGCCGGAATCGCCCATATTCCCGCGGGCCACGATCTCGTGGGCGCGCGCGACCGCGCGGTGCTGATGCTGCTGTTCGAACTGGGCCTGGCGCCCGAAGAACTGCGCATGCTGCGCACCGACAACCTGCTCTACAGCACGCCGCAGGGCGACAGCGGCGAGACGCAGATCATCGGCGTGCACATCGAAGGCCTGCGCGACAACCAGCAGCGCAAGCTGTCGATCAGCACCGCGCTCGCACGCGGCCTCGCCCACTGGATGCGCGCCCGCGCGCAGTACCCGGCGATGCAAGGCGAAGTCTCGCTGTTCTGTTCGCGCAAATCGCGCACTCTTTCGAACCATACGCTGCTGCATCTGGTCACCAAGACCTTGGCCGAAGCCGCGCAATCCGCCGGTCTGCCCACGCCTGCGCGGCTGGGGCCGCAGATCGTGCGCAACACCGCCATCGTGCGCTGGCTCAATGCGGGCATGGCCCTGGGCGATGTCGTGGAACGCGCGGGACTCAAGAACGTCAACGGGCTGCTGCATCTGCGCGACCTGGTCAGCGATGAAGCCCGAACCGCCCTGTCTCAGCGGGCGCGGTCGTTCTAAGGCGCAAAACTGGCGCGCTTGGTTCGCCGGGCGCGCCGAGCCAAGCGCACCAAGAACGGGTTTTATCGCCGCATGCAGGCCGAAGCCCGCCCTTCTCCTGATTACAAGAGATTCATTCACTTCATTTTGTATAGAAGGTGCTTTATATTTCATGTAAGCTGGATTGAAGAGATGAAGGTATAGGTGGAGCCAGGCAACTTTATGGCCTAATTCCCGCCTACCGCTTCACTCTGCTCTTGCCCATGCGCCGCGCCATTCCTTCCACCCAAGCCCTGGCCTGCTTCGAGGCCTGTGCCAGGCACCAGAGCTACACGCGTGCCGCGCAGGAACTCGCGCTGACCCAGAGCGCCGTGTCGCGCCAGATCATTGCGCTCGAGGAATTTGTCGGCGTGGCCCTCTTCCGCCGCACCCGCCATGGCATGGAGCTCACCCCTGCCGGCACCACCTATGCACGCAAGGTGCGCAGCTGGCTGCAGGGCCTGGAGCGCGATACGCTGGACATCATGGCGCGCCAGGGTGAAGGCGGCACGCTGAGTCTGGCCGCCGTGCCCACGTTCGCCACGCGCTGGCTCATGCCTCGCCTGCCCTTGCTGGCCAAGGAGCACCCAGGCATCACGGTGCACATCGATACCCAGACCCGCCCTTTTCTCTTTGCCGACACCGGCTTCGATGCCGCGCTCTATGCCGGCACGCCCGAACAGGTGACGCAATGGCCGGGTATACAGGCGCAGTGGCTGATGGACGAGCAGGTCGTGCCCATGTGCAGCCCCGGCCTGTTGGCCCAGGCCGCCCAGCGCGGACTGGGGCGCGCCTGGCAGACCGTGGCGCCCGAAGCCATTGCCCTGCTGCCGCTGCTGCAGCAGAGCACACGCCCCTACGGCTGGCAGCAGTGGTTCCAGGCCGCGGGGCTGGAGCCCGCGCGCGCGCTCGACGGCCCGCGCTATGAACTGTTTTCGATGCTGGCCATGGCCGCGACGCATGGCATGGGCGTGGCGCTGATTCCGCCGATGCTGGTCGAAGCCGAACTTGCGCGCGGCGACCTGGTCGTGGCCTGCTCGCTGTCGCTGCGCCGTGAACGCAGCTACTACCTGATCACGCCTGCCCTGCCCCCTTCCGCGGTGCTGCAGTCGTTTTCGGATTGGCTGCAACGCATGGCGCAGCACCCTTCGACAAGCCCTGTGTGATCGGGTTTTGCGGGCCGGCAAGGCGTCAAAACCACGGACCTCATAAGCAAATATCGATTTAGTATTTCACAAATGCATGCCAAATGCGTCATCATTCGCATTTCGCATAATCAAACACACATGGACATCCGCCAGCTCGAAGCTTTTGTCGCGGTCATGACGATTGGCAGCATCACCGGTGCAGCCAAGCTGCTCGAACGCTCGCAGCCCGCCATTTCCCGGCAGATCCAGGAGCTGGAAACGGATCTGGGCGACGCGCTGCTGCACCGCAACGGCCCCAAGGTCACGCCCACGGCGCTGGGCTATGTGCTTTATGAAGAGGCGGAACGCATTGTCAACGGCGTGCGCCGCATCCAGCAGCATGCGCGGCGACCGCCGGAGATCGTGCTCCCGCCGCTGCTGATTTCGGCCACGCCGGCGCTGTCGCTGGGCGTGGTCGCGCCCGCGCTCGCGCATTGCCAACCGGCGCTGGCCGTGAGCAAGATCGAGTTGCTGTCGGTTCGGCCCGAGAACGTGGTCAGCGACGTGCTGCACGGCATGGCCGACCTCGGCGTCTGCAGTCTGCCGCTCGACCACCAGCAGATCTGCGTGCATTGGGTCGCCGAAGTGGCGTGCAAGGCCGTTGTGCCCGCCGACCATCCATTGGCCGCGCTCGACGTGATTCCCATTGCTTCGCTGGCCAAGCAACGCGTCATCGGCATGCACAACCCGCACCGCCTCAAGCAGCACATCGACGCCGCGCTGCACAAGGCCGGCGCACCCGGTCTGCAGGCCGATATCGAGACCAATTCGTCGATGAACGCCCAGGCCCTGGTGCGCGCCGGCCTCGGCGTCGCCATTCTGGACCCCATGACGCTGCTCGGCGCTCCGCTGCAAGGCCTTGCCTACCGCGATCTCGACGTGCGCATTCCCTTTCACTTCGGTGCGATCAGCGCCCAAGGAAAAAACCTGTCGGCGCCCGCGCTGGTCCTGCTCGAAGCGCTGCGCGCAACCGCCGCTTCGCTGGACCAGTGCCGCCTGCACGACGCCCAGGCCTTGGCCGGCGTCTGAGCTCCCTCCATTTGATTGCCTTCCACCAGCCCGCTTTGCCCCCCGCTACGCAAAACGATGCCCACCCCATGAACAGCTTGCTTTCTCCTCACACCCCCTCTCTTGCCGCGCTGCAGGCGCGCTATCGGCGCGACCTGCAACTGCTGGCCCTGCCCGCGAAGTCCTGGACGCCCGCCATCACCCATGAAGGCCAGGCCGTGCTGGACGTCGCGGTCGTGGGCGGCGGCATGGGGGGGCTGGCGCTGACCACGGCGCTCACGCACCTGGGCATTCGCGCGCAGATTTTCGACCAGAGCGCGCCCGGCTACGAAGGCCCCTGGGCGACGACGGCGCGCATGGAGACGCTGCGCTCGCCCAAGGAGCTGACCGGACCGGCGCTGGGGTTTTCGTCGTTGACGTTCCGCGCCTGGTTCGAATCCCAATGGGGTGACGCAGCTTGGGCCGCGCTCGACAAGATTCCGCGCCTGCAATGGATGGAGTACCTGCGCTGGTACCGCGAGACCACGGGCGTGGTGCTGCACAACCAGCAGCGCGTGGTCGCCGTGCGCCCGCGCGCCGACCAGCTCGCGCAGCTCGACCTGATCGACACGCGCGACGGCGACCGCGCCTACAGCGTGCTCGCACGCCACGTGGTGCTGGCCACGGGCCGTGACGGCCTGGGCGGCCCCTGGGTGCCCGATGTGGCGCATACGCTGCCGCGCGACCGCTGGGTGCACTCGTCCGACAACTGGGCCGATGACGCGTTCGCGGGCAAGACCGTGGTGGTCGTGGGCGGAGGCGCCTCGGCCATGGACAGCGCCGCGACGGCGCTGGAAAACGGCGCGGCCGCCGTGCATCTGCTGATTCGCCGCAAGGAGCTGCCCACGGTCAACAAGGGCAAGGGCGCGGGCAGCCCCGGCGCCGCGCACGGCTACGCACGCCTGCCCGATGGCATCAAATGGCAGCTGCGCAACTACATCAACCGCCAGCAGGTACCGCCGCCGCACGGCAGCACGCTGCGCGTGTCGCAGCACAAGAATGCATTTTTCCACCTGGGCGCGGGCATAGAAAGCGCGCAGGTGCGCGCCGACGGCAGGCTGCGCATAGACACCACGCAAGGCCCCATCGCCGCCGACAGCGTGATCTTCTGCACGGGCTTTCGCCCCGACTGGCAGCAGCGCCCCGAATTCGCGCCGTTCGCGCCGCATGCGCGCCTGTGGCAGGACCGTTTCACGCCACCAGCAGGCCAGGAAGACAGCGAGCTGAATCTGTCGCCCGACCTGGGCGATCTGTTCGAGTTCCAGGAAAAGACGCCGGGCAGCTGCCCCGGCCTGGACCGCATCCACTGCTTCAGCTACCCCGCGGCGCTGTCGCTGGGCACGGTGTCGGGCGATATCCCGCAGATCAGCGACGGCGCACGCCGCCTGTCGCAAGGCCTGGCCGGCGCCCTTTACGTGGAAGACATTGCACTGCACTATGCGTCCATGGAACGCTACAGCGAGCCCGAACTTTACGGCGACGAATGGACAGAGTCGCCGCTGCCTCCCTATGACGAGGTGACAGCATGATCGGCTGGCTGCTGCGCCGCATAGGCCAGGCCATGCTCGTGGTGCTGGCGATGACGGTCATCGTCTTCGTGGGCCTGCACGCGATCGGCAACCCGATCGACATCCTGATCGGCGAAGACCTGAACCAGCAGGAGCGCCTCGAAGCCATCGCCCATCTGGGCCTCGACAAGCCGCTGCTGCAACAGTATTTCAGCTTTCTGACGAACGCGCTGCGCGGCGATCTGGGCACCAGCTTCGTCTACAACGAGTCGGCCATAGGCCTGATTCTCGACCGCCTGCCCGCGACGCTGGAGTTGGCGGTCGTGGCTCTGGTCATGGCCATCATCCTGGGCGTGCCGCTGGGTCTGTACGCGGGCATGAAGCCTGCGAGCCCGGTGTCGAAGATCCTGATGAGCGGTTCCATCCTGGGATTCTCGCTGCCCGCGTTCTGGGTCGCTTTGATGCTGATCATGGTTTTCAGCGTTCAGCTCGGTTGGATGCCTTCGAGCGGCCGTGGCGACACGCGCAGCCTGTTCGGCATCGAATGGTCGTTCCTCACGCTCGACGGCCTGCACCATCTGATCCTGCCCGCGTTCAACCTCGCGCTGTTCAAGATTTCGCTGGTGCTGCGCCTCACGCGCGCCGGCGTGCGCGAAGTGATGCCGCAAGACTTCGTGAAGTTCGCGCGCGCCAAGGGCTTGTCGGAAACGCGCGTGATGATCATGCACGTGCTGCGCAACACCATGATTCCGCTGGTGACCGTGCTGGGCCTGGAGCTCGGCTCGACCATCGCCTATGCCGTGGTGACCGAATCGATCTTTGCCTGGCCAGGTGCGGGCAAGCTTATTTTGGACAGCATCAATTCGCTGGACCGCCCCGTGGTGGTCGCCTATCTGATGGTCGTCGTGGTGATTTTCGTGACTCTCAACCTGATCGTCGACCTGCTCTACAAGCTGCTTGACCCGCGCGTTCGCCTGGAGGCCGCCCAATGAGCCAAGCTCCCGTCAATTCTTCCGCCGCGCCCGCGGCGACCGACGCCGGCCGCGTGCAGTCGATCTGGGCGCAGATCGCCCACGACTTCCTGCGCTCCAAGCCCGCGATCATCGGTCTGGTCACGCTGCTGATCGTCGTGCTGATGGCGCTATTCGCGCCGTTCATCACGCCGCAGAACCCTTACGACCTGATGCAGCTCGACGTGCTCGACGCCCGGCTCACGCCCGGCTCGGCCAGCGCCGAGCATGGCTTCACCTACTGGCTGGGCACCGACGGCCAGGGCCGCGACCTGTACTCAGCCATCGTCTACGGCCTGCGCATCAGCCTGCTGGTGGGCGTGGGCTCGGCGGCGATCGCCGCCGTGGTCGGCACGGTCGTCGGCCTGATCGCGGCCTACGCGGGCGGCAAGACCGACGCCGTGATCATGCGCGTGGTCGACCTGCTGCTGTCGTTTCCCACCATCCTGATGGCCTTGATGATCCTGGCCTACATGGGCAAGGGCATTGGCAA
Source organism: Acidovorax sp. CCYZU-2555 (assembly GCF_018413525.1). Lineage (GTDB taxonomy): Bacteria > Pseudomonadota > Gammaproteobacteria > Burkholderiales > Burkholderiaceae_C > Comamonas. The sequence goes on from NZ_JAHCDD010000005.1 coordinate 71,112, forward strand.
CGTGATCCTGACCCTGGTGCTGGTCGAGTGGGCCTACTACGCGCGCACGGCGCGCGGCCAGGCACTGGTCGAAACGCGGCGCGAGTATGTGGACGCCGCGCGCGGCCAGGGCATTCCGCAGTGGCGCATCCTGCTGGGCCATATCCTGCCCAACTGCCTGCCGCCGCTGCTGGTCATCGCCGCGCTGCAGGTGGCGCGCGCGATCACGCTCGAAGCCACGCTGTCGTTCCTCGGCCTGGGCGTGCCCATCACCGAGCCGTCGCTGGGCCTGCTGATCTCCAATGGCTACCAATACCTGCTGTCCAACGAATACTGGATCAGCTTCTTCCCCGGTGTCGCACTGCTGCTGACGATCGTCGCGATCAACCTGGTCGGAGACCAACTGCGCGACGTGCTCAACCCGCGCCTGCAGAAATAAAAGCTACATGTCCCACGATTCAGTCAATCCATCGCTGCCGCCCACGGCAGCCCCCGTGCTCGAAGTAAAGGACCTGCACACCCAGTTCGACACGCGCGCGGGCGTGCTGCCCGTGGTCAACGGCGTAGGCTTTCAGCTCCAGCGCGGCAAGGTGCTGGGCCTGGTCGGCGAGTCGGGCTCGGGCAAGTCGGTCACCGGCTTTTCCATCATGGGCCTGCTCGACGCGGCGGGCCGCATCACCGCGGGCCAGGTGCTGTTCCAGGGCCAGGACCTGGCGCGCCTGGACAGCCGCGCGCTGCGCAGCCTGCGCGGCAACCGCATCGCGATGATCTTCCAGGATCCGATGGCCACGCTCAACCCCGTGCTGCGCATCGACGTGCAGATGCTCGAGACGATTCGCGCCCACCGCAAGATGGGCAAGGCCGAGGCGCTCGAACACTGCCGCAAGACGCTGGCGCGCATGGGCATTCCCAGCCCCGAGGAACGCCTCAAGGCCTTCCCCCACCAGCTGTCGGGCGGCATGCGCCAGCGCGTGGCGATCGCCATCGCGCTGCTCAACGACCCCGAGCTGATCATTGCCGACGAGCCCACCACGGCGCTCGACGTGACTATTCAGGCGCAGATCCTGTCGGAAATGCAGCAGCTGGTGCGCGAGACCGGCACGGCGATGATCTGGATCAGCCACGATCTGTCGGTGGTCGCCGGCCTGGCCGATGACATCGCCGTGATGTACGCCGGCCGCATCGTCGAGCATGGCAGCGTCGATGAGGTGCTCGACAACCCCCAGCACCCTTACACCCAGGGCCTGATCGGCAGCCTGCCCAGCGCCAACCAGCGCAAGAGCCGCCTGCAGCAGATCTCGGGCATGGCGCCCAATCTGCTCGACCTGCCGCCCGGCTGCGCTTTCGCGCCGCGCTGCCCGCGCGCGCAGACGCGCTGCGAACAGCCGCCAGCGCTGCAGACCATTGCCGCGCCATCCGGCGCCAACACCGCCACAGCACATACCGTGCGCTGCTTCTTTCCCGGCGCAGCGGCCGACTTTTCCCGGAGCGCCGCATGACCGGCAACGTTCAAGATACCGCCGCCCCTTTGCTCGACCTGCAGGGCATCACCAAGCGCTTCGGCCTGCAGCCTCCGCCGGGCCGTTTCGGCCAATGGATGCGCAAGATCGGTGCACAAAAGGCGCCCGTGGTCACGCATGCGCTCGACGGCGTGGACCTGCAGGTGCGCCCCGGTGAAGTCGTGGGCCTGGTCGGCGAGTCGGGCTGCGGCAAATCGACGCTGGGCCGCATCGCCACCGGCCTGCTCGCGCCCACCGACGGCCATGTGCAGGTGATGGGCAAGGACCGCACCCAGCTGAGCGCCGAGGAAACGCTGCAGGCCCGGCTGGGCATTCAGATGATCTTCCAGGACCCGCAGTCGAGCCTGAACCCGCGCCTGCGCGTCAACCGCATCGTCGGCGAAGCCGCGCGCCTGCACGGCCTGGTCGACGCCGAGCACGAAGACGAATATGTGTGCCGGCAGCTCGAACGCGCAGGCCTGGACCCGCGCCTGCGCTTTCGCTACCCGCACCAGTTCAGCGGCGGCCAGCGCCAGCGCATTGGCATTGCGCGCGCGCTTGCCGTTCAGCCCAGGATGCTGGTCTGCGACGAAGCCGTGGCCGCGCTCGACGTGTCCATCCAGGCGCAGATACTGAACCTGTTCATGGACCTGCGCGACGAACTGGGCCTGGCCTATCTGTTCATCAGCCATGACCTGGGCGTGATCCGCCATCTGTGCGACCGCGTCGCCGTGATGTACCTGGGCCGCATCGTCGAGACGGCGCCGGTCGAGGAACTGTTCGCCAACCCGCAGCACCCCTACACCCAGGCCCTGCTCGCCGAGATTCCGCGGCTGGACAATCGGCGCACGAGCTTTCAGACCATTCGCGGCGAGATTCCCAGCCCGATGGCGCCGCCCAGCGGCTGCCATTTCCACCCGCGCTGCCCCCAGGCCATGCCGCGCTGCAGCGTCGAAGCGCCGCGGCTCAAGGGCATTGCCATACAGCACGAAAGTGCCTGCCATCTCAATGACATGGCCCATGCTGCCTGAGCTCCGCTCAACAGCCGTTCGGGCTGAGCCTGTCGAAGCCCTGTCGAATACAGGCACTTCGATCCTTCGCCAGGCTCAGGACTCAGTGCGAACGGCGTTCTAGACCATCGATTCACTTCACCCTTCCGAGAGAAAGCACCACCATGCATACTGCTTCCCTTTCCGCCATTGCGATGGCCGCCCTGCTGGCCGTCTCCGGCGCCAGCGCCAAAGACCTGCGCATAGGCTTTGCCGACCCCATCTCGTCGGCCGACCCGCAGCTCAACAACCATGCGGGCGATCGCTCGCTGGCCCTGCACTTCTGGGACTCCCTGGTGAACTCGCGCGACGGCGGCAAGCTCGAGCCCGGCCTGGCCGAAAGCTGGAAGGCCGTCAACGACAAGACCTGGGAATTCAAGCTGCGCAAGGACATCAAGTGGCAGGACGGCAAGCCGTTCACGGCCGACGACATCGTGTTCTCGTTCGATCGCGCGCGCAATGTCGCGGGCTCGGTGGCTTCGTACCGCGGCGCGCTGCGCAGCGTCGAATCGACCACGGCCAAGGATGCGCATACGGTCGTCATCAAGACCACCACGCCCAACCCCATGCTGCCGCTGGAAATCGCTTCGATCTACATCGTGAGCAAGCATGTGGGCGCGCAATCGAAGAGCGAAGACTACAACTCGGGCAAGGCCATGGTCGGCACCGGTCCCTACAAGTTCACTTCCTACACTCCAGGCGACCGCACGCTGATGGAGCGCAGCGCAAGCTACTACGGCCCGGCCCAGCCCTGGGACAAGGTGACGTACCGCTTCATCAACAACGGCGCGGCGCGTACCGCGGCCCTGCTGTCGGGCGATGTCGACGTGATCGACAAGGTCGCCGTGACCGATGTCGCCAAGCTCAAGAAGACGTCGTCGGTCAGCGTGTACGAGTACCCCGGACTGCGCGCGCTGCTGATCCAGCCCAGCCTGCGCAAGGGCAGCAACGAATTCATCACCGACAACGCCGGCAAGCCGCTGGCCGAGAACCCGCTGACCGACCAGCGCGTGCGCGAAGCGCTGAACATTGCGATCAACCGCAAGGCCATCACCGACCGCATCCTGCAGGGCACGGCGACCGAAGCCAACCAGTGGATGCCCAAGGGTTCGTTCGGCTACAACCCCGACATTCCGGCAACGCCCTACTCCGCCGAGAAAGCCAAGAAGCTGCTCGCCGACGCCGGCTTCCCCGAAGGCTTTCAGATCACGATCCATGTGCCTGGCGACCGCTATCCGCAAGCGCCCGAAACCATGCAGGCCGTGGCCCAGTTCTGGACGCGCATCGGCGTGAAGACCAAGCTCGAAGTCGTGCCATGGTCGGTGTACTCGAGCCGCGCCGGCAAGAACGAATACGCGGTCAGCGTCATTGCCTGGGGCAATGGCACGGGCGAAGCCGGCTATGGCCTGCTGCAGACCCTGGCCACCAACGACGCCAAGGCCGGCCGCGGCGCCAACAACTGGGGCCGCTACAGCAATGAAAACGTGGACAAGGCGCTGGACGCCGCGACCATCGAGTTCGACGCCAAGCGCCGCGAAGCGATCTTCCGGCATGCCGCCAAGCTCGTGACCGACGATGTCGCGCAGATCCCGCTGTTCCACTACAAGAACATCTGGGCCGCCAAGAAGGGCCTGAAAGTGACGCCTATCCTCAGCGACCGCACCACGGCGCTGCAGGTCACTCCCGTGTCCGGCAAGTAAGGCATAGAAGCCATGCATCCTCAGCTCGAGATTTCGCCGCAAACGGCGCTGATCGACGTGCCGCGCCGCATCACGGTGCGCGGGCTCGCGCCCGGCCAGCACGTCACGCTGCGCACGCGCACCGTGCGCGGTCCGCAGGTCGAATGGACGTCGCAGGCGCGCTTTGCGGCCGGTGCTGACGGCTGCGTGGACCTGACGCGCGACGCGCCTGTCGACGGGAGCTACAGCGGCGTGTCGGCCATGGGTCTGGTCTGGTCGCAAACCCAGACCATCGCCGATGCGCCGCACGACCCCTTCGCCGCCGAACCCAGCGCCGCGCTGACCACCGAAGTGCGCGCATTGCTGCCCGACGGCGCAGAGCTTTCCGGCCATTTCGTTCAGGAGTTGGCCGCCGAAGGCGTCACGCGCCGCGAGATTCGCGACGCGGGGCTGTCGGCCACGCTGTTCACGCCCGCGACGCCAGGCCCCCACCCCGTGGTGATGGTGCTCAACGGCTCGGGCGGCGGCATCAACGAGCCGCGTGCCGCGCTCTACGCGTCGCGCGGCTATGCGGCGCTGGCCGTGGGCTACTTCAAGTCGCCGGGCCGCTCCGACTACATCTCCGACACGCACCTCGAATACTTCGAGACCGCGCTGCAGTGGATTCACCGCGAGCTGCAACCCAAGGACGGCTTCGTCGCGCTCAGCGGCCAGTCGCGCGGCGGCGAGCTGGTGCTGCTGCTGGGCTCGCTGTTCCCGGACATGGTCAAGGCCGTGATCGGCTATGTGCCCAGCGCCTTCGTGCACTGCGCGCAGAACGCCTGCGACCCGGCCAAGGGCCGCGAAGGCCCGGCCTGGATCTTCCGCGGCCAGCCGCTGGTCGACATCTGGAACAACAACCGCACGGCGTCCTGGGCGCCCTGGGACCAAGGCCCCGAGCCGCGCCGCCACACCGCGGCCATGCTCACGGCGCTGCAGGACCCCGACGCAGTGGAGCGCGCGCGCATACGCGTGGAGTGCATCGATGGCCCGGTGATGCTGCTGTCGGCGACCGATGACGGCTCCTGGCCTTCGTCGCTCTACGGCAAGATGGTCAAGGACCACCTGGCAGCCAACCACCATCCCCACCCCGTGGAACACCACGACTGGGAAGGCGGCGGCCATGCGATCCTGTTCCCCTATGTGCCAACCACGCATCTGTTCTACGCCCACCCCGTATCCAAGCGACTGAGCACCTCGGGCGGAACGCCGGCGGTCAATGCGCTGGCCAACGAACAGTCGTGGATCGCCGTCCAGGCATTTCTCGCGCGCGCCACGGCCGCGCAGGCGGCCAGGCCCGAGACCCAGGCCTGAATTATGAGCGTGGACGTTCATGGTTCGACAAGCTCACCACGAACGGTTAAACGCCGTTCGCGCAGATGGATTCGAACGGATGTCCCGTTCGTCCTGAGCCTGTCGAAGGATGAACGGCCTGCACTACAGCCATAACTCCCTTTCCAAGTCATGACCGAAACCCAAACGCCCTCGACTTCCGCCGACCTGATCGACTCCCTGACCCAGCTGGACCAGTTCCCCGCGGTCAAGGCCATACGCCACCAGCGCGCCAAGGTCGTGGATGCAACCCAGGGCAGCTACAAGCAGCTGTTCGACCCCGCCCTGCCCGGCCTGACGCTGGGCGAGCGCCTGCGCGTGGCGCAGACCATCAGCCGGCTCAGCGACAGCGCCAGCCTGCTGCAGTACTACAGCGCGCAACTGGCCGCACTGCAGGATGCTGCCGTGGATGCCCAGCGCGAAGCCGCGCTGCAGAAGTTCGCGACGCTGCTCACGCACAAGCCGGTCGAAGGCGACCGCAGCAGCATCGATGCCCTGCTCGCCGCCGGCCTGCAGCCGCCCGAAATCATCACGCTGGCCCAACTGATCGCTTTTCTCAGCTACCAGGTGCGCGTGGTCGCGGGCCTGCAAGCCCTCACGGCGCTGGGTGACTACCTGCACGCAGCGCCCGTCGCCGCGACCAGCAGCGAAACCTTTGTGCATCCGCATCACCTGCCCAAGCCCGGTGAAGCCTTGCGCATCAACGGCTTCACCAGCGAAACGCTGGGCTGGAAAGCCTGGGTGCCCGTGCTCAAGCTCGAGGAAGCCACGCCGGAGCAGCTGGCCATCCTGGAAGCCAGCCACCCATCGGCCAAGACCAGCCAATACTACCTGGCGCTGATCCATCAGCCGCAGATCCTGCAGGAACGCTCGGTGGTGTTCAACGCCATCATGTACGCTCCGGGCGGCCTGTCGCGCGCCGAGCGCGAACTCGTCAGCGCCGCGGTGTCGTGCATCAACGGCTGCGTCTACTGTGCGTCCGTGCATGCCCAGCGCTTCGAACAGCTGGCCAAGCGCAACGACGTGATCGCCCAGGTGTTCGAGAACCCGCATACGGCGGGCACGAACGCGCGCGAAAAGGCGCTGGTCCAGTTCGCCATTGACCTGACCGAAGCCCCAAACCAGCTCAGCGGCGAACGCCTGCAGTCGCTGCGCGAAGCCGGCCTGACCCATCTGGAGATCCTCGACGCACTGCACGCCGCGGCCATCTTCGCCTGGGCCAACCGGCTGATGCTCAACCTGGGCGAAGCCGTTCACCCCTGAAAACACGCCTCAGGACGGCCGCCCGTCGCAGCGTTGTCAGCGAACCAGCGCAAAACAATGCGACGGGCGCCAGAAAACAGTTGATTAAGTCAACTTGATCGCACATAATCCGTTGACTTTATCAACAACATAACAGATGTCGACGCCTTCTCCCTCTGCTTCCCCACGCCGCAAACTTCCACGGCGTTTCATGCCCTATGTGTTCGCCTTCTACATGGCGACCATCATGGCCTTCCTCATGTGTGCCGTCATTGTGGGCGTGCAAGCCGGCGTCGGCCCCGGCTATCTGGCCAGCGTTCTCAAGGTCTACGCCCTGGCGATGCCCGTGGCATTTTGCTGTGTGGTCATCGTGCGCCCCTTCGTGCTGCGCCTCGTGGCGGCCACGGTGCACCTCTGACGCCTTTCAGGCTGCGGCAATGTCGGCAAGCAAGCTGTCCAGGCTGCCATACAGCGCATTGCCACGCAGCAGCCGGCTGCCTTGGTCGTCCGTGAAGATCAAGGCCGGCACGCCCTGCGCGCCGAAATCCTGCTTCAGCTGCTGCGCCTGGCGCATGCGCTGGGCGTTGGCCGCCACCAGCTCCGCGTCGCCCGCGGCAAGAAGGTCGGCGGCCGCATGCAGATCCAGCCCGCGCAGCAATTGCGCCACCACCGTCACCGCGCCGGTGTCCAGGGCGTGCACATAACGCGCTTCCTGCAAGACTTTCAGAGCCTCCAGTTCGCGCTGCGGCGCGGTGCGCAGCACGGCCGTCAGCGCCAGCGTGGTCGCCGCCGAATCGAAGCGGCTGCCCAGCTTGCCCAACACCTGGGCGCGGTACTCAGGCGTGAATTGCTGGCCCGTGAGCTTCTGTATGCGCATGTCGTTGGCCCAGGCGTAGTCCGCGAACGCGGCGTCCAGCGTGCGCCCGCCCGCACCCGCGAACAGACCGGTGGGCGCGAGCTCCAGGCGGATGCCGGGTTCCAGACCCAGTTGCTGCAGCACCGGTGAAGCGCCGTAGCACCAGCCGCAAAGCGGGTCGAGCAGATACGTGATGGTTTTCATGCTGCTTACCATTTCATTTCACCCTTGTTGACCTTGGCGCCTATGTCCAGCGACATCGCGCCGTTGGTCAGTTGGGGGTAGGCCTTCTTCATCGCGTCAATCAGTTCCGCACTGTTCTTGCTCGCCGCGAGCTGCTTCTCGAACGTCTGCAGGTAGTCCTTGGTGAACGTGATGGTGCTTGCATCGACCTTGGTACCGGCCTTCATGTGACCGGGAACCACCAGCGCGGGCTTGAGCGCGGCCATTTCATCCAGCTGCTTCACCCATGCGGCGCGTTCTGCAGCGCTTTGGGTGTCGGCCGTCCAGACATGCATGTTGCCGAACACACCAATATTGCCGACCACGGCCTGAATGGAGGGAATCCAGGCATAGGGGCGGTGGGCCAGCACACCTTCGGTGCCGCGGATCTCTATCGCCTGCCCTTCGAGCGTCAGCGCGTTGCCTTCGAGCGCGCGCGGCAGCACGGGCTGGCGCGGCGCGTTGGCGCCCATCTTGGGGCCCCAGAAAGCGAGCTTGCCGGCCATCTTGGGCGCGAGCTTGGCCAGCACGGCCGGCGTGGTCACCACATCGGCCTGGGGAAAGAACTCCTTGAGTGTTTCGACACCGAAGTAATAGTCGGGGTCGGCCTGACTCACATAAATGGTCGTGAGCTTCTTGCCGCTGTCGAGCACATTCGCGGCGATGCGCAGCGCATCGGCGCGCGTGAAGCCCGCGTCTATCACCATGGCCTCCTTCTCACCCACCAGCAAGGTGGAGTTGACATTGAAGCTGTTGCCGTCGGCGTTGTAGACCTTCACGGCCAGCGGCTGGGCGGCCTGGGCGCTGGTGAAGGCAATGGCCAGGGATGCGGCGAGAAGCGTTGTGCGGATCATGCGAAAACTCCAGATAGTGGTCGAATGCATGGACTTTAGTTTCAATATCCGCGCAGATAAACGCGATAATCCGCGCATAACTGTTTCATAAATCGATCAGATCATGGATAGATTGACCGCCATGCAAGTCTTCGTCGAAGTGGCGCACAGCGGCAGCTTCAGCGCCACGGCCGACAAGCTCGACATGTCGCGCGCCATGGTCACGCGCTATGTGGGCGCGCTGGAACAATGGCTGGGCGCGCGCCTGTTGCAGCGCACCACGCGCAGCGTCACGCTCACCGACGCCGGTGAAAGCTGCCTGCGGCGCAGCCAGCAGATGCTGGCCCTGATGGGCAATGTCGAAGAGGAGACCAGCCGCCATGACGGCGTGCTGCGCGGCCAGCTGCGCATCACCTGCAGCGTGTCGTTCGCCTATGCGCAGATGGCCGCGGCCGTGGTCGACTTCCTGCAGCTGTACCCCGAGCTCAAGATCGATCTGAACGCCAGCGAAGGCGCACTCAATCTGGTCGAGACACGCATAGACCTGGCCATACGCATCAGCGCCGAACCCGACCCCACACTGATAGGCCGGGTGCTCGCGCCCTGCGGCTCGGTGCTGGTCGCATCGCCCGCCTACCTGCGCGCCCACGGCACTCCGCAGCAGCCTTCCGACCTGGGCAGGCACAGATGCCTGAGCTACGCCAACTTCGGCAAGAGCATCTGGAAACTGCAGCGTGGCGAGGCCATCGAGGAAGTGGGCGTAGGCAGCCATTTCAGCGGCAACGAAGCCACGGCCTTGCTGCAGGCAGCACTGGCCGGCGGCGGCATTGCGATGCAGCCGACCTATCTGGCCAACCCCCATCTGCGCGACGCAAGCCTTGAAGCCGTCTTGCCCGACTGGGCTCTGCCCACCATGGGCATCTACGCGCTCTACCCTTCGCGCAAGCACCTGTCGCCCGCAGTGCGCGCCCTGCTCGACTTTCTGGTCGAGCGCTTCGCAAAGGTCCCCTGGGCCTGACTACGCCGCTGCCGAATCCTGCCCGAACTTGAGAAGGTTGCCGTCAGGATCGATCACATACAGCTCGTCCATTCCCCAGGCCGTATGCACCACCGGCGAAAGCGTGGGCAGCTTGGCGCTGAACGCGCGGTGCACCGCAGCGATGTCCGCCACGCGGATATAGCAGGAGGTGTTCTCGGCGATATGCTTTTCCGTGCAGGCCCAGAAGTGCAGTTCGGTGTCGCCGCGCACGGCAATGCCGTACCCGTTCGCTTCGAAATGCTGCGTCCTGAAACCCAGCGTCTCGCGGTAGAAATGCAGTGTGCGCGCCATGTCGAGGGAGGCGAGTACAGGGATGGCTTTGCCCAGGGTGGAAGATGGCATTTCGCGTTTCAAAGGCAGAAAGTGGTTTGACGGAAGTGGGTGACCATTTGAACATGGCGCGTGATCGCCTCGTCTGTGATGGAAGTTCATTACCACAAACAAATCAAAGACTTGCGCAATTCCTCGCTTATGGAATACGGCGCACAGTCCTGTGTGCGATCGGAGATGACAATGTGTATATTTGCAACCAAATGATGGCGCAGCATCCCGCTCGCGCATCGCGCCCAGGATGCAAGATGAATATTCTCCAGCGGACGGCACTCGGTCTTGTCACTTTGTGCGCCGCGTCGGCAGCATCTTCGGGAGTGCTGGACAAGATCAATGCGGGAGGCAGCCTGGTCATCGCGCACCGCGAATCATCCGTTCCGTTTTCCTACATCGACACCAAGACAGGCAAGCCCGTTGGCTATGCGATGGACCTGTGTCTGCGGCTCGCGGAGGTGGTGCGCAAGAAGACGGGCAAGCCCAACATGGCGGTCGAGTTCCTGCAGGTCACGTCGGCGGACCGCGTGGCGGTCATCGAGCAAGGCAAGGCCGACCTCGAATGCGGCTCCACCACCAACAATGCGGAACGCCGCCAGTCGGTGGCGTTCACCGTCCCCCATTTCGTCGCCAGCGCGCGCCTGCTGGTCAGTGCATCCAGTGCCATCACTCGCCTCGAAGACCTGCGTGGCAAAAAGCTGGTATCGACCAAAGGAACCAGCCCGCTGAAAGTCGTCTCGGTGGCCAACCGCGAGCAAATGATTGGCATCACCATCATCGAGGCGCCGGACCACGCCAAGGCGATCGAAATGGTCGAAAAAGGCGAAGCCGACGCCTTCGCGATGGACGATGTGCTGCTCTACGGCCTGGCCGCAGGGCGGCCCAAGCCCTCAGCCTTCAAGGTCGTGGGCAAGTCGCTCACCACCGAACCGCTGGCGATCATGCTTCCCAAGGGCGACGCCGAGTTCAAGCAACTCATAGACACCGAGATGAAGCGCCTGATCACCTCGCGCGAGATTTACCCGCTCTATGACAAATGGTTCTCCAAGCCCATTGCGCCGGGCATCACGCTGAATCTGCCGCTGGGTTATTTGCTTCGCGACAGCTGGAAGTACCCTTCCGCCGAGGTGCTTCTATAGTTCGGCGCTGCCGGTGTCTCAATGAATCGTGCGGTCTCCCAGCCCCTTCTTGATCACCAGATCCACCACGGGCTGCTCGCGCTTGTTCGCGCGCTTGCAGTGGTCCTGCTGGAAATGGTCCGTGAGCCAGATGACCGCCCGGGCCCAGCGCCGCTCGCGTTCGCGCCAGGCATGGGATGACACGCTTTCCCAGGCATGGCCGTTGAACAGCGTGGCATTGACGAAATGGTCGAGCGCGCGCACTCCGGCGCGCCCGCGTTCGCTCTTACCCGCAAAGCCCACCAGAATCAGCAGCATCCAGCCCAATACGGCCATGGGCACCATGGCGCACATCAACAAGAAACCGGCCAATCGCTCTTTCATGCGCCCTCCGCGGGCTCGCGCTTCACCAGACGCAGCTGCACTCCATTGGCCGAGCGAATGGTCAGCCGCCCCACGGGTTGCGGCACATGGCCTTCGACGGGCTGCAACTGATAGCGCCGCAGCAGACATGACAGGATCAGCACGGCCTCCTGCAGCGCGAACGCCGCGCCCAGGCAGACCCGCGGCCCCATGCTGAAAGGCATATAGGCATTCTTGATGGCGTCCTTGCTTTCCTCGCGATCGAATCGATCGGGGTCGAAGGCATCGGGGTCCACCCACCACTTGCGATGGCGTTGCAGCAACCAGGGCGCGACCACCACCGTGCTGCCAGCCTTGAGCTGCTTGCCGCGCATCGGGCACGCGGCGGTGTTCTCGCGCGCGAAAAAGCCGACGGGGGGAAACAGCCGCAGCGTTTCCCGGAAGATATTCCAGACCAGGGGCAGGCTTTTCATGTCCGATTGCTCGGGCGCTCGCTGGCCCAGCGCCGCGCGCACCTGGACATGGGCGCGCTGCTGGATTTCGGGCGATTTGGCCAGCAGATAGCTGGCCCAGGTCAGTGCGCTGGCCGAAGTCTCGTGACCGGCCAGAAACAGCATCGCCACCTGGTTCACCAACTCCTCGAACGTGAAAGGCGCGCCTGTCTCCGCATCCTTGGCGCGCATGAATGCCGCCAGAATATCCTCATGCGCGCCGGGCTCGCCGCGCTGATGGGCTTCATAGCGCGGCAGGATCATGGCCTGCAGCAACGTGCGGATTTCCTTCGCGGCCTGGTTGCTGCGCCATTGCAGCCATGGGGTCCGGAGCCAGCGCATGCCGAACAGCGCCGGCAGCATCAGCTTGGGCGCCATGGCCTGGTAGCGCGCAAACGCGTCGAACACCCGATGCGCGTCCGGGCCCTGCATGGGCTCGGAAAAAATGGTGCGGAAAATGATGTCGGCCGTGACATGGGTCATCTCGATCTCGATGTCGTAGGGCTCGTCGCTCTTCAACACATCCATGCGCTCGAGCATGGCTTCGACCGCGCCCAGCATGCGCGGAAACGCCACCTGCAGCCGTGCCTGCTCGAACGCCGGGTTCATCATGCCGCGCTGACGCTGCCATTGCGCGCCATTGGTGGTGAAAATGCTGTCGCCGAGCAAGGGCGCCAGCGACTCATGCAGCAAATGGCTTTTGGGGAAAGACTGCGCCTCGCCCTGCATCACGCGCTTGACCTCCTTGGTGTCGTTGAGCATGTACAGATCGACACCCGGCAGGTGCACTTCACCCATCTGCATGGTGTAGCTGCGCTCGTACAACGCGTCCATCCATGAGCGGCGGGCATGCCAGAAAAGGCTGAACCTGGAGGCTTTTTCAGGCCGAGGCTTGGGATACGCGGGACAAAAAAGACTCATCGGACCAGATACTTCTCAACAAATGTGCGTACAGCGCCAGGCGCTGCAAGCATGGCAAAAAAATTGTACGCACCCTGCTTTTCGGATGCCATCAGGTATTGGAAATGCATGCGCATCTTGTTGCGCCGCATCCGCCTGTAGGTCTGGGGTTCGAAAAGCTTGTGAAAGCGCGGGCTGCACATGTGACGCGGATTGGCGTAAGCCTGGGCTGGCGCGGGGGCACCGCGCATGGCCAGCGGCAGCAGATCGCACATGCCGAAACTCACGCTGTCGCCGGGCGAGGAAACGTCGGCCCAAAACACCCGGCTGTCTGCCGCCACCGCCTGCAAGGTGGCGCGCAAGGCCTGCGCCTGGCGCATCAAGGTAAACAGCGGAATGCAATTTCCCAAGGTCAGCAAAGTCACCGCTGCAGGCGCCTGGCCCACCGCGGTCGGCTGCGTGGGAAGACGCTGGCGCAGAGCATCCACCAGATGCAAGGCCTGGACACTGCCCACGCTGAAGCCCACCACTACCACTTCCAACCCTGGCTGGCGCTCCGAGCGGGCCTGTATCCAGTCCGCCATGGCAAGCGTGCGCTGCGCAAGCACCGCGCCATCGCGCTGCGCGCTGTGCGCCGCAAAATTGAAAATTCTCAGCAGCCAGCTCACATTGAGCCGCTTGTCGAGTGCCGCGCTGCCCCACAGCGCGGCGGCGAAAATCGCCGACGGCGGCATCCATCGCACCCACGAGGGCAGCGCTTCGCTCCAGCGCCAACCCAGTGCGAAACCGCCCATGGCCAGCATCACCGCCAAGCAGATATAGAGCAAGGGGTAGGCAAAGGCCAGCAACGTGTTGGGGGTCTGGCGGCGAATCGGCCGCAACACGCGCCAATCCTTGAGCACCGTTGCATAAGTCTTGCATGCCTGCGCGGTCACACGCCACCAGGAACGCGGCCAGTGCGCGCGCACGGCATCGCTCCAGTCGAAGAACACGTAGTCGCCACCGCCCGCCTCGCCGCTGAACGTCCACTGCGCATGGCGATGGCTACCCACATCCAGCGGCCGGCGCGGCCCCACGGCATACTCACGGCCGTCGACCTTGCCCTGCAAAACGGCATGTTCGGCAAACAAGCGGTAGTAATGGCGAGCACCGCGCGGGTCGAAGCCGCCAACGAACACCACGAGCCTCGGAGGCAATCCGTCATGACGGCTCACGGCGCAGAGCCCTTGCGCCGGGCGCGGCGCTTGGCGGGTCGCGTCGGCGCAGACCCAGATCCGGACAGCGGCGCAATGGCCTGGTTCGAGGCGGCCTTGCCAGGGGTTGCCGGCAAGACCTGCACCACCGACTCGGGCCACAGTCGCTGCGCCATCATCCCTTGGAGTCGCACGCCGCAGCGCCACGCGACGCCGGGCAGCTTGCGGTAGAAGCTGCCGTTGAGCTGCGTGCGCGTGACCAGTGCGGCCTTGAAACGCTGCAGCATGTCGGCACAGGGAAGCGCGCTGCGGGCCTCAAACCAGAAGTCATTCAAACGTCCCTGAAACGTCATGCCCGGTAGATCGTAAAGCGCAGACCCGCAGACCTTGACGGGCGCGCCATGGCCCAGCGCCGACAGGCCGGTCGTGCTGTTGACCAACACCACGCCTTTGCAGGCCTTGAGCAGGCTGGGCAAATGCTGGTCGTGGATATAGAGCACCTTCCCTTGCAGGCCATGGCGCTTGGTCAGCAGACGCACGGCCTTGCCGTAGTTGCGGTGACCGCGGTCCATGGGATGGTGCTTGAACACCAGTACATCCTCTTGTACGGACTGCGCATTGAGCGGCAATTGCTTATCGGCCTGATTCTCGCGCAGCAACGCGCCCGCGAACGAGCGCATCACATGGTCGATGAAGCCGCACACCGACTCGTAGTCGGAGTGCACGGTGATTTGCGCATCGTTGTAGACCTGCAGCGGAATCAGAAAGAACTTTCGGCGCCACTCGCCTTCGAGCTTTTCCTGCACCCCCTTTTCCGTCCAGCGGAAATACGCCTTGCGCGCAAACGACAACAACCACCAAAGCCCGTCCCAAATTGTCAGCGGCCTATGGTGCAGCGCGTTGTTCCAGAAAAGGTAGCCTGCCCAGGACGCAAAAAAATACAGCATGCCCCAGGTAGCGGCGCTCCAGTAGCCATTGCCCACCGCCTGGTGGGCTGGCATCTGGGGCGCAGCCAGCTTGCTCGAAAGACTGTCCGACCGGTCGACCGGCGCATGGGATTCGTCGGCCACGTCGGCATTGGCTGCCTGCGGCACCTCCTGTGTTGTCTGGTTCTTGAGCCAATCGGCGAGGTCCTGGTGGAACACCGAATGGCCGTTGACTCCCACTGGCTCGAACGTCACATAGTCAGGGCGCAGATAGCCTTCTTCAAAGACACCCACGGCAATGCCCCGGCTTTCGGCCAGGGCCCGGACATTGGCGTGGATGGGACGGCAGTCGCCAAACAGCAAAACGACATCAATGCGATGTTGCGTCAGCAGTGAGGGCAACTCCCGGTGCCACTCTTGCAGGCTGCCTTTGAAACCATGGGCGCTGCGAGGATAGAACAGCCAGTCCCCGGCGTTGAAGTTGACCTTGAAAACTTGCGCGCCCGCACCGCGCAGATCGTGCGCGAGGTTGCTGAAAAAGGGCCCCACCGGACCTTGCAGCAACAACACGCGCTTGCCAGAAAAAGCCGAAGCCACCGCGCTCATTGCCCCTTCCTCCCCAAAGGCGGGGGCCTGCTGGAATACTTACTCATCACAGACTGCAATTGCACCGAATGTGCGCACCCCGAAGATCGCAGCAGCGCGCGTATTTTCCGGATTTGTCTGGCCACAAAGCCCAGCTTCATTTGTTTCAACTTGCCTTGCTCTTCCAAGCGCGTGCGCTCCTCGAGCAGACGTTGCAACACTGATTCGCAAGTGGTGTAGCCGTTGAGCACGGGGTCCCAATAGAGGGGGTAGAACAACAACGCGCCCGCGACCAGCGCATCCAGACTCAGCGCCCTGCCGCGTCGCGGCATCGCCAGCGTGTCGTGGGTCAAGCCCCAGCCCGCATAGAAAGGCCGACCGTGAACCACGACGGTCTTGCCGCGCAGCAAGGCATCGAATCCGGTCAGCGACGTCATGGTCACCACCACCTCGCAGGCCTCGATGCAACTGATGACCGAAGACTGCAACTCGACATGATTTGCCCATTGCCGGGCCTGGTCGAGCGCCACCTTGCCGCGGCGATTGCCGCTGGTCACATCAGGGTGTGGTTTGTAGACAATGAACGCGTGCGGATAGGCTGCGCGCGCAGCCTGCAGCAAGCCCAGATTCGTATGCACGCCGCTCACCGTGTCACAGCCGAAACGGATGGACGCGTCATCTTCAACCTGCCCTGGCACCAGCACCACCTGCTGGCCTGGCACGACACCAGGCCACTGCACGGGCAGCAAGGCGTCGAGGTTGTATTTGGTGATGCCATGCGCGACGATGGTCTCGCGCACCTTGGCGGCGCGGCCCAGATCTTCGGCCGTGAATTCGCGCCCGTTGAGCATGTCTTCCAGCTCGGAAGGTCGGGACGGATCGAAGTAAAGCCCCTTGGCATCGAGCACAAACGACTGCGGCGCAATCAGATCGGAGCCCAGGCCCACGGAGCGTACAAAGCCGTCTTCCATGCGCAGCAGGCGCACACCGGCTTCATTCGCCAACTGCTCCACTCCCACAGGCGGTACCCGTCCCCAGCACACCAGACAATCCGCACCTTGGAGCTGCAGCGCGGCCGCAGCCTTGGCATTTTTGACGAACAGGACATTGCCCCGGAAAAGGGACAGCATGGGCTGCACATTGGCCGCTTTCCAGCGGCGAAAGCCCACGCAAACCATGCGCGCGGGAAAACGTTGCGCGACCTCACGCTGCAGGGAAAGCCAGCGCATGGCGTCCCAGATGCTGCCGCGCTCGCGCGTCTCGGGGTTCAGGTAACGCGTGTAGTGGACATATGCCGCCGCAAACAACTCATCCACCGAGCGCGTGCGCGCGCGCCTGGCCATCGCTGGATGCCCACCCTGGCGGTCATCGGTCGCGCCCCAGCCTGCATACCAGGGCACGCCAAAGCAAGTCACCGGCTTGCCGGCCAGCAATGCCTCAAAGCCCATGGTCGACGTGACCACGTACACGCGGTCCATCTGCTGTATCAGACTCAGCGGATTGACCGCGTCGCGCAGCACCACGGTATGGGCATCCTCCTGCACCGCGGTCAGATAGCCGCCTTTGCGGCCTGACGTAACTTCGGGATGCGTCTTCACATAGACGACAGCGCCCGGGTTTTCGGCTTTGGCAGCCGCGAGCATTGCGTCGAAGGTCCGCGCATTCGCGCCGCCCAACGCCACGCTCATATCGCCGGCGGTCTGATCGATCACCAGTATCCGTGCACTGTCTTGTGCACGAAGCGCATCGGCGGGAAGCGCCGGCGCATGGTTGTACTTGCTCAGCCCAATGCCAAGCAATGGAGTACGAGCCAAAGCATCGGGCGAAAGCAAATCATCTGCTTCGTTAAGCAACCTCTCCAACGCACTCACCTTGGTGCAGTCGTAATAGATTCCTTCGTCATCCACCACCAGTGCAACGGGCGGAAAGTGCGCGCCCGTGCCAAACGAACGCAGAAATCCATCTTCGAGCGCTACATACGGCAGACCGTGCGTGGCGGCATAAGCAACCGCCTGGCGCGTGCTGGGTCGCCGGCCCCAACCAGCGACCGCATCGACGTCCGCGGCGAACCAACCAAGCCTGCGAACGTCTGCCCCGATAAAAGACGAAAGGTAAGGGATACGGCCAATGCCCGACGACAGAATTCCAATTCGCATATCAGACCAGTGCAGCTTCCTGCTTGAGGCCGTATATCTGCAGTACGCCAACCACAATGCCTTGCGCGCTGTGAACGACCAGAGCGCCCACTTCCTTCTCACGCATATAGGCTTCGGCTTCCGAAAACCGTGTGTCTGGAGCAATCGTCAACGGATTGGAAGACATCATTTCCGCAGCCCGCAAAAGCTTGGTATCGCCCTGCGCTTCAAACGCACGGCGCAAATCACCGTCCGTGATGATCCCTTTGAGTTCCTGCTGCTCCATGACCAGCGTCAAACCGAGCCGACCATAGGTGATCGAGTTCACCACATCGCGAAAAGAGGCATCCGGTGCACAAATCGGCAATGCCCCCTTATGCATTACGTCACTTACCCGAGTAAGCAGTTTTCGCCCCAGGCTGCCGCCGGGGTGAAACCGCGCAAAGTCCGCGGGTTGGAAATCACGCTTTACGGTCAGGGCCACGGCCAGGGCATCGCCCATCACCAAAGTATTGGTTGTCGAACTGGTGGGCGCCAGATTGTTCTTGCAGGCCTCGCGCTCCACACCCACATCCAGCACGACATGGGAATGCTGCGCAAGCGTCGAGTCCAGCTTTCCGGTCAGCGAAATTATCTTGTTTTGCTGATGCTGCAGAAAAGGAAGAATGCGCAAGACCTCTTCGGTCTCGCCCGAGTTCGAAATAAGCAGCAAGACGTCGACAGGCCTGATCATTCCCAGATCGCCGTGAAATGCCTCGCCTGGATGCACAAAAAAGGAAGGCGTTCCCGTCGAAGCCAATGTGGCGGCGATTTTTTTCCCAATGATTCCCGACTTGCCCATGCCGACGATGACCAATCGACCCTGCATGGCCAATATGATATCCACCGCCTCATTGAAACCTTCACCCATGCGCGAGCGCATGCGCTGCAGGGCCTCGATTTCAATATCGAGCGTTTCCATTCCTATTGCCAGTGCATCACAGGTGCTTCGCATATTTATCGCCATATTAAATTTTCCCCAGCTGCACAATCGTTATTATAAAAATCATAAATAGCACTGCCTCTCCCCGCCAAGCAGCGCCGCAGCCCGCGCGCATCAACAGATATTCTGCTACACCACACAAGCAGCACAGTTCTCGTGCAGCAAGCACTCAATCAATAACCAATGGTTCGAACGACTTCACGAGGTCGTCGACTGCTTTGATTTGCGCCAGAAATGGCTCCAATTTATCCAAAGGCAAGGCACTGGGTCCATCGCACTTGGCATTGGCGGGATCAGGATGGGCCTCCAGAAAAAGCCCCGCCAACCCGGTCGCCATGCCCGCGCGCGCCAGGTCCACGATCTGCTGACGACGTCCACCAGACGCACCAGCCATAGGGTCACGTTGCTGAAGCGCGTGCGTGACGTCAAAAATGATAGGCAGATTGTTGGTGACCTTCTTCATCACGCCGAAACCCAACATATCAACCACAAGATTGTCGTAACCGAAGCATGTGCCGCGGTCACATAGCATCAACTGGTCATTGCCCGCCTCTTTGAATTTTTCAACGATATTGGCGACCTGCGAAGGGCTCAAGAATTGAGGCTTCTTGATATTGATATGCTTACCCGTCTTGGCCATGGCGACCACCAGATCGGTCTGGCGCGCCAAAAATGCGGGAAGCTGCAACACATCCACCACTTCGGCGACAGGCGCAGCCTGCCAGGGTTCATGAACGTCAGTAATGATAGGAACGCCAAACTCCTTCTTCACCTCCTCAAGAATTCGCAGACCTTCCTCCAGGCCTGGGCCGCGGTATGAGTGGATTGAAGATCGGTTGGCTTTGTCAAAACTGGCCTTGAAGACATAAGGGATTTTCAACTTGTCCGTGACTTTGACGTATTGAGCGGCGCAGCGCAAAGCAAAGTCACAATCCTCAATGACATTGATCCCACCAAACAAGAAAAATCCTCGATCATTCGACAAATTAAGCATGACTGGAACTCCAAAACGAGACATCAGGGTAGTACCCCGGAATTGCCGAAAATCTCTTTAAATTAACTTCTTTACTGACACCATCGGGGTAAAAATATATTCTTGCAAAGAGTGCATCTCTATGCTCCAACACTATATTGGAAATATGAAATGTCAGGCTATAACAGCCGCTGGCATCAATAACCTTGTTTACCTGATAGTACCCTGCATCACCATATCCACCCAGACTCAACGTTATTTTCCCGCCGGACAACTCGACATCAACAAGGCACGAAACATACATACCCTCCTTAATATCTATAGAAAACTCTTTAATCAACTCCCAGTTTAAATAGCAATTCTTGGAAGATTCAAATTCGGCTAAAAACAAGCCTGCATTCGAAGCAATCAACGAACCACTTTCGGGAACCCGGACCCAGGCATTCTGGAAAATTCTATCTCCGTTAGCAACCTTAAGTCGGTCAGCTAGAGACATAGCTAACGAAACAGATTTTTTTATGGAATCGGCATGATTGGTGACACAACCAAAATCATCGCCATCAAATGACAAAAGGCATCCCGACAATAATCCTTTTGAATTGTAAAATCCCACATCATTGCAAAAATATGCCCCTGGATCATTTACAGAATATCTTTTCGCCCAGGATATATTTTCGACATACACGTCAGACAACCTTCTGCTGTGAAACACATTATTATTCGCCACAGCTTTTCTTCTATTCTTCCGCAAAACGGCTATTTGATCATTCTGATCTTCCACATGAATATTAAAATCATGAAAATTATCGATCAAGTCCAGTGCCTTATAGACCTTATCTACGTCACGCCCGAAGGGCATAGAGTGGTCGTCAGTATCCAATGTATAAACAAGAAGCTTCCTGATCGGGGCTGCCGATCCCAATATAAGCTCAACGTTAGCAACATCTATGGGTGCATGACCATGGACAATGCACATCACTTTGTCATACATTTTTTCGTTCAGCAACTTGCCCAAATCGGCGTTCAACCGCTTGGAAGTAAGCTTGGCTATGTTTTTATTTAACTCATACCACCCATAATCCAAAGTCAAGTCCAAGTCGACTTGAGGATTACAAACCAGGGCGTGGATCTCAAGTTGTACAGCGAAATTTATTGCTGCATAGCCCGCCATAGATGAACCAAAGATATAAGACTTCTCTGGATCGAAATTCACCAAGACATTTTTTATGAGTTCAACGTATGAAGCACCAAAGTCCTCATTCAAATACCAGCTATTCCCCGGGTCGGTAATGAATAGCAAATTATATTTACTTTTTTCAAGAAAAGATCGAAGAAGAAAATACTTATCCCCTTGGTTGTGAGCACTCAACAAAATCAGAACGCGGTCACACCCTTCCATAGGCACAAATAAATATTTCTTGCCTTTAAATTCCTTTTCGTGCGATTGCACCACCGACTTCAAATCCATCTCTTATTCCATCAAGATTTTGCGGGAAAAAAATGCCTCAAGGCCCTAACTGGAACAACATGTGAATCAGCACAGAACTTCCGAGGATTCAGCATGAATTTCCTCAACTTCCGTCTGACAGAGCCGTCGCGCCCCGCAGTCACCATATCATTCATCAAGGTCACACTTCCAGCCAATGGCTCTTTGAAAGCAGCAGTCTTCTCCTCAACGCTCATATTTTCAATATTAATATTTTCATTGACTTTTTCGACAATTAAATTATCTTCAACACGAGCACTGGAAGTTTTATAAATGTTTTTTGCCAGCCCAATAATTGGAGACAGCTCAAATATTGAGTTCAGTCTTGTCACCCCGGAATCGTGAATGGAAACCAACTGCCCCTGCATTAAACGCCTTAAAAAATCCTCAAAAACAACAAACTCATCCAAATTCAAGGAACCACTTATGCGCCCTGAATTAATATCTTTCAAAAAATCATCACAAGAAGTCAAAGAATAATCACTGGTAAATCCTTTTTCGCCGAAAAAGGCATTGCCAAACTGAACCGGCTTTAACCCGTGAAATGCAGCCTCTATCAAACTTTGAGAGTTCAGACCAACCACAAAAGTTGACATTGAGAAAATCTTCTCTATTGGATAATGATCCACAATCCTGATTCGCTCTTTCTCCTGAATTGGAAAATCAGCAAAAAAATCATTTAAAACATCTTTTGTAAGAGATTTTTCGACATTGGTTTTTTTTTCCTCCCAAGGGTGGGATTTAAACACCACGTTATAGCCGTCACGGATCAACGTTTCTATGATTTCCTTATAAAAAGAAATAGAAGATAGCCCGACATTCTTATATTCCAGCAAAGAAAAGTCATTGACAACCTGACCTAGTACAGTAACAATTTTCCCTGGTAGCGAAAATTCAATATCCTCACCAAAATCTGGCTGCACCACATTTTTATTCTTTGCCAAAACCACCTTATTAATGGCCTTCATCCTCTCTCTATCAAGCTCATTCCCCTGCAACTTCGGAGCAAGAGAGTCGAAAACAGCTTGATGACGTATATCGCAGTTGTTTGCAATAGGTCCATATTTTTCTTCGCAATAGTAATCATTCCCAGTGAAGAATGACTCCATATGAAGAACTTTTGTCGGCGTGTAACGCAATAGCTCAACCAACGATCTTTGGTAAATTAATGACCCGGAAAAAACACAGCAATGCGTGAATTCTTTTTCGTCGGCTAAAAACTTCGACCAAAAATCCAGCCACCCCCATGCTGCTGCCAAGCACTGCATAAGCACTTGCTTGTTAAGCAACAACATTTTATTGAAAACATCCTCCGACTCTAACGGAAGAGGCTCATTGAACCACGATGGCCCAACAATCACTTTCGACAATATCTCTGCACGAGATATCTTGAAAAGATTTACGCCTTTTATAGAATAATTAAAAAGCGTCTTTTGATCCAGATGAGAGAGAACACGTGCAAATTCATTCAACTCCTGGGACTTTGTTTCGTAGTTCCCAAAAAGGGATATCCAGTCGCGCCGGCCTTTTACAAAATTAACCGATGCGCCAGATTTCTCAACAAATTTAAAAAAAGAAGTAAAGTTTCTCTGATTTATATGCAAATCGTCAGGGATCAAGATGCTATATTTTTTTATCATTTCACGCCACCATCTCTATATCCGAAAAAATTTCAAGCTGATCTTCTGCCGCATCAACAAATAATGGGGCACGCACATCAGCACCAATTATTTTTGAATAAACATCCAAATTTCCAGCAATTGAATCTTGCCAAGTAGGTATCAGAGATGTCGATGCTCTGCAATTTTTTTCAACCATTGAAAAAATAGAACGGTCATCGAGAATTTCGTTAATTTGCTCGGCATCCTGATCCGGGTCCAAGCTTAAGAAAAATCCATTTTCTTTGTGCTTGATGAAGTCCAAAGACATGCCGACGCGACTCGAAAATATTGGCGTCCCCGTGGCCAAGGCTTCCGGTACGTTGGCCGGACCACCTTCATGGCTGCTGCACATTAGCAGAGCATCAATCTTTGAATAAAATCCCTGAAACACTCTGTACGGAAGGCGTTCGAAGACATCGACTTCAAAACCAAGCTTTCTAAATAAAATTGCATCAATGGAACGATCTTCTCCCACCAAGACAAATTTCACTTTAGCTGGATTCAAACGCTTTACCAACTCTAGAAGGTAAGCCTCGCCTTTCACTCTACGACCATATCTCCTGGAGGCAATACCAATTACAAACTTATCCTCCGGGAGTCGATTTTTCTCCCCCAAAGCAAGAACTTCGTTGTTGTATCCATGTGCAACAACATGGATCGAGTTGGCGACCAAACCCTCATCGTGTAGCAAGATATTCCTTTGTTTTTCATTCAAACAAATGACGGCAGCTGATTCAGCATACCTCGGTACAAATCTTTGCCTCGAATGCCAGACATCCGGATCATCCAAATCATGATGGACTGTGCAGACTGCGTTATTCAGCAGCTTCTTTTCAAGATGAGGACGATGGTAATGATAGATATCAGCCCCATCCATTGGACTCACGCTTTCAACATGAACAACCCAAGAGGGACTATATTTCGTAAAATACCCCAATATCGCAGAGAAAATACCACTATCGATATTTTTACTCATTACATGGTTGACAATATATTTCTTGACAGTCATTTGCGCCTCTTTCCAATCACAGACCAAAAACAACTTTCGCACTTACTGCGATTTGAAAAAGTATTTGAGTCATATCTTTCCAAAACTGGCGTTTCTTCTCATCCACCTTGGGCAGCACTAGAATCTGGTCGCCAGCATGAATATCTGTGCTCGCAAATATTTTCTTGGTTTCCACCTGCTCGAAGGAACCATCGCGCCGCGCAACAACCACACGTGCGTTATCTGCCATTTGCGTGAATCCGCCAGCGCGGTTGATGTAGTCCTGCAGGCTCAAATCACCCTCAAAAGCGACGGCATTCGGGAAAAGTACTTCGCCGCTGACCAGCACCAGATCGTCCTTGCGCGGAATACGGATGACATCACCGTTTTCAAGCAATATGGCGTCGCGCTGGCTGGCTTGGGAAATCTGCACTTGACCCACGGGCTCGATCTTTTTGGCGCGGTCAACCCATTGCAAGCTCAGTTCTGCTTCTTCCTTGCGCAAACGTGCTTCATCACTGCTGCCGCTGCGCGCAGTGAGCAACGACATTTCGAGGTTGTGCAGACTGGTGGCCAGCATTTCCTTCTGGCGCTGCTTCACGCTTTCGCGGAACAATTGCACGCTTTTTGTGTCGGCATCGGGCGTAGGAGCAATCCCCTGCATCAATGCACCCATGCGGGTACCGTAAGGAAGCACATATTCCTGGGCGCTGTTGTGCTCACCTTCAACGCGCACGGTAATAGTGCCGGGCTTTTTGTCTGCGGTGAACTCCAGCTCATCGCCATCCATCAGCGCAACGGTCGAGGCTTCAGCGAGCGGGTAATACTCGGCGTTGCGTACACTTCCGGTATTGCGCACCACGCGCACATGGGTGGCGGTGGCCACCGGTTTTGCCAGCTCCATCAATTGCGCCACGCTTTGCGTGCCATCCTTGAATTCGAAACGCTTGGCATTGGCCACCAGGCCCTTGACCTTCACACGCTTGGCATGCGGGGGCACGAAAATCACATCGCCATCGGCCAGCTGCACCATTGGCATATTGCCGCTGAGCAGAAAATCGTAGAGGTTGACAACGGCTTTGGTTGTCTGGCCACGCTTGATGCTCACTTGCAAGTAGGAGCCACGCTCCGGGTCCACGCCCCCTGCCATGTCGAGGTAGCGCAGGACGCTGTCCATGCTGGTGCCGTTGTAAAGACCGGGGCGGTTTACATTGCCGCCGACAAACACCCGTACAGGCTGCGCTGCGGCCAAACTTGCGTAGCTGCTGACATTGTTGCGGAACGTTCTGCGTACCGCGTTTTGCACCACTGTCTGCAAATCCTCATTGCGCACGCCCTGCAATTTCACTGGGCCCGCATGGGGCAGGAAAATATTGCCTTTCGGGTCCACCGTCAGCGTTTCTTCCAACGTGAAAGCTCCCCACAGCCGTACCTGGATCTGGTCGCCAATGGCAATGGCGTAGTCAGGGTTGAACTGGGTCGCGCCCGGCTGGCTGAACGCGCCGGTAAACAGCTGGGCACCAAACACGTCGCTGGTCTGGTTGTTGAGTTGGTCCTGGCTTTGCGCGGGAACTGGCGCTGGCGATTGCGGACCCATTGCTGCGCCAGGGATTTCTCGGCCGACGGCCTTGGCCGCGGCAGCATTTGCAGCGGCGGCGGTGGTGGCGGCCGTCGTTGCCGACGCAGAGGGAACACCCAGACCCATGGCCGTATTCAGATCGTATTGCGCCCAGGCAGGATGCAATATTCCGGCAAGAATCGCCATTGCCGCGGTGTGGCGCAAGCGCCTTATGGGCAGGGCTTTTGGTGGTGGACTTGTCTTCATAGGGAGCAATCAATATTTAGCGGCTTGAGCGAATCGGGAATGCAAGGCTGTGCCGCACGGGCGGCCCTTCGATGCCTAGCCTGACTCTGAGCGGACGGACCGGTGATGAGAACTCCCGGCGCAAAATGCGACCCAGGAGTCACCAGCGCGAGGGACACTGGACAGGTACGCAATCTCAGTCCTTGTGGTCACGCACGATGGCCTGCAGCAGATGGGCGACGCCGGCGAGCAGCAGAATCACAATGATCCATACCGCGGTGGTGTACAGCCGCCGTGGCTCGGTGGCGTCCTGTGGCAGATTAGGCTGCTGCAGCACCGAGACTTTCTTGAGGGTGCGCGTGGCTTCGAGACGCCCCTGCTCCAGCGCAGTCAGCGCGGTCTTGTACATGTCGAGCGCGAATCGCGATTGCAGTTCGAGCTGGGCAAATGCTTCAGCGGTGCGATTGAGTGTCTTGCCCCCGGGCGCAGCCAGCTTTGCCTGTTCCTGGGCCATTTGCTTTTCGATCGCAGCGATGCGCTGGTCGAGAAGCACTATGTTGGGGTGGTCTTTGACCAAGTAGGCCTGTAGCGCGCTGCGCTGCGCCTGCAAGTCGGCAAGCTGCCCCTGCAGGCTTGCAACGATGGTGCCAATCACCTGCGCCGCAGCCTCAGGCGAGATCAACCCCTTTTTCTCCTGAAAGTCAAGCAAAGCCTGACGGCTGCTCTGTACTTTAGCGTTCAGTGTTTCGACCTGTCCTTCAAGAAAGGTGACCTGGTCCTGTGCGATGGCGTGGGCCATGCGGTTCATGAAGCGCTCCCCCTCCCGCACCAGCGCCTGATTGATTTTCTGCGCCACTTCCGGGCTGTATGCCTGGGCCTTGACCACCAGCACGCCCGCAAATTCGTCGTACTCCACCTGCACGCGGCGCAGATAGTAGGCGCTGAAGCTTTCCCGGCTCGCATCTGCGCCCCAGAGACGCGACAGCCAGTCGCCCTCGGCGCTGAAATGGGCGCGCAGGCCCAGCTTGGCGTCGAGTTGCTCGGCCATGTCAGGCGAGCGCAGATGCTCGCGCAGCAGCAGTTGGTCCGCGCGGTTGGCTCCCGCCGAAGCGCCGGAGATCAGGCTGCCAAGGTCCAGCGCCGTTCCGCTGTGCAAGCTTGTGCTTTGGATGATGAGGCGCGACTCAGATACATACCTGTCGGAAGCAACGCCCAGCCAGTAAACGGCGCTGCAGATGCAGGCCACGGCAGTCAGACCGCGCAAAGGGGAATGTCGCAGCCACTGGACGCTGCGTTGGAAAGGAGAAACCATGGTCATGAACTGGAGGGAGAGGTACTGTCGTTGTAGGCGCGCAAGGCGTCGTCGATCTGGTCAAACCAGTGCGCCTGGCCCTGGTGCAGCCAGATGCCGGCCTGGCAAAAATCCCGCAGCGTGCCTTCGCTGTGCGAAACCATGACGATGCTGGCCTTGCCGACCAGGTCCTTGAAAGCCTTGGCGGCTTTGGCCTGGAAGGCACGGTCGCCCGCAGCCGTGACTTCGTCGGAGATATAGACATCGAAGTCAAAAGCCAACGACAACGCGAACTGCAGGCGTGACTTCATGCCGGAGGAATAGGTCTTGATCGGTTCATCGAAAGACGCACCGATTTCGGCGAACTCCTGCACTCTCTGCAGGATGCGCGGGATGTCATGCTCCATCCCATGGATGCGCGCCACGAACTTGGTGTTCTGGCGCCCGGTCATGCTGCCCTGCAAGCCGCCGCCGAAGCCCATGGGCCAGGAAACCTTGACATGCCTGCGCACCTCGCCCTTGCTCGGGTAGTCCACTCCCCCCACGATGCGCAGCAGCGTGGACTTTCCGGCGCCATTGCCCCCGATGAGTCCTACGCTGCAGCCTGCGGGAATGGTCAGGTTGACGCCCTTCAACACCCATGGCCCCATGCCGTGGTCGGTGTGATAGCGCTTGTGTACGTCCACCACTTCGATCATTGCGTCACCAACCGTTCATTGAAGCGGCGGAACAGCGCCAGCCCCGTGAAGACAAGTACCAACGCGCAAGCATAGGCATAGCCAAGGTCCAGGCCTGTCACCGCGTGGTAGTAAGGCGAGAAACCCACGCGGCCGGCCTCGATGGCATGCGCCAGAGGGTTGAGCAGCAGCCAGTCAAGGTAAGGCGGCTGCACCATCGACAAGGGGAAAATGACTCCGGAAACCATCATCAACGGCATCATGATGAAGTTGATGACGCGTTCCATCTCGGGCACCAGCTTGATCAGGACGGCAAAAGTCATGCCCAATCCCAACCCACACAGCCAGGCCAGGGTGAAGGCCTCAAGCACCTGAAATACGCTGGTCGGCCAAGACATCCACCCAAAGAGGGTGCCCACAAAAAACATCATGCTACTGATAATCAGCATGCTGATGCCTTCCACCATGGCACGCGCGAGCACTACGTCCGCAGGTCGCACCTGCCGGTAGGAAAAAAGCGCGCCGTTGGCACTGACGCCGTTCTGCACCTGTGACAGCGTGCGCCGGAACGTCATGAACACAAGCATGCCAATTGCTATCCAGAGCGCCGTTTCAATGCCGCCGACGTGGCGCACGCGAATTCCGGTAAAGATAAGAATCAGCCACAGCACGTTGACCAAGGGTTCGGCAACGAGCCAAACCCACGCCAGACGCGAACCAAACATGCGAACCACGGCCTCGCGCAGGAACAGCGCTTTCCAAACGGCCATGGCTGACTCGAAGTTGCCCATGGGATGCCGCGCCGGCTTCACTGACATCGGCATGGCTTGAGGACGCGGAACAACTGCGCGCGAAATGGCGCTCGCGTAGTTGTTCGAAACAGGGGAAATTTCATGAGAGACGGAGCGGAATTGGCACTGCCGCAGTGGGCACCGACAACCATAAGGGAGCTTGAAAAGTAGGTATTATGCCCTATAGACAAAGAAGCAAAAAAATGATACGCGAGGTAACTTTTGTCTTCTTCGACAGCAGGATTCTATGGGCAATTTCCTCATGACATTTATTAACATTCATTAACTTCTTGTCATAAATTTCAAAATCTCAATATCTGCACCGCACAAACCCCATATTAACCTTTATTTATTACACAATAATACAAAAAACACAATATAAGATAATTAAAAACAAAAACTCACAAGGAAATAACGTTGATGTTTTTCTGAATATTTTCAGCCCCCGCGATACAGGGAGCACATCGATCCAAACATGAAAACCATTAAATCAATTGACATGAAAAATAAAGTCAAAAAAAAAAAGAAAGAAGAACCAACAATATTAAATTACATAGAGGCCCGAAGAAATAATTCGCTTTTCAACGCACATCAGGGACGGCATGCCAGCCGAGACTGCAGATCCAGCGCCGAAATTCCTACAGGCTGTACCTTTCCTGCCCGGCTTGGATATAGACGGCCTCAATGCACAGTAAAGCTGCAATCCATCAGCCCAGCCACTGCAAAGGAGTTATATGCCCGAACAACCGGCTTCATTGCCAGCGCACAAGCGTTCCTGGCTTTTTCTGACCTTGGCATTTCTCGCGCTGCATGTCTTTTCCGACCCGCATGTGCCAGTCCCGGTCGCCGAACGCGTGGCCACCGAGTTCTCGCAGTGCAAGCATTTCTTTCCCGCCGGACTTCCGCCAATTGTTCCCAAGGCACCCTTGCAGCGCGAACTGTGCTTTGACGGTTTTGCCGTGTTGCACAGCGGAGAAACCAAGACACCGGTATTTGTCGTCGAACATCTGGACCGGTTCATTCTTCAGCAGGGGCGCAAGGTACGGCGAAGCGCCCGTTTCTATGCCGAAGGCCGGCTTCCCAGCGAAGAGCGCGCGGAAGTCGACGACTATAGAAATTCTGGTTATTCGCGCGGGCATATGGCCCCAGCGGGCGACATGGGCTCTGAGGAAGGAAAAGCCCAAAGCTTCAGCCTGGCCAACATGGCGCCCCAAGATGTGGAACTCAACAACGGCGCCTGGAATGACATCGAGCAAAATACGCGCAAATATGTGCAACGCGCCCAGGCCGGTGTCTATATATTCACAGGGCCGGTGTATTCGCAAGCGGCACACACCATAGGCTACAGCGGCGTACAAGTGCCGCAGTATTTCTACAAGCTGGTATACGACCCGAGTAATGGCAACAGCTGGGCGCACTGGCAAGCCAATGAGCCGCGGCGCAAGGTCAGCGCGCCCATCACTTACGACGAGCTGGTGCGACGCACGGGAATTGAATTCGTGCCACGCTGATCTCCCGATCAGGCGCATCAATGATCAGAAATCGATTTCACGCATGGAAAAACCCGCTTTTCTGAAGTTCATTCTAGTTGCCCGCATTTTTCAATGCTGGGGGATTCTTTGAAAGCGCCCCCCGCAACTACATGGGCCTGCTGCTTGCGCGGCAGCGTATGCCTGAAGCGGTCGGAGAGCGAACGCACTCCGAACAGGCCCAGGGGTAGAGCAAACTAGCGAACTTCGCAGTCGACGGTGTTGCTTTTGGACGCGCTGGATGCCGTCGAAGCCGGAAGGGGCGCATTGAAGGACACCGGCGGCGAAAATGCAAGGCCGGGGTTATTTGGGAGCACGACGGGTGCTTGGATAGCGCTAGGGGTATAGCCAAACTGCCCTGGCGCAAAGTTTGCTGTGCCCGCTTTGTTGCTTACGCTGATGAGACCATCTATCACGTGCACATACAGGCCTGGCGCCAAGTTTGGCGTTGGCACGGTAGGATTGCGCTGTATGACCACCGTGGCCGTCGCCGGCGCAACGAAAGCGGATAGCAGCGTCAGAAGAAACAGGGATTTTTTCATGGTTGCACCGATACGTTGAAGGTTCCCGCGCCTTGCAGGTCGCCCTTGGGGGTTCTGATCAAAGTGGCTTGCGGGCTGCGCTTGCCCAGCGCACCAGGAGTGCTGACGAAGCCGCCCTGCTCCAGGCCGATCTCGAAGCGATCGAGTTGCGGCTGCGCCGCGTCGAAGCTGAAGCGGGTGATCGCCACCACAGAGTCGGGTTTCATCATGATTTCTGCGCCGTCGGCGAATTTCACCAGCGCGAAGCCGCGGGCTTCGGTGGTGAGCGTATCGCCCTGGTTGATTTTGGAGTCGACGGCAAGCAGTTTGGTCGCGCCCTCCGGGCTGCGCGCAACGACCAGACCGGCCAGATGCGTGAGAGCGGCCACGGGCTGTGCCAGCGCAGCGGACGACAAAATGGCTGCGCAGAAAGAAAGCCCGAGCAGGCAGAAGATGCGATTGTTCTTTTTCATGGACTGCCTCAATTGCAATATAACTTCTTGGCAGGGATGTTTTTCTGCCCTGTGGAATCAACCGGCGCTGTGGCCGAATTCTCGCCTTTGGAAACCGACAGGGCGATCTCTGACGTTGTAGGAGCCAGCGGCGGCGCGCTGGACTGAACGGCCTTGATCACCTCATTGGACGCCTGCTGGACCGGTTTCACCGGCTCCGATGCAGTGGGCGGCGACAACACCTGGCACAGGGCCGAGTTCGGCGCGATCGAGCAGATATCTGCCGAAGGGGGCGGCGTGGGCGTGGGCGTGGGCGTGGGCGTGGGCGTAGGCGTAGGCGTAGGCGTAGGCGTAGGCGTAGGCGTAGGCGTAGGCGTAGGCGTAGGCGTAGGCGTGGTTGGCGGCCCTGGAGGGGGCTCGCTGACCGGCGGATTAGTCACTGGCGGCGTCACAACCGGTGGTTCGACAGGCGGCTGCACCGGAGGTTGAACCGGCGGCTGCACTGGTGGCTGAACCGGCGGCTGAACTGGCGGCTGAACCGGCGGCTGAACTGGCGGCTGAACTGGCGGCTGAACTGGAGGCTGAACCGGCGGCTGAACTGGAGGCTGAACCGGCGGCTGCACGGGAGGAGCGACAACAGTTGGCGCCGTAGTAGCCTTCACCTGCGCTATCGCACTGCCCGTGGATGGATAGACCACCGACAGCGTGCCGGTGGTGCCGGAGGCAAGGATCGCCGGTGCGCTCACTGTCGTGAAGGATCCTGCGCTGCCTATGTTGCTGCCCATGATAAATCCGGCCAGCGTGTCATTGACCGGCAGGCCGCCGCCCAGCGTAGACAGATTCAGCTTGCCGGCCAGCTGGACCAGGCCCGTGACGTCGAGTTTGTCGGCGTTGTCGCCGGCAAGCCGAATGTTCAGCACGCCTTGTGGGCGCTGGGTGTAGCCGCCGTTGATCGTCAGCGTGCCCACTTCGTCGGAACCGCCTGGAGCGACGACACCACTATTGAACAGCGTGGGGACAGCCTGGACCTCGTTGTTGAACAGCCTGGCCATGCCATTGCCGAGGTCAACAGTGCCCGTACCGCGGATTGTGCCGGCGTTGTAAAGATCGGCGCCGGTGCTGCTCAGCGTCGCGCCCGAAGCGATGTTGACGATGCCCGCATTGGCATTGGTGTCCGAGAAAGTAACGCCAAACGTGCCGCCGTCAATCTGCAGCACGCCGCCGGCGAGGTTCTTGAGCGGCGCCGGCGTACTGCCGCTACCCGTCTTGACGATGGTGCCGCGATTGATGAGTTGGCCCTGGTAGCCGCCACTGAAGCTGTTTGTGCCGGACGAGGCAACCTGCAGCAGTGCGCCAGCTTCGTTGTTGATGGTGGAGTCCATCGCCAGCATGAGGCGCGAGTTGTCCTTTACGTCCACGACACCGCTCGCCTTATTGTTGAAAGTGGCATTCGCGTCGATGGCGAGCACGCCAGACCGAGAGGGGCCGACGTTAATCGTTCCGTAGTTGTCCCAGACGGCGGCAGTGTTGAGCACCAACTCGCCCGCAACATTGACCATGTTATATGTCGTGAACTTTTTGCCCAAGCCTCCCACAAAAGTGAAAGGCGAGGAATCAATGTTCAGAGTGGGCGCATCTTTGGTCAGTGTCACAGCGTCCAGCATCTCCAGATTGCCCCGCCATGTCATGACGCCTTTGCCTGTGATCTCGACACCACCGGCAAGCTTTGAGCCTTCCACGCCCTGCTCTGCACCCTTCACAAGCAGCTCGGCACCCTGCGCTACTTTCACAACCCCGCCCACGGTCGTCCTGAGCAATGACAGCTGGCCGGATTCAATCTCGATGCTGCCTGCTGCGCCGTTCAACCTGACAATGTTTTGGGCGCCCTCCGAGGTCTTGACTATCTGGCCGTTATTGGTGAGGTTGACCGATCCGCTCGATCCGGTCAGCACGTCCGCGTTGGTGCCTGACAGCGTCAGCCGACCGGTGTTGACCAAGCTCGCGTCCGGATTATCCAGGCTGAGCGCGCCTGCACCCTGCAGTTCGATCTCGCCAGCATTGTTCCAGGCGCCTTGAAGGGTCTGGGCGGAATCGATCGACACCCGGGCACCCTGCTGCACATTCACCGCTGCGGCGTTGACCTGCGAAGCACCGCTGAGCGTCGTGGTGCCGCCCACAATGTTCAGCGTGCCGTTGCCGAAGGCCTCTGCACCGTTTGCGACGTTGATCGATCCACCATTGAGGTTTAGATCGGCATTGACCACGGCGGCATGGCCGGGAGCGTTGCGCTCACCGATTGCATTGCTGCTCAGATTGAGTGTGAGCGCACCCGACGTGCTGCTGATGGGGGCGTTGATTGCAATGTTGTTGTGCGCGCGCAGTGTCAGCGCGGCCTCTTCGCCGCTGGTCTTGGCGATCGCGGCGCTGACGGTGATATTGCCGGCATCAGTGCCGCCCTCGCCGGTCTGCAGCGAGACATTCACGCCGCTGTTCAATTGCCCCACGATGGTATCGGCGCCGATCTTGGTGCCGTTCGCGTGCGACTCGATGATGCCGCTTTCCACGCTGGCGCCGCCCGTGGAGACAGTTTCAACGACTTCCAGATTACTGGGATCAATCAGCCATTCGCCGCCCCTGCCCACGGTCGGCGCATTCTTGACGTTGAGGCGCGAATGACCCGAGGTGTCGACAAAACCACCAGTGCCCACGCTGCCCGTGGCCGATATGCGGCCGTCGATATCGGCGGTGTCGCCCACCAGCACCACATTGCCGCCAGCGGTGCCGTTGGCGTGGATGTTCGAAGTAGAGGACGTTTTCAGCTCGGTGGCGCGCAGGAACACACGGCCGCCCACGCTTTCGGCGCTGCTGGCGCTGATTTCGCCAGCATTGGCGACCAGCGCAGCGCCCAGACCAACGCGGCCGGCTTCGGCCACGATGCGGCCCATGTTCCTGACTTCGCCGCCCGCGCCAGACAAGGCGATGGAGACGCCCGGATGGCCCGTGTCTACCAACTGCACGTTCTGGCCCGCGGCCAGCAGCACTTCGCCCTGGGGCGCGTTGAGGCTGCCGGTGTTTTCCACCTGCTGACCGACCAGATAGATGCGGCCTGCACCCGCTGCGGCGCCGACGTTGATCGCGCCCGCATTGCGCACGCTCCCTGCATTGCCCGACGACGTGAATGTCAGACGGCCTGCGAGGAAGTCTGCATCGCTCACATTGAGCGTGCTGGCAATGAAGCTGCCGACGTCAATGCGCGCGCCCTGCCCGACCATGATGCCGGCCGGATTGATCAGCCACAGCGCGCCATTGGCCGTGATCTGGCCGTAGATCTGTGACGGATCGGTGCCGGTCACGCGCGCCAGCAGCGCCGCGGCCGCGCCTGGCTGGCGAATGTCGACCAGCGCGGACGAGCCGACGTTGAAGGTCGAGAAATTGACCAGCGCCTGGCCCGTGGTCTGGTGGATGTTGAGCGTCGTGCCGTTCTGCACGATGGACGCCTGGCCGCCGATCACGGTGCCGCCCGTGGGCAACGCGCCTGGGGCGAGCTGAGCGCGCGCGCCACCAGCGCACATGGCCGCGACCACCAGGGAGAGGAAGCGCAGCTTGAATGCCTTGTTCGATTTCATGGGATGCCTTGTTGTTTTAGAACGCGAACATCGCGCTGAGGTGGGCGCGCCAGTCGCCGCGCTTCTCGGAGAATGAGCTGCCCGACGCGAGCACGCGGGCCACGTCCAGGCGGGCGCTGAAGTCGCGGCTCAAGGTGTAGCGCGCGCCCACGCCGGTGCTGGCCACATTGGTGTGGCTGGGCAGATAGGTGCCCGCAGCCTTTCGGTTCGCGCCGTAGCCTGCGTCAACGAAGACCAGCGCGCGCAGATTGACCGGCAGGCCCATGCCTGGACCGAGCTCGGGCGTGTAGAGCTCGGCGTTGAGCACCAGACCGCTGTCCGCGGCCACGGCACGCTCGTCGAAGCCGCGCACCGCGTTCGCACCCACCAGGCTCAGCTGTTCGCTCGCCACCAGCGGCGTGTTGGTCAGTTGGGCATTGCCGCCCAAGCGCACCTGCCAGCCGCTGTCGAGCGCTTGCAACACCGTGGCGCCGCCGCGAAGCACCATGAAGCCGTCGCGCGTGCTGCGGTTGCCTGGCGTCAGGTAGGAGTAGCGGTCGGTGCGGCCGTCCAGATTCGTATAGCGCGTGCCGCTCGCAAGGTTGCGCGCCAGGCCGATGTTGTACGCCAGCGCCTGTTCCACGCCATCGCGCTGGCCTGTGTAGGTGATGCTCAACGGCGTGGTCGTATACGGCACGCAGGAGGAGATCGGCGGGGTCGCACCGGTGGTGCTGACGGGCATGCCGTTCACATCGCAGCGCGAGTCGATTTTCTTGTGGTCCAGCCCGAAAACGAGCTTCGCGGCAGTCTCGCCCGAGCGCCCCAGGAAGTGGTTGTAGCGCAGGCCCAAGGTCTCGCCCCTGCCAGTGAAGCCCAGCACACCGCCCAGCGTTGGCGAACTCGCGGGCGTGTTGACGCTGGAACGGCCGTAGACGAAGTCGATGCTGTCGCCCAGCGCATATAGCGGCACGCGGTAACCGACGGAATACACGTTGAGGTTCTGGCCCGACGGGCCGTCCGGCGATGTGGAGTACGCCAGCGTGCCCACATGGTCGCGATCGAACAGATTGGCATGCTGCACGGCGATGCCGCTGCGCCAATGGCCGCTGGCCGCGGTACCGGTGTTGTCCAGCGTCGCAATGAAGCGCAACGGCTTGTGATCGACGACAGACACCGTGGCATCCACCGTGCCAGGCAACGAACCTTCGGCCATGCTCACCGACACCTGCTTGGCCGGGTTGTCGTTGGCCAGCTGGATCGATGCGGAGAGGTCGCCCAGGCGCGGCGCGGCGCCGGTCTGCAGGCTGCCCAGACTCGCGCGAATGTTCTCGGTGCTGAAATGCTGGTTGCCCACGACCGTGACGGGAGTCATCACGGCTTCCACCACGCGGATCTTCACAGCGCCGCCCGCCAGCTCCTGCTCGGGAACTGTCACCTTCACCGCGGTGAAACCGGACTGCACGTAGGCGCGCTCGATGGCGTCCACGGCACGCTGGATATCGCTGAATTCGCGCTGCGCACCCGTGAGCGGTGCGACCGCACGGGCGATGGTTTCGCTGGAGACCAGCGTATTGCCTTCCACCTGAAAGCGTGCGATGTCGAAGCGCGCAGCACCCGGCTCGGCAGCGTGAACGGAAAAACCGGCCAAGGCGGCGCACAGCGCCAGCGGCGTCAGACGGACTGACAGGAAATGGCGTGGGAGCATCGGATTTTTTGGCTGACGCGCGCGCTGGCACTGGCGCGGGCGGATGGTTGCAATTGGAAAGTCGTGGAGCGGTGCTCGGTGCGAAATTATCCGTGAGATAAACATTTTTTTACATGCATAACGACGGTTTACATGGAACCAATATCGGAAAACAGACACAGCTTGCACCGCCATTTGCGCCGGACATTGAATCCACTCCGACGTTCGTTGCAGGCGTGTTCGCGCCGGCATCGGCAACGTATTGGCCGTGGGGGTTTGCGCTGCGGTGTGCACAACGTCGGCCTTGCCTGCCGCAGCCGTCGCAGCAAGGCCCATGACAACAGCGCGCCCGGGGCCTGGCTCAAACGGAGCCGCCCCCCGAACGACACCTATGAATTCGCAGAGAAATCAAGAAAATCGAACAGTTGCACTCAACTGGCGCATGGCCGTTGCGCCGCTGATGGACGGGTTAAACAAACCTGCAAGCTGTTGATTTCATTGGCGATCAAGGCAATCACCAAACTGGGCGTAGCACTCACGTAGCACTTACGCAGCACATAGCCACTCCCCTTGGGGTGGCTGACCTGACCAACGACGGCGTTGGCATGTTGAGGTGTCGGCTGAGCACGGGCACACGATCGACCTGTGAGGCTTCAAATTGAACTTGCTTGAAGCAGTTCAAGGCCAGAGCGACCTACCGGACACGCTAGCCCAACGCAGCGCCAACACTAAAAATCATCCAAACAGGGGATGCCAAACCAATCGCCTTGCACTACGATCCCGCTTAGTATTTGCGTGCATTTGTTTTTTTGTGTTTCCAAATGATTTACGCATTGCGTCTCAGTGGCATTCCTCGCACCAATTGCGAGTTTCCCCTCCAGGGCAAACGCAAGGATGCAGGTGCAACTGACAGCTGCATGGATGCGGTCGCGCCAACATAGCTACCGTCGACTGCCAAGTCTGCGGGTGAAACACGCTTGATAGGTACTTATCCATGAACAATGCTGCCCCAGCTCAGGCCATCCCTGCAAAAGACGAAGTCTTTTTCATCAACGCAGGCCTGCAAGACCTCTCTACGCTGCTAAATGGCCTGCCGGAAGGGGCGGATGTAGTGCTGCTGGATGAGAGCAAGGACGGCCTGCAGCAAATGGCCGAGTATCTCCAGGGCCGTCAGGGATTGACTGCCATACACCTGCTGTCGCATGGCGCGCAGGGCACGGTACAGGTGGGCAATACCTGGCTCAGCAGCGCCAATCTGGCCGAACACCAGGCCGAGCTGCAGAGCATCGGCGCGGCGCTCAAGGCTGACGGCGACCTGATGCTCTACGGCTGCAAGGTTGGCGAGTCGGCGCAAGGTCAGGCATTTATCTATCAGCTGGCAAGCATCACCGGTGCCGATGTCGCGGCGTCCGCGGATGACACCGGGGCTGCGAGCCTGGGTGGCAACTGGACGCTGGAGCGCAGTATCGGTTCGATCGAGACCACCGCACTGGGCGCGCAACTGGAAGGTTACACGGCGGTGATGGCTGTGCAGTTTTCCGGCGGCGCCGACACCAACGCGCCTGCACTCGGGACGGGCGCCCTGTCGAGGATGGTCGTCGGCGATTTCAACGGCGACGGGCGTGACGACATCCTGTTCCAGACCGCGAACACCGTCAATGCGCCGTGGAAGTTCGCCGCAGGCAAGTTCGGTGGTGGCTTCACCATCGTCGACCGCACCGACGGCACCTCGCCGTTTCGCAAACTCGATTCGATGATCGACATGGCCAACACCGGCTCGAACTACTATGCCGCCGACTTCGACAACGACGGTGATATCGACCTGCTGGGCGTTACCGTTAGCAACGGCGCGGCGTTCCTGTATCGCAACAACAATGGCGTGTTCGAGAGTACACCGCCCACCGGTTTCGGTGGCGCCCAGTTCGGTTCGCGCCTGGTCGTCGGCGACTTCAACGCCGACGGTGCCGCCGACATTCTCTACCAGCCCGGTACTGTCGATGCCTTGAATAGCTGGCGCTATGCACTGAACAACGGCAACGGCACCTTCACCGACGTAGCGCAAAGTGCTTCGCCGTTCGCCTCGTTCACGCTGCCGACCTACAGCAACTTCAACTACCGGGTGATCGACTTCGAAGGGGACGGCGACCTCGACATCATCTACATGGTTGCGGCCAACCCCGCCTCGCTCTTTCTCAACAACGGCAACGGAACGTTCGCTCTCGGGGCGGGTGGCAACATCCCGATAGCGACGTTTTCCCAGCGTTCGATCTTTGGCGATTTCGACGGCGATGGCGATGCCGACATGTTCTGGCAGATTGGCGCCAACGGCACCGACTGGAACTATGCCGAGAACCTCGGTAATGGCACTTTCGCCCCTACTGTGAGCCGGGCCAACTCACCCTTCAAGAACCTGACCATGGTGGATTTCGGCACCACCAACTTCCGCATCGGTGATTTCGACGGTGATGGCGACACCGACCTGCTCGGCACCATGGCCTCGGTCGGCGCCAGCGTGTATTACCAGGACGGCACCTCGCCCAAGCTGCTGAGCAGCACGCCAGTCGACAACAGCGGCGCGGTCTCGCCGTCTGCCAACATCGTGCTGACCTTCGATCAAGCAGTGAGCAAAGGTAGCGGCAACATTTACATCGTGCGTACCACCGACAAGCAGGTGATACAGACCGTTGACGTAACCAGCGGTGCGGTCACGGGCTCCGGCGATACCTGGACCATCGATCCGCCGGCCGATCTTGTCGGTGGCGTGGCCTATGCAGTACGCATCGACACCAAGACCTTCGTCAATGCCTCCGGCAAGGTCTACGGGGGTATCCAGACCAACACCGAGCTCAACTTCGTCACGTCGAGCATTGCGTCGCCCGTGATCACCGGCCTCGATGGCGACAGCATTACATACAGCGAGAAAGGTGCGCCGGTGCTGATCGATCCGACCGGCAATGCTGAGGTAACCGACGCCGATTCGCTGAACTTCTCCGGCGGTACACTCACCGTTACCATCAATTCGGGCCGTGTGAACAGCGAAGATATCCTTGGCGTCATGCACCAAGGCACTGGCGCCGGGCAGATTGGCGTGTCCGGCGGCCTCATTTCCTACAGCAACATCACGGTCGGCATCGCTACTGGCGGTACCGGCAGCAATCCGTTGGTCATCCACTTCAACAGCCTCGCCACGCCCAGTGTGGTCAGCGCCTTGCTGCAGCGGTTGTCCTACAGCAACAGCAACACCACCGATATCGGCACTGGTGCGCGGAACA
This sequence comes from Acidovorax sp. CCYZU-2555, assembly GCF_018413525.1. Classification (GTDB taxonomy): domain Bacteria; phylum Pseudomonadota; class Gammaproteobacteria; order Burkholderiales; family Burkholderiaceae_C; genus Comamonas. The sequence goes on from NZ_JAHCDD010000005.1 coordinate 110,632, forward strand.
TCCAGGTCACTCTTGCCGATGGCACCGGTGGTGTCAGCAACGTCGCAAACATCAGCCTTGCCATTACCGCGGTGAACGACGCGCCGACGGCTACCATCACGGCGTCCAACCCGACCTTCACCGAGGGCGGCAGTGCGGTCGCGGTGTTCAGCAACACCGCCATCAGCCCCGTCGAAGCTTCCCAGAGAATCGATCAGATCGTCTTCAGGGTCCTCAACGTCGGCAACAGCAGCTCCGAGAGGCTGCGCATCGACGGTACGGATGTGTTCCTGAGCAACGGCAACTCGGTGAGCACCCTGACCAACAATCTGTCGATCGCGGTGGCGTACAACAGCGGCACCGCTGAGGTGACCATAAGCAGCACTGCGGGGCTTACTGCTACGGCGGTCAATGCCCTCGTCAACGGCATGACCTACGCCAATGACAGCAAGGCGCCCATTGGTAGCAGCCGTTCGGTTGAGCTCGTCAGCGTGCGTGACAATGGTGGCGGCAGCAACACCACCAACGTTGGCACAGCCAGTGCGGTTACCCTGGTCCCGGTCAACGATTCGCCAACGCTTGCAGGCGGTCCTTACGTGCTGACCGGCACCTCTGAAGACTTTCCGTCCACCGGGGTCCAGATCAACACGGTGCTGGCTGGCCTGACCTACAGCGATCCGGACTCCGGCGCGCTGCTCGGGGCGGCCGTTACCGCCACTACCGGTAACGGCAACTGGCAGTTTTCCCTCAACGGCGTCACCGGATGGACCGCCTTCGGCACGGTAGCCAACAGCACTGCGCTGCTGCTGACGGGCACCACGTTTGTTCGTTACACCCCCGACAGTGCCAATGGCGAGACCGCGACCTTGACCTTGCGCGCCTGGGACCAGACCTCCGGAACTGCGTCTTCCGCCAGTACCCCGCGTACCGGTGACACCAGCATCGCCGGTGGCAGCACCGCGTACTCCAGCGGTACCGCAACCGCCTCGCTGACCGTCACCGAGGCAAACGATGCGCCGCTGCTGAACGCGGGGTCCCCGACCCTGCCGGGCTTGAGCGATGGCGCGATCAACAACGCGGGTGTGCTGGTCAGTTCGCTCTATTCCAACAACTTCACCGATGTCGATAGCAGTGCGGTCAAGGGCATCGCCATTACCAGCCTGAACGCAGGCAATGGCACCTGGCAGTACAGCCTCGACGGCACCACCTGGAGCAACGTCGGCGTTGTCAGCGTCAGTTCGGCACTGCTGCTGCGCTCCAGCGATCATGTGCGTTTCGTACCGGATGGTGTCAACGGCACCGCCGCCGACTTCACGTTCCGCGCCTGGGACCAGACCGGCATCACCACCGGCATGCAGGGCACCAAGGCCAATGCGTCCACTGTTGGCGGCAGCACGGCGTTCTCCATCGGATTCAACACTGCCAACATCACCGTGACAGCGGTCAACGACGCGCCGACCCTCACCGGCAGTGGCGGGAGCCTGACCTGGACCGAGGGCAACAACACCACCTCGATCCCGGTGGTCATCGATGACCGCCTGACCATTACCGATGCCGACGGTCCGAACATCGCCTCGGCGACCGTGCGCATCTCGAACAACTACAGCAACGGCAACGATTTCCTGGAGCTGGTTCCCAATCCGGCGACCATGGGCAATATCATCGGGACCTGGGACGCCGCCAACGCGACCCTGACCCTGAGTTCAGCCGGTAATCTGGCGAGCCAGGCGCAGTACCAGGCGGCATTGAGGGCGGTGACCTTTACCAACCTGTCGGAATCGCCCACCCTCGGGGCTCGCACCGTAGAGTTCCGGGCCAACGACGGCAGCCTGGACTCCACGGGCGTCACACGTACCATCACCATGAGCGCCGTGGATGACACACCGGTGATCAGCGTACCGGCGAGCACCCAGGTGCTCGAGGACGTTGCCTCGGTGATCAACCTGATCAACATCAGCGACCCGGACTCCGTCAACGTCTACATGACCCTGAACGTCGGTTCCGGCACCCTTGCCGCCACCAGCGGCGCCGGTGTGGTCGTGGGTGGCAACGCCACCACAATGAACCTGAGCGGCACCATCGCCGCCGTCAATGCCTTCCTCGCCAACAACCGCCTGACCTATACCACGGCGGCCAACGCCACGGCCGACGTGACCCTGACCATCACGGTCGACAGCGGCAGTGTCGGCACTGACACCAAGACCGTGACCCTTGCGGTTACTCCGGTGAACGATGCGCCGGTGGCCACCGTGCCGGTGTCGCTTACCGTGACCGAGGATGTGCCCGGCGGCGTGACCGGCATCAGTTTCAGCGACGTGGATGCCGGCAGCGGTTCGGTCACCGTGACTTTCTCGGTACCGAGCGGCACCCTCAGTGCCGTCTCCGGCAGCGGCGTCGCGGTGGGGGATTCGGGCACCGCCACGCTCACGCTGTCTGGCACCTTGAGCGATATCAACGCCTTCATTGCAGCTTCCAGCGTGAAGTACCTGACCGCCCTCGACAACACCAGCAGCGTGCTGCTGACGGTATCGATCACCGACAACGGCAATACCGGCGGCACTGCGCAGACCGACACCAAGACCGTGACCCTCAACGTCACTGCGGTCAACGACGCGCCGGTCAACGCCGTGCCGGACTCCCAGACCGTCAAGCAGAACGCCACCCTGGTCTTCAGCACCGCCAACGGCAATGCCATCTCCGTCGGCGATGCGGATGGAGATCTCCTGGAAGTCACGCTGACGGCCACCAATGGCACGTTGACGCTGCCCTTTTCTGGCGCCGTGTCGGTGACCAGCACCGACGGCATCACCAATGTCACCACCGTGACCTTCCAGGGCAACACGGGCCCGGTCAACGCGGTCTTGCAGGGCCTGAGCTTCACGCCCACCAGCGGCTACCTGGGCAGCGCGAGCATCACGGTCGTGACCAATGACTCGGGCTTTTCCGGCAGCGGAGGCCCCAAGTCAGACACCGACACCATCAGCATCACGGTCAACCCGCTGAACCCGTCCATTTCCGGTATCAGCGCCTCGCAGGCCGACGGCAGCTACAAGGCAGGAACTACCCTCGCCATCACCGTCACCTTCGACCAGGTGGTGACCGTCGAAGCCAACGGAGGCACACTGGTGTTGCTGCTGGACCTGGGCCAGCCCGGCCGCCAGGCCACCTATACAGGCGGCACGGGCACCGACGCCCTGAGCTTCACCTACACCGTGCAGGCTGGCGACAACAGCGCCGATCTCGACTACCTGAACACCACGGCCTTGCAGCTCATCGGCGCCACCATCAAGAACGCAGACGGCGACGACGCCGTGCTGACCCTGCCTGCACCCGGCACTTCGGGCTCGCTGAGCGCCAGCAAGAACATCGTCATCGACACCACCGCTCCCACGCAGACCTTCAGCGCCCTGCAGTTATCGGACGACACGGGCGGCAACGGCACGGACTTCGTCACCAGCACCGCCGTCCAGACCATCACGGCCACGCTCAGTGCCGCGCTGGGTAGCGGTGAGAAACTCTACGGTTCGCTGGACGACGGCGCCACCTGGGACGACATTACCGCCAGTGTCCTGGGCACGGCGCTGACCTGGGACAACATCACGCTCACCGGCAGCGGCACGCTGCGCCTGAAAGTCACCGATGCGGCGGGCAACGAAGGTTCAGCCCTGATCCAGACCTACGTGCTGGACGCCACGGCCCCGGTCTTCAACCCGGCCCTCAGCAGCCCCGCCGACAACGCCTCGGCCGTCGCCACCAGCGCAGCCCTGGTGCTCAACTTCGGCGAGCGCCTGGCCTCGGCAGATGCCACCAAAATCTTGCTGCACGATACGCAGGCCGGCACCACGGTCGCCATCACCGCCACCATCGACGGCGCCGGCCGCCTGGTCATCACGCCCGCAGCGGCGCTGAAAGCTGGCACCGCCTACCACCTCACCTGGGATGCCGATGCGATCCTGGACGTGGCCGGCAACGCCGCCGTCGCCCTCGGCGATGCGACCACGTTCAACTTCAGCACCGCGCAAGCGATCACACCGACCGAGCCCACGACGCCCACCGAGCCCTCGCTGCCGCCGGTGACCGTGGACGGTGCCACCGTCACCACCACCACGCGCACCGACAGCAACGGCGTCACCACCACGACCACGCGCGTTGCGCCTGTCAGCCCCAACCGCAACGAAGACCCCAACACGCCCAACAGTGCGCTGGCCGATGTGCCCCTGGTCAAGGACGCCAACGGCAACGTCCTGGTGCAGGTGGGCCTGCCCACGGGCGTGGGAGTCAGCTCCGACAGCAGCAGCGGCGCCAACCTGACGCTGCGCGACAAGCTCATGGCCGCCACCTCGCCGCGCACGCTGCCCGGAGACTTCGCCACGCTGCTGCAGCAAGGCATAGACGCCTATGTGCCCACGGTCGGCGACCAGTCACAGGTCACAGTGCGCACGCTGACTTTCAGCACCGCGCCCGGCACCACGGCCTCCAGCCAGCCCATCGTCGTTCAAGGCACAACGGGCACCGGCGAGAGCGATCTGTCCCACCCGCTGCGCCAGGAAGCACTGGTCATCGATGCGCGCGCGCTGCCGGCGGGCAGCGTGCTGGATCTGAGCCGGGTCGAGTTCGCCATCGTCATCGGTACCGTGACAGTCATCGGTGGCGAAGGCCGCAACTTCGCCATCGGCGATGCCAACGCACAGACCATGATCCTGGGCGCCGATGACGACATCATCCATGGCGGCGGCGGCAACGACACCGTGGGCAGCCGCGGTGGCAACGACCAAGTCTACGGCGATGCGGGCGACGACATCGTGTTCGGCGGTGCGGGCAACGACCTGCTTTCGGGCGGTACCGGCAGCGACAAGCTCAATGGCGGCACAGGGTTCGATGTGGCACTGCAGGAAGGCAAGCGCAGCGACTACTCGATCACCTTGGACGGAGCGGGTATCAAGCTGACTCATATCGCCAGCGGCGTCGCCGACTGGCTGGTCGATGTGGAGCAGGTGCGCTTTGAGACCGGCCCCATCCTCACCGTGGCCCACAGCGCTGCTGAAGAAGCCGCGGCCTTCCTGTTCCAGAAGTGGATGGGACGCGATCTGACCCAGTCCGAAGGCGCGGTCATCCAGACGCTGGACGGCCTGAGCGCCGTGCAAGTCGCGGACCTGTTTGCCCAGGTATTCCCGCAGCAGGCCGGCGGCAGGAGCGCGCAGCAGTTGCTCGAAGGCATGGAGACAGCGGGCGCCATCCGCGTGGATGCTGATCGCTTCACCAAGTACGTGGGCGATGCGGGCGACAACACGTTCACTCCCACTCTGGGCATGGCCTGGAACGTGGACGGCGGAGCTGGCATCGACACTCTCGTCTTCCCAGCCACACTGGCGCAAACGTACATCGATGCGAGCACCACAGGCTTCACCTTGCAGCGCATGGCTGACGGGGCAATGCTGGAACTGCTCAATGTTGAGCGGCTCACGTTCAGCGACACCAAACTGGCGCTGGACCTTGACGGCCATGCGGGCCAGGCCGCCAAGCTGCTTGGCGCGCTGGGCGGCGTGGGCTTGCTCGACAACAAGCCGCTGGTGGGTGAAGTGATTCGCGCGCTGGATGCTGGAGTCAGTGCACAGAACCTGGCTGAGTTGGGACTGCAGGTGCTGGGTGCGAAGACATCGCTCGAAGTGACGCAGCTGATCTGGACCAATGTCGTGGGCAGCGCCGCGACTGCGGCCCAATTGCAACCCTTCGTCAACATGATGGCCCAGGGCGTGACGGGCGGCGAACTGGCGGTGCTGGCCAGCAATCTGGACCTCAACACCACGCGCATCGATCTGGTGGGCCTGGCGGCCACGGGAATAGAGTTCGCCTGAGCCGCTGCGTGGTGAAAGGGCGTGGTTTGGCAGGCCATGCCCCTCGCCGGCGTTGCAGCAGCAGGCGCAAAGCCTTTGGCGTGAAGGTTTGCACTAGGGTGTGCACAATGGCGGCCTTGCCGGCAGCACTCGCCGTAGCACTGCCCATGAGTCGAGTGCCGCAAACATTACGGCACCCGCTAGACACCACTCCTATGCATTTGCAGAACTCCGAAGAAAATCAAACAGTTGCACTCAATTGGCGCATGTCCGTTGCGCCCATGATGGACTGGACCGACCGCCATTGCCGCTATCTGCACCGGCTGCTGACCCGCCATACGTTGCTCTACACTGAGATGGTCACCACGGGCGCGCTGCTGCATGGCGATGTGCCGCGCCATCTGCGCTTCAATGCCGAGGAGCATCCGCTGGCGCTGCAACTGGGCGGCAGCGAGCCGGCTGACCTGGCGCGCGCCGCACAGCTGGGCGAGCAATGGGGCTATGACGAGATCAATCTCAACTGCGGCTGCCCCAGCGAGCGCGTGCAGCGCGGTGCTTTTGGCGCCTGCCTGATGAACGAGGCGCCGCTGGTTGCCGAAGGGGTCAAGGCGATGCGCGACGCCGTGCAGATTCCCGTCACCGTGAAGCACCGCATCGGCATCGACAAGAGCGAAAGCTATGACTTCGTGCGCGACTTCATAGGCACCGTGGCCGAAGCCGGCTGCGAAGTGTTCATCGTGCACGCGCGCAATGCCTGGCTCAAGGGCTTGTCGCCCAAGGAAAACCGCGAAGTGCCGCCGCTGCGCTATGACGTGGTGGCCCAACTCAAGCGCGATTTTCCGCAGCTGACCATTGCCATCAACGGCGGCTTCAAGGAAAGCGCGGCGGTCGCCGAGCAGTTGGAGCAGGTCGACGGCGTGATGATCGGTCGCGAGGCCTATCACAACCCCTGGTGGCTCGCGAGCTGGGATGCCGAGTTCTACGGCGCTACGCCCAGCCTGCTGACGCGCGAAGCGGTGGAAGAGCAGATGGTCGAGTACATGGAGCGCGAAGCGCAGGAGCACGGCACGCACTGGTACAGCGTGGCGCGCCATATGCTGGGCCTGCGCCATGGGCTCGCCGGTGCGCGCCGCTGGCGCCAGGTGTGGAGCGATCACCGCCTCAAAGGCTTGCCGGCACGCGAAGTGATGGCCATCGCGCGCGCGCCACGCGCCGAGGAATTGAACGCCAAGGCCTGAGGCCTATACCGTTTGCATATGACAGAACGGCTTTCTGTCGTTGTTTCACCCGAATGGCCGCGTTGGAACTGCAAAGGCTTGCACCTTCATGCCAGACAACTGCTATATTGCACTGCAACATAACAAGGTCTTGCCCATGCTTTACCAAATGTATGAAACCCAGCGCTCCCTCGTGGAGCCTTTCGCCGACTTTGCGCTCGCAGCTTCCAAGCTGTACAGCAATCCACTGTCGCCTTTCAGCCAAACACCGCTGTCCCAACGTATTTCCGCGGGGTTCGAACTGTTCCACCGACTGGGCAAGGACTACGAGAAGCCGCAATTCGGCATCACAACCGTGGATGTCGACGGCGTCGGCGTGACCATCATGGAGCGCGTCGAGATCGACAAGCCCTTCTGCGAGCTGCGGCGTTTCAAGCGCTTCACCGACGAAGCCGCGACGCTCGACACCATGCTCGCGCAACCCGCGGTGCTGGTCGTTGCGCCGCTGTCGGGCCACTATGCAACGTTGTTGCGCGACACCGTGCGCAGCATGCTGTCGGACCATAAGGTCTATGTCACCGACTGGAAAAACGCGCGCATGGTTCCCATGGACCAGGGCGTGTTCCACCTCGATGACTATGTGAACTATGTGCAGGAGTTCATCCGCCATCTGCAGGGAAAATACGGCAACTGTCACGTGGTGAGCGTGTGTCAGCCCACGGTGCCGGTGCTGGCTGCGGTGTCGCTGATGGCCAGCCGCGGCGAAACCACGCCGCTGACGCTGACGATGATGGGCGGCCCCATCGACGCACGCCGTTCGCCGACCGCGGTGAACAACCTCGCGACCACCAACAGCTACGAGTGGTTCGAGACCAATGTGATCCACGAAGTGCCGTCGAACTATCCCGGCGCGGGCCGGCGCGTGTATCCCGGCTTCCTGCAGCACACGGGCTTTGTCGCGATGAATCCCGACCGGCATGCGACCAGCCATTACGACTACTTCAAGAACCTGCTCAAGGGCGACGACACCAGCACCGAAGCCCATCGCAAGTTCTACGACGAGTACAACGCCGTGCTCGACATGGATGCGGCGTACTACCTGGAAACCATCTACACCGTGTTCCAGGACTTCTCGCTGGTCAAGGGTACCTGGGATGTGAAGTCGCCGGACGGCCAGGTGGAGCGCGTGCGCCCGCAGGACATCACGGGCAGCGCCATCCTCACTGTGGAAGGCGAACTCGACGATATCTCGGGCGCGGGCCAGACGCGGGCCGCGCACGATCTGTGCACGGGTGTGCCGGCCGATCAGCACCAGCACCTCGAAGTCGAGGGCGCGGGCCACTACGGCATCTTCAGCGGCCGCCGCTGGCGCGAAACGGTTTATCCGAAGGTGCGCGACTTCATCCTCGCCCACACCACCCAGGCTCCGGTGCCGGTCGACGATGGCATCGGCCACGATGCGCTGCCGGTGCGGTCGGCGCCTGCAAGCCAGGCCGCGGTTTCTGCTGCAGCGCCCG
>NZ_JAHCDD010000050.1 GCF_018413525.1 Acidovorax sp. CCYZU-2555
TGCGCAGCGCGGCCTCGACCTCGGCCGAGTAGACGTTCTCGCCCCCCGTGATGATCATGTCCTTGAGCCGGTCGGCAATGAAGATATAGCCGTCGGCATCCATGCGTGCGCCGTCGCCGGTGTGGAACCAGCCGTCGCGCAGCGCCTGCGCGCTGACCTCGGGCAGGTTCCAGTAGCCGCGCGTGACCATGGGGCCGCGCACCACCAGTTCGCCGACCTCGCCGCGCGCGCAGTCGCCGCCGCCCGCGTCGACGATGCGGATCTCGGCGCCCAGGCCGGCGCGGCCCACCGAGCGCAGCAGGCCGCGCGCGATGGCCTCGGCCCGGTGGTTCACCGGCAGGTTGATGCTGACCGCGCCGGCCGTCTCGGTCAGGCCATAGGCCTGGAAGAACTCGGCCTGCGGCCAGGCCGCGAGCGCACGGTCGAGCAGGTCGGGCGGCATGGGCGCGGCACCAAACGCGATGCGGTCCAGGCTGCGCACGCGCGCGGGCGAAAAGCCGGGCGCGTCGAGCAGCGACTGCAGCATCGTCGGCACGACGATGATGTCCGAGATGCCGTGGCGCTCTATCGCCTCGAGCACCACGTCGGCGCGGAACTGAGGCAGCGTGATGCAGGCCCCGCCGACAATGCTCTGCCCGATGAAGCGGCCCAGCCCGGCCACATGAAACATCGGCGCCACCAGCAGCGTCACGCTGTCGGGCGCATTGTTGAGTTCGGCGCCGCGCGTCATCGACGCGCTCCAGAAGTTCATGTGCGACAGCATCACGCCCTTGGAGCGGCCCGTGGTGCCGCCGGTGTAGAGGATTGCGGCCAGCGCATCGCCGCCGGCGCGCACATCCTCGAGCGGCAGCTGGCCGCGCGCCTCGGCGGCCAGGGTATCGGTGCCGGCGACGGTCACCATGTCGCCCAGCGCGCCGGCCGTGGCCGTGAACGCCGGGTTGGCGACCAGCAGCGCCGCGCCGCAGTCGGACACCGCGTGGCGCAGCTCGGGAACGCTCCAGCGCACATTCATCGGACAGGCGACGGCGCCCAGCCACCAGCAGGCGAGCATGGTGATGATGATGGCGTCGTCGTTGGGCGCGAGGATGGCGACGCGGTCGTCGCGCGCCACGCCGCGCGAGCGCAGCGCCGCGGCCTGGCGGCCGACTTCGTCGATCAGGCGCGCAAAGGTCCAGCTGCGCTCGCCTTCCGGTGCAATGTGGCACAGCGCGACTTTGTCCGGGTGGCGTTGCAGCGAGCGGTGCAGGCCTTGGGTCAGATACATCGTTTGTCTCCGGCGGTTGTTTGTTATGGGAACGAGGAAAGGCGTGATCGCCCTAAACTGGTGTGCGGTAGCGGAAGGTGCCCATGGCCTTGGCCACCACCTCGCCGCTGTCGTCGACCAGCTCGGCCTCGCAAAAGCACACCGAGCGGCCGCCGCCGGTCGCCCGTCCGGTGGCGCGCAGCCGGCCCGACGACGGGCGCATGAAACCGATGTGCATGTCGATGGTGACCACCTCGCGCGCAAAGTCGATGCGGCTCAGCGCGGCGTTGGCCATGGCGCTGTCGAGCAGCGTCATCACCACGCCGCCATGGCCTGCGCCATGGTTGTTGAGCAGCTCCGCATGCAGATCGAGTGCCACGACCGCCACCCCGTCGCCCACGCTTTCGCGGCGCATGCCCAGCATGCCGAGAAACGGCACATGGCGTTCGCGGCCCGAAGCCGGGGCGGCAACCGGTGCCGGCGCGGCCGTGCATTCCTCCTGCAGCACACGCCACAGCACCTTGCCGGTGCTCGACTTGGGCAGCGCGGCGCGGAACTCGATGCGCCGCGGCACCTTGTAGGCCGCCATGCGCTCCCGGCACCAGGCCTCGAGCTGCGCCGCATCGAGTACGGCGCCTGGCCGGCACACCACCACCGCGCGCACCGACTCGCCCTGGCGCGCATCGGGCGCGGCGACCACGCAGGCTTCGTGCAGCGCCGGATGCGCGTACAGCAGGCTTTCGATCTCCGCGGGCCAGACCTTGAAGCCGCTCACATTGATCATGCGCTTGAGCCGGTCGCGCAGGAAGAAGTAGCCTTCGTCGTCCATCACGGCCAGGTCGCCGGTGCGAAAGTAGCGCCGCCCGTCGCGCTCGAAAAACGCCGCGGCATTGGCCGCATCGTCGCGCCAGTAGCCGCGCATCAGCTGCGCGGCGCTGGTCACCAGCTCGCCGGTCTGGCCCGGCGGCAGCTCGGCCAGCGTCTCGGGATCGACGATGCGCGAATCGACACCGAACGTCGGAATGCCCAGGCACTGGCGCTTGCCCCGCCCCAGCGGGCTGCAGTGCAGGAACGACGCGGTTTCCGTCAGCCCATAGCCTTCGATATAGCTCAGGCCGAAGCGCGACTTGAGCATCTCGGCCACCGCCTCGGGCATGGGCGCGCCGCCGCCGTTGAGAATGGCCAGGCTGGACAGATCGCGCTGCTGCGCTTCGGGGTGGGCAAAGAAGTCGTTGAGCATGGCCGGCGGCGCGGCCCAGGCGCTCACGCGCGCGCGCTCGATCAGCCGCGCCGCCGTGGCCGCGTCCCAGCGCGGCATCAGCACCACGGTCGCGCCCACGGCCATGGGCATCAGCAAGGCGTTCTGCATGCCCAGCAGATGGAACAGCGGCGCCACCCCCAGCACCACCGAATCGGCATGCAGGCCGCGCCAGCGCACCGCGGCCAGCGTCGAGGCCAACAGCGTCGCATGCGTGTGCATGCAGCCCTTGGGCCGGCCCGTGGTGCCCGAGGTATAGGGCAGAACGCACAGGTCGTCGGCATCAATGGCCACCGTGGAAGGCCGCACGCCTGCGGCCAGCGCCGCGGCCCAGCCGGCCACGCGTGGATGGGTCAGCGCCAGGCGCGGCGCCGACACCGCATCGGGCACGCACAGGTCGGCGCTGGCGTCGACGCCTGCGCCCAGCGCATCGGCATAGCAATGCACCACCGCGTGCTGCAGCCGCCCGTCGTCGAGCGCGGCCTGGGCCGCGGGCAGCAGCTCCTGCGCCAGCATCGCCACGCGCGCGCCGCTGTCGGCAATGAAATGGTCCAGCTCGGAAGCGGTCGACATCGCGTTCACCGGCACGACCACCGCGCCGCAGCGCACGATGGCCTGGAACGCAATCGTGAACTGCGGGCAGTTTTGGCTCAGCAACAGCACGCGGTCGCCGGCGCGCACGCCGGCCCGTTGCTGCAGGTGGGCGGCGAGCGCATCGGCATCGGCGCGCAGCTGCGCGAAGGACGTCGCCTGCCCGAAGAACAGCAGCGCGGGCTTGTCGGGGTGGCGTTCGGCCGCGGCATCGAGCGCGTCGGCCAGCGTGCGCCGCGGTGTCTCGAGCTGGCGCGGCAGGCCGGCCGGCCAGGCCGCGGCCCAGGGGGTGGTGGGTGCAACAGGTGTAGCAAGCGTCATGAAGGCGGCTCCTGGCTTCATCGGGTCATCGCCCGGGCGATGATTTCCTTCATGACCTCGTTCGCGCCGCCGTAGATACGGCCCACGCGCGCATCGGTGTACATGCGCGAGATCGGGTATTCGCTCATGTAGCCGTAGCCGCCGTGCAGCTGCAGGCACTCGTCGATCACCTGGCTGGTGGTGTCGGTGATCCACCACTTGGCCATGGCCGCCGTCGGCACGTCGAACGTGCCCGCAGCCAGCCGCGCGACGCAGTCGTCGACGAACGTGCGCGCAATGGTCGCGCGGGTCTGGCATTCGGCCAGCTTGAAGCGCGTGTTCTGCAGCTCGATCAGCGCCGCGCCGAAGATCTGCCGCTGGCTGGTGTAGGCCAGCGTGTCGTCCACGGCGCGCTGCATGGTCGCGGCCGAACCTATGGCCAGCAGCAGGCGTTCGCGCGGCAACTGCTGCATCAGCTGTGCAAAGCCGCGCCCTTCCTCGCCGCCGAGCAGGTTGGCCACGGGCACGCGCATGTCGCTGAAGAACAGCTCCACCGTGTCCTGGCCTTGCTGGCCGATCTTGTCGAGCAGCTGGCCGCGGCGAAAGCCCGCCAGCTCGTCGGTTTCAATCATCACCAGCGACACGCCCTTGGCGCCGGCCTGCGCGTCGGTCTTCACCGCGACGCAGATCAGCCCCGCATGCAGGCCGTTGGTGATGAAGGTCTTGGCGCCGTTGACCACATAGTGGTCGCCGTCGCGCACCGCGCTGGTCTTGATGCGCTGCAGATCGGTGCCCGCGCCGGGCTCGGTCATGGCGATCGCCGCGACCAGTTCGCCGCTGGCCATGCGCGGCAGCCAGCGCTGCTTTTGCGCTTCGCTGCCATACGACAGAAGGTAGTGCGCGACGATGCCGCTGTGCACGTTGATGCTGAAGCTGTTCATCAGCGCGCGCATCTGCTCCTCGCAGATCACGGCTTCGTGCAGGAAGCTGCCGCCGCCGCCGCCATAGGCCTCGGGAATGCCTGCGCACAGCAGGCCGAGTTCGCCGGCCCGGCGCCAGATGGCGCGGTCGGCGTGCTTTTGCCGGCCCCAGGCATCCTGGTGGGGCACGCATTCGGTTTCGAAGAAACGCCGCGCGGTGTCGCGCAGCATCTGCAGTTCGGCGTCCATCCAGGGACGCGGCGCGGGTGCGAGGCTCATGGCGCGCGCCTCAGGGACGACCGCCGCCGCACACCAGGACCTGGCCGCTGACGTAGTTCGATTCGGGAATGCAGAACATGTAGACCGCGCCCGCCGCTTCCTCGGGCGTGCCGCCGCGCCCCAGCGGAATCAGCGACTCGGCGTTCTTGAGAATCTGCGGATTCACGCCGACCTTGATGCGCCGGCCGTCGATATCGATGCTGGCGTCGGCCTGGGCGTCGGCTTCGGTCAGCCGCGTCTTGATCAGGCCGAAGGCCACGCTGTTGACGTTGACCTTGTAGCGCCCCCATTCCTTGGCCAGCGCCTTGGTCAGTCCGTTGATGCCGGATTTGGCGGCCGCGTAATTGGCCTGGCCTGCGTTGCCATAGACGCCCGAAGTCGACGAGATGTTCACCACCTTGCGAAACACGGGCGTGCCCAGCTCGGCCTCCTTCTTGGCCGATTCGCGAATGAATTCGGCGGCCGCGCGCAGGATGCGAAACGGCGCGGTGAGGTGCACCGCGAGAATGTCTTCCCACTGTTCATCGCTCATCTTCTGGATGACGTTGTCCCAGGTGAAGCCGGCGTTGTTGACGATGATGTCGATGCCGCCGAAGCTTTCCAGCGCGGTGTCGACGAAGCGCTGGCCGAAGTCCGGCTGCGTGACGCTGCCTATGCAGGCCACGGCCTCGCCGCCCGCAGCGCGTATCTCCGCGACGACTTCGTTGGCGGGTCCGGCATCGAGGTCGTTGACCACGACGCGCGCACCTTCGCTGGCCAGCTTGAGCGCGATCTCGCGGCCTATGCCACGGCCCGAACCCGAAATCAGCGCCACTTTGCGGTTGAGTTTGTGCATTTTTTTGTCTCCTTGTTGTTGCTTGGAATGTCAGGGCAGAGCGACGACGGCGTCGCCCGCCAGTCGGGCCTGGCCGTCCTGGTCTACGGTCTCCAGCGCCAGGCGCACGCGGCGCTCGCCGTCGACCACCAGCTTCTCGGTCACCGTGCCGCGGCACTGCACCCGCGTGCCCAGCTGTGTGATCGCGACGAAGCGCACGCCGTATTCGCGCAGCACATGCTGCGGCACCCAGTTCGTCAAAAGCCGGCCCAGGTAGGCCATGGACAACATGCCATGGGCGAACACATCCTTGTGGCCGGCCGCATGGGCGAAGTCGCTGTCGACGTGGATGGGATTGTGGTCGCCCGATGCACCGCAGTACAGCGCCAATGCGACGCGCGAAATGGGCGCGGTGGTGAACGCGGGCAGCGCATCACCCACCTGCAGCGTGTCGTAGTCGGGAAGTGAATTCATGGTCTGGTCCCTCCTCAGCCGTTGCGCATGACGGTGACGGAGCGCAGCTCGGCCACCAGCGCTCCATGCTGGTTGCTCACATGCGTGCGCCGCACCACGAACTCCAGCGCCCCGCCCTTCTTTTCGTAGATGTCCTCTATGCATTGCTCGAAGCGCAGCACGTCGCCCGCATGCGCCGCGGCGTGGTAGGTGAACTGCTGCTCGCCGTGGAGCAGCCGGCGGTAGTCCAGGCCCAGCAGCTCGCGCACGGCGGCCGGGTCGGGCGCGTCCATCTCCAGACAGAACAGGAACGTAGGCGGCACCGGCAGGCCCGGATGGCCGGCCGCGCGCGCCGCGGACTCGTCGCTGTAGATCGGGTCGGTCTGGCCCGTGGCCTTGGCGAAGAAGCGCAGGCGGCCGGCCTCCACGGGCACGCTGAAAGGCGCGAGCCGGTGGCCTATGTATTGGCGATCGATCATTGCGTCTGCGCCTCGTAGAGCGTCACCACGCAGGCCCCGCCCAGGCCCAGGTTGTGCTGCAGGCCGAAGCGCGCGCCTTCCACCTGGCGCTGGTCGGCCTGGCCGCGCAGCTGCCAGGTCAGCTCGGCGCATTGCGCCAGACCGGTCGCGCCCAGCGGATGGCCCTTCGACAGCAGGCCGCCCGAAGGATTGGTCACGACGCGTCCGCCGTAGGTGTTGTCGCCTTCGAGAATGAACTTCTCGGCCGTGCCTTCGGGCGTCAGGCCCAGGCCTTCGTAGGTGATCAATTCGTTGGCCGTGAAGCAGTCGTGCAGCTCGACCACGTCGATGTCCTCAGGGCCAATGCCCGCGGCCTCGTAGACCTGCTGGGCCGCGGCGCGCGTCATGTCGTAGCCGACGATCTGGCGCATGTCGCCGGCGTCGAAGGTGCTGGGCGTATCGGTGGTCATCGCCTGCGCGGCGATCGCCACGCGCATGTCGAGGCCGTGGCGGCGCGCGAAGTCTTCCGAGCACAGGATGGCCGCCGCCGCGCCGCATGTCGGCGGGCAGCACTGCAGGCGCGTGAGCGGGTCGAACACCTTGGGCGCGGCCATCACTTCGTCCAGCGTCACGGTGTCGCGAAACACGGCCATGGGGTTGCGCGCCGCGTGCTGGCGCGCCTTGACCGAGATGCGCGCAAAGGTGTCGGGCCGGATGCCGTACTGCTTCATGTAGTCGCGGCCCGCGCCGCCAAACAGTTGCGCGGCGCGCGGCGCCATGGGGTCGTAGCCCTGCAGCGTGGTCATGGTGTCGGCGAAGCGGGCCATGGGCGAAGGGCGGTCTTCGTAGGCGCCCTTGAGCGCGCCGGGCACCATCTGCTCGAAGCCCAGCGCGATCGCGCATTCGACCATGCCGCTCTCGACCGCCTGGCGCGCCAGGAACAGCGCGCTCGAACCGCTGGAGCAGTTGTTGTTGAGGTTGAACACCGGCACGCCGCTCAGGCCCACGCGGTAGATCGCGGCCTGGCCCGCGGTGGAGTCGCCGTAGACATAGCTCACATAGGCCTGCTGCACTTCAGCGTAAGGCACGCCCGCATCTTCCAGGGCCAGGCGCGCGGCGCGTTCGCCCATCACCGTGTACGGGTCGCTCCTGCCGGGTTTGCTGAAGGGAATCATGCCGACGCCGGCAACGAAGACTTTGCGTTTCATTTCGAACTTCCTTGAGAATCACCACCCGCGGTGGCATGACATCAAGGATCGATCAACGCAGGCGCCGTTCCAATGGCGCGGACGACCAAGTTGCTTGGCTGAAACTGCCAGTTTTCAGCGTTCGCGCAGACGGGTCTGGCGGTACTCGCCTGGAGCGACTCCGGTCCAATGCTTGAAGGCGCGATGGAAAGTGCTGGCTTCGGAGAAGCCGAGCTGGCTGGCAATCTCGGGCAGCGTCAGTTCGGGGCGCGCGAGATAGCCGATGGCGGCGTCACGCCGCAAGTCGTCCTTGATGCCGCGAAAGCCCTGGCCTTCGTCGCGCAGCCGGCGGCGCAGCGTCTGCGGCGTCATCGCCAGATGGCGGCCTATGTCTTCGAGCGAAGGCAGAGCGCCCGCAAGGTCGCGCCGCAGGATGCTGCGTATGCGCTCGGTCACGCTGGTCTGGTCGCGGTATTTCACCAGCAGGCTCGCAGGTGCCTGGCGCATGAATTCGCGCAGGCTTTGCTCGTTCTGCACCACCGGCAGATCGAGCCAACGCGCGTCGAAGCGCCAGCCGGTGCAGCGTGCGACATCGCTCACGGGCGCCTGGAACAAGGTGGCCGCGTCGCTGTGCAGGCCGTGGCGCGACAGCGGATAGTCGACCGCCATCAGCGGAATGCGGCGCGCCACCAGCCATGAAGCCAGGCCGTAGGCCAGAAAGCAGAATGCGCGTTCGGCGTAGGCCAGCGACGGCGTGAGCGCCGTGCGCGGCACCAGCTTCAGGCCGGCCACGCCGTCGCTGACATGCAGGCGCGGCGTGAAGTCGGTGATCAGCAGCCGGTAGTGACGCAAGCCCGTCTGCATGGCCTCGCCCAGCGTGCGTGCCGCCAGCAGCATTTCGCAGCCCTGCATGAAGCTGCCCAGCGGCAGCGGGCGACTGCACAGCGCCCACAGTTCATCGCGCAAGGTGCGCCGCAGCACGAAGATCAGCGCCGCATACTGCGCCTTGGTCACGCGCGACAGCGGCGAGCCCAGCAGTGCCGGCGAAATACCGGCGCGCTGCAGCAACTGCGGCACATCCAGCCCCCGTTCACGCGCGCCAAAAAGGATCTGTTCGACCTGCTGAATGGCAATGGTGTGGTGGGTGAAACTGGCGACGGTCACGGTGGGGCAAGTCACGGGCAATGCCCCATATTACCTTAGCACCCCCTGCTGCTCCAGCGCCGCGACGGCCTGGGCATCGTAGCCCGCCTCGAGCAGAATTTCGCGGTTGTGCTCACCAGGCCGGGGCGCGGGCCGGCGTACCTCGAAACGGTAGCCGGTCATCTTCACCGGGCTCGCGATCTGCGTCGCGCCGCCTTCCTGCTGCGGCGCGATCACCAGGCCGCGCGCCTGAAACTGCGGTGCCTGCAGCGCTTCCTCCAGGCGCAGCACCGGCGAGACACAGCACTCGGTGCCGTCGAACTTCTGCTGCCAGTGGGCCAAAGTCTGGGAGCCTATGATTTCAGTCAACTCGGCGCGCAGCGCGTCGCTGGCCGCGGCATCGACAGGCTGGTGCTGGGCCTGCAAATCGGTGCGCCCTATGACTTCGCAGAAGCGATCCCAGAACTTGCGCTCCAGCGCCCCGACCGCGAGATGGCGCGCATCGCGCGTCGCGTAGACCGCGTAGCAAGGCAGTCCGCCGGACAGCTTGTCGGTGCCCGCGGGCCGCGTCTGGCCATGCACGGCGAGCGTGACCATGGGCACCACGGCATGTGCCAGCATGCTGTCGGCCATGGCGATGTCGACATGGCGGCCGCGGCCGGTGCGCGCCGCGTCGAACAGCGCGGCCAGCAAGCCCATGGCCGAAGTCAGCGAGCCGCCGATCAGATCCGCCATGGGAATGTTCGACAGTGCCGGCGCGCCGCCGCGCGGCCCGACCTGATCGGTCACGCCGGTCAGCGCACAGTAGTTGAGGTCATGGCCAGGCTCGTGGCGCTGCGGTCCGGTCTGGCCGTAGCCCGTGATGCTGCAGTAGACGAGCTTGGGGTTGATGCTCGCCAGCGCTTCGTAGCCCACGCCCAGGCGGTCGGTCACGCCGGGGCGAAAGCTCTCTATCAGCACATCGGCGTCGCGCGCCAGCGCTTGCAGCACGGCCACGCCTTCGGGCTGCTTGAGATCCAGGCGCAGCGCGCGCTTGTTGCGGTGCACCAGCGCGCGCAGCGCGGGCGCGGCGTAGTCGCCGGCGCCGGTGTCCTCGATCTTGATCACATCCGCGCCCAGATCGGCCAGATGCATGGAGCAGACCGGTCCGGGCAGCAGCCGGGTCAGGTCCAGCACGCGCACGCCGGCCAGGGGAGGAGCATTGGTCTCGCCCGCGGGCGTTTTTTGGGTAGTCATGGTCTGAACAGAGTGCCGTCGATAGGCCTTCAGTCTAGAAACCGCCCCGCGCGCGCGCGATGGCCGATTGGATGAATCGGATTGGCGGGAACGATCAACGGCTGCTCCGGGAACGATGGTCTCAATGGCTTGTCATGCTTTCCATGTATTGTTTTTTTGACACACCAAGGGTTGTAACTATTGTTTCATCTTCAATTTGTTTAATGGATTCAGTCCCGAGCAAGAAAGCGACTTCGGTTTCGATCAATTTCGCGCCTGGGCCTTCTCATCTCCACTTACACATTGAACAGCATGAAACGACAACTCCTCGCCCTTGCCGCCCTCACCGTTGCCACAGGTGCCATGGCACAAAGCTCCAGCGTGACACTCTTCGGTGTGGCCGACGTTTCCGTCGCCCATCTGTCGACGTCCGGCAAGAGCGTCACGGGCCTGGCCAACGGCGGCAATTCCAGCAGCCGCCTGGGCTTTCGTGGTGTCGAGGACCTGGGTGGCGGCCTGAAGGCCGGCTTCTGGCTCGAAGGCGGCGTGACCGTCGATGACGGCGCTGCCGCCGGCTTCAAGTTCGACCGCCGCTCTACCCTCAGCTTGATGGGCAATTTCGGTGAACTGCGCTTGGGCCGCGACAAGACGCCCGCCTATCAGAACCTGGAAACATTCCATGCGTTCGCCGACGCCGGCATGGGCGCCATCAACGGCCACAGCCTGATCAGCGGTTCGGCTGCAGGCACGCCTGAAGGCTCCAATCCCAAGCGCGTCTCGAACAGCATCAGCTACCTGCTGCCCAAGTTCGGCGGCGTGTACGGTCAAGTGACCCACAGCTTTGGCGAACAAGCCGACAACAACAGCCTGTCGAGCAACACCGGCGTGCGTCTGGGCTATGCCGCTGGCGCGCTGAACGTTGCCGGCGCCTATGGCCTGGTGCGCGGTGGCACGGCCGCTGCAAGCGTGGACTACAAGACGTTCAACCTGGGCGCTTCCTACAAGCTGGGCGCGTTCACGCCCATGGTGCTGGTCGCTTCGGACCGCGGCGCCGACAAGCGCATCGACCTGTACAGCTTCGGCCTGAAGATGGCTCTGGGCCAAGGCGAACTGCGTGCCGCGTACACGATGTTCGAAGACAAGAAGCAAAACGACGCCGACTCGCAGCGCCTGGCCCTGGGCTACGGCTACGCGCTGTCCAAGCGCACGGAAATCTACGCGACCGTGGGTCACATCAAGAACGACGGCAAGGCCACCCGCAAGCTGGGTTCGTCGCTGAGCCCCACGCCCAACGTCGGCAAGAAGCTGACCGGCTACGAAATCGGCCTGCGCCACAACTTCTAAGCGCTGCAGCGCTTCAAGGTATGCGCGCCAGCGCATGCCTTTCTTGCAAGGCTGGACCTCCGGGTGGGGAAGCGTTCAAACCATTGCAAGCAAGCCCCGCCTAGAGCGGGGCTTTTTCGTTCAGCGCGTCAGCGCAAGCGTCTCGGCGGGCTGGGCCGAATGTTCGGGCGCGAGGGTGAACATGTTGACCGTATGCGCGAGGTGGTGGGCCTGTTCGTTGAGCACCGCCGAAGCCGCGGTGGACTGCTCCACCAGGGCCGCGTTCTGCTGGGTCGCGCGGTCCATTTCGGCCACGGCCTGGTTGATCTGCACAATCCCGCTGCTCTGCTCGGTCATGGAGCCATGGATCTCGCCGATGATATGGGTCACGCGCTCTATGCCGTCGACGATCTCGCCCATGGTGGCGCCGGCCGCGCGCACCCGTTCCGTGCCGGTGCGCACGCTCGCGCCCGAGGCGTCGATCAAGGCCTTGATCTCCTTGGCGGCCGTGGCGCTGCGGTGGGCCAGGCTGCGCACTTCGGCCGCCACCACCGCAAAACCGCGGCCCTGCTCGCCCGCGCGCGCGGCTTCCACCGCCGCGTTCAGCGCCAGGATATTGGTCTGGAACGCAATGGCGTCGATCACGCCGATGATTTCACCGATGCGCGCCGAAGACTGGGCGATCTCGTCCATGGTGTCGACCGCGCCGCCCACGGTGGCACGCCCGCGGCCCGCGGATTCGCTGGCGACATGGGCCAGGCGCTTGGCCTGGGCCGCGGATTCGGCCGACTGGTGCGCGGTGGCCGTGAGCTGGGACAGCGCGGCCGAGGTTTCCTGCAGGCTGCTGGCCGAGTCTTCGGTGCGCGTGGACAGGTCCAGGTTGCCGGCCTTGATTTCGTCGGTGGCGGTGGTGATGGAGTCGACGCCGTTGCGCACATCGCGCAGCACGCTGGCGATCTGCTGCACGAAGCGGTTGAACGAAGCGCCGATCTGCGCCACTTCGTCCTTGCCTTCCACGGGCAGGCGCTGCGACAGGTCGCCGCCGCCCGAGCCAATCTTGTCCATCGCATCGCGTACCTGCGACAGTCGGCGAAACGACTTGGCGGTGAGCGCCGCCGCCACGGCCGTGGCCAGCAGCGCCAGCACGACGATGGCCAGCGCCAAGGTACGCAGCAGATTGTCGAGGCCTGCCGTGGCTTCGGCTTCGTCCAGCGCCACGACCAGCAGCCAGTCGGTGCCGGCCACGGGCCTGGCCTTGAGCAATTGCGCGCGCCCGCCCAGTTCCAGCGCCAGCGGCGACTGCGCCTTGGCCAGCGCGCCCAGCGCGGCGGGCGTGAGCCGCGGCGACAGTTCGGTGGCCGGCTTGAGCAGGAACTGGGCATCGGCGTGGGCCAGCACCTGACCGTCCGTGCTGATCACAAAACCGCTGCTGCTGGGCGTGGGGCGTATGGCCGCGACCACGGCGCGCACGCCCTCGAGCGGCACGGCGCCGCTGATCACGCCTTCCAGCGTGCCGTTCCTGAGCATGGGAGCGACGAAGGCCACATACGCCACGCCCGTGGTCGAGTCGCCATAGGGCTTGGTGAGCGTGAGCTTGCCGGCCTGCACCGCGGCCTTGTACCAGGGGCGCGCCGTGGGGTCGTAGCCGGGCGCTGTCTGGGTGGTGGACTTGAAAGTCTTGTCCTGCCAGCCGACGGTGGTGATGGGAAAGCCGCTGGCCTTGCCCATGTGGGCCGCCAGCTCGCGCGGGTCGCCCTGCTCGATGGCGGCCGCCGCGGCCTCGACGGCCAGGGACTTGGCCGCGACCCACTGGTCGATGGCCATGGTGTTGCCCGCGGTGATGGCGTCGAGGTCCTGCTCCAGCGTCTGGAAGGTGCTGGCACGGGTGATGGTGTAGGTGGCTGCACCGGTGATCGCGAGCGCGCCCACCACGGTGGCAGTGCTGATGGCGAGAATCTTGGAGCGAAGGGTATGAAGCATGCGAAGTGCGCGAAGTGAGAAGGCGGCCAAAAAAAAGAGACTCGACACTTTTTCGGAAGGCCTGCAACCGACTTGAGCAATCGCACAACTAAATTTTGTTACAAGCCACGCCCTCCCGCCCCCAGCACAGCTGTTCAGCCTCCCGCCGCCGGGTCGTCAAAGCTTTCAGTCCAGGGCGCAGCCCCCGCGTGGCGCGGCCAGCCCGGGTCGCCCGTGAGCGCAAAGCGCGCCCAGGCGCCGTGCATGCGCTGCGCGAGCTGCGCCGGCGCAGACCGGCCCGCAAGCTCCTGCGCCGTGGGCGCTGCCAGATTGTTGAAGACAAACGGCAGCTCCACCCCATGCGCCGCGCCGAGCTGCCCCGCCCACTGGGGCGAGCGCCAGCCAAACACATAGCGGTGCGACGACTGCGCCCAACGGCCCGCGAGTTGCGCCAGGCGCTGCGCGGGCTCGGCATAGTAGTAATGCGACTGCAGCCGGCACAGCTGCTCGCCGGGGCTGTGGGCGGCGGGCTCGCACGCGAGGCCGGTGGCGGCGCCGAATTCCTGCAGATCCTGCTGGCTGATGCGCGCCAGCCCGTTGCCCGGCACATGGTACAGCCGCATTTCCTCGGCGTTGTGGCCGACCAGCAGCTGCAGCGCGGGCGGGTGCGCTTCCCAGGCCTGGGCAAGCGCCGCCAGCGGCTCGGCTCGCAGGCATTCGCCGTCGATGACCGGGCGCAGCGGAAAGAACTGGCGACTGCCGATGCCGTGCGCGCGGCGCAGCGCGGGATCGGCCGCGAGATGGTGCACAGCCTGCAGCAGTTGCGCCAGCGGTGCCTCGGCAAACGCGGCGCGCGTGGGAGCCACTCCCGCGAGCGCGGCAATCGCCTGCAACGCCGTTGCGGCTTCGTCGCGCGTCTGGCAGGCCACGCTGGGACTTTGCAGGATCGCTCTGTGGAACAGCCCTCGGCTTTGCGGCATGCCCAGCAGGCAGGCGATGGCGCCCGCGCCCGCGGATTGGCCGAACACCGTGACCTGCTGCGAATCGCCGCCCCAGACGCCTATGCAGTCCTGCACCCAGCGCAATGCCGCGATCTGATCCAGCAGGCCCCGGTTGGACGCTGCTGCGGGCAGGTCGGCAAAACCGTCCACGCCGAGCCGGTACTGGATGGACACGAACACCAGGCCCTGGCGCGCGAACGATGCGCCGTCGTAGAGCCCATCGTTTGCGCCGCCGCGAAAGAAACCGCCCCCATGCACCCATACCATGACCGGCAGGCGCTCGCCCGCAGCCACCGCCGGCGCCCAGACATTGAGCCGCAGGCTGTCCTGGGCCCCGAGCTGGCGCGCACCGCTGCGCGGCCATTGCGGCGACACCGGGCCAAACTCCGTCGCGTCGCGCAGGCCCCGCCATGGCGGCTCTGCCTGGGGCGGCTCGAAACGCAAGCTGCCCACGGGTTCGCGCGCATAGCGCACGCCCCTGAACACGCGCAGTTCGCCGTCCCAGGCACCGCGCAGCCGCCCGCCATGGGGCAGCACGACTTCGGGCGCAGCGCGGCCGGCGTCCGATCCTGCGCTCATTCGGACACCAGGCCCAGCCTGTCGATCAGCGGGCGCCAGACCGCGGCGTCGCGCGCCGCCCAGGCACGCACATCGGCCGGTGTCGACGGCGTGATCACCACGCTCATGGCTTCGAGCCGCGACCGGTACTGGGCGTTGCCGCGGCACTGTTCGGTGACGGCGCCCAGACGCGCGATCGCGGCCGCGGGCGTACCCGCCTTGGCGACGATGGCGATCCAGGACGGCCGCGCGAGATCGGCAGCGGCAGGCAGCAGTTCGGCCACCGTGGGCACATCGGGCAACAAAGGCGAACGCTGGGTGTCGAACACCGCGAGCGCATGCAGCCTGCCGGCCTTGACCTGGGCCGCCGCTGTGCCTATCACCAGCGTCATCGCCTGGATCTGCTTGCCGATCAGCGCCGTCACGCCCGCGCCTTCACCGACGAAGGGCACATGCGTTCCGGACGCGCCCATTTTGTCGAGCAGCGCCGTGGTCAGCAGATGCGCGGGGCTGCCTTTGCCGGGCGAGCCGAAGTTCAGCCCGCCGGGCGTGGCCTTGGCGAGCTTGTGCAGATCCGCGAGCCGCGCAAGGCCTTCGCCCGTGGGTACGGCGAGCACCAGCGCCGACGTGCCGAGCACGGCCACTCCATCGAAGTCGGCGCCGGGATCGTAGGGGCGCTGCCGGTAGGTATAAGGCGTGATGCTCATCTGCGACATGCCTATGCTCATCAGCGTATAGCCGTCCGCAGCCTGGCCCTTGAGGCCGTTGATCGCGAGCACGCCGTTCGCGCCGGGCTTGTTCATCACCACCACCGACTGGCCCAGTTCGTGCGCCGCGCAATCGGCCCAGATGCGCGTCATCGCATCCGAGGCACTGCCCGGCGGCTGCTGCGCGATCAACTGAATGGGCTTGGCGGGATAGGCTTGCGCCCACGCGCCCGCGGCGCACAGCAGGCCGGTAGCGGTGAACAAACAGGCGCGCGACAGCGCTGAATCATGGAGTTTCATGGGCTTGGGGGGAGGAAGGAATTCAGGGCGCGTTCTCGCAACGCGCGGCGATCAGGTCTGCGAGGCAGGCGAGCTGCGCGCCGGGCTGACCCAGCGGCAGCGGCTGCGCCGCAGCGGGAAACAGTTGCAGCAGGCCCAGTCCGCGCAAGGCGGAAAACACCAGGCCCAGAAATGCCTGGCGGTCCGGCGCCGCCGCCAGTTCGGGAAATGCATCGAAGAAACCCGCCTCGAGCTGCTGGCCGAGTTGCGCACGCAGGCTCGCGACATGCTGCAGGATTTCGGGCTGGCTGCGGCTGCCGAGGTAGATGTTCCAGGCGACGATGAAGCGCGGCTGCGCATAGATCAGCCCCCAGGCCGTGTCGACGAAGCGTGTCGCGCGCTCGCGCGCGCTCAGATCGGCCGCAGGCCAGAGCGCGCCGGCATCCATCTGGGCGTGCAGCAGCGCGCTCAGGATGTTCATCATCAGCACCGCCTTGGACTCGAAATGGTGCTGCACCGCGCCCGACGTCATTCCCGCGCTGCGCGCAATTTCGTGGATAGACACATCTTCGAGGCTGCGCCGCTCGATGACGTCGATCGCCGTGTCGATCAGGTGCTGGCGCGTGGCGGCACTGCGTTGCGCCTGGCTGCGGCGTGACGGAATGGCGGGCTGGTTCATGAATTTACATTTCGCATTTCAAACGTAATGTAAATAAGAGGGAACGCCGGGCTATACAGGGGATACCCGATGCCGGGCCGCGCTGTTTCCGGCGCCACGGCATGCTCGGCTGGCGCAACAGCAAGCGGGTCACGCAGCGCAAGTCTGGCGCGGGGTGCAGCGTCAGCATGGCATTGGACGGCACCGCCGCGGCGCGGATACACTGCCCCATACCGGCCTTGCAAAGTCGGCACAAAGGAGACTTGTGTGACCACCACCCTGACCCCCTACCTGAGCTTCGACGGCACGACGCGCGAAGCCTTCGCCTTCTACGAAAAAGCGCTGGACGCCAAGATCCAGGCGATGATGAGCTACGCAGACATGCCGACGCCGCCCGCAGGCTCAGCCGCCGAGAGCTGCGGCGGTCAGCCCGCCCCCTCGGGCGACGGCATCATGCACGCCAGCCTGGTGCTGCCCGGAGGCGCGCTGCTGTTTGCCGGCGACATGCCGCCCGGAACGCCTTTCGACGGCATCAAGGGCGTGATGCTGACGCTGGAATACGACAGCGTCGAACAAGCCGAAACCGCCTTTGCGGCGCTGGCCGAAGGCGGCCAGATCACCATGCCGCTCGCGCCCTCGTTCTGGGCCAAGACCTTTGGCATGCTGACCGATCGCTTCGGCGTGAGCTGGGCAGTCAACGGCGAAGCCATTCCTCTGCCATCCTGAGTTCGCTGCGCTGCGGGCCCAGCCGCCCATGCCCATGGCGCGGGCGCAGTTGCTGTAACACCCAGAGCCCGACGCAGGCTCTGGCGCAGCGCGGACCCCGGTCGCGGCCCAAGACCATCCTGTATCGCAGTGGATCAGTCCATGACGGCGGCAAGACACCGTCGCATCACGCCATCTGACCCACAGGCCGCCGCGCCCTGACGGCAGACACCCATCCCCTTCCCGACACCAGCGGCCCGATCCACCATCTCCGGCCGCGTTGGCGCTGCGCGCATCACAGGCGCAGCACCGCGGCAGCCCGGTCGACGCCACGGTGCTGGATGTCGACAGCACGCGCAGCCAGCAACTGCCCTACGCCATGCTCGACGCGCGCCACGGCGGCAGCATCGCCACCCAGCCGCATGAAAAGCAGGCCGTGCCGTTGCGGCCCATGTACCGCGTGCGCCTGCTGCTGCGCGAGCCCTTGCCGCAGGAGCGCGAGATGCGCGGCATGGCACACATCAGCGCCGAGCGCAGCAGCTGGCTGTGGCATGTGCTGCAGAACGGGCTGGCGGTGGTGATTCGCGAGAGCGGGTTCTGAGCGGCGCGCATCCGCGCCTGCGCTCAGAACTTGCCGCGCAGCGTGAGCATCGCGTTGCGCGGCTCGCCGTAGTAGTTGCCCGAGGCAGAGCTGCCGACGGTGCGGTAGTACCACTTGTCGAACACGTTGTTGACGTTGAGCGTCAGCGACCATTGCGGGTCGATCTGGTATGCCACCGACATGTTCCAGACCGTGTAGCCGCCTTGCGTGTAGCGGAACGGCACCGACGGGCCGTTGTAGAGCCCGGTCGCGGCGTTGCGCGTGCTGGCCGTGCCTGACACGTATTGCGTGCTCTGCACCGTGGCGCCCGCGCCCAGCTTCCAGGCCGAGGCGTCGCCCGGCAGCTGCCAGGTGCCCCACAACTTCACCGAGTGCTTGGGCGTGATCGAGCTGAGCACCGCGTTGGTGGTCTTGTTGCGGTTGTTGTTGTAGGTGTAGCCGGCGTAGATGTTGACGCCGCGCGCGATCTCGCCGTTCACTTCGGCGTCCAGGCCCTGGCTGATCACCTTGCCCGAAGCCAGATAACAGCAGCTGCCCGCGTACAGGATGGTCTCGGTGGGGTAGCGCGGATCGGCGATGCCGTTGCCTTCCTGCTCGATGCGGTACAGCGCGAACGCGGTATTGAGCTTGCCATCGAGCAGCTCGCCCTTGACGCCGATTTCGGTGTTCGAGCCGCGCGCCGGCTTGAGGCCTGTTCCGGGCGCGGGCCCGGCCTTGAGGTTGGCCTGGGGCTTGAAGATTTCGGCATAGCTGGCATAGGCCGACCAGTTGGCGTTGATGTCATGCACGATGCCGGCGAACGGCGTGACCTTGGTCGGCTCCTTGTACTGGGTCGCGGCGGCCAGCGCCCAGGGCGCGCTGGCGTCGAAGTCGCCGCTGCCATTGGTGCGCGTCATGTATTGCTGGTCGTACTTGAAGCGATTGACGCGCGCGCCGACGATGAGCTTCGTGCCGTCAGCGACCTCGAGTCGCAAGGTGCCGTAGGCGCCCACCTGGCGCTGCTGGTTCGGGTTGTAGTCGCGCACCCAATCGTTGGCCGTGGGCCGGGCCCACAGACCGGGGTCGAGATTGAACAGATCGACGGGCAGGCCCACGTCCGGGCTGAAGGTGCTGCCTTTCCAGCGGCTGGTGATGTCCTGGGCATCGACGCCGAACAGCACTTCGTGCGTGCGGCCCAGCAGATCGAACGCGCCGCTGACGTTCACGTCGATCATGTTCTGCTTGTTCTGGTACCACTGCGGCGTGCCGCCCCAGGTGTGGCCCTTGCCGGTCAGCGGATCGACCGCGCCGAAGCCGAACGCGCCATAGGCCAGGCCCTGCTGGCGCGCCTGCGTGGCGTTGGCGCGCAGGGTCCAGCGATCCGCGAGGCGCCAGGTCAGCTTGGCGAACACCTCCTTCGAAGTGCCGTCGAGGAACGACCAGTCGGTGGTCAGGCCCGTGTTGCGCGGCAGGCGCAGATCGCCGCCGTTGCTGTAACGCGGCAGCCAGGACGTCGTGCCGTTCTCGTGAATGCGCTGCTCGCGCGCACCCAGCGCCAGCGTCGCGGCCGGGCCAAGGTCGGCTTCAAGCACGCCATAGAACAGCGGCTTTTCCACGGAACGGCGATCGACGAAGTAGTCGCGGTTTTCATAGGCGACCACGGCGCGCCCGCGCAATTTGCCATCGAAGGCCAGCGGGCCCGAGGCGTCGAACTCGGTGCGGTAGTTGCTCCAGCGGCCGGCCGAGGCAGTGAAGCTGTATTGCGGCGTCGCCGTGGGCATCTTGCGCACCAGGTTGATCGCGCCGCCGGGATTGCCCGTGCCGTTGAGCAGGCCGGCAGCGCCGCGCAGCAGCTCCACGCGGTCGTATTCGGCCATGTCGTAGGCGACATTGGCGTAGTGGCCGGTGAACATCGGCGAGCCGCCGTCGAGCTGGATGCTGTCGATCAGAAAGCCGCGCGAGTAGATATTGGGCAGGCGCGTGTTCTGGTCCTGCACCGTGATGCCCACGGCCTGATCGGCGGCCGCGCCCAGGTCGGTGATGTTCTGGTCTTCGAGGCGTTGCTTGGTGATGACCGAAACCGACTGCGGCATTTCGCGCATCGCCTGCGCGGTCTTGCCCACGGTGATCGCATCGCTGGTGTACGAGGCCGAGCCTTCGGTCTCGCCCAGGCGGCGCGCGGCCACGCGCACTTCGCGCAAGGTGTAGTCGGAGGGCGCTGCAGGGACCGGCGGCGTCACGGTATCGGCCGCGTCGGAGCGCAGCGTATAGACACCGGGCGCGGTCATCGACGCCTTGAGGCCGGTGCCGGCCAGCAGATCGGCAAAGCCCGATTGAATGCTGTGGCTGCCGCGCACGCCTTGCGTCGTCTTGCCTTCGGCCAGCGTGGGCTCGAATGCCAGCGTCACGCCCAGGCGCTGGGCGAAGCGGTTGAGCGCCGGGGTCAGCGGGCCTGCGGGAATGTCGAACGCCGTGCGTTGCTGCGCGGGCGGCGTGGTCTGGGCGACGGCGCCCGTATGCAGGGACACGCCCAGCGCCAGCGCAGCGGCCAGCGCGAGCGGCGTGAGCCGCGAAATCTCATGGTTAGGCAGGGAATGGCAGCCAGGCATTGGAAAATGCTCCTGAATAGTCTTTGCAAAAAAGTGGTTCTTCAGGAGTCATGACGCACGGCGCGCGCCCAGGGACAGGGCCGGGCGAAAAAAAGTCTATGGGTCTAGGGCTTGCGCTGCACCACCACCCACCACGGCGTGTAGCGCGCCACGCGCAAGGGCAAGGTCGCGGCCAGCACATCGAGCGCGCGATCGGTGTCGTCGAGCGGAAAAACGCCCGAAACCCGCAGACCTTCGAGCGCCTGGGCGTCGAAGCGTATGCGGCCAGGCCGGTGGCGTTCGAGCACCGCCAGCACCTCGGCCACGGGCCGGTTTTCGACAGCCCACTGGTTCTGGGTCCAGGCATCTGTGTCCGCGGCGTCGCGCGTCTCGACAGTGCCCAGGCCCTTGGCGTCCAGGCGCAGCTGCTGTCCGGGCCGCAGCTGACGGCAATCCACGCCAGTGAAGGCGCAGACCTCGACTTGCGATTCGAGCACCGCCACCAGCGTCGAATCGGCTTCGCGGCTCACGATATAGCGCGTGCCCAACGCGCGCGCCGTGCCTTGCGGCGTCTCGACCAGGAAAGGCCGCGCGGGGTCGCGCGCCACATCGACCAGCACCGCGCCCTGGCGCAGCACAATGCGCCGGGCGTCGGCGCCATAGCGCACATCGGCCGCCGAGCCGCTGTCGAGCGTGATGCGGCTGTCGTCGGGCAGTTGCACCACGCGGCGCTCGCCCGCGCCGCTGCGTACATCAGCGAGCCAGTAGGCCACGGGCTGCTGCATGGGCGCGGTCAGCGCCAGCAAGACCAGGACGGTGCCAGCGCTCCAGGCCGCGACGGCGCGCTGGCGCAGACGCCGGCGTGCATGCGCGGCCGCGGCCGTGCCGGCATCGATCGCGGCGCGTGTGGCCGCGCGCGGCAGGCCCGCCGAGTCGCCAAAGCCGTCCCACAGCGCGCACATGCGCTGCCATGCGACTTCGTGCGCCGGGTGTTCGCTGCGCCAGCGCGCGCAGGCCGCGCGCTCGGCGTCCGTGGCCTCGGGCGCGTGCAGCTGCCCTATCCAGAACGCCGCGCGCTCCACCATCGCCCGCGTGGGCTCGGTCATCGCGCCGCGGCCATGCCGTGCTGCACCGCGTAGCAATGCACCATGGCCTGGGCCACATATTGTTTGACGCGGCTGACCGAAACGCCCAGCAGCGCGGCGATGTCGGCCTGGGGCATTTCTTCGAGGCGGTACAGCAGGAACGCCTGGCGCGCCTTGTCGGAAAGCCCGTCGAGCAGCGCAGCCAGCGCGACCAGCGTCTGCACGGCCTGCAGCAGCTGATCGGGCGCGGCCACTTCGCACTCCAGCGGAGCGACCATGGCCAGGGCTTCAAGGCAGGCGCGTTCGACTTCGCGCCGGCGCGCCTGGCTGATCACGATGCGCGTGGCCGTGGTGGTGAGAAACGCGCGCGGCTCGCGCAGCGCTGCGAGGTTCTCCAGCGTGCCGCGCTGCAACGCCACAAGAATGCGTTCGAACGTGTCGTGCGCCACATCGGCTGCGTTGTGCGGGCAATGCAGCTTGCGGCGCAGCCACCCCAGCAGCCAGGGATGGTGCGAAACATACAAGGTCTGCAGGTCGGGGGTGGGGAGAGGAGACGGCACGGGGTCGGCGACGGACAAGCTTCTTGCAAATGAGATGTATTCTTATTGCAATAAGTCTTTTCCGTGACCTTGGCGGCGAGTGCAGCGCGCATACAACAGCGGGCGCGCAGCGACTATGCTTGGCATATGGACCGCAAGACTCTGCTCATCGTCTACCACTCGCTCACCGACGGCACGCGCCAGATGGCCCAGGCAGCGCACGATGGCGCGGCGGCCGAAGCCAGCGTCACCGTGCGCCTGCTGCACGCGCGCGACGCGGGCGCCGACGATGTGCTCGCGGCCGACGGCTATCTCTTCGCCACGCCCGAAAACCTCGCGGCGATCAGCGGCCAGCTCAAGGATTTCTTCGACCGCAGCTATTACGGCGCGCTCGAACGCATCAACGGCCGCCCCTACGCGAGCCTGATCTGCGCGGGCAGCGACGGCAGCAATGCCGCGCGCCAGATCGCGCGCATCGCCACCGGCTGGCGCCTCAAGGCCGTGGCCGAGCCGCTGATCGTCTGCACGCATGCACAGACGCCGGAAGCCATCCTCGCGCCCAAGCGCATCGCTGCTGAAGATCTGGCGCAATGCCGGGCGCTGGGCGAGGCCATGGCGGCGGGGCTCGGGATGGGGGTGTTCTAGTCGGCATATTTCGTTCTGTAGGCTGCCGAGGAAGGCTCTCAAGAAACAGCTTTTTTTGTCAAATAGATCAATGACTTAGAAGGCGGTCGATTTTGGCAAACGGCGGTAAAACTATGAACCGTTCGTGGTGAGCTTGTCGAACCATGAACGGCCCGTTCTCAAGACTTGAGCGCAGGCCGTTCATCCTTCGACAAGCTCAGGACGAACGGGGGGTTAAGGCCCGCTGTTTCTTTTGAATGCCTTGCGAGACTTCGTCTCGCTTACCCCGCTCAGGACGAACGGAATTTCGAGGCCCGCTGTTTCTTTTGAACGCCTTGCGAGACCTCGGCTCGCATACCTCGCTCAGGACGAGCGGAATTGGCAAGCCCTCAGTTTTTTGACGATGCATTGCGCGGCCACTTGTGGCTTGCCTCGCCCAGAACGAATCGAACACGAGGCCAAAAGCGCGCTCAGATCGCCTGCCCCTCCACCGCCGCATACGGCACAAACCCCTGCGCGTTCTCGTTGACCAGCAGCGGCTTGCCGACAAACGGAAACGCGCGCTGCGGGCAGGCGCTGCGTTCGCAGACCTTGCAGCCCATGCCTATGGGCGTGGCCGCATGCGAGCCCTTGAGGTCTAGGCCTTGCGAGTACACCAGCCGCGTCGCGTGCTGCACGTCGCAGCCCAGGCCTATAGAGAACATCTTGCCCGGCGTGCCCCAGCCCGCGCCCGGATGGGAGATGCTGCGCGCGACCCATAAATAAGTGCGGCCGTCGGGCATGCTGGCGAGCTGGGGCAGGATGCGCCCGGGCTGGGCAAAGGCTTCATAGACATTCCACAGCGGACAGGTACCGCCGGTCTTGGAAAAGTGGAAATGCGTGGCCGACTGGCGCTTGGAGATATTGCCCGCGCGATCGACGCGAATGAAGAAGAACGGCACGCCCGGGGCACCGGGCCGCTGCAACGTCGACAACCGATGGCACACGGTCTCGAAGCCCACGCCGAACTGGCGTGCGAGCCGGTCTATGTCGTGGCGCAGCGTTTGCGCGGCCTGCAGGAATTCGCCGTAGGGCAGCACCAGCGCACCGGCAGCGTAATGCGCCAGGCCTATGCGCGCCAGCCGGCGCGTGGCGGGGTCCTGCCAGGTGCCGGTGGCCAGGCATTCGTCGATCAGCGTCTCCATTTCGAGCAGCGCCAGCTGCGTCGCCATCTGGAAGGCCTGCTGGCCCGGCGCGAGCTGGGCCGAGAGAAACAAGATGCGGCTGGCGGCGTCGTAGCGGCGCAGCGGGCCCTGGGTTTCTCGCTCGCTGCGCTGCACATGCACGGCGTGCTGGCTGCGCAGGCGCGCAATCAGCCAGTCGACCAGCGATGCGCCCTGCGCGCCGGCTTCGCCCGCCCAGGCTTCGGCCGCGCGGTCCAGCGCATCGAAGTAATTGCGGTGGGCGAAGAAGAAGTCGCGCACCGCCTCGAACGGCATCTGGCGCAGCGGCGTCGCGGCCCAGTCGTCGCCTTCGGCGCGGCTGTCGCCCAGCCGGGCCGACAGCGCTTCGAGGCGCTGCACATCTTCGGCATGGCGGCGGTGCAGCGCCAGGATGGCCTGGGCCAGTTGCGGCAGCTTGGCCGCGACTTCGCGCAGCTCGGGCTGGGGCACGGCGGGCGCGCCCGGCAGCGCGGCAAACGCATCGCCGAGCTGGGCCAGCACGCGCGCCTCCTCGTCTTCGGAAAACTGCTGGATGTCGACGCCCAGCAGGCGGTGGATCTTGAGCAGCACGGCCACGGTGAACGGGCGCTGGTCCTGCTCGAGCTGGTTCACATAGCTGGGCGACAGCCCCAGCGCGTGGGCCAGCGCGAGCTGCGTCATGCCGCGCTCGGCGCGCAGCGAGCGCAGGCGCACGCCCATGAAAGTCTTGGCCATGACAGCGATCTCCAAAAATTCGCAAACTTCGCAAATTGACGTTTTGTGATTCGCAAAAGTTCGCCAATTCAGGGGTGGCGGCAGCGGGCTCCGTTGCGTAAATTGCGAATCAACGCAAGCCTATCACGACCCCGATGAACACGACCAACGACTTTCTGCGCGCCCTGCCCGGCACGGCGCTCCAATACTGCGACGCACGCGCCGCCGTCGAGGCCCTTTGCCCTGGCGCCTGGGCCGCCCTGCCCTACACGCTGCGCGTACATGCCGAGAATCTGGTGCGCCGCTGCGCGCCCGCGCTGCGCGACCAGGGCCTGCTGCAGATGATCGAGCGCCGCAAGGACCGCGACTTTCCCTGGTTTCCGGCGCGCGTGGTGTGCCACGACATCCTGGGCCAGACCGCGCTGGTCGATCTTGCGGGCCTGCGCGATGCGATTGCCGCGCAAGGCGGCGACCCGGCGCAGGTGAACCCGGTCGTGCCGGTGCAGCTGATCGTCGACCATTCGCTGGCCGTCGAACGCGGCGGCGACGACCCCGACGCTTTTGCAGCCAACCGCGCCATCGAAGACAGGCGCAATGCCGACCGCTTCCACTTCATAGACTGGTGCCAGAAAGCCTTCGAGAACGTCGACGTGGTGCCGCCGGGCAACGGCATCATGCACCAGATCAATCTGGAGCGAATGAGCCCCGTGGTGCAGGTGCAAGGCGGCATCGCCTTCCCCGACACGCTGGTCGGCACCGACAGCCACACTCCCCATGTCGATGCGCTGGGCGTGATGGCCGTGGGCGTGGGCGGGCTCGAAGCCGAAAGCGTGATGCTGGGCCGCGCTGTCTGGATGCGCGTGCCCGACATCGTGGGCGTGCAACTCACGGGCGCGCGCCAGCCGGGCATCACCGCGACCGACATCGTGCTCGCGCTGACCGAATTCCTGCGCGCGCAGAAAGTCGTAGGCAGCTACCTCGAATTCCACGGCGACGGCGTGGCCGGGCTCACGCTGGGCGACCGCGCGACGATTTCCAACATGGCGCCCGAATACGGCGCGACGGCCGCGATGTTCGCCATCGACGCGCAGACGCTGGCCTATCTGCGCCTCACGGGGCGCGAAGCCGCGCAGGTGGCGCTGGTAGAAACCTATGCGCGCCACGCAGGCCTGTGGGCCGATACGCTGGCCGGCGCGGTCTACGACCGGGTGCTGCAGTTCGATCTGGCGGGTGTGGTGCGCTGCATCGCGGGGCCGTCGAACCCGCATGCACGCGTGCCTACATCGGAGCTCGCGGCGCGCGGCATCGCCCAGGAACAGGCGCCGCCGCCAGACGGCCTGATGCCCGATGGCGCGGTGATCATTGCCGCGATCACCAGTTGCACCAACACCAGCAATCCGCGCAACGTGATCGCCGCGGGCCTGCTCGCGCGCAACGCCAACCGGCTGGGGCTCACGCGCAAGCCCTGGGTCAAATCTTCGCTCGCACCGGGCTCGCGCACGGTCGCGCTGTACCTCGAGGCCGCGGGCCTGGACCGCGAACTCGAGCAGCTGGGCTTTGGCATCGTCGGCTTTGCCTGCACCACCTGCAACGGCATGTCGGGCGCGCTCGCGCCGGCCATCGCCCAGGAAATCGATGCGCGCCAGTTGCACACCACGGCCGTGCTTTCAGGCAACCGCAATTTCGACGGACGCATCCACCCGCAGGCGCGCCAGGCCTTCCTGGCCTCGCCGCCGCTGGTCGTCGCCTATGCGCTCGCGGGCAGCATACGTTTCGACATCGAGCGCGACGTGCTGGGCGTGCATGAGGGCCGCGAGATCCGCCTGAGCGACCTCTGGCCCAGCGACCAGGAGATCGATGCCGTGGTGCAGGCCGCGGTCCGGCCCGCGCAGTTCGAGCAGGTCTATGCACCGATGTTCCTGCGCGCCGTCAAGGGCGCGGCCGTCGCGCCGCGCTACGACTGGCGCGCGCAGAGCACCTACATCCGCCGCCCGCCCTACTGGGAAGGCGCGCTCGCGGGGGAGCGCACGCTGCGCGGCATGCGGCCGCTGGCGATCCTGCCCGACAACATCACCACCGACCATCTGTCGCCGTCGAACGCGATCACGCGCGACTCGGCCGCGGGCGACTACCTGGCGCGCATGGGCCTGCCGGAAGACGATTTCAACTCCTACGCGACCCACCGCGGCGACCACCTCACGGCCCAGCGCGCCACGCTGGCGAACCCGCAGCTGCGCAACGAAATGGTGAGCGATGACCAGGGCAAGACGCGCCAAGGGTCGCTGGCGCGAATCGAGCCCGAAGGCCATGTGCTGCGCATGTGGGAAGCGATAGAAATCTATATGGCGCGCCGCCAGCCGCTGATCATCATCGCCGGCGCCGACTACGGCCAGGGATCGTCGCGCGACTGGGCGGCCAAGGGCGTGCGGCTCGCGGGCGTCGAAGTGGTGGCGGCCGAAGGCTTCGAGCGCATACACCGCACCAACCTGATAGGCATGGGCGTGCTGCCGCTGCAGTTCCTGCCGGGCTGCGACCGCCACACGCTGGCGCTCGACGGCACGGAAACCTATGACGTGCTGGGCATGCGCGCGCCCAGCGCCACGCTGGTGCTGCGCATCACGCGCCGCGACGGCCGCCAGCAGGACGTGCGCATGCAATGCCGGCTCGACACCGCCGAGGAACTTTCGATCTACGAAGCCGGCGGCGTGCTGCAGCGCTTCGCCCAGGATTTCCTGCAACGCAGCGCCACCGCTCCCTCCGCTCCCCACCGCCAACCCGCATTCCAGGAGAACTGACATGACCCTCGCCCTCGCCAGCGCCCACAACGCTCCCAAGCCCAAGAAATCCGTCGCGCTGTCCGGCGTCACCGCCGGCAACACCGCGCTGTGCACCGTGGGCAAGACTGGCAACGACCTGCACTACCGCGGCTACGACATTCTCGATATCGCCGAAGTCTGCACCTTCGAGGAAATCGCCCACCTGCTGGTGCACGGCAAGCTGCCCACGCGCGCAGAACTCAAGGCCTACAAGGCCAGGCTCAAGGCCATGCGCGGCCTGCCGGCCAGCGTCAAGGACGCGCTGGAACAGCTGCCCGCCAACGCCCACCCCATGGACGTGATGCGCACCGGCGTGTCGACGCTGGGCTGCGTGCTGCCCGAAAAGGACGACCACAACACGCCCGGGGCGCGCGACATCGCCGACCGGCTGATGGCCTGCCTGGGCTCGATGCTGCTGTACTGGTACCACTGGAGCACGCAGGGCAAGCGCATCGACGTGGAAACCGACGACGACTCGATAGGCGCGCATTTCCTGCACCTGTTGCACGGCGAAAAGCCCAGCGCGGCCTGGGAGCGCGCCATGCACACCTCGCTCAATCTCTACGCCGAGCACGAGTTCAATGCCTCGACCTTCACCGCGCGCGTGGTCGCGGGCACGGGCAGCGACATGCACTCGGCGATCACGGGCGCGATAGGTGCGCTGCGCGGCCCCAAGCATGGCGGCGCCAACGAAGTCGCGTTCGAAATTCAGAAGCGCTATGCGAGTCCCGACGAAGCCGAGGCCGACATCCGCCGGCGCGTCGAGGCCAAGGAAGTGGTCATAGGCTTCGGCCACCCGGTCTACACCGTGAGCGACCCGCGCAACACCATCATCAAGCGCGTCGCCGAGGAGCTGTCGCTGCAGGCGGGCAACACCAAGATGTATGCCATCGCCGAGCGCCTCGAGGCCGTGATGTGGGACAGCAAGCGCATGTTCCCCAACCTCGACTGGTTCAGCGCCGTGAGCTATCACATGATGGGCGTGCCCACGGCCATGTTCACGCCGCTGTTCGTGATCGCGCGCACCAGCGGCTGGGCCGCGCATGTGATCGAGCAGCGCCAGGACAACAAGATCATCCGTCCCAGCGCCCATTACACGGGCCCCGACGATCTCGCGTTCGTGCCCATCGATCAGCGGCAGTGAGCGTCGACAACGGCGATGCCGCCAATCGCGGACCACGGCTTTTCCCGCATGCCTGCGCTGCCTAACATCGGCGCATGCCTACCGATGAAGCCATCACCAAATTCGATCAGTCCCGTGCCCAGGAGTACGCCACCCAGAGCCGCATCGCGCTGGCCGGCTACGACGCCTGCCATGAACTCGCGGCCTGCCTGCTGTCCGCCCATCTGGGCACGGGCGACGCGCGCATTCTGGTCGGCGGCGCCGGCGGCACGGGCCAGGAAATCATCAGCGCCGCGCAGTTGCAGTCCGGCTGGCAATTCGTTGCCGTCGACCCCGCGCAGACCATGCTCGATACCGCGCTGGAACGCATCGCCCAGGCCGGCCTTGCCGACCGTGTGACGCCGTTCGTGGGCACGCTGAACGCGCTGCCCGCGAGCGCGCCGTTCGACGCGGCCACGCTGATCGGCGTGCTCCATCACCTGCCCTTGCAGCAGGCCAAGCAAGACATCCTGCACGCCATGGCCGAGCGGCTGCGGCCCGGTGCGCCTTTCATCCTGGCCTGCAATCGCTGCGCCTACGAATCGCAGCCGCTGTTTCTCGCCGCATGGGCGCAGCGCTGGCGCATGGCGGGGGCCAGCGACGCCGAAGTCGAGGCCAAGCTGGGCAAGATACGCCAGGGCGCGGTGCCGCCGGCCTCGGAAGCCGAAGTCGAGTCGCTGCTGCACGCCGCGGGCTTTCGCCAGCCCATGCGGTTCTTCTCCAGCCTGTTCTGGAGCGCGTGGATCGCGTTCAAGAGCCCTGCGGGTTCATTCGCCATGTGAGTCCAGCGTCATCAACGACGCATTGCCGCCGGCAGCGGCCGTGTTGGTGCTGACCGCGCGCTCGATCAGCAGGCGCTCCAGCGGCACCGGCGCGTCGTCGCTGCCCAGGTGCACCACGGCCAGCAGCGGGCCGGCGCGGGCCTGCAGCCGCAGCTGCAGCGCGCGCAGCGATTCGGCCGTGCCCGCATGCAGCACGGCGTCGGCGCGCAGCCGGTTCTCGGCCAGCGCCTGGGCCCAGGCGATGACCAGCACCAATTCATGGGTGACGCTGGCCGGCAGCCGCGCCGCCAGCGCCGCATGCTCGGCCGGCCACACGGACTTGCCGCCCACGGCCAGCACCGCCGCGAGCTGCAGCAGCAGACCGTAGGCATTGGTCGCCAGGCACAGCGTCGCGGGCCGCGCCATGAGCCGGTAGCGATTGCACTCTCCCGTGGGGCCGGGCAGCAGCACATCGAGATCGGCGGGCGACTGGCTGGCATAGAGCGCGCAGCGCTGCTCGAGCTGGTGCATCGCCGCCCCGCCCTGAGCGCGCGCCCATTGCTGCAGCGCCTGCAATGCCGGGCGCGCAGCCGATGCCTGGCGCGGCAGGGGCGCCAGCGCGCCGCGCAGTACCAGTTCGCGCGTGTCGGCCGGATGGCGCGCGAGCAGCCGGCGCAGATACAGCGGCCCGCCCGCCTTGGGGCCGGTGCCCGACAGGCCTTCGCCGCCGAACGGCTGCACGCCGACCACGGCGCCGATGATGTTGCGGTTGATATAGAGATTGCCCGCACGGCATGCGGCCGTGACCTGGGCCGCCGTGCTGCCCAATCGCGAATGCAGGCCCTGGGTCAGGCCATAGCCGGTGGCGTTGATCTGGGCCAGCAGGCTTTCGAAGCGCGCGCGCGGGTAGCGCAGCACATGCAGCACCGGCCCGAACACTTCGCGCCCGAGTTCCGCGATGCGCTCGATCTCGATGACGGTCGGGGCGACAAAGCTGCCCCGGGTCGCGACCTCGGCGGCCAGCGCCGCCTGGCGCACGACAGCGCCCTTGGCCTGGAACGTGACGATATGCTCGGCGATCTCGGCCTGGGCGCATCCATCGATCACCGGCCCCACATCGGTCGCGAGGCGCTGCGGGTCGCCCACCTGCAGCTGCTGCAGCGCCCCATCGAGCATCTGCAGCAGACGGTCGGCGCAGTCTTCCTGCACACACAGAATGCGCAGCGCCGAACAGCGCTGGCCCGCGCTGTCAAAAGCCGAGGCCAGCACATCGGGCACGACCTGTTCGAGCAGGGCCGACGAGTCGACGAACATTGCGTTCTGCCCACCGGTTTCGGCGATCAGCACCACGGGCTGGCCGTCGGGGCGCAGCCGCTGGTCCAGCGTGCGCGCGAGCTGCTGCGCGACTTCGGTCGAGCCCGTGAACACCACGCCCATCACGCGCGCATCGGCCGCCAGCGCCGCGCCGACGATCGCGCCCGCGCCGGGCAGCAGTTGCAGCGCCTGGACCGGAACGCCCGCCGCGTGCAACAGCGCCACGGCCTGGGCGGCGATCAGCGGCGTCTGC
The DNA here is from genome assembly GCF_018413525.1 of Acidovorax sp. CCYZU-2555. Taxonomy (GTDB): domain Bacteria; phylum Pseudomonadota; class Gammaproteobacteria; order Burkholderiales; family Burkholderiaceae_C; genus Comamonas. The sequence continues at coordinate 30,669 of NZ_JAHCDD010000050.1, forward strand.
CGGGCCGGCTTGGCCAGCACGGTATTGCCCGCGGCCAGCGCGGCCGCTATCTGCCCGGTGAAGATCGACAGCGGAAAATTCCAGGGGCTGATGCAGACCACGGGCCCCAGCGGCACATGCGTGTCGTTGTGGAAATCGCGCTCGACCTGGGTCGCGTAATAGCGCAGAAAGTCGACCGCCTCGCGCACTTCGGCCAGCGCATTGGCCGCGGTCTTGCCGGCTTCGCGCACCATCAGCGCCATCAACGACAGGGTCTGGGCTTCATAGGCATCGGCCGCGCGCAGCAGGCACTGCGCGCGCACGGGCGCAGCGGTACCCGACCACGCCGCAAAGCCGGCGCTGGCCTGGGCCAAGGCCGACTCGATCTGCGCGTCGTCGGTCTCCTGCACTTCACCGACGATCTCGTCATGCTGTGCGGGATTGCGCACCACCAGGCGCGAGCCGGTCGAGGCCTGCGGCCGCGCGAGCACGGGGCCGGCCTGTGCGCGCCTGGCCTGGGCCAGCACGCGCGCAAAGGCCTGCAAGCTCGCTTCATCGCTCAGATCGAGCCCGCGCGAATTTGCGCGCTGCGCGCCGAACAGCGCGCGCGGCAAGGGAATGCGCGGATGGGCAGCGCCGAACACGCCCTCGCGCGCGGCCGCGGCATCGACGCTTTCCACGGGCGAGCGCAGCAGCCCGGCCAGCGCCCTGGCCGGGTCGGCCACCTGGTTCACAAACGAGGAATTGGCGCCGTTTTCAAGCAGCCGCCGCGCCAGATAGGCCAGCAGATGGGAATGGTCGCCCACGGGCGCATAGATGCGGCACGAGCGCGCGAGTCCGCCGCGGCCCACGACCTGTTCGTACAGCGGCTCGCCCATGCCGTGCAGACACTGGAATTCGTAGTCGGCCTGCGGGTACTCGGCAGCGGCCAGGTGGTAGACCGTGGCCAGCGTGAGCGCGTTGTGGGTCGCGAACTGCGGGTAGACCGCGTCGGGCGCGGCCAGCAGCTGGCGCGCGCAGGCGATGTAGGCCACATCGGTATGCGCCTTGCGCGTGAACACCGGGTAGCCGTCCAGCCCCTCGACCTGGGCGCGCTTGATCTCGCTGTCCCAGTAAGCACCCTTGACCAGGCGCAGCAGCAGCCGGTGCTGGCTGCGGCGTGCGAGATCGAGCACATAGTCGACCGCGCTCGCGCAGCGCTTCTGGTAGGCCTGCAGCACAAAGCCCAGGCCGTTCCAGCCCGCGAGTTCGGGCGCAAGGCACAGCTTTTCGAACAAATCCAGCGACAGCTCCAGCCGCTCGCTTTCTTCTGCATCGATATGGATGGCGATGTCATAGCGCCGCGCCGCGACCGCCAGCCGCAGCAGGCGCGGGTACAGCTCGGTCATGACGCGCTGGCGCTGGGCGCGCGCATAGCGCGGGTGCAGCGCCGACAGCTTGATCGACAGGCCGGGGCCGGCAAGAAGGCCGCGCCCCATCGCCGCCCGGCCTATGGCGTCGATCGCATGGGCGTACGACGCCAGATAGTGCTGCGCCTGCGCTTCGGTCAGCGCGGCTTCACCCAGCATGTCATAGGAATGGCCAAAGCCCTGGGCTTCGCGCGCGCGCGCATCGGCCAGTGCTTGCTCAATCGATTCGCCGGCGACAAATTGCCGCGCCATCAGGCGCACCGCCGTGTCGACCGCGGCGCGCACCAGCGGCTGGGCGCCTTTCGCGCCCAGCCGGTGCAAGGCCGCACCCAGGCTGGCGTTCGCGGGCGCCGCGACGAGCTTGCCCGTGGCCAGCAGCCCCCAGGCAGCGGCGTTGACGAACAGCCGCGGGCTTTGGCCCAGATGGGCCTGCCAATGGCCGCGGCCTATCTTGTCGCGAATCAACGCATCGCGCGTGGCAGCGTCGGGAATGCGCAGCAGGGCTTCGGCCACGCACATCAGCGCCAGGCCTTCGGGCGAAGACAGCGAAAACTGCTGCAGCATGCCCTGGACCAGGCCGGCCTGCAAGGAGCCGCCGCGCGCACGCATGCCGCGCGTGAGCCGGCTGGCGGTGGCTTGCACCGCCTGTGCGAGCGCGGGCGGCAGGCGCGCCTGGGCCAGCAAAGGCGCGAGCGCCTGGGGTTCGGTCAGCGCCTGGGCCTGCGCAATCGCCTGGCGCAGCGGCGAATCCATCGCGTCGCGCGGCGCAAATGCGGGCGCCGCAAAAGTCGAGTCGGGCATGGCTTTGCGAACGCCGCCCCATGGCCTGGCAGGGGCTGCGCCCGCCCTCCTTGCGAAGTACCCCTCCAGCGTACGCCTTTTTGCTTGCGGCGATAAGAGCCGCTAACACGACCCAGCAAATCGAAGATTTGCGGTTGATGCTAGGCGCGGTGCCGCAGGCAGTGCAAGTAGCACGACAAGGCGACGCAACGACGCAGCAAGGGTTGTGTTGGCGGCTCTAAGCATGCCGCGCGGCACTGTGGGGTGTCAGGCTATTCCCACCACCTTGTGGGTCTGGATCGACAGCCGCCATTGCGGATGGGCCATGCAGTAGTCGATCGCCAGGCGCGTGTTGCGCTGCTGGTCGGGGCCGTCCATGGGCTGCAGGAAATGGTGGGTGAACGCCAGATCGGCGAACTGCTCGGGCATGGCGCCGGGCTGGGGGAAGACCAGCTTCAGCTCCGAGCCCGCGGTCAACACCAGCGGCGCGCCGGCCTTGGGGCTCACGCAGATCCAGTCCAGGCCCTGGGGCGCGGGCTGGGTGCCGTTGGTTTCGACGGCAATCTCGAAACCCACGGCATGCAGTGCATCGACCACGGCCTGGTCGAGCTGCATCAGCGGCTCGCCGCCCGTGCAGACCACCAGCGGCTTGCCCGAAGGCGAAGCGGGCCACAGCGACTTCACTTTTTCCGCCAGCGCCTGGGCCGTGGCGAACTTGCCGCCGCCCTCGCCGTCGGTGCCGACGAAATCGGTGTCGCAGAACTGGCAAATGGCCTTGGCGCGGTCCTTTTCGCGGCCCGTCCAGAGATTGCAGCCCGCAAAGCGGCAGAACACCGCCGCGCGCCCGGCCTGACCGCCCTCGCCTTGCAGCGTGTAGAAGATTTCCTTGACGGAATAGGTCATGCTGCCACTCCTTGCACCGCGACCAGCGCGCCGCAGCCGCGGGTTTCGAACAGGTCCACGCCGTCGAGCTGCGGCAGATCGGCGCGCGCCTGGGCCAGAATCCATTGCGCCAGGCTTGCGGTATCGCAGTCTTCGAGGCCGGCGATCTCGTGCAGCGGTCGGTGGTCCAGCGCCTTGAACAAGGGGTTGAACAATTCCTTCACATCGCCGAAGTCCACGGTCCAGCCCATGATCTGGTCCAGCGGCGCGCTCAAATGCAGGCGCAGCGTATAGGTGTGACCATGCAGCCGGCGGTGCACGCTGCCTTCGGGCGCGCGGCGCAGCTGGCGCGCGCTGTCGAGCGTGAGGTCCTTCCAGATGCGGTAGTGCCGGCCGTCGAAGCGCGCGCCGCAGGACGCGGTCTCGTAGACGGTGACCAGCGCCAGCGAAGGCAGCTGTGCCTGCAGCCGCTGCCAGATCCAGCTCGACATCATTTCGCTGGTCGGGTTCTCGAGCCCCGCCAGTTCGTTGAGGCAGGCGTAGTGCAAGGCATGCTGCAGCGGTGCCCAGACCGCGTCGAGGCGGTCGTAATCGACGCCGTCCTGGGCGCGCGCCTGCACGATGACTTCGAAGCCATGGCCGTGCATGCGTCCGCACTTGTGGCCTTCGGGCACATTGGGCAGTTGGTGCGCCGACTGGAACACATAGCGGCGCCAGACATGGGCCTGGCCCGCGGCGTCGAGCAGCGCGCCCTGGCGGTCGGTGCTGTCGATGCCGATTTCCATCTGGCCCAGCGCCGGGTCGGCCAGTTGCGCGGCAAGCCAGCGCGCGATGTTGATATCGCTGGGATCGGCCAGTTGCTCGTTCAGATGGCGATAGTCCAGCGGCGCCAGGGCCGCGGTCAGGCTTTGCTGCAGCTTTTCAACTTCGCCGCCGGGAAAATCCGCCCAGCCGGCTTCTATGGCGCATTGGACGCGGGCGGTGAAGCCATGCCCATGCAGGCGGGATGCCGGGTGCGCTGGCGCGTGCCCGGTCAGCTGCCGCGCCGCCTCGAAAGGGGCTGCAGCAGCATGGAAAGTCTTGGTATTCATTGCACTCAATCAAAACAGCAAACCAGCAGGGGTGGCCGGCGCAGACCGGCATTGTGCCTGCCATGCCATGACCTCGGAGGGCGCACGGCTCCTTCGCCCGGCATGGCCCCCCGATACACGCGCTATTTGCAGGGGTGGTCGCCGCGATACAGCTGCCATTCATCGACCAGCGAGCCGTCGGGCAGGAAGCACAGCGCTTCGCGGCCCTCGGCCGTGTAGCCCAGCAGCGTGCGCCCGCCGCGCGCATGGCAATGGCTGGTCGCAGGATTGACCAGGCCAGCAGGCCGTATCGGCTGGGGCGCGCAGGCCGCCAGCAGGCATGCAGCGCCCATAGCGACAGCGCTTTTCATCAGATACCGGGCCATGGTTTCTTCTCTCTGCACGGACATAGTCCCCCTATGATGGAAATTCAGGGGCCTTGGCAATGCCAGACACATGCACCTTGTCGTGCACGCCCCGTTCCGCAGGAGGTGCAATGGTGGCTTGGCGTAGCGCCGCGCGCGGGCGCTGCAGACGAAGTGCGGTCGGCGGCCTGCTGGTGCTGCTGGCGGGCTGCGCGCTGCGGCCCGTGCCGCCGCTGTCGCCCGTGGACACGGCTTTTTCCGAATGCCTGCAATTCTTTCCCGCGCAGACCCCGCCCGTGGTGCCGGGCGCGCCCGCGCTGCGCGAGCTGTGCTACAGCGCGTTCGCGGTGCTGCACAGCGGTGAATCCAAGACGCCAGTATTCGTTGCCGAACACCTCGACCGGGCGATGATCAACGCCGCGCGCGGGCAAAAGCGCAGCGACCGCTTCTTTGCCGATGCGCGCCTGCCCGAGGGCGAACGCGCCGAACTCGCCGATTACCGAGGTTCGGGCTATTCGCGCGGCCATATGGCGCCGGCCGGCGACATGAGCACGCCCGATGCGATGGCCCAAAGCTTCAGCCTCGCCAACATGGTGCCCCAGGACCAGATCTTCAACGCCGGCGCCTGGTCTGAAATCGAGCAGCACACACGCCAGTACGTGCTGCGCGCCCAGGCCGACGTGTATGTCTTCACGGGCCCGGTGTTCGCCGCCCAGGCCCCGACCATAGGCCCGGGCAAGGTGCAGGTGCCCAGCCATCTGTTCAAGCTGGTCTACGACCCCTGCAGCGGCAAGAGCTGGGCCCACTGGATGGCCAACGAGGCCAGCACCACGGCCCTGGCGCCCATCAGCTACGACGAACTGGTGCGGCGCACGCGCATTCGTTTTCTGCCGCCTGCCGCGCGCGCGATGCAGGCCGGCGCCGGCTGCACGCGGCACCAGGCACACGACGCGCATGTGAGCAGATAGCCCATGGTTTGCGCCGCGCACGGGCACGCGCACAGCACGCCCGGGTGGCGAGCCTCGCCGTTACACGCTAGAGTCTGCAGTAGTGCCTCTTCGACGTTCACCACCGATTTCAACCCGCCTTGTTTCAATGCAAAGGAGTCAGCAGTGCCCAAGAAACCCGTCGCCATCGCCGCAACCCAGGCCCACACCATCAATATCGGCATCTCGGCCAAGGACCGCCAGGCCATTGCCGAAGGCCTGTCGCGCCTGCTGGCAGACAACTACACGCTGTACCTGACCACGCACAACTTCCACTGGAACGTGACCGGGCCTATGTTCAACAGCCTGCACCAGATGTTCATGCTGCAGTACACCGAGCTGTGGAATGCCGCCGACCTGATTGCCGAACGCATACGCGCGCTGGGCCATGTCGCGCCGGGCTCGTACGCGCAGTACGGCCAGCTCACGTCGCTCGACGACGCGCCCATCAAGCCGCCCTCGGCGCTCGAAATGGTGCGCATTCTGGTGAACGGCCACGAAGCCGTGGCGCGCACCGCGCGCGCCCTGTTTCCCGTCGCCGACAAGGCCGCAGACGAGCCCACCGCCGATCTGCTGACGCAGCGCCTGTCGGTGCATGAACAGACGGCCTGGATGCTGCGCTCGCTGCTCGAAGAATAACGAGCCCAGCGCCCCATCGACTCACTCCGAAACCGGCCCCTGGCCCGGCGCGCAGGAGCCGGTTTCAATCATGTGGGTGAGCTGCCTTGCCACGCGCTCGCGCAGCTGCGCAGACAGCGGCTCGTTCGACAGCGCTTCATAGACCCACATGCCGTCGGCGGCCAGGCGCGCGACGAAGCGCGCCAGCGCGTCGGCATCATCGAGCGCTTCGGGCACGGGCGCCGCCCAGCGCGCCATCACGCCATCCCAGGGGTTGCTCAGCTGGGGCGAACCCAATGCATCGAGCATGAACAGCAGTTCAGCGCGGGTCGCGCTTTGCGCGCAGGTGCGCGCGTAGGCGATATGGCGCTCATTGGGCGTGGCCTCCTGCGCCGGCTTGCCCGCGCTCTCGAGCAGGCTGGCTTCCCACTGCTGGGCAAGGTGGTCGTGAATCGCCTGGATCAGGGCTTCGCGCGAGCGGAAGTGGTACATCATGCCGCCGCGCGTGACGCCGGCCTCGGCCGCGACGGCGTCGAATGTCACGCCGGTCACGCCGTCGCGCTGGATGACGCCGATTGCGGCGTCGAGAATCTTGCTGCGGTTGCTGGTGCGCATGGTGAATTCCTCTGTTCTCAATGGGCGCCGGTGCTGAACGATTCCGAGCCCGGGCCGTGGCGGCGCAGCAGCACGGCCGTGGCAAGCGTGCCCATGAGCAGCACGCCGGCGATCACATACATCACGACAAGATAGCTGCGATCGTAAGCGCGCGACGCGGCCTCGATGATCGCCGGCCCCGTCACGCTGTCAGCATCGGCCAGCGCCAAGGCCTGGGCCAGGCCCGCGCGCGCGGCTTGCGGGGCGCCGGCCGGAAGTTGCACGCCGGCCGAATAGAGCACGGCCAGCAGGCTGCCGAGCAAGGCCACGGCGATCAGGCTGCCAAACTCATAGGACACCTCCTCGACCGACGACGCCATGCCCGCGCGCTGCGCGGGCGCGTTGCCGACAATCGCGCTCGAAGCCACCGACATCACCGCGCCCAGGCCGAAGCCCGTCAGCACCAGGCCGGCAATCATCCAGCCCAGGCTCGCATCCAGGCCGAAGATGGTGAGCAGCACGCCCAGCAGCGCCACCAGCAGGCCGCCGCCGATCAGCGGCAGCAGGCCGGTGCGGTGCAGCACCGCGCCGCCGATCACGCCGCTGGGCAAGGCACCCAAGGCGATGCTTGAGACCAGCAGCCCGGCCTGCAACGGGCTGAAACCCGCGACCAACTGAAAGCGCTGCGTGGTGATCAGTTGCACGCCGCCGATGGTGAACATCGCGAACGCCGCGGCCAGCACGCCGGCCAGAAACGCGCGATTGCGAAAGATCGCAAAATCGAGCAATGGATACGGCAGGCGCGCCTGGCGCCGCGCGAACAGCAGGCCCGCGATCAAGGCCACGCCCAGCGCCGCGCCCGCCGAGGGCCACGACGGCGGCGCATGCGCGGCCTGCTTGATCGCGAAGACCAGGCCCGACAGCGCGACCAGCACCTGCAGCGACGACAGCAGATCCCAGGGCCTGGAAGCGTCGGGCGTGCTGCGCGGCGTGTACACCAGCGCGGCGATGAACGCCGCAATCACCACGGGAACGTTGATCAGGAACACCGCGCCCCACCAGAAGTGCGCGAGCAGCAAGCCTCCCGCGATGGGGCCAAGCGCGCCGCCCACAATGGAAATGCTGCCCCAGATGGCGATCGCCATGTTGCGTTCGCGCTGGTCTTCGAACGTGATGCGGATCAGCGCCAGCGTCGCCGGCATCATGGCCGCCGCGCCCACGGCCAGCAGCCCGCGTGCGCCAATCAGCAGCGCGGGGCTGGGCGCGAAGGCGGCGATCACCGACGCCGCGCCGAACACCACCAGACCGCCGAGAAACATCTGGCGATGGCCTATGCGATCGCCCAGCGTGCCCGCGCCCAGCAACAGGCCGGCCATCACCAGCGGGTAGGCGTTGATGATCCACAGCCCCTGGGTATTGCTGGCCCCGAGTTCGCGCACCAGCGTGGGCAGCGCGGTGTAGAGCACGGAGTTGTCGAGGGTGATCAGCAGCAGTGCGGCTGCGACGGTGATCAGCACTTTCCAGCGTCGATTGTCGGTGGACATGGGTCAATTTTCTTTCGGATCGGGTTCATAACTATACATTCTTGAATGTTAAGTTTCAAACCCGATCGGAAAGCCCGCGCATGAAAAAGGCCACCCTCAGGTGGCCTGTGCACGGGGGCCGCAATTGCGGCCCCGCCCTCGCTTTTACTTCTTGTCAGGCAAGGCGTAGGCGATCACATAGTCGCCGCGGTCGGGCGACTGACGTGCGCCGCCGGCCGAGATGACCACGTACTGCTTGCCGGTCTTGGGCGACTTGTAGGTCATTGGCGTGCCCTGGCTGCCCACGGGCAGGCGCTGCTTCCACACTTCCTTGCCTGAGGCGGTGTCGAGCGCGCGCAGGTAGTAGTCTTGCGTGCCGGCGAAGAACACCAGATTGCCCTGGGTCGCGACCGAGCCGCCCAGCGTGGGCATGCCGACTTCCATGGGAAGCAGCATCTTGATGCCGAACGGGCCGGTGTCCTGCACCGTGCCCAGAGGCACCTGCCACGCGACCTTTTGCGTTTTCAGGTCGATCGCGGTCATGGTGCCGAAAGGCGGCTTCTGGCAAGGGATCTGCAGCGCCGACAGGAAGCGGTTCTTCATCACCGAGTAAGGCGTGCCGCCCAGCGGCACCTGGCCCATGCCGACGTTGGGCGCTTCGCCGCCGTCGGACAGCTTGTCATTCTTTTTCTGCTCGACCATGGTGACCCACAGGCCCAGGCGCATGTCGTTGACGAACAGCAGGTTGTTGTTCGGATCGGTAGACAGACCGCCCCAGTTCATGCCGCCCAGCGAGCCGGGGAACGACAGCGACTTGTCGGTGTCGGGCACGGTGTACAGGCCGTCGTAGCGCATACCCTTGAAGTCGATGCGGCACAGCAGCTGGTCGAACGGCGTGGCGCCCCACATGTCGGACTCGGTCAGCGTCTGCGCGCCGATTTGCGGCATGCCCACGGAGAACGGCTGGGTCTTGGAGTAGTGCTCGCCCGCGATGCGGCCGGGCTTGACTTCACGTTCTTCGACGGCGGTCAGCGGCTTGCCCGTGACGCGGTCCAGCACGTAGATCTGGCCGGCCTTGGTGGCGACGACCACGGCCGGCACCTTGCTGCCGTCAGGCTTGGGGAAGTCGATCAGCGAAGGCGCCATGGGAACGTCGAAGTCCCACAGGTCGTTGTGCACGGTCTGGTAGACCCACTTTTCCTTGCCGGTCGCGGCGTCGAGCGCCAGCACCGAAGCACCGTACTTGCGATCGAGTTCGCTGCGCGTCGCGCCGTACAGATCGACCGAAGCCGAACCCACGGGCAGGAACACGGCGTTCATCGTCGGGTCGTACGAAATGCCGGCCCAGACGTTGGGCGTGGAACGCTGAAAGTTCTGGTCGGCGTTCAAGGGCGCGTTGGGGTTGTCGGTGCCCGGATCGAAGTGCCACAGCATCTTGCCGCTGATCACGTCGAAGGCGCGCATCACGCCGCCGGGCATGTCGACTTGGACGTTGTCGGCCACACGGCCGCCGACCACGATGGCGGTGCCGGCCACGGTGGGCGCGGACGTCATGGTGTAGAACGCCTTGTTGGCGATGTTGCCCAGGCCGGCCTTGAGGTCGACCTGGCCCTTGTCGCCGAACTCGGCGCACATTTCGCCGTTGTCGGCGTTGATCGCGACCAGGCGCGCGTCAATGGTGTTCATCACCACGCGGCGCTCGCAACCGCCCGAGGCGGGCAGCGACACGGGCGTCACGGGGCTGGAGCCCGCGACCGTGGGCGCGGCGATCGCGGCGTTCACGTCGAAATACGCGAGACCGCGGCAGCGTTCCCAGACGCCGCCCACGGACGCGTTGAAGTCACGGCGCCACAGTTGCTTGCCGGTGTCGACGTCGAGCGCGATCACGTTGTTGTGCGGGGTGCAGACGAACAGCTTGTCGCCCACTTGCATGGGCGTCAGCTGGTCTTCGGAGCCCGCGCCCGTCGACTGGGGAATGTCGCCATGCTGAAAGGTCCAGGCCACGGCCAGCTGGCCGACGTTGGACGCATTGATCTGGTCGAGCGCGGCAAAGCGCTGCGTGCCGGCGTCATTGCCATAATGGGCCCAGTCTTTTTGCTCGGAACCGGGTTGCACGGGGATCTGCTGGGCCGCGGGTGCGGAGGCCACCACTTCGGGGTGCTTGACGAACATGCCGCCAAAGCCGATCACGCCCAGCACCAGCAGCACGCCGCCTATGGCCGCGCCCTGCGCACGCGCGGGCGCGAGGCCTTGCGCGCGGCGCAGCAGCGGCAAGGTGAACGCGACCACGGCGCCCAGGAACACCAGCGCCAGCAGGCGCGAGATCAGGCCCCAGAAGTCGAGGCCCACATCGGCGAGCGCCCAGACCACGGTACCGGCCAATGCGGCCAGATAAAGCCAGGCACCCGAACTGCGGCCGCGGCCCACCTGCACCGCGGCGGCGGTGATGACCAGGCCTGCGAGCACGAAGTACCAGCTACCGCCTCGCGTCGCCAACACGGCGCCGCCAATGGTCAGGAACAGGCCGGCTGCGAGCAGCAACAGTGCCAAGGCATACAGCCAGACACGCCAACCGCCGAGCGGCGGAATTGTTTTTGTTTTCAAGGCTCAACTCCCATTCAGTCAACATGGATTGTTAGGCGCCATGCAACAGGCACAGCCACCCCATACTGATCAACAGGCAATTTTCGCCATTAGCATTCACCCCTGGCTGCGGCGAGGTCAATTAGGGTATACCCATGGCCCTCGCAGTCCAAAGCGTTCGCCAACGAAAAAACCCCGGCTGCTTGCGCAACCGGGGTTTGAATCTTGGCAGGGGAAGAAGGACTCGAACCTTCGCATGCTGGAATCAAAATCCAGTGCCTTAACCAACTTGGCGACTCCCCTTCAATGCCCGCAATCATAGCATCGCCAAAATGGGGCAAAAATGAAATTCAGCGAAAAATTCACAAAAATTTCATTCCTGCGTTCCGGCCGACCTCAATCCAGCTTGGCGCCCGAGATCCGGATCACCTCGGCCCAGACCGGGCGCTCCTTCTTGGCCAGATCGAACAGCGCCTGGCGCGGGCCCACATTCACTTCATAGGCCTGGCTGTTCAACTGCTGCTTGACGACCGGCGAAGACAGCGCCTTGTTGAACGCCGCGTTCAGGAAGTCGAGAATCTTGGCGTCGACGCCCGCGGGCGCGATATAGCCGTTCCAGGCCACGGCCTGGTAGCCCGTGAGCCCGGTTTCGGCCAGGGTCGGCAGCTTGGGCAGGCGGCTGTCGCGCGCCGCGCCGGTCACGGCCAGCGCCGTCAGCTTGTCGCCCTTGAGATGGGGCGCGATCGAGGTGATGTTCTCGAACACCAGATCGACTTCGCCGCGCAGCAGCGCCAGATCCGCTTCGAGCCCGCCCTTGTAGGGCACGTGCACGATGGACACGCCGGCCATGCTCTTGAACATCTCGGCGCTCAGGTGGCCCGTCGTGCCGTTGCCGCCCGAGCCCACGGTGAGCTTGCCCGGCTGCTGCTTGGCCAGCGCGATCAGGCCGGCAACGTCTTTCACGCCCAGGCTGCTGCGCACGGCCAGCACGTTCTGCACGCCGCCGATCAAGGTGATGGGCGCGAGCTGTTTGTCGGCGTCATAGGGCAGCTTCTGGTACAGCGACTGGTTGATCGCCAGCGTCGCGACGTTCGCGAAACCGATGGTGTAGCCATCGGCCGGTGCATTCGCCACCGCCTGCGTGCCGATGATGCCCGATGCGCCCACCCGGTTCATCACCACCACGGGCTGGCCGATGTCGCGGCTCACCGATTCGGCCAGCAGGCGCGAGACGATGTCGGGCGTGGTGCCGGCGTTGAACGGCACGATCAGCGTGATCGGCTTGTCGGGAAACGCTGCGTGGGCATGGCTGCAAAGCGCCAGCGCCGCGAGCGGCGCCGCAAGGCTCTTGAGCAGCAGACGGCGGGAAGACGAGAGAGAGGGTGCGGAAAACAACATGGTGGGGACTTTCTGAAACGCGGTGAACAGAGGGCTTTCGGTCTCCTGGGCGACGCTGCACCGCTGGGCGGTGGCGTCGGCCTCGTTGTTCTGGGATTCGGGTTCAGGCATCGGTGCGGGCGATCACGGACTGCAGCAGCGCCATGTCGACGTTGCCGCCCGACAGCACGACCACAGCGCTTTGGCCGTCGAGCCGCAGGTGGCCCGCGAGCAGCGCGGCCAGCGCCACGCTGCCGCCGGGCTCGACCAGCAGGTGCAGCTCTTCGAGCGCAAAGCGCATGGCGCGCGCGACTTCGTCGTCGGTCACCGCCACGGCTCCGGTCAGCAGCGGCTGGTTGATGGAGAACGGCAGCTCGGCGGGCGTAGCGGCCTGCAGCGCGTCGCACAGCGTGCGTGCGCCGGCCGCATTGGTTTCGCGCCGGCCGCTGGCCAGCGAGCGCACGGTGTCGTCGAAGGCCGCGGGCTCGACGGCGACGCGGCGCGCGTTCGGACTCAGCGCATCGAGCGTGAGGCAGCAGCCGGCCATCAGGCCGCCGCCGCCGCAGGGCGCGGCGAACAGGCCCAGCGTTTCGGCCACGCCCGCGGGCAGGTCCTGCAGCGCTTCGAGCGCCACCGTGCCCTGGGCCGCGAGCACCTGCGGGTGATCGCCGGGAGGCACCAGCGTGCCGCCGGTCTCGGCCAAAAGACGCATGCCTATGTCTTCGCGGCTTTCCTTCTCGCGGTCGTAATGCACGACCTGCGCGCCCTGGGCCAGCGCGCGCGCCACCTTGTTCCTGGGCGCGTCAACGGGCATCACGATGGTGG
>NZ_JAHCDD010000051.1 GCF_018413525.1 Acidovorax sp. CCYZU-2555
TCGCTTACCTCGCTTACCTCGCTTACCTCGCTTACCTCGCTTACCTCGCTTACCTCGCTTACCTCGCTCAGGACGAACGGGGAATGAGGCCCGCTGTTTCTTGTTGATTCATTGCGAGACCTCGGCTCGCTGGCCTCGCTCAATCCTTGCTCCGACTCATTTCCATGGAGAACGTGAACCGATTCGCGGGGTGGAATGAGCGCGAAATTTCCAGCAATTCGCCTGCCGGGTCGTAATAGCGCCGCGTGATGCGCAGCGCGGGCGAGCCGCTTTCCGTTTTGAGTTCCGCCGCCATGTCGGCGGGCAGCAGGATGGCCTCGACGTCCTGGCGTATGCGCGCGATCGCGCGGCCGTAGCGTTCTTCGATCAGGCTGCTGATCAGCGTCTGCGGCGAGGCGCGCACCAGCTGGGCGATGTCGGCGAAAGCGGCGTCCACATAGACGTCGGTCCAGCAGATGGGCAGTGCATTGGCCTGGCTGCTGTCGAGCCGCAGGCTGGAGATGCGCAGCCAGCGCGTGCCGCCGGGGCAGTCGAGCTCCTTGGCCAGCGCCAGGTCGGCGACCAGCTCCTGCGACGACTTGACGGTGCGCACATGCCGCGCGCCGAACTGCGCGAGCTCGTCCACCGTGGCGATCGACTGCGTGAAGCCCATCGCGGGCCGCGCCGATTCGACGCGCGTGCCCACGTTCTTCTTGCGCGAAATCAGCCCCAGCTCCTGCAGCTCGTCGAGCGCCTTGCGCACCGCGTAGCGGCTCAGCCCGTATTGCTCGCACAGCTCCATTTCGGTGGGCAGCAGGCTGCCCACAGGATGCAGCCCCGAAGTGATGGCGTCCGTCAGCTCGCGGCAGAGGTCTGTCTGTGTGCTTTTCTTCATCGCTTGGATTGTGTCCCGAATCAGGGTTTTCACTGTGAACTCAATTGTTCGAACATATCTACACTTCTATATGTACGAACATAAATATATGTTCGATTTTAGTCAACATATTGGATTGCACTCCCATGCTCAACGGCTCCTCTTCCAGCACTGTCATCGATTCCATCCTGTTTCGCGATGCGTTCGGCACGCCGGCGATGCGCGAAGTCTTCTCCGATCGCGGGCTCATCACCCGCTATATCGAAGTCGAAGTGGCGCTGGCGCGGGCCCAGGCCCGCTGCGGCGTGATTCCGCACGACGCGGCGCAGACGATTGCGCGCGAGTCGAGCATAGAGAAGATCGATTTCGATCATATGCGCCACGAGACCGACATCGTCGGTTACCCCATCCTGCCGCTGGTGCACCAGCTGGTGGAGATGTGCGGCGACGCCGGCCGCTATGTGCACTGGGGCGCGACCACCCAGGACATCATGGACACCGCCAACGTGCTGCAGGTGCGCGCCGCGCTGGACATCGTGGAAGCCGACATCCGCGCGCTGCGCGCCATCCTGGCCGATCTGGCGAAGAAGCACCGCGACACGCCCATGGCCGGACGCACCCACCTGCAGCAGGCGCTGCCCGTGACCTTCGGCTACAAGGTGGCGATCTGGCTGGCGATGTTCGATCGCCACCAGCAGCGCCTGGCCGAGCTGCGCGCACGCGTGCAGTGCGTGAGCTTCGCCGGCGCCGCGGGCACGCTGGCCTCGCTGGGCGACAAGGGCTTCGAAGTGCAAAAAGCCCTGGCCGAGGAGCTGGGCCTGCAGGTTCCGGTGACCACCTGGCATGTGGCGCGCGACGGCTTCGCCGAAGCCGTGAACCTGCTGGCGCTGGTCACTGGCTCGCTGGGCAAGATTGCGCTCGACATCATGATCATGGCGTCGACGGAGTTTGCCGAAGTCTACGAGCCTTTCGTCAAGGGCCGCGGCGCGAGCAGCACCATGCCGCAAAAGCGCAACCCCATCTCCAGCGAGCTGATGCTGGCCGCGGCCAAGGGCGTGCGCCAGCATGCGGGTCTGATGGTCGACGCAATGATCCAGGACTTCGAGCGCGCGACCGGCCCCTGGCACGCCGAGTGGATCGCGATTCCCGAAAGCTTCATCCTGACCGCGGGCGCATTGCACCAGGCCAAGTTCGCGCTCGGCGGGCTGATCGTCGACGCCGCGCAGATGCGCCGCAACCTGGGCATCAGCCGCGGCCTGATCGTCGCCGAGGCCGTGATGATGGGCCTGGCCCCGGCCATGGGCCGCCAGCAGGCGCATGACGTGGTCTACGACGCCTGCCGCACCGTCAACGAATCCGGCGGCACGCTGGCCGACGCACTCAGCGCGCTGCCCGCCGTCACCGCGCATTTCGATCGCGCCGCGATCGAGCACCTGACCGACCCCGTGAACTACCTGGGGCTGGCGCCGCAAATGGTCGACCGTGCACTGGAAGCATCGGCCAAGACCCTCTGATCCCGACTGCCATCACAATCCAAGGAGACAAAAAATGAAGCTGCTCAAGACTTCCGCCGCCGTTGCCCTGCTGCTCGCATCCCAGATGGCCGCGGCCCAGGCCTGGCCCACGAAGACCATGACCTGGATCGTGCCCTTTGCCGCGGGCGGGCCCACCGATGCCATGGCGCGCGATATCGCCGACAAGGTGTCGCGCCAGGTCGGCCAGACCATCGTCATCGAGAACGTCGCGGGCGCGGGCGGCACCATAGGCGCGACCAAGGCTTCGCGCTCGCCCGCCGACGGCTATACCTTCCTGGTCGGTCACATGGGCTACATGGGCGCGGGCCCGGCGCTGTACAAGAAGCTCAGCTACGACCCGGTCAAGAGCTTCGATCCCGTGTTCCGCTTTCCCGATACCCCGCTGGTGATGCTGGTCGGCAAGAACTCGCCTTACAAGACCGCCGACGACTTCGTTGCCGCGGCCAAGGCCAAGCCCTTGTCGCTCAACTTCAGCAACGCGGGCGTGGGCTCGACTTCGCATCTGATCGCCGCGCTGTTCGCGTCGCGCGCCGGCATCGAAGTCACGCAGATCGCCTACAAGGGCGCGGGCCCGGCGATCAACGACCTGATCGGCGGCCAGGTCGATGCCATGTTCGATCAAAGCAATACCGCCTTGCCGCAGGTGCAGGGCGGGCGCCTCAACGCGATCGCGCTGACTTCGCTCACGCCCATGCCCAAGCAATACCCGGGCGTCAAGCCGCTGGCCGAGAAAACGATTCCCGGCTTCGAGGCCGCCACCTGGTACGGCCTGTACGCGCCCAAGGGCACGCCGCGCGACGTGGTCGAGAAAATGCACCAGGCCTACCTCAAGGCACTGGCCGACAAGGCCTGGACCGAGCGCATGGCGAGCCAGGGCATCAAGCTGCTGCCCGACGCGCAATACGCACCCGACGCGTTCGGCAAGTTCACGGCCGCCGAAGTGCTGCGCTGGAACGAAGTCGTCGCCGCGGCCAAGATCCAGCTCGACTGAGCGCGCCCATGGTCCGCATCGCACAGGAAGATCTGGTCGAAAGCCTGGCCCGGGCTTTCCAGTACGTGAGCCACCACCACCCGGCCGACTACGTGCAGGCGCTGCGCCGCGCGCAGGCGCGCGAGACGCATGCGCCGGCGCGCGCCGCAATCGAGCAGCTGCTGGTCAACAGCCGGCTCGCGGCGCTGGGCCGGCGGCCCATCTGCCAGGACACGGGCGTGGGCCAGGTGTTTCTGCGCGTGGGCTGCGGCGTGCAGTTCTTCCGGCACGACGGCGCGTCGCCGCTTTCCTTGCAGGAAGTCGCCAATGAAGGCGTGCGCCGCGGCTACACCGACCCGGTCAATCCGCTGCGCGCGACCATGGTGTCCGACCCGCTGGGACTGCGGCGCAATACGCGCGACAACACGCCGGCCGTCGTACAGTGCGAGATCGTCGCCGGCGAAGCGCTCGAGGTGCTGGTCGTCGCCAAGGGCGGCGGTGGCGATGTGAAGACGCGGTTCGCGACGCTGGAGCCCAGCGACAGCGTCGCCGACTGGGTGATCGCGCAGTTGCCCGGAATGGGCGCGGGCTGGTGCCCGCCGGGAACGCTGGGCATAGGCATAGGCGGCACGCCCGAGCAGGCGATGCTGCTGGCCAAGCTGTCGCTGTTCGATGCGATCGACATCGATCTGCTGCAGGCCCGGGGCGCGCAGGGCGCCGAGGAGGCGCTGCGCCTCGAAGTGTTCGAGCGCGCGAACGCGCTGGGCATAGGTGCGCAAGGCCTGGGAGGGTCGTCGGCCGTGCTGGACGTGAAACTGCGCACCGCGCCTTGCCATGCGGCCACCATTCCGGTGGCCTTGATTCCGAATTGCACGGCCGCGCGCTATGTGCGCTTCACGCTCGACGGCAGCGGCCCGGCCGAGCTGGCCGAGCCGCCCGCAAGCCTGTGGGACGGCATCGCCGAGCGCTTCGACATGCCGGGCGCGGTGCGCGTCGATCTGGACCAGCTCGACAAGGCCCAGGTCCGCCAATGGAAGACCGGGCAGACATTGCTGCTGTCGGGCAGCGTGCTGACCGCGCGCGACGCCGCGCACAAGCGCCTGGTCGATCTGATGGCGCGCGGCCAGCCCTTGCCCGTGGACTTGCGCGATCGCACCATCTACTACGTGGGTCCGGTCGATGCCGTGGGCCATGAAGCCGTGGGGCCCGCGGGCCCGACCACGGCCACGCGCATGGACCGCTTCGTCGAGCCGCTGATGGCCGGCACCGGACTGCTGGCGATGATAGGCAAGGCCGAACGCGGCAAGGACGCGATCGCGGCGATCGCGCGCCACGGCGGCGTGTACCTGAGCGCCACGGGCGGCGCGGCCTACCTGCTGGCCCAGTCGATACGCGCGGCCCGCGTCGTCGCGTTCGCCGATCTGGGCATGGAGGCCATCCATGAGTTCGTGCTGCACGACTTTCCGGTGACGGTCGCCGTGGACAGTCAGGGGCGGTCCATCCACCTTTTTGGCAAGGCATCCTGACGCGCAAGGGCTGTCCCGCGCTTTGCCGCGCGACCGATGAATCGGTGAGACGATGGGAGACAACCGCTGGCCGTCAAGGCCCGTGGTACTATCTTTTTCATAGCCTGCGACGCTTGCATTTCAAGGGTTGCAGCAGTCTTTACCGTCTGCCATGTCCGATTTCATCTACCTCGCCTCGCAAAGCCCCCGTCGCCGTCAACTGCTCGAACAAATCGGTGTTCGCCACGAATTGCTGCTGCCCAATGCGGCCGGCGACGTGGCAGAAGATGCCGAAGCCATAGAGCTGGCGCTGCCCGCAGAAGCGCCGCGCGACTACGTGCGGCGCGTCACGGAACTCAAGCTCGATGCAGCCGTCGCCCGCCATGCGCGCCGCGGCCTGCCGCCGGCGCCCATCCTCTGTTCCGACACCACGGTGGCGCTGGGTGCGCAGATTCTGGGCAAGCCCGAAGACGCGCAGGATGCGACGCGCATTCTGTCGCTGCTCGCGGGCCAGGAACATGAAGTGCTGACGGCCGTGGCGCTGCAGTCGGGCAGCGAGCGCTTCACCGCGCTGTCGATTTCTCTTGTGCGCTTTGCACCGATGACACCTGCGCAGATCGCGGCCTATGTCGCCACGGGCGAGCCCATGGGCAAGGCCGGCGCCTATGGCATCCAGGGCGCGGCCGCCGTGCATGTCGCCCACCTCGCGGGCAGCTACACCGGCATCATGGGTCTGCCCCTGTTCGAAACCGCCGAGCTGCTGCGCCAGGCCGGCTGGTCCCTTTGAATTGGATGAGGCAAGCAATGAACATACAACAAGACATTCTGATCAACTGGTCGCCCCAGGAAACACGCGTGGCCGTGGTCGAAAGCGGCGCGGTGCAGGAACTGCACATGGAGCGTCCGCTCGAACGCGGCCTGGTGGGCAATGTCTATCTGGGCAAGGTGGCGCGCGTGCTGCCGGGCATGCAGTCGGCGTTCATCGACATCGGCCTGGAACGCGCGGCTTTTCTGCACGTGGCCGACGTCTGGCAGCGCCAGGAAAACGGCGAAGCGCCGATGTTCGCGCGCAAGGACTTGCCGGTCAAACCGATAGAGAAGCAGATTTTCGAAGGCCAGGCCATCCTGGTCCAGGTGATCAAGGACCCGATAGGCACCAAGGGCGCGCGCCTGTCGACCCAGGTCAGCATTGCCGGGCGCCTGCTGGTGTTCCTGCCCCAGGACGACCATGTGGGCGTATCGCAGAAGATTCCTCCCGCGGAACGTGATGCACTGCGTGCGCGGCTGCAAGGCCTGGTCGGCGAGAAGGCCACGGGCGGCGGCGGCGGTTTCATCCTGCGCACCAATGGCGAAGATTCGAACGACCAGGAGCTGTCGGACGACATTGCCTACCTGCGCAAGACCTGGGCGCGCATCAAGCAGTCGTCGGTGCAGCTGCCGCCGGGCTCCCTGCTGCACCAGGATCTGAACCTGCTGCAGCGCGTGCTGCGCGATCTCGTCGGTGAACATACGCAGACCATTCGCATCGATTCGCGCGAGCAGTTCGCGGCCTTGCAGGCGTTCGGGCTCGAATTCATGCCCGCGGCCGTTCCCAAGCTGCAGCTCTACAAGGGCGAACGGCCGATTTTCGATCTGTACTCGATCGACGAGGAAATCGCCAAGGCGCTGGGCCGGCGCGTGGACCTGAAATCGGGCGGTTATCTGATCATCGACCAGACCGAAGCCCTGACGACCATCGACGTGAACACCGGCGGCTTCGTCGGCGCGCGCAATTTCGACGACACCATTTTCAAGACCAATCTCGAGGCGGCCCAGGCGATCGCGCGGCAATTGCGCCTGCGCAATCTGGGCGGCATCGTGATCGCCGACTTCATCGACATGGTGCGCGAGGAGCACCAGCAGTCGGTGCTTTCCGAGTTCCGCAAGCAGCTGGGCCGCGACCGCGTCAAGACCATGATGTCGGGCGGCTTCTCGCAGCTGGGCCTGGTCGAGATGACGCGCAAGCGCACGCGTGAATCGCTGGCCCACATGCTGTGCGAGCCTTGCCCCATGTGCACCGGCAAGGGCATCGTCAAGACCGCGCGCAGCGTCTGCTACGACGTGCTGCGCGAAATCCTGCGCGAGGCGCGCCAGTTCAATCCGCAGGAATTTCGCGTGATCGCTTCGCGCCAGGTGGTCGATCTGTTCCTCGACGAGGAAAGCCCGCACCTGGCCAGCCTCTCCGACTTCATCGGCAAGCCGATCTCGCTGCAGGCGGAGAACGCGATGGGCCAGGAGCAGTACGACATCGTGCTGCTGTGACCTTCGGGCAGATGGTTGCCGCGCCTCGCAGAATCACTGCGATACGCTGATCTTCGTATGTTCCGGTGCGCTTTCGGGGTGGGAGGGGTCAGGGTGCTTGGGACTGCTCATGGAAAAGAAGACGTAGATCGACTTGCCATGGGCCGTGTATTTGAAGGCCTTGGCGCGAAAGATTCTGGCTTGTGCTCCCATGATCTCCTCGATGCCGCTCTCTGAGAACCACTGGGCGATTTGTTCTGGCGTCATATTGAATCGCGGATCGTGGGGCCGCGGCCGGGCGAAGGGGGCGAGTGCTGTCCCGTCTTCTGCGAATTCGTCAAAACCATAGCTGTAGCCGTTGGCGTCTATGCCCCAGACTCTTCTCCGATCCAGGCAGTTGTATATGTCTTCATAAACCCTGCCGAACAGTTCAGAGTAGGCCACCTCCTTGAGGTCGCTGGATACGAAAACGTATTTGCCCACTATCTCGTCACTCTGAAACTCCCCTTGCCCACCATCTTTGGGTTCTGCTTGCGGAATCACCTTGATGTTCTTGTTTTCACGACAGAGCATCCCGAAGCGATTTTCAAGCGTACCGAGGTAGTAACTGGTGCTGGCACTCCAAACGTCCATCTTCAGAAACTCACTGCGAACCTTCTTGCGCGCCCGATAGACCTCTGGTTTTTCCTTGACGACCTTCAGCACATCGTGGCCCTCTGCATCTTTGGAGACGGTCATTGGGAAAGTGGTCCAGAAGGGGATAGTGAACGCCGTGAGCCTGGCTTCGGGAACCTGCAGGGTCTCCTGCGTGCCAGCGTCGCCGCGGACGCTCTCGCCGGTAGCGGATTGCGGGCCGCCGCCGCCGCCACAAGCTGCCAAGCCAAACATCAACGCCACACCTGCTGCTGTCCGCAAGCAGAAGTTATAGAGAGTAGTGCGCATGATCAGCCTTGATTGAAGCGCCTGAATTGGCACGTCAACTATGGCTTTCGTTTTCATCGCGCGCAGGCGGCAAGGGGCTGATATCCAAGCCAGAGAAACCTTATCATCTCGATCCCGCGGCGGCACAGCGGCTTGCTGATGGAGCTGTTGCGCATACCGGGCGCCGGACAGGGTTCAGCTGGCCTTTCCCGTGGGAAACAGCGCCGGCTTGGCCGTATAGCTCTCGGGGAACAATTTCTTCAAGTCTTCGATCTTGGGAAGGTCGTTGATCATGATGTACGGCTGGCCGGGGTGCAGCGTCAGATAGTTCTGGTGGTAGTCCTCGGCCAGATAGAACGGCTTGGATGACTCTATGGTGGTCGCTATCGGCTTGCCGAAGGCCTTGGCCTGATCGAGCTGGGCGATGTAGGCCTTGGCAATGCGCTCCTGCTCGCTGTTCTGCACGAATACCGTCGAGCGGTACTGGGTGCCGCTGTCGGGGCCCTGGCGATTGAGTTCGGTCGGGTCATGTGCCACGGAGAAGTAGATCTGCAGCAGCTTGCCGTAGCTGATCTGCTGCGGGTCGTAGGTGATGCGCACCGACTCCGCATGGCCGGTGCGGCCCGAGCCAATGTCTTCGTAGCGCGCGGTCTTGGCATCGCCGCCCGCATAGCCCGAGGCCGCATTGCTCACGCCCTTGACATGCTGGAACACGCCTTGCACGCCCCAGAAGCAGCCGCCGGCGAATACGGCGGTCTCGGCCTTGGCGGTGGACAGCGCCGTGATATCGGCCGCGGGCGCCGCCACCCGGCGCGCAGTTTCCGCGAACGAGGGCAGGGCCTGCCAAAGCAAGGCCGCTGCGGCCAGGGTGCCGGCCGTCAGGGAGAAGGATTTCATGGAAGTTTCCTTGTGCAGGTGGGTGTTGCGCGGCCGGGCCGCGGCGTGGCGTGGCAGGTGATTACTTGGACATCGCGTCCTTGGACATGCCGTCCTTGGCCATCGAATCCTTTTTCATCGCGTCCTTCTTCATGCCGTCCTTGGCCATGGAGTCTTTCTTCATCCCATCCTTGGACATCGAATCCTTGCCCATGGCGTCCTTCTTCATGCTGTCCTTGGACATCGAACTTTTGCTGTCCTTGGCCATGTCGTCGGCGGCGAATGCCGAGGCGCCCGCGAAGGCGATGCAGGTGGCGAGCAGGGTGGTGGTGAGCTTGTTCATTTGGATTTTCTCCGTTGGGTTGTCGTTGTCAAAGATCGACCCGGCTTCGTGAAACCGGGCCCCGCGCTTTCTTCGGCGGCCAAGGGGCGCAAGCCGCCCCTCAGCTGCCTCCGAACCAGTTGTAGCCCTGGTCCTCCCAGTAGCCACCGGAATAGGTGTTGGTGACGAACATCGCCATGATGTGTTTCGGGTTCTTGTAGCCCAGCTTGGTCGGCATGCGCAGCTTCATCGGAAAGCCGTACTTGGGCGGCAGCGGCTGGTCGTCGTAGGTCAGCGCCAGCAGCGTCTGCGGGTGCAGGGCGGTGGGCATGTCGATGCTCGTGAAGTAGTCGTCGGCGCACTTGAAGCCGACATACTTGGCGCTGGTGTCGGCGCCTATATGCCGCAGAAAATCGGCAAAGCGCACGCCGCCCCATTTGCCTATGGCGCTCCAGCCTTCGACGCAGATATGCCGGGTGATCTGGCTGTCCTGCGGCATGGCGCGCAGCTCGGCCAAGGTCCAGGCATGGCGGTCGGCGACCATGCCCGTCACTTCCAGCCGGTAGCTGGCTTCGTCCACGACGCGCACTTCGTCTTCGCTGTAGTAGGCGTTGAAAGGAAACGGGCGCGTGATCTGCGCATCGGTATAGGTGGGCGCGAGCTGCGACGGGTCGAACAGCAGCGCCTGGGCCCGGTCGTTGAGGCGCGAGATCCTGGACAGCGCGGCTTCGACATGGGCGTCGTCGCTGATGCTGCAGCCCGTGAGCAGCGACAGGCCGCCCAGCGTGAGGGAACGCTGCAAGAAGGCGCGGCGCGCGGGCTGGTCGATTTTCCTGGCGATCAGCCGCTGGGCTTCGCCCACGGCGGCCGCGCCATCGATGTTCGCCAGCGTCGGGGCTTTGAAGATTTTCATGGTGTCTTGGGCGCGTGGCCGTGAATCATCGCCAGCAGCGTGCGCGGCACCAGTGCCACCATCACCAGATGCACGATAAGAAATACAACAATGCCGGCCATGCCAACGAAGTGGATGCGGCGCGCGAACTCGTAGCCGCCCAGCAGTTCGCGCAGCAGGGGAAACTGCACCGACTTCCACAGCACCAGGCCCGACAGCACGATCACGATCAGGTCCAGCATGACGAACAGATAGGCGAGCTTTTGCACTTGGTTGTACTGGCGCGCGTCGGCGTGCGAGAGCTTGCCGCGCAGCGCTCCCTTGAGGTCGCGCAGCACGCCGCCAGGCGTGAGCGGAAAGAACTTGCGCGCCAATCGGCCGCTCAAGAGGTTGAGTGCGAGGTAGAGAATGCCGTTGAAGAACAGCAGCCACATCGCGGCGAAATGCCATTGGAGCGCGCCGCCCAGCCAGCCCCCCAGCGTGATGGCCGCCGGGAAGGAAAACCCGAACAGCGGCGAGGCATCGTAGATGCGCCAGCCGCTCATCACCAGGATCACCACGGCCAGCGCATTGAGCCAATGCGTGATGCGCATCCACAGCGGGTGAATGGTCCGGCTGTCGGCGGGCCGGGCCGGCGCGGCAGAAGGGGCGATGAGAGTGCGGTTCATGGGGCAAATTGTTGGCCGCACCCGATCGCCGATGTATCACGCAAAGTTCAATTAATTGTGATAACTCGAAAACGCGTATCGCGAGAAAATGGCAGCCTATGGACACCACCAAGCGCATTCTGATCGTCGAGGACGACCTGCACATCGCGGAGCTTTTGCGCCTGCATCTGCGTGATGAAGGCTATGCGGTCACGCATGCCGCCGATGGCCATGCGGGCCTGGCCGAACTCGAACGCGGCAGCTGGGATGCGCTGGTGCTCGACCTGATGCTGCCGGGCATAGACGGCCTGGAAATCTGCCGCCGCGCGCGCGCCATGGCAAGGTATACGCCCATCATCATCATCAGCGCGCGCTCCAGCGAAGTGCACCGCATCCTGGGGCTGGAGCTGGGCGCCGACGACTATCTGGCCAAGCCGTTTTCGGTGCTGGAGCTGGTGGCGCGCGTCAAGGCGCTGCTGCGGCGCACCGACGCGCTGGCGCGCAATGCGCGCCTGGACTCGGGCAGCGTTTGCGTAGGCGAGCTCGACATCGAGCCGCTGGCGCGCGAGGTGCGCGTCCATGGCAAGCTCATCGAGCTGACGCCGCGTGAATTCGATCTGCTGTACTTCTTCGCGCGCAGCCCCGGCAAGGTGTTTTCGCGGCTGGACCTGCTCAACCAGGTCTGGGGCTACCAGCATGAAGGCTACGAGCACACGGTCAACACCCACATCAACCGGCTGCGCATCAAGGTCGAAGCCGATCCCGCGCAGCCGCGGCGCATTCTCACCGTGTGGGGCCACGGCTACAAGATGTCGGCCGCGGCCGATGGCGAGGCCGCGCCATGATGGCCTGGGCCACGCTGTCCCGGCGCCTGTCGCTGGTCTTCGCGGCCTTGCTGCTGGTGTGCTGCGGCGCGTCCGTCTGGCTGCAGCTGCGCTCCAACGGCAAGCATGAGCAGGAAGTGATACAGCGCCTGTCTAGCGGGCTGGCCGCGCACATCGCGCAGAACGCCGAATTGATGCAGCCCGGAGGGCTCAACCAGCAGGCGGTGAAAGCCTTGTTCGACAAGCTGATGGCGGTCAATCCCAGCGTGGAAGTCTATGTTCTGGGCCTCGACGGGCGCATCGTCGCCCAGGCCGCGCCGCCGGGCCATCTCAAGCGCGACCGCGTCAACCTGCAGCCGGTGCAGCAGCTGCTCGCGGGCGCGGCCTTGCCCATCGTGGGCGACGATCCGCGCAGTCCCGATGTGCGCAAGGTGTTCAGCGCCGCGCCTTTGCGTATGAACGGCCGCGATGCGGGCTATGTCTATGTGGTGTTGCAAGGTGAAGACCACGATGCGCTGGTCGCCAACACGGCGGCCGGCAACGTGCTGCGCACCACGCTGTGGCTGATGGGGCTGGTGGCCCTGCTGGGCCTGCTCGCGGGCCTGGCCGCGTTTCGCCTCATCACGAGTCCGCTGCGCGAGCTGACGGCCGCGGTCAAGCGCTTTGAAACCGAAGGCATGGACGCGCTGGAAAGCGAGGCGCCGCGGCTGGCGCGCCTGGCGCAAGGCCATGACGAGATTGCGCTGCTGGGCCAGGCGTTCACGCAGATGACGCAGCGCATCGCCGAGCAATGGCGCGAGCTGACGCTGCAGGACCAGCAGCGGCGCGAACTGTTCGCCAACATCTCGCACGATCTGCGCACGCCGCTGACATCGCTGCACGGTTATCTCGAAACCTTGATGCTCAAGGCCGCAACGCTCAGTGAGGCCGAGCGGCGGCGCTATCTGGAAATCGCGCTGGGCCAGAGCCGCAAGGTCGGGCGACTGGCGCAGGAGGTGTTCGAGCTGGCGCGGCTCGAGTACGGCGTGGTCAAGCCTGAAAAGGAAAATTTCGCGCTCGCCGATCTGGTGCAGGACGTGTTCCAGAAGTTCGAGCTGGCCGCGCAAGCGCGCCATCAGCGGCTGCTGCCGGATATCGCTTCCAGCCTGCCGGTGGTGTCCGCCGACCTGGGCATGATTGAACGGGTGCTGACCAATCTGCTGGACAACGCCATACGCCACACGCCCATGGGCGGTCAAATCGAAGTGCAGCTGCGCTCTTCAGACACTGGCGTGGCGGTGCGGATCAGCGATACGGGTGCAGGGATACCGGCCGCCTTGCAGCCGTCGCTGTTCATGCGCCCGGTGTTCGGTTCGCGCTCAGATGGCGCGACCAACGGCGGACTGGGCCTGGTGATCGTCAAGCGCATTCTGCAGTTGCACGGCAGCGAGATCCGGCTGGTGCAGCTGCCCGGCAAGGGCGCGGTGTTTTGCTTTCAGCTCGCGGGCGCTGAAAGCGTCTGATGCACATCCAACGCCAGCCGCCGTGCTCAGGCCAGCGCGGTGTCGAGCACCATCATCATCACAAAGCCCAACATCAGCCCTGCGGTGGCAAAGACTTCGTGGCCCTTGCGGTGCGATTCGGGAATGATTTCGTGGCTGATGACAAACAGCATCGCGCCGGCCGCGAAGCCCAGGCCCCAGGGCAGCAGCATGGCCGAATGGCCGACGATGGAAGCGCCGACGACGGCGCCTATGGGCTCGACCAGTCCCGATGCCATGCCTATGCCGACCGCAAGAAGGCGGCCATATCCGGCGGCAAGCAGCGCGGCGGCAACGACAAAGCCTTCGGGCACGTCCTGGATGGCAATGCCTATGGCCAGCGCGTTGGCGCGCAGGCCTTCGTTGCCCGCGTAGCCCACGCCTATCGCCAGGCCTTCGGGAATGTTGTGCAAGGCGATGGCGATGACAAACAGCCAGGTGCGGCGCAACTGCTGCGCGCTCGCGCCTTCGCGGCCCTTGATGAAATGTTCGTGCGGCAGCAGCTTGTCCATGGCCAGCAGCGCCAGGCCGCCCAGCAGGATGGCGGCGCCTACCGAGCCGCTCGCGGCCCAGGCGCTGCCGCCTGCAGCGCGTACGGCGTCCAGGCCGGGAATCACCAGCGAGAACGCGCAGGCCGCGAGCATCACGCCCGCGCCAAAGCCGAAAAGGGTGTCCTGCAGGCGTTCCGACGGGCGCTGTGCCAGCAGCACGGGCAAGGTGCCCAGCGCCGTGGCCAGCGCGGCGACGCCGCCGGCGAGCAGCGCGCCGCGCGCCGCCGGATTGTTCTGCAGTCCGTTCCAGACGAGGGCGCACAGCGCCCATAGGCCGAGCACGGAGATCGCCAGCCCGACCCGGGTCTTGAGCCGCATGCGTTGCGCGCCAGGTGCGGCGCCGGTGCTGGAATCATTCATGCGTGTGTCCGATCAGCCTTGCAGTGCCTGAGCGTGGCGGCGAGCGACTTCGGCCCAGTCAATGACGTTGTAGAACGCTGCGATGTACTCAGGACGACGGTTCTGGTACTTCAGGTAGTACGCATGTTCCCACACATCCAGTCCGAGGATGGCAGTATTTCCGGAACCGATGCCGACCATGGCCGGGTTGTCCTGGTTGGCGCTGCTTTCGACCGCGAGCTTGCCGGCCTTGTCGACCGTGAGCCAGGCCCAGCCGCTGCCGAAACGGCTCAGCGCGGCCTTGGTGAATGCTGCCTTGAACGCGTCCAGGCCGCCGAGGTCGGCGTCGATGGCGCGGGCCAGATCGCCCGTGGGCTGGCCGCCGCCCTGGGGGGACATGACTTCCCAGAACAGGCTGTGGTTGGCGTGACCGCCGCCGTTGTTGCGCACGGCCGGGCGCAGCGCTTCGGGCAGGGACTCGACCTGGGCGATCAGTGCGTCGATCGCCAGCTCGGCGTACTCGCTGCCTTCGAGCGCGGCATTGAGGTTGTTCACATAGGTCTGATGGTGCTTGGTGTAGTGGATCTCCATCGTCTGCGCGTCGATGTTGGGTTCCAGCGCGTCATAGGCGTAGGCAAGCTTGGGCAGGGTGTAGGGCATCGTAGTCCGTCTTTGGGGGTGAAGAAACTGGGAGGGCAGCCCGGGTCAATGCAGCTGCGCCGGCGTGATGGGACTGGCCAGGGTTTGGCTGACCAGGAGTTGGGGGCCATGCGCGGCCAGGTGTTGAATCAGGGCCGCATGCGTTTCGCGCCGATGGCGGCTCGCGGCGATGCGCAGTGATGTGGGCAGGGTTTCGTCTTGCAGTGTCGTCAGCAGTTCGTCGTGCGCGCGGCACAGGCATTCGGCCGCAGCGCCGCCTTGGTCGGTGGCGAGGTAGGCGTCGGCAAGATTGAGGTGGCTCACGACAAAGGCCGCGACCCGGTCGTCGTCGGTGCCGGCGTCTGCATCGGCGGCAAACAGTTGCTGCGCGATGGCGAGCGCCTGCTGATGCAGGGCCGTGGCTTGCATGGGCTGATGGTTGCGGCTGGCCTGTACGCCGGCGCGCGTGAACTGCTTCCATTGCGCGAGCAGCGGGGTATTGCAAGGCACGATGGGATCGGCGGGGGAAAGGCTTGCTGGCAGAAGTCTTTCATTCATCCTGCAGATATTAAATGAGAATCATTCCTGAAGTAAAGCCCATTTGACCGACATTGACATCGGCGGTTTTCATGTTCGCCGCCCTAGGCGTGCAACTGCTTTTTCACCGCCGATTGGAAGTGGCCCAGCAATATCGGCACCAGCGGGTGCGCAGGCGATGGGCTCCACATGGCCTGCAGCACCGACAGCGGCGTCTTGCGCGCGATCGGCTTGAACGCCAGGCCCTGCATGCCCGCGCGCTGCAGGCATGCGGGCACCAGCGACACGCCCTGGCCGGTGCTCACCAGCGACAGCACGGACAGCCAGTGGCGCACTTCATGCCGCAGCTCGGGATCGAAACCGGCCTTCTGGCACATGCTGCGTATCACGCGAAAGTAGTCGGGCGAGACGGCTTCGGAAAACAGGATCAGGCGTTCGTTGGCCAGTTGGGCGATGGAGATCTTTGCCTGGCTCGCCAATGGGTGGCTGGCGGGAAGGCAGGCGATGAAGGGCTCGCTGGCGATGGTCTGCGCGCTCATGCCCAGCGGCGGCGCCATGGTGTGCATCAGCCCCAGATCGATCTTGCCGCTTTGCAGCGCCGCGACCTGGTCGATGCTGTTGAGTTCATGCAGGTCCACGCGCACATCGGGGTACTGGGCGCGCATGCGTTCCAGCGCCTCGGGCAGGCCGCGGTACATGCTGGAGCCGACAAAGCCCAGGCGCAGGCTGCCGGCCATGCCGTGCGCCACGGCGCGCGTGTCGACGGCGGCGCGGCGTGTGCGTTCGAGGATATCGCGCGCCTGCAGCAGCAGGTGCTGGCCCGCATGGGTCAGGCGCACGCCGCGGCTGTTGCGCTCGAACAGCTGGGCGTCGAGCGCGCTTTCGAGCTGCTTGATGGCGATGCTCAGCGGCGGCTGCGAAATGCACAGGCGCTCGGCCGCGCGGCTGAAATGCAGCTCTTCGGCCAGCACCACGAAGTACTGCAACTGGCGGGTTTCGAGGTGGATCATGGGATGCTCAAGCGCCGGTATGAAAGCACTGATTGATATTTACAGAATATAGATCAATTCATTAATAATATTTGACGCGAATAGGCTTCCTTCCCAGAATTTGTCCCATGCGAGCCCGTTGGCCGCGCTGCCATCCAGGAGACAAAGAGACATGAGCCCCGCACAAATCCCGCTGACGCGAGCGCCCCCCATCCGGTGCCGGACCGCCATGGCAGCAACCTGTACACCACCGACGCGCAGTTCGCGCCCCTGTTGCAGCTGTACCTGCCTGAGGAAATCGACGCCCACCTGCAGCCCTATCTCACGCGCATGGGCGAACTCGCGGGCGGGCGCCTCGACGAGCTGGCGCTGCTCGCCGACAAGAATCCGCCGACGCTGGCCCACCGCACGCGCAGCGGACGGGACGTGCAACGTATCGACAAGCACCCGGCCTATGTGGAAATGGAACGTGTGGCCTATGGCGACTTCGGCCTGGCCATCATGTCGCACCGCGAAGGCGTGCTGGGCTGGGCCGGCAAGCTGCCGCCGCTGGCCAAGTACGCGCTGACCTATCTGTTCGTGCAGGCCGAGTTCGGCCTGTGCTGTCCGCTGTCTATGACCGATTCGCTGACGCGCACGCTGCGCAAGTTCGGCGCGCCCGAACTGGTCGGCAAGTACTGGGCCCAGCTCACGGCCACCGATTTCGCCGATCAGGCCCAGGGCGCGATGTTCATGACCGAACAGGCGGCCGGCTCCGACATCGCCAATACCCAGACGCTGGCCGCAAAGCATGCCGACGGCTCCTGGCGCCTGACCGGCGACAAATGGTTCTGCTCCAATCCCGACGCGGCTTTTGCAATGGTGCTGGCGCGCGTCGAGGGCGACCCGGCCGGCATGAAAGGCGTATCGCTGTTCCTGCTGCCGCGCACGCTCGACGACGGCAGCAGCAACCACTACCGCATCATCCGGCTCAAGGAAAAGCTGGGCACGCGCTCCATGGCCAGCGGCGAGATCCGCATCGATGGCGCCGTGGCGTATCTGGTGGGCGAGCAGGGCCGGGGCTTCGCCCAGATGGCCGACATGGTGAACAACTCGCGGCTGTCGAACGGCGTGCGCGCGGCCGGCATGATGCGCCGCGCGGTCGCCGAAGCCGAGTACATCGCCCAGCAGCGCCATGCCTTCGGCAAGGCCTTGCAGGACATGCCGCTGATGCGCCGCCAGCTCGACAAGCTGCGCATCCGCAGCGAGCAGGCGCGCACCATGGTGCTGCAGACCGCGCGGGCGCTGCAGCGCTCGGACGCGGGCGAGGCGGGCGGCTACGCGCTGCTGCGCATTCTCACGCCGCTGATCAAGTTCCGCGCCTGCCGCGACGCGCGCATGGTCACGGGCGACGCCATGGAAGTGCGCGGCGGCTGCGGCTATATCGAGGAATGGAGCGATCCGCGCCTGGTGCGCGACGCCCACCTGGGCTCGATCTGGGAAGGCACGAGCAACATCGTGGCGCTCGACGTGTTGCGCGCGATACGCCGCGAAGACGCGCTGACGGCCTTGCAGGCCCACGCGGCGCAGCTGCTCGCGCAGACCCAGGCCGCGCCCGCGTTCAAGCAGGCGCTGCAGGGAGCCTTCGACCGCGCTGGCGCGTTCGCCGCGGCGGCGGTAGATGCCAACGCCGACGGCGAACGCCTGGCGCGCACCGCGGCCTCGGCGCTCTACAACAGCTTCACGGCCATCGCCATGGCCTGGGAGGCGAGCCAGATCCGCAGTGCCGAACGCCTGCGCTGGGCGCAACTGGTGCTGGTGCACCGCGTGCTGCCGCGCGATCCGCTGCAGGAGATGGAAATTCCGCAAGCCTGGCTGCAGCCTGCATGAGGTTTGGGCGCAGCGCGAACCGCGCGCCATGACGACATCAATACAAAAAATGGAGACAGACAATGACCAAACGTAGATTCCTGCTGGCCTGTGCCCTGGCCTGCACGGCCGCCACACCCGCGCTGGCGCAAGGGGAGGTCTTCCCGTCCAAGCCTATCAACTTCGTCGTGCCGTTTCCGCCCGGTGGCCCCACGGACGCGATGGCGCGCACGCTGGCCGCGGCGCTGACCGAAGAGATCGGCCAGAGCGTGGTCGTCGAAAACAAGGCCGGCGCGGGCGGCAACATAGGCGCCGACGGCGTGGCGCGCGCCAAGCCCGATGGCTACACCATCATGTTCGGCACGTCGGGCCCGCTGGCCATCAACAAGAGCCTGTACAGCAAGATCTCCTACGATCCCGTGACCAGCTTCGCGCCCGTCATCCATGTGGGCTACCTGCCCAACATTCTCGTGGTCAACGCCAATGTCAAGGCCGGCAATCTCAAGGAGCTGATCGCGCTCGACAAGGCGAAACCGCAGAGCCTCAACTACGCGTCGTCGGGCAATGGCGCGTCGTCGCATCTCGCGGGCGTGCTGTTCAACAAGATGGCCGGCACCACGCTGCAGCATGTGCCCTACAAAGGCACGGGGCCGGCGCTCAACGACCTGCTTGCGGGCCAGGTGCAGATGAGTTTCACCGACATCCTCACGGCCATGCCCTATATCAAGGCCGGTCGGCTCAAGGCCATCGGCGTGGCGACCGAAAAGCGTTCGCAGGCCATGCCCGAGATCGCGTCCATCGCCGAGCAAGGCCTGCCGGGCTATGACGTGAGCGTGTTCTTCGGCGTGGTCGCGCCCGCGGGCACGCCGGCCGATCGCATCGCGAAACTCAACAGCGCTTTCATTCAGGCGCTGCAAAAGGAAAAAGTGCGCGCGAGCTTTGCGGCCCAGGGCCTGGAATCGGCGGCCGATCACACGCCCGAAGGCCTCACGCGCTTCATCAAGGCGGAAACAGCCAAGTGGAAGACCGTGGTCGATGCCTCGGGCGCGAAACTCGATTGAAGGCCGATACCATGGACACGACACAAGCCGCGCGCTCCGGCGCGCTTCAGGGCATACGCGTACTTGATCTCTCGCGCGTTCTGGGCGGCCCGCTGTGCGGGCAGATTCTGGGCGACCATGGCGCGGATGTGCTCAAGGTCGAGCCGCCGGGCGGCGACGACACGCGTGCCTGGGGCCCGCCGTTTCAGGACGGCGTGGCGTCGTACTACCACGGCCTGAACCGCAACAAGCGCATCCAGTTCCTCGATCTGGGTTCGGCCCAGGGCCAGGAAAAGGTGCTGGCGCTGATGGCCCAGGCCGATGTGCTGATCGAGAACTTCAAGATCGGCACGATGGAGAAGTGGGGCATAGGCTTTGCGCAGCTGCAGGCGCGCTTTCCGCGGCTGGTCTGGTGCCGTGTCAGCGGCTTCGGCGCGGACGGCCCGCTGGGCGCCTGGCCCGGCTATGACGCGGCGATCCAGGCGATGACCGGTCTGATGAGCGTCAACGGCGAGCGCGATGGCGGCCCCTTGCGCGTGGGTCTGCCGGTCGTCGACATGGTCACGGGAATGAATGCGGTGATAGGCGTGATGCTGGCCTTGCACGAGCGCCAGCGCAGCGGCCTGGGCCAGCTGGTGGACGCCGCGCTCTACGACAGCGGCATCTCGCTGCTGCACCCGCATGCGGCCAACTGGTTCATGGACGGCAAGACGCCCCAACGTTCGGGCAATGCCCACCCCAACATCGCGCCTTACGACGTGCTGCAGACGGCCACCATTCCGGTGTTCTTTGCCGTGGGCAACGACCGGCAGTTCAAGCTGCTGTGCGAGCACATAGGCTGTGCGCAATTGGTGCAGGACGCGCGCTTTGCCACGGCCGGTCAGCGCTCGGTGCACCGCGAGGCGCTCAAGCCCTTGCTCGAGCAGGCGCTGGCCGCCTTCGACGGCAGCGCGCTGGCCACGGAACTCATGGAAATCGGCGTGCCGGCCGCGCCGGTACAGGCCGTGGACGCGGCGCTGGAGCACCCGCATACGCTGCACCGCGGCCTGCGCGTGCAGATGCCGGGCTACCAGGGCGTGGGCTCGCCGATCAAGCTGTCGCGCACGCCCGCGACCTACCGCCATGCGCCGCTGACAGCGGGCGATCAGTTCGATTGACGTCGCCGGCTCAGAGCTTGCGCAGGCGCGCGAGCGCGGCGTGCAGCGTCGCGTCTTCCTTGGCGAAGCAAAAGCGCACCACGCGCTGGTCGAAGCCGTCGCCATAGAACGCCGACAGTGGAATCGCCGCCACGCCGATTTCGCGCACCAGCCACTGGCAGAAATCGGCTTCGCTCAGATCGCTCACGGCCGAAATGTCCACGCACTGGAAGAAGCTGCCGGTGCAGGGGAGCAGCTTCAGGCGCGAGTCGGCCAGGCCGGCGCGGAACAGGTCGCGCTTGGCCTGGTAGAACGCGGGCAGGCCCTGGTAGCGCGCGGGCTCGGCCAGGTAGCTGGCCAGGCCATGCTGCATGGGCGTGTTCACGGTGAACACGTTGAACTGGTGGACCTTGCGGAACTCGGCCATCAATGCCGCGGGCGCCGCGACGCTGCCGACCTTCCAGCCGGTCACGTGAAAAGTCTTGCCGAAGCTCGAATTGATGAATGCGCGCGCGGCCAGGCCGGGAAAGCGCGCCGCGCTCTGGTGCTCGGCGCCGTCGAACACCATGTGTTCGTAGACTTCGTCGCTGATCAGCAGCACGTCGGTGGGCGCGAGCAATTCCTCGAGCGTGCGCATCTCCTGGGCGGTCCATACCGTGGCGCTGGGGTTGTGCGGCGTGTTGATGATCAGCAGCCGGGTGCGCGGCGTGATCGCGGCCGCGATCTTCGCGAAGTCGGGGCGGAAGGTGCGCGGCGTGAGCGGCACGCGCACCGCGACGCCGCCGGCCAGCGCGATGTTGGGAATGTAGCTGTCGTAGCAGGGGTCCAGAACGATGACTTCATCGCCGGGGTGCACGCAGGCCAGGATGGCCGTGAGAATGCCTTGCGTCGCGCCCGCGGTGATGGTGATCTCGCTGTCGGGGTGGTAGACGCGCCCGTGCAGCGCCGCAATCTTGGTCGACACCGCCTGGCGCAGCGCGGGCACGCCGGGCATGGGCGGGTACTGGTTGTGGCCGGCGCGCATGGCCTGGTCCACGGCGTCGATCAGCGCCGGGTCGCAGGCGAAGTCGGGAAAGCCCTGGCCCAGGTTCACGGCCTGGTGCTCGGCGGCCAGGGCCGACATCACGCTGAAGATCGTGGTGCCCACGGCGGGCAGCTTGCTGGCGAAAAGGGGCGTACGGGGTGCGGATGCAGCAGGGGTAGAAGTCATGGTGCAGCAGGAAAAACATGAAGGCACCGCGGGCCGGTGCGCTGGTCGATCGGGGGGTGTTTACAGCTCGTAGTCGGCCACATGGCCGTTCATCGCGCGCACCACGAGGTCGCGGCTCAAACGGTCGCTGAGCAGTTCGGCGAACTTGTAGACGAAGTTGCGCATGTAGGCACCGCGCTTGAACGCGACACGTGCGACATTCTGGCCGAACAGGTGGCCCATGGGGCGCACCACGAGGTCGCCGGCCGGGTCGTCGCGCATCGCCATCTCGGCCACGATGCCAATGCCCAGGCCCAGGCGCACATAGGTCTTGATCACGTCGGAGTCTATGGCTTCGAGCACCACACGCGGCTGCATGCGGCGCGTGGCGAACGCCTGGTCGATCTTGCCGCGGCCGGTGAACGAAGGGTGATAGGTGATCAGCGATTCGTGCGCGATGTCGTCGAGCGAAATGCGCTCCTTCTGCGCCAGCGGATGATTGGGTGGAACGACCAGCACATGCTGCCATTCGTAGCAGGGCAGGGTCACGAGTTCGGGGTAATCGGCCAGCGATTCGGTCGCCATGCCGATTTCGGCGATTTCGTCGATCACCATGCGCGCGACTTCGGCGGGCGTCGCCTGGTGCAGGCTGATGTGCACCTTGGGGTAGATCTCGCGCAGCTTGGCGACCGACGGCGGCAGCACATAGCGCGCCTGCGTGTGGGTCGTGGCGATGCTCAGCGTGCCGCTGTCCTGGGCGCTGAACTGTTCACCGATGCGCTTGAGGTTGCCCACTTCGCGCATGATGAGTTCTATGCTTTGCAGCACATGCTGGCCCGGCTCGGTGATGCGCTTGAGGCGTTTGCCATGGCGCGCGAAAATATCGACGCCCAGCTCTTCCTCCAGCTCGATGATGGCTTTGGAGACCCCGGGCTGCGAGGTGTGCAACGCCTTCGCTGCCTCGGTGAGGTTGAGATTGCGGCGCGCGGCTTCTTGAACGAAGCGGAATTGATGCAGGTTCATAATGATTTCTGCTAAGAGCTTCCATCATTATGACGCATTTGTCTAACAAAAGCCGGCGAATTTGCGGCCTTGTGCTTGTTCCGCGCGTTATTCGGTGGCGATCTGCGCGAGCAGGGCCGTGACCCGCGGATCTTCGCCTACCGAAGCCTGCACTTCGACCTGCACGCCCGGATGGCGTGCCTGCAGCTCGGCCACCAGCCGCGGTATATCTTCGCGCGCATGCTTGCCCGTGCCCAGGAACATGGGCGTGATGCGCAGCTGGCGCACGCCCCGGGCGATCAGTTGATCGGCGGCCTGTGCCAGGCTGGGCTCGGTGAGTTCCAGGTAGGCGCAGCAGCAGGGCGACTGCGGCTGGGCGCGCTGCACGCGCGCCTGCACGGCTTCGATGGGCGCGCGCCACAGCGGATCGCGCGAGCCATGGCCCAGCAGGATCACGCCGAAAGAGGGGGAGTTTTCTGTTGTCATGGTCATCGCCTCAGTACCAGCCAGCTGAAGGCCCCGAGCGACAGCAGGCTGTAGATGAAGCCCGGCGCCGCGGCCGTGAGCCAGGGCGACCAGTTCTGCAGGTTGCCCGCGTAGCCGAACACGTTGTTCAGCAGGAAGAAGCTGATGCCGGCCATCACGCCGCCGAACACATAGCCCGCGATGCCGCCCGAGCGGAAATGCAGGTAGGCGAAGGGCAGGGCCAGCACCACCATCACCAGGCAGCTCAGGGGATAGAAAACCTTGCGCCAGAACTCGATTTCATAGCGCTGCGCCGACTGGCCGTTGGATTCGAGGTGGCGGATGTACTGGAACAGATCGAGCGTCGCCATGCGGTCGGGCTTGAGCAGCGAAGCCGCGACCATTTCCGCGCTGATGCGCGTGGGCCAGCTCAGCGAGTCTTCGCGCACGCGGTCTAGCCTGGCCTGGCCGGCTTCGACGACATAGGTGCTGCGCGTCACTTTGCGCAATTCCCAGGTATCGTCCTTGGCGCTCACCGCCGCGGCCTCGGCGCGCGTTTGCGACGCCATATGGCCCTGGGCGTCGAACTCGAAAATACGCACGCCCAGCAGCTCGCCATCGTTGCTCAGCGCATTGACGTTGACCGCGAACGAATGATCGCCCTGGCGTTCCTTGAGCCAGGCGCCGGTGGCTCCAGTCGACAATTTTCCCAACTGGGCGGCCTTGACGGTCTGCGCCAGGCGTTCGGCCGCGGGCGCGATGTAGTCGCCGACGGCAAACGTCAGCACCACGAAGCCCAGTCCCAGCACCAGCAGCGTGCGCAACGCCATCCAGGGGCCCATGCCGCTGGTGCGCATGATGGTGAACTCGGAGCTTTGCGCCAGCCGCGCCATGACGAAGATCGTGCCGATCAGCACGGTGATGGGCAGCAGTTCGTAAAGGTGGCTGGGCAGGCTCAGCAGCACGAACACCAGCGCATGCGAAGGCTTGTACAGGTCGCCGCCGGTGCGGCCGACCCAGCGCAGTTCGTCGATCAGATCGAAGAAGAAAAACAGGCCCAGAAAAGCCAGGGTCACGAAGGCGACGGCGGACAGCGCATCGCGGTAAATGAGTCTGCGCAAGACTTTCATTGCACGGATTCCTTGCGTCGGGCGGGCCACAGCGAGCGTATGGACCAGCGGTGGTGGCGCGCGAGCAGCACGCCCAGGGCGCACAGCAGCGTGCCGCCGTGCAGCAGCGCCAGAAAGCCCAGCGCGCTGATGCGGCCGGCGCCGACCCAGCTCTGCCCCAGGGTCATGAGGTTGTAGTAAACGATGAACGCAAACAGCGCAATCATCAGGCTGGAGCTGCTGCCCGCGCGCGGGTTCACGCTGGCCACGGCCAGGCCCAGCACGATGAAGTTGAGCGCCGCCAGCGGCAGGCCCAGGCGCCAGCCCATTTCGGCCTGGTAGGCCGGCAATGCGCTGCTCCACAGCGCGTGCGTGTACTGGCTGCGCGCCGATGCGTCTTCTTCGGCGCTCGACGTGCCCTCGCCCAGCTGCAGGCCGTATTCCTTGAATTCGCTGATCTTCACGCCCGGCGCATTGGTCTGCGTCTCCACGCGCTGACCGTCGCTCAGGATGACCGTGCGCTGGCCGTTTTCGACCACCAGGCGCGCGCTGCGTGCCGAGGTCACGGACTCCGCATGCGGCTCGTTGGTGACGATGAACACATTGCTCGCGGCGTCGGCGCCCGGCGTGTCCTTGTCGATGAAGAACACGCGCGAGCCGTCGGACGATTCCTGGAATTCACCCGGAGCGATGCGGTCGATGTCGCTGCGCTGCGAGTATTGCGATTTGAGTTGCTGCACCTGCTGGTTGGACCAGGGCCAGACCAGCGTGGCGAGCACGGCGATCACGGCCACGACCGGCCAGGCAAAGCGCAGCAGCGGTGGCAGAAACGACACCAGCCCGCGACCGCTCGCGAACCAGATGACCATTTCGCTGTCCCGGTACATGCGTGACAGAGACCCCACGACGGACACGAACAGGCTCAGCCCCAAAATAGTGGGCAACTGGCCCAATACCGTGAAGCCCATGACCATGATCACGTCAGAGGGATTGACATTGCCGCGGGATGCCTGGCCCAACGTGCGAATCAGCATCATGGTCATGACGACCGTGACCAACACCACCAAGGTGGCGCCAAAGCTGCGGGCCAGCTCTTTGCGTATGGATGAATCGAATAACATTGGCTGAAAGGAAAACGCCGATTATGAACTTTGATCTCAAGGCACTGACCATTGCGGCTGCCGCCAACGAAAAATGTGACCTGCTGGTGCTGCTCGTTGCCGAGCCCACGCCCGCTGCGTCCGACCCCCTGTCCTCGCTTGTGGCCCTGGCCCTCAAGAATGGCGATCTGCAGACCGAGGCCGGCAAATCATTGTCGCTCTACCATCTGCCCGCCATTGCCGCGCGCCGCGTACTGCTCGTGGGAGCCGGCGACGGCTCGGCCAAGGCAGTCCGCAAGGCCCTGGCTGCCGTGGGGCCGGCCTTGAGCGCTCCTGCGCTCAAGCGCGCTGTAGTGTGCTTCAGTTTTGATGTCCCTGCGCCGGCGCTGACTGCTGCCGTGCAGGCGCTCGCCGATGCGACCTATGTCTTCACCACCACCAAGCCCTCGGCCAAGCCTTGCAGCCTGGAAAAAGTGCTGCTGGGTGTGCCGTCCAAGGCCGCGCTGCAGTCCGCATTCGACGCCGGCGTGGCGCTGGCGCTGGGCCAGGGCCTGACGCGCGAATGGGCCAATCGCCCCGCCAACCACGCGACGCCCACGCTGCTCGCCGACGCCGCCAAGGCGCTGGCCAAACTGCCCGGCATCGAGTGCAAGATCCACGGCCCGGCCGAAGTCGCCAAGCTCGGCATGGGCGCGTTCCTCGCCGTGGCCCAGGGCTCGGCAGAGCCTTTGCGCCTGATCGAGCTGCATTACCAGGGCGCGGCCAAGGGCGATGCGCCCGTGGCGCTGGTGGGCAAGGGCATCACGTTCGACACCGGCGGCATTTCGCTCAAGCCCGCGGCTGAAATGGACGAGATGAAGTACGACATGGGCGGCGCGGCCAGCGTGCTGGGCGTGTTCCGTGCGCTTGCCGAACTGCGTCCCGCGATCAACGTCGTGGGCCTGATTCCCGCCTGCGAGAACATGCCCGATGGCCGCGCGGTCAAGCCCGGCGATGTGGTCACCAGCATGAGCGGCCAGACCATAGAAATTCTCAACACCGACGCCGAAGGCCGGCTGGTGCTGTGCGACGCGCTGACCTATGTCGCGCGCTTCAAGCCGCGCGCCGTGGTCGACATCGCAACGCTCACCGGCGCCTGCGTGGTCGCGCTGGGCGGGCTGCGCAGCGGCCTGTTCTCGAACAACGAAGAACTGGCCCAGGCGCTGCAGAACGCGGGCGACGAGGCCCAGGATCTGTGCTGGCGCATGCCGCTGGACGACGACTACGCCGAAGGCCTCAAGAGCAATTTTGCCGACATGGGCAACGTTGCCGGCCGTGCGGGCGGTGCCGTCACGGCGGCGAAGTTCCTGCAGCGCTTCGTGGGCGACATGGCCTGGGCGCATCTGGACATCGCGGGCTCGGCCTGGAAGGGCGGCGCTGCCAAGGGCTCCACGGGCCGTCCCGTGGGCCTGCTGGTGCACTACCTGCTCGAAGCCGCCAAGGCGGCTCCCGCGGCGGCCAAGGCGGCGAAGGTGGTCAAGGCCGTGAAGGCCGACAAGCCCGTGAAAACGGCCAAGCCCGCCAAGGCAGACAAGCCTGCGAAGGCGGCCAAGCTGCCGGCATCGGTCGACACCACGGCAGCGGTTGCCAAGACGATCGCGCCCGCGGCCGGCGCGCCCGATGCCGCGACCGATACGCTGCTTTGAGTGACGCCAGCGCTGTGACCATGACCGAAGTCGCCTTTCATTTCAACGCGCCCGACAAGCTGGCTTACGTCTGCCGGTTCGTGCGCAAGGCCTTGCGCAACGATGCGCGCGTGGTCGTGACCGGGCCTCCGGCGGTGACGCAGGCCTTGTCGCAGATGCTCTGGAAGCTGTCGCCGACCGACTTCCCGGCCCATGCCTGCGAAGGCGATGACGCGCAGGTGTTCGCGGCGTCGCCCGTGGTGCTGGTCCAGGACGAGCGCTGCGCGCCGCACCAGGACCTGCTGCTCAATCTCTGGGACAGCGTGCCGGCGCACTTCGCGCCGTTCGCGCGCGTGGTCGAGGTGGTGAGCGCGCATGACGAGCACGACCGGGCCCAGGCCCGGGTGCGCTGGAAGCACTATGCGGGTCTGGGTCTGAACATCGTGCGCCATGACTTGGTGCTGAAAGGGGCGTGATGGACTTGCCCAATGCCAAGGCGCCGCCGCGCTATGTGCCCACGTTGACCGATGTGGTGTCGGACCCGGCTTTCAGCGCCGAACCCGCGGCGCCGCCGCAGCCCGATCCCGCTGTGGCGCCCGCGCCCGTGGCGTGGAAAGAGCCGGCGTCGCCACCCGCACCTGCGCCCACTCCCCCGCCTGAACCCGCGCTGCCCGAGCCGCAGCCCGCTGCGCGCGTGGTGTATTCGCCTTCTCCCGCGACCGGCGCTGCCGCGCGTTTTCCGCTTGCAGAGACGGTGCTGCCCAGCCTTGCGGAGCAGGAACCCGAGCCCAGTCCCGAGCTCGATGCCGTCGCCTGGGCGCAAGTCCAGATGCAGGCCGAGGAGCGGCTGGTGCAGCGTCTGCTCGAACGCGTGGAGCGCGTGCTCGATCAGCGCCTGCGCGAGTCGATTGCGCAGGTGGTGCAGGAGCAGACGCGTTCCGTGACGCTGCGCCTGCAGGAAGAGCTTGAATCGGTGGTGCGCCAGACTGTGCAGGAAGCGATCGCGCAGGAGCGTGAGCCCGAGATCCGCACGGGCGCGTTCAGATCGCGCTAGAGGCATGAGGGCCGTGCGCGGCGGCCCGTGCCGCTGCGCGCGTGCTCAGCGCCCGACCAGTTGGTAGTCGGGGTTGACGATCTGCGTGGGCGTGCCCTGGATGAAATTCACGACATTCTCGAATGCCGCGCCGAAATACAGTTCATAGCTGTCCTGCTCGACATAGCCCAGGTGCGGCGTGCAGATGCAGTTCTCCATGCGCAGCAGCGCATGGCCTTGCAAGATGGGTTCGCTTTCGAAGACA
The DNA here is from genome assembly GCF_018413525.1 of Acidovorax sp. CCYZU-2555. Lineage (GTDB taxonomy): Bacteria > Pseudomonadota > Gammaproteobacteria > Burkholderiales > Burkholderiaceae_C > Comamonas. The sequence goes on from NZ_JAHCDD010000051.1 coordinate 28,052, forward strand.
TCGATCGCGGCCATGCCGGGGCGACCGCGCTGCAGCGCGGCGACCAGGGCATCGGCCTCGATCAGCTCGGCGCGCGACGTATTGACCAGCAGCGCCGTGGGCTTCATGAGCGCCAGGTCGTTGAGGCCTATCATGTGCTCGGTGGCGTCGGTCAGCCGCAGATGCAGGCTCAGCACATCGCACTGTGCGAAAAACTCTTCACGCGTATTGGCTGCCTGGTAGCCATCGGCCAGGGCTTCGGCGCGCGACGCGTCGCGGCCCCAGATGCGCACGTTCATGCCGAAAGCGCGGCCGTAGCCGGCGACGATCTTGCCCACGCGGCCGTAGCCCCAGATGCCCAGCGTCTTGCCGCGCAGCACATTGCCCAGCGCAAAATTGGGCGGCATGGATGCCGCCTTGAAGCCGGATTGCTGCCAGGCGCCGTGCTTGAGGTTGGCAATGTACTGGGGCAGGCGGCGCATCGACGCCATGATCAGCGCCCAGGTCAGCTCCGCGGGGGCGACCGGCGAACTCACGCCTTCGGCGATCGCGATGCCATGGTCGGTACAGGCCTTGACGTCCACGTGGCTGCCGACCCGGCCGGTCTGGGCGATGAGCTTCAGGCGCGGCAGTTTTTCAATCAGTTGCCGCGTGATCGCGGTGCGGTCGCGGATCAGCACGATGATGTCGGCATCCCGCAGTCGCACCGACAACTGGCCCAGGCCCTTGACATTGTTGGTGTAGACCTTGGCGTTGAGCGCGTCCAGGCGGGAGGCGCAATGCAGCTTGCGTACAGCGTCTTGGTAGTCGTCCAAAATGACAATGTTCATGACGGGCTCCCAGCTCGTGGGCTTTGGGTAGGTAGGTGCAACTCAAGCATGTGCCTGTGCGTGGCAGGCGTGCCTGGGACAGAAAAGAGGATTGTGGACAGCGTCGTCGGCTGTACACCATGCTTACGCCAGGCAAGCCTCATGCATGCACCATTGTCCCGCATGCACAAACGAGCATGCGTCGGTGATGCAGGGCGTGCAGCGCGAATACCGAGTTTGATTGTTACAGATTACACTGTTATGTATCAAGCTGTATATCCTGCAAGGAATATACGGCCTGTGCGCGCGCATGGCCCGCTCAGGGTTCGGTACCGTACTGGCTGCGGAAGGCGGCGTCGAGATCGGCGCAGTCCTTGGCGGTCAGGTCGGGCCGCTTGCGGTCTTCGGGCGCGCGTGCGACTTCCTTGTTGCAGACCTTGATGGCTTCGCGCGCCACCCACTGGTTGCTGCTTTCGGGCGTCGACAGCATTGAACCCACCACCATCAAAACCGCAAACGCGCCGACGGGCAGGCCGATGAGCCAGGGAACGAGACGGCTGCGCGGCGCGGGCGCGACCTTCTGCGAGTCAGCGGCCGAAGCAAAAGTGGAGGGCGTTTTTCCGCACGCGCCGCAGGGCGAAGTGCTATCGGTCAGCGTATGACCGCAGAAAGGGCATGAAAGCGTGGACATGGCCCATTATGGGCGCAGGTGCGCGGCATGCGCACCTCGGCGCGGCTTGGTGGTCGTCAGCCGGTGGCGTGCACATGCTTGCGGCGGTTGGTCCACGAGTCGACGATCAATCGTTGTCCCATCTCGTTGGCACAGCGCAAATGCAACAAGATGCTGCCGCCCTTGCCGTCATAGCGTACACCCGATGAGGTCAGGGGCTGGCCGCATGAGAAGCAGGCAAAGCCATGTTCATGGCTCTCCAGGGGCAGGTCGACGATGCAGGTCATATCAGCGATGTAGGTCATGTTCTGGATATCGGCGGGTGTCGCGGCGACTGTAGGACAAGATGTAATCGGCGTTCCACGATGCATGTTTTGGGCGGCATGGACTGACATGCCTGCACGGTAGCTGCTCGCCCATGTCGGGCCAGACCCATCTTCCATAGGGTCACTTGCGGCCGCGCTGTGCCCGGGCACGCGCACCGATAGAATTGCCGCGGGACAATGCGCCCCGGTCTGCACTTGCCAGGCCGGATTGTCAGCCCTGCGGGGCTCGTCTGCGCATGCTCCGTTTCGGCCCTGGCGCCGCGCTCGCGCCTCGCGCAATGCATACAGCGCGGGTTTTTTTATGAAGAGCGTTCAGATATTTCAGACAATCTTGAAATCTCCGGGTGGCAGCCCTGCAGGCCGCTGCCCGGCGCACATGACAAGAGCGAGTGATGACTAGCCAGCCCCTTTACGATTTGGAACCCCTGCTGCATTTGATGCTGATCGGTGCGGTGATCGCGCTCGCACCGCTGGCCTGGGTCTGGTTTCGCAATCGCCAGCATGGCCCGGCCGAGCGCCTGCTCGCGCTCAGCGTGTTCACGCTGTTCCTGACGTTCGACCTGGTGATGTTCGGGGCGTTCACGCGGCTCACCGACTCGGGTCTGGGCTGCCCCGACTGGCCGGGCTGCTATGGCAACGCCAGCCCGCTGGGCGCGCATGTGGAGATCACCGCCGCGCAGACCGCCATGCCCACCGGCCCTGTGACCCATGGCAAGGCCTGGGTCGAAATGATTCACCGCTACCTGGCCACGGGCGTGGGCGTGCTGATCATCGCGTTGACGCTGATGAGCTGGCGCCTGGCGCGCAAGACGCCGCTGTCGGCGGGCCGCAGCCCCTGGTGGCCCACGGCCAGCCTGGTCTGGGTCTGCATCCAGGGCGCGTTCGGCGCGCTGACCGTGACCGAGAAACTGTTTCCCGCCATCGTCACGCTGCATCTGCTGGGCGGCACGGTGCTGCTGGCGCTGCTGTGCGTGCCCGCGGTCGCCCATGGCCTGGCAGTGCAAGGCCGTGTGCCCGAAGCCATTCCTCGCTGGCTGCGCCGCGCGCTGGTCGCGGGCCTGGCGCTGGTGACGCTGCAGGTTGCGCTCGGCGGCTGGGTCAGTACCAACTACGCGGTGCTGGCCTGCACTACCTTCCCCACTTGCCAAGGCAGTTGGTGGCCGGCGATGAATTTCTCCCAGGCGTTCGAGATCTGGCGCCCGCTGGGCCTGCTGCAGGACGGCAGCCACCTCGATTTCGAGGCCCTGACCGCCATCCATTACCTGCACCGGCTCGCCGCCTATGTGGTGGCCGCGGCCCTGGTCGCGCTGCTGCTAGCGTTGCGCCGCGCCCAGGCGCTGACGCGCCAGCGCCGCTGGCTCGGCGGCCTGCTGCTGCTGCAGGTGATGACCGGACTGTCGAACGTCTTATTTGATTGGCCCCTGATTGCCGCCGTGCTGCACACTGGAGGCGCCGCGGCGCTGGTGGGCGTACTGGTCTGGAGTCTTGCGACCAGCCGCACTTCGCGCGCCGACATGGATCAGCGCCGCTCCCTTTCCAAGAAAGCCATCGCTCGCGCATGACTACCGACACCCTGTCCTCCGCTTCACGGATTGCCCAGTTCTATGCCTTGACCAAGCCGCGGGTGGTGCAGCTGATTGTCTTTTGCGCCCTCATCGGCATGGTGCTGGCCGTGCCCGGCTGGCCGTCGGGCGCGCAGTGGCTGAAAATGGCCGTTTCCTGCGCCGGCATCTGGCTGGTCGCGGCCGCGGCCGCGGCGTTCAACTGCCTGGTCGAAAAGCATATCGACGCGCGCATGCAGCGCACCTCATGGCGGCCCACGGCGCGCGGCGAGCTGTCGAGCTCGCATGCGCTGGTGTTCTCGGCCGCGCTGTGCAGCCTGGGCGCGGCCATCCTGTTCATAGGCACCAATCCGCTGACGATGTGGCTCACGCTCGCGACCTTCGTCGGCTATGCGGTGATCTACACCGTGGTGCTCAAGCCGCGCACGCCGCAGAACATCGTGATCGGCGGCGCCTCGGGCGCGATGCCGCCGGTGCTGGGCTGGGCCGCAATGACGGGCCAGGTCGGGCCCGAAGCGCTGATCCTGTTCCTGATCATCTTCCTCTGGACGCCGCCGCATTTCTGGGCGCTGGCGCTGTACCGCGTCGAAGACTATCGCAAGTCGGGCCTGCCCATGCTGCCCGTGACCCATGGCAGCGAATACACGCGGCTGCAGATCCTGCTGTACACGGTGGTGCTGTTCGCGGCCTGCCTGCTGCCGTTCATCTACGGCATGAGCTCCTGGCTCTACCTGTTCGCGGCCGTGGTGCTGGGCGCGGGCTTTTGCGCCTATGCCTGGCGCCTGCGCCGCAACTATTCAGATGCGCTGGCGTGGCGCACCTTCAAGTTCTCGCTGGTGCATCTGAGCCTGCTGTTCGCGGCGTTGCTGGTGGATCATTACCTGTTCTTCTGACCATCGCAGGGCCGGCGCGGATCTTGAGCGGCTCGTTTTCATGCCTTGAGCGCAGGCCGTTCATCCTTCGACGGGCTCAGGACGAACGGGGGTCGAGGCCCGCTGTTTCTTTTTGATGCCTTGCGAGACTTTGTCTCGCTTACCCCGCTCGGGGGCCCGGCCATTCGCTATTTGTGCGGACAGCGCTGAGTCGGCACCCCGCATCGCAAAAAATCTATTTGACCTGGCGCTTTTCCAGCTTGCGCGCCAGCGTGCGGCGGTGCATGCCCAGGCGGCGCGCGGCTTCGGAGATGTTGAAGCCGCTTTCGGCCAGCGTCTCGTGGATATGTTCCCATTCGACAGTCTTGATCGAGCTGGTCTGCTGCGTGAGTTCGACTTCGGTGTCGCCCGCGATGCGCCCGAATGCGGCTTCGATGTCGTCGGTGTTCGACGGCTTGGCCAGGTAGTGGCAAGCGCCGAGCTTGACGGCTTCCACGGCCGTCGCAATGCTCGCATAGCCCGTGAGCACCACGATCAGCGCCTGGGGGTTGTGCTCGTGCAGCATTTGAATGCAGTTGAGTCCCGACGTATTGCCCGCGAGCTTCAAGTCCATGACCGCATAGCCGGGGCGGTGCTCCTGCAGCAGCAGCTTGACTTCGTCGGCGCTGGCCGCGCTCAGCACCAGGTAGCCGCGGCGCTCGAACGAGCGCGCGAGGGTGCGCGCGAACGCGGCGTCGTCTTCAACCAGCAGCAGCAGGCGTGGGTCCATGGTCTGTATCTCCTAAGGTGATGGACGACAGCGGAAACTCGATGCGCACTTCCGCGCCGCCGTCGTCGCGGTTGCGCGCCGATGCCGTGCCGTCCAGCGAGCGCGCGACATTCGTCACCAGGAACAGGCCCACACCGCGGCCGGCGCGATCCGTCTTGTTCGATTGCTGGTATTTGCCGAAGTTGCGCAATATTTCGGGCGCGAAGCCCGTGCCGCGGTCGAGTACGGTGATCACCAGTTGCTCGTTTTCGCAGCGCAGGCGCAGCTCGACTTCGTCGGCCGAGGCTTCCAGTGCATTGTCCAGCACATTGCAGATCATCTGCTGCAGTGCGGTATCGGAAATGATCGCCATATCCTGGGCGATGCCATTGTTGTAGCGAAAACGCCCCGGGTGGTGGGTTTCCTGCCACTGCGCGATCAGCCGGTCCATGAAGCGAAAGAGGGTGGTCGGCTTGGGCGCGTCGGCGCGTGCTTCGCCGGCCGACAGCAGCACGTTGGTGACGATGCTCTTGCAGCGCAGCAGCTGCTGGCGCATCTCGTCGAGGTCCTGCAGCAGTTCGGGGTGGCGCGCGATCTCGGGAATGCGCTGCCAGTCGCCCAGGATCACCGACATGGTCGCCAGCGGCGTGCCCAGCTCATGGGCCGCGCCCGTGGCCAGCAGGCCCATGCGCACGATATGTTCCTCTTCGCTGGCGCGCTGGCGCATGTCGGCCAGGCGCGAGTCGCGCCGGCGCAGGTTGCCGACGATGCGCGTGAGAAAGATCACCAGCAGCACCGTGGTCAGCGCAAAACAGGTCAGCAGGCCGATGACGTAGAGGTTGTTGTGCGGCTGCACGGCCAGCGGGCGCGATGAACCCGCGAGATCGATCACGCACAGCGTGGTGATGGCCGCAATCACCCAGGTGTAGGCCGGCGACAGCAGCACGGCGCTCAGGATGGCCTGCAGCAGGAACAGATAGATGAAGGGGTTGCTCGCGCCGCCGCTGAGGTAGAGCTGCACGGCGAGCGCGGCCACGTCCGCGAGCAGCGCGCAGAACAGACCCAGGCTGGTGACATTGCGCCGGCGCCATTTGAACCAATACAGGTAGCCGAGGTTGGTGACGATCAGCGCCATCAGCACGGCCGTCATTTCGGGCAGCGGCAGCGGGATGTCGAGGCCGTAATGCACGAGGGCGATCGTGATCACCTGGCCCACCACGGCGAGCCAGCGCAGCTGTATCAGCAGCTGCATGTTCTTGCGTTCGGTGGTGAGGTCGACCTGCGAAAGCGGGTCCATGGAGCGAGGGCGAAGGGGGCGATTCACCGCTGCGATTTTGCCGCAAGCGGTGAATCGGCCGGCCTACAAGGTCTTGTGCGCGGCTGCGGCGCGGCGCTTTTCCCAGCGCACCACCACCACGGCAGCGACCAGCACCATCAAGGCCATGCCATACCAGGTCAGTGCATAGACCAGGTGGCTGTTGTGGAACGCGATCACCGTCATGCCCGGGCGCGGCCAGGTCTCGGCGGCCACGGGCTGTCCGGGGCGGCCGGCGTCGATGAAGTAGGGCGCCGCCTTGTCGAGGCCCTGCGCCGCGGCAATGCCCGCGACATCGCGCGAATACCAGCGCTGTTGCTGGGAATCATTGTCGCGCAGAAAGCCGCCACCGGGTTCGGTCATGCGCAGCAGGCCCGTGACCGTCTGCACGGGTGCGTCGGCGACTGGCGCGCTGTCCTGCGGCAGCCAGGCCTGGCGTTCGCTGGTAGGCACGAAGCCGCGGTTGATCAGCGTCTGGCTGCCGTCGTCGGCCTGCAGCGGCGTGACGACCCAGAAGCCCGCGCCGAGTTCGGTGACGGCCTGGGTCAGCACGGTCTTGTGCGCCAGGAAACGCCCGGACAGCGTGACCGGCAGGTATTCATACTGCTGCGCCGTGACCTGCGGCCATTGCGCAGGCGCGGGTGCGGCCACGGCATCGGCGCGCACGCGTTCGGTGACGCGATCGATCAGTTCCAGCTTCCAGGCACGGCGCTGCAGCTGCCAGCTGCCCAGTGCCAGGAACGAAACAAACAAGGCCACGCCCAACAGTGCGAGCATGGCCTTGAGCAGAACAGAACGCGGGCCCGAAGGCCCGGCGTTCAGCGCATGGGGACGAGCGGAGGTCAAGACTGCGGAGCAGTAATGGCGGCCGGCGCGTCGTGGTCGTGGTGCGGCATCATGTTGGCGTTCATGTGGAACATGACCCAAAGCGTGCCCGACAGTGCGATCACGACGAAGATCACGGTGAAGATCGTCGACAGCAGCGTCCAGCCGGCTTCGACCTTGCTGTTCATGTGCAGGAAGTAGTACATGTGCACCAGGATCTGGATGATCGCGAACGCGCCGAGCACCAGCACGGCGGTGCTGCGGCCTTCGATGACCTTGGCCATGATCAGCCAGAACGGGATCGCCGTCAGGATGATCGACAGCACGAAGCCCGTCATGTAGCCGGAGAAGGTGCTGTGCGGACCAGCGTCGTGGTGGTGGTCGTCATGCGCGTCGTGCGCGTGGCCGGCGTGGATGTCGTGTGCGCTCATTACAGCACTCCCATCAGGTAGACAAAGGTGAAGACGCCGATCCAGACCACGTCCAGAAAGTGCCAGAACATCGACAGGCACATCAGGCGGCGGTTGTTCTCGTTCGTCAGGCCGTGCTTGTTGATCTGCAGCATCAGCACGACCAGCCAGATCAGGCCGAAGGTGACGTGCAGGCCGTGCGTGCCGACCAGCGTGAAGAACGACGACAGGAAGGCGCTGCGGCCCGGGCCCGCGCCCTCGTGCAGCAGGTGCGAGAACTCATAGAGTTCCAGACCCAGGAAGCACAGGCCCAGCACGCCGGTGATGGCCAGCCAGCCCAGCGTGGCCGAAACCTTGCCTTGTTGCTTCTTGAGCATAGCGAAGCCGAAGGTGATCGACGACAACAGCAGGAAAGCCGTGTTCATCGCCACCAGCGGCAGGTCGAACAGGTCGGCGCCGGTCGGGCCGGCGGCGTAGTTGCGGCCCAGCACGCCGTAGGTGGCGAACAGGGCAGCGAAGATGAGGCAATCGCTCATCAGGTAGAGCCAGAAGCCCAGCGCCGTGCCGTTGGCCACGTGCGGTTCTTCGGCCAGGTGGTAGTCGCGGGGTTCAATGGCGCCAGCGGCGCCAGCGTTCATGCGGAGTTCAGACATTGCGGGCAAGCAGTTCAGTGCGGGCATCTTCAGTCGCAGCAACTTCGGATGCTGGAATGTAGAAATCGCGCTTGTAGTTGAAGGTATGGATGATCGAGATCAGCACCACGGCGGCGAACGACACGCCGGCCACCAGCCACATGTGCCAGATCATCGCGAAGCCGAACAGCGTGGCGACCATGGCGATCACGAAGCCTGCGCCGGTGTTCTTGGGCATGTGCAGCGACTTGAAGCCCGCGAGCGGACGCTTGTAGCCGTGCTTCTTCATGTCCCACCAGGCGTCAATTTCGTAGACCTTGGGGGTCATGGCGAAGTTGTAGTCAGGCGTGGGCGATGCGGTCGACCATTCCAGCGTACGGCCATCCCATGGATCGCCAGTGACGTCGCGCAGGGCTTCGCGGTTGCGGAAGCTGACCCACAGTTGCATCAGGAACGCAGCGATACCGCCGGCGACGATCAGCACGCCGAAGAACGAGATGTACAGCCAGACGTTGTACGAAGCGTCTTCGAACACGTTGACGCGGCGCGTCGCGCCCATCAGGCCCAGCACGTACAGCGGAGTGAACGTGACCCAGAAGCCGACCAGCCAGCACCAGAAGCAGACCTTGCCCCAGAACTCGTCGAGCGTGTAGCCGAAAGCCTTGGGGAACCAGTAGTTGATGGCAGCGAACAGACCGAACACCACGCCGCCGATGATGACGTTGTGGAAGTGAGCGATCAGGAACAGGCTGTTGTGCAGCACGAAGTCGGCTGGGGGAACGGCCAGCAGAACGCCGGTCATGCCGCCCACGGCGAACGTGGCCATGAAGCCCACGGTCCACATCATGGGGACGGTGAAGCGGATGCGGCCCTTGTACATGGTGAACAGCCAGTTGAAGATCTTCGCCCCGGTCGGGATGGAGATGATCATCGTGGTGATGCCGAAGAACGAGTTCACACTCGCGCCCGAGCCCATGGTGAAGAAGTGGTGCAGCCAGACCAGGTAGGACAGGATGGTGATGGCGACCGTGGCGTACACCATCGAGGTGTAGCCGAACAGGCGCTTGCGGCTGAACGTGGCGGTGATTTCCGAGAACACGCCGAAGGCCGGCAGGATCAGGATGTAAACCTCGGGGTGGCCCCAGATCCAGATCAGGTTCACGTACAGCATGGCGTTGCCGCCCATGTCGTTGGTGAAGAAGTGCGTGCCCAGGTAGCGGTCAAGCGACAGCAGCAGCAGCGTGGCGGTCAGCACGGGGAACGAGGCGACGATCAGCGCGTTGGTGCACAGCGAGGTCCAGACGAACACCGGCATCTTCATCAGCGTCATGCCGGGAGCGCGCATCTTGATGATGGTCACCAGCAGGTTGATACCCGACAGCGTGGTGCCCACACCCGCGATCTGCAGCGACCAGATGTAGTAGTCGAGACCGACGCCCTCGGGGTTGTGGCCGAGGTTGGACAGCGCGAGCCAGCCCGAAGTCGAGAACTCACCGATGAACAGCGACACCATCACCAGGATGGCACCGGCGGTGGTCATCCAGAAGCTGAAGTTGTTCAGGAACGGGAAGGCCACGTCGCGCGCGCCGATCTGCAGCGGCACGACATAGTTCATCAGACCCGTGACCAAGGCCATGGCCACGAAGAAAATCATGATCGTGCCGTGGGCCGTGAACACCTGGTCGTAATGGTGCGGCGGTAGGAAACCCAGCCCGTCGACCGTGGCCGCGGCCTGTTGCGCACGCATCATCAGCGCATCGGCGAAGCCGCGCAGCAGCATGACGATGCCCAGGATCATGTACATGATCCCGATCTTCTTGTGATCGATACTGCAGATCCAGTCACGCCACAGCATGCCCCAGAGCTTGAAGCGGGTCAGCAGCGCGAGCACCGCAAGGCCGCCGAGCACCACTCCCGCGAAGGTCGCGAGGAGAATCGGCTCGTGCAGCGGTATCGATTCCCAGCTCAACCGTCCGAAGATCAGTCGGGCTGCATCAAATTGTTCAGACATAAAAGGTCTCTTGTGAGGCGTACAGCAGACCGCGAGGGCCTGCTGCACGCCGAATTGCTTATTGCTGGATGACGGCGGGGGAGGCCACGCCGGGTTCCAGGGCTGCCGTGATCTTGTCGGCGTCTTCGGTCGTGCAGATGTCGGCGGTCAGGTTCAGGCCCTTGGCGCGTGCATAGGACTCGCCGCCTGCCTTGTCGATGGCCATCATGGTGTGCATGCACATCTGGCCTTCTTCGACGCAGCGGTTGAGCACCGTGTGGTAGAGCTTGGGGTCGACAATGCCGAAGCGCTCGACCGGGTTGCGCTCGCTGGGCGTGGCCAGGGCGAGGTAGGTCTCGCGGTTCAGCGCCTTGCCTTCGGTCTTGGCCTTGGCGATCCAGTCGGCGAAGCCTTCGTTGCTCAGGCCGTGGAACTTGAACGTCATGCCCGAGAAGCCTGCGCCGCTGTAATGCGAGGACATGCCCTTGTAGACGCCTTCCTTGTTGATCACGGCGTTCAGTTCGGTCTGCATGCCGGGCATGGCATAGATCATGCCGGCCAGGTCAGGCACGTAGAACGCGTTCATCGTGGTGGTCGACGTCAGCTTGAAGTGGATGGGGCGGTCGATGGGCGCGGCCAGTTCGTTGACCGTGGCAATGCCTTGTTCCGGGTAGAAGAACAGCCATTTCCAGTCCATGGCCACGACTTCGACGGTCAGCGGCTTGACATCGGCAGCCAGCGGGCGCTGGGCATCGATGCGGTCCAGAGGACGATAGGGATCGAGCTTGTGGGTGCTGATCCAGGTGATCGCACCAAGGATGATCACGATGATCAGGGGAGCGGTCCAGATGATCAGTTCGAGCTTGGTCGAATGGTGAAAGTCTGGATCGTATTCGGCTTCGGTGTTCGACTGGCGGTATTTCCAGGCGAAGAAGAACGTCAGCAGAATCACCGGAACGATGATGATCAGCATCAGCAAGGTGGCCAGTACGACCAGGTCGCCTTGCTGCGAGGCGATATCGCCTGCGGGGTTGAGAACTACGGCTTTGCTGCAGCCGCTGAGAGCGGCGACAAGCGCAGTAGCTGTGAGCCACGCAGGCCCACGGATTTCCTTGGATTGAAGCATGTCATGGGCGCGCCAGAGCGCGCTTAGGTGTAAACGTGAGATTGGAACCAGCGTAAATGTAATAAAAAGGAGCAAATTGTCGATTGGACATTTTGTCCCACGTCAATACGTGGGTGTATTGCGCCATTCTTGGTAGATCAGCGGATTTCGTTGTAGGCGGGTAGGCCGAACCGATGTCGGCGGGCTTGAAGTCCGCCGGAGTGAGGGGGCTGGCGGTAGCCGGGCTGTAGTTTTTGGCTGACGCGCGCAGGCGCCAAAGCCGTACCGGGCCCGGGTGTTGACCAGCGTAGAAAGAGCTAGTCATTGAATGGGAGCATCTCTATGAGCGCAACCGGTTACACAGCATTGTCTGCAGGGGGCCGCGAAAGCCCCGAAGCACTTTCCCGTGCCGATACGGACGAAGAGGTCAGCCCTGGTGATATCGCGGTCGGGGTGATCATCGGTCGATCGTCCGAGTACTTCGATTTCTTTGTGTTCGGTATCGCCTGCGTGCTGGTCTTCCCCGCACTGCTGTTCCCCTCCTTTTCACGCCTTGACGGCACGCTGGCTTCGTTTGCCATCTTCTCGCTGGCCTTCATTGCCAGGCCGTTCGGCACGGCCATCTCCATGGCGGTGCAGCGGCGCTGGGGGCGCGCCACCAAGCTGACGCTGGCGCTGTTCCTGCTGGGTACCAGTACCGTGGGCATGGCTTTCCTGCCCGGCTACGAGAGCCTGGGCGCCTGGGCCATCGTGCTGTTCGCCGTGCTGCGCATAGGCCAGGGCCTGGCGCTGGGCGGTTCCTGGGACGGCCTGCCGTCGCTGCTGGCGATTTCCGCGCCACGCGAGCGCCGCGGCTGGTATTCCATGCTGGGGCAGCTGGGCGCGCCCGTGGGCTTCTTCATGGCCGCAGGACTGTTCGCCTACGTCTACGACCATACGACCTCGAAAGAATTCCTGTCCTGGGGCTGGCGCTACACATTCTTCGTGGCGTTCGCGATCAACGTCGTCGCGCTGTTCGCACGCCTGCGCCTGGTCGTCGGTCAGTCGTATTCGCACCTGCTGCACCAAAATGAACTGGAGCCGGTGAAGGCCTCCGAAGTGGTGGGTACCGAAGGCCGCAACGTCGTCATCGGCGCGTTCGCGGCGCTGGCCAGCTTCGCGCTGTTCCACCTGGTGACCATCTTCCCGCTGTCCTATATCGAGATCTACTCCGAGCAACCCGTGGTCGACGTGCTGCGGGTGCAGATGCTGGGCGCGGCCCTGGCCTGCGTCGCGATGGTGGGTTCGGGCTGGCTCGCCGACCGCTTCGGCCGGCGCAACACGCTGGGCACCATGGCCGCGCTGATCTGCGTGTTCAGCTTTGTCGGTCCCGGCCTGCTGGGCAATGGCCAGGGCGGCAACAATGCCTTCCTGATCATCGGCTTCATCCTGCTGGGCCTGTCCTACGGCCAGGCGTCGGGCACGGTCACGGCCAACTTCACGCCGCGCTACCGCTACACCGGTGCAGCGTTGTCGGCCGATATGGCCTGGCTGGTCGGTGCGGCTTTCGCGCCACTGGTGGCACTCGCGGTGTCGGCCCGCTTCGGCCTGTTCGGCCTGGGCATCTACCTGCTGTCGGGCGGCATCTGCACGCTGGCGGCGCTGGCGATCAACCGCGCGATTGAAGCGCGGGACTGAGTCTCTCCTGGTGGCCGGCCGCGTGCCGGTCGGCCATTTACCAGGGGGCGTTGGGTTTGGGGCTCCACAGCGGGCTGCACAAATCTATAATGGAAGATTGTCCCGCTGCACAGCGGCGCGCCTTTTCATGCAAGCGTGCAGGCGCTGCGCACTTCCAAACCATACGCCATGAGCCAACCCACTTTTTCCGTTGCCGAAATCAGGAAGTCGTTTCTGGACTTCTTTGCCTCCAAGGGCCACACCATCGTGCCTTCGAGCTCGCTGGTGCCGGGCAACGACCCGACGCTGATGTTCACCAATTCGGGCATGGTGCAGTTCAAGGACGTGTTCCTCGGCACGGACAAGCGCCCCTATACGCGCGCCACGTCGGTCCAGGCCTGCCTGCGCGCCGGCGGCAAGCACAATGACCTCGAGAACGTGGGCTACACGGCCCGCCACCACACGTTCTTCGAAATGCTGGGCAACTGGTCGTTCGGCGACTACTTCAAGCGCGAATCGCTCAAGTGGGCCTGGGAGTTGCTGACCGAAGTCTACAAGCTGCCCAAGGAACGCCTGCTGGCCACCGTGTACGAGGAAGACGACGAAGCCTACGACATCTGGACCAAGGAAATCGGCCTGCCGCCCGAGCGCGTGATCCGCATCGGCGACAACAAGGGCGGCCGCTACAAGTCCGACAACTTCTGGATGATGGCCGACACCGGCCCTTGCGGCCCCTGCTCGGAAATCTTCTACGACCACGGCGACCACATTCCCGGCGGCCCTCCGGGCAGCCCCGATGAAGACGGCGACCGTTTCATCGAAATCTGGAACAACGTGTTCATGCAGTTCGACATGGACGAGCAGGGCCGCATCACCAAGCTGCCCGCGCCCTGCGTCGACACCGGCATGGGCCTGGAGCGCCTCGCTGCCATCCTGCAGCATGTGCACAGCAATTACGAGATCGACCTGTTCGCGGCGCTGATCAAGGCCGCCGGCCGTGAAACCCATATCGAAGACCTGAGCACGCCTTCGCTCAAGGTGATCGCCGACCATATCCGCGCCACCTCGTTCCTGGTCAGCGACGGCGTGATCCCGTCGAACGAAGGCCGCGGCTATGTGCAGCGGCGCATCGTGCGCCGCGCCATCCGCCACGGCTACAAGCTGGGTCAGAAGACGCCGTTCTTCCACAAGCTGGTCAAGGACCTCGTGGCCGTGATGGGCGATGCCTATCCCCAGCTGCGCGAACAGGAAGCGCGCATCACCGAAGTGCTCAAGGCCGAGGAAGAACGCTTCTTCGAGACCCTGGCCAACGGCATGGAAATCCTCGACAGCGCGCTCGCGGGCGACGTCAAGGTGCTGCCCGGCGACGTGGCGTTCAAGCTGCACGACACCTATGGCTTCCCGCTCGACCTGTCGAATGACGTGGCGCGCGAACGCGGCCTGAGCGTCGATGAAGCCGGCTTCCGCGCGGCGATGGAAGAGCAGAAGAACAAGGCGCGTGCCGCCGGCAAGTTCAAGATGGACCGCGCGCTCGAATACGCGGGCGCGGCCAATGCCTTCACCGGCTACACCCAGCTCGCAACGCCGGCCAAGGTGCTGGCGCTGTATGCCGACGGCACCAGCGTGCAGTCGCTGGCCGCGG
>NZ_JAHCDD010000052.1 GCF_018413525.1 Acidovorax sp. CCYZU-2555
GACTGGGCGATCATGCGCGCCATTTCCTTGGGCTGCGGGCCACCCGCGGTCATGCGGTTGCGCACGATCGCCACCGGGTCCAGCGCCGCGCGGAACGCGCTTTCCGACATCGGGAAGCTGGCGTTCTCCACGCCCATCTCATGCTTGACGGTCGCCGCGTAGATGCGCTGCGCATCGGCGTAGGGGAAGTCGCTGGGCTTGATGTTGCGTTCCTTGGCAAAGCCCACGACTTCGGAGGCGAAGTGGTGGCCCACGCGGAACGGCAGGCGGTGGTCGCGCATCAGCGCATCGGCCACTTCCTGCGAGGCGGTCCAGTCGAGGTTCAGTTCCTCGAGCGCGCGTTCGGGATTCACCACCAGGCCGGTCAGCACGCGGTCAAACGACTGCAGCGTCGCCACGGTGGCGTCCACCACGGCCATGGAGTCGCGCGTGGGCTTGCTGTCGCTCATGCCCGGAGCAATGTTGTGCTGCATGATCAGGCGGCCAACGCCCAGCGTCAGCACGCGCGAGGCGTGCACGCGCGTTTCATTGAGCAGGCCTGGATTGCGCTTTTGCGGCATGGCGCTCGAGACATAGGTGTTGCCGCCGCCTTCGCGCAGCAGTATCCAGGGTCGGGGCTGGGCGTACTGCACCATCACATCCTCGATGAAGGCGCCCACATGCAGCGCGATGCTCGACGCCACGGCGCCGATTTCCGCGGGCATTTCGGCCGCCAGGATCTGCGCGGCGTCGTAGGCGTTGTCGACCGTCGCGGGATAGCCCAGGTACTTCGCCATGCGATCGCGGTTCAGCGGCCAGCTCGTGCCGTTGAGCACCGTGGTGCCCATGGCCGACTGGTCCAGGCGCGCGAACGCCTGCTGCAGGCGCTGGGCGTCGCGGTCAAAGCCCGCCAGGTGGCCCAGCAGGGCATGGCCGTAGCTGTTGGGCTGGGCGGCCACGCCGTTGGTGTAGTTCGGCACGATGGTGGCGGAATGGGTCTGCGCGAGCTGCAGCAGCTGGGCGCGCGTCTGGCGCAGCTGGTGTGCGAGGCGCAGCATCTGGTCGCGCTGGACGGCCGAGCGCACGGTGGCCAGCATGTCCTGGCTAGAGCGCCCGGCGTGCAGCA
This sequence comes from Acidovorax sp. CCYZU-2555, assembly GCF_018413525.1. Lineage (GTDB taxonomy): Bacteria > Pseudomonadota > Gammaproteobacteria > Burkholderiales > Burkholderiaceae_C > Comamonas. The sequence goes on from NZ_JAHCDD010000052.1 coordinate 1,106, forward strand.
AGGTGGCCTCGACGCCCGCGGCGTCGATCAGCAGCGGCTCGAACGTGATGACCGTGTTGGGCCGCTTGCCGCCCGGCGCATCGCCTGCTGTCAGAACGGTCTGAAGGCCCTTGGCAATGCGCGGTGCCGCGGCTTTGTCGAGCAGGCCTTCATCGGTGTTGATCACCGCAGAGGCCTTGTTGATCTGGCCCAGCCAGTAGAAGTCGTCGCGTTTGGTCTCCTGTGCCAGCGCCAGGTGCGACAGCGTGACCAGGCCCAGCGCGCAGACCGCGCGCAAGGCGCTGCGGGGCAGCAGGGGGGAACGGCGTGGTGTGCTTTTCAAGTTTGTCTCCAGTGCTTTTATGTTTTGCAATGCGGTGTCCGCGTTGGAGTGTGTCAGGCTTGCAGCGACGGCACAACTGCGGCGGGGGGGCGAAAAAAAAGGGCCTCCGAGGAAGCCCTTTCTTCAATGCCGCAAGGGCTTATTGACCGACCTTGAGCTGGCCGCCGCGGCCCAGGCCGCCCTTGACTTCCTGTGCCTTGTAATTGCGCAGCGAAACGACCATCTTGTTGTACGCGTCCATGAACGCCGCCACCGTGGCCTTGCCTTCGGGCGTGCGCGAGAAACCGCCCAGGCCCGCGGCCGCGCCGCCGCCGAATGCGCCCAGCGCCGCGCCGTAGTTGGTCGCCGTGGCATTGCCTTCGGAGATCGACAGCTGCACGCCGGAACGGATGTCGAACATGGTCATGGTGACCACCGAGACCTTGCTTTGCAGCGAGCCGGCGATCGCGCCCGCGGCGCCGCCGAACAGGCCGCCCAGGCCGGCCGCGATGCCGCCCACCGAGTCGTTGTTGATGATGATCGCCGGCTCGAGGTAGTAATCGGCGGCCACGCGCTGGCCCTTTTGCTGCTTGGAGCCGGCGCGGAATTCGCCGGAGTTGCGCTGCTTGTCGGTGATGGCGCTCATGCGGCTGTCGGTGCGGCTGTTGCCGATCGAGGTGATCACGAAGCAGTTCGACTGCTGCACGGCCAGGCGGATCAGCGGCTCGATGTTGGTCACCTGGGTCGCCTGGCCGAAGCTCGCGAACCATTCCTTGCCGCGGCCGTCGTCGACAGCGATGGTGCCCAGCGGCGCGTCGCAGCGTTCCAGCGATTCGTTGGCGTTGACGCTGGTCGCGCCGCCGGCGGCGCCGCTCGCGGCCGTGGGCGAATTGCCCGCGGTGAGCATGCCGCCGCCCGGTGTGACGCAGCCCGACAGGATCAGGGCGGACGCCAGCGTGGCAAGGCTCAGGGAAAACTTGGACATAGGTACTCTCTGGTTGTAAAACTGTTGTGGTGAGGACCGCCGCAACTTGCGGCGCGGCAATGGGGTCAGCGCAGGATCCAGCCCGCGCCGCCCCAGTACCAGTAATAAGGCGCGCCGGCGTACCAGCTGCCCCATGAGGTGCGGTAGGCCTCGCGGACCTGGTAATCGGCCTGGGCATCGCGCTTGGCGGCCTGGGCGTCGGGCAGCATGCGCTGCGCTTCCTTGTGGCCCTTGGCGGCGGCGCGGCTGAGCCAGGCCTCGGCTTCGGCCGGGTCGGAACCCATTTCCTCGAAGCCCTGCAGGTAGATGCGGCCCAGCGCGAACTGCGCGGCCACCAGGCCCCGGTCGCCGGCCTTGCGCATCCATTCGATCGCCTGGAAGCTGTTGCGCTCCACGCCGTCGCCGCGCAGCAGGCGCAGGCCCAGGTCGTAGGCCGCCTTGGGGTCCTGCTCGGCCAGGCGGCTCAGCGCTTCGAGTCGGCGCTCGGCCGCCGCATCGGTGGCGGGCGGCTGAAAGTGCGTGGTGTTGCGGTGCTGGTCCACGCAGCGGTTGCCTTCGCAGACTCGCACGGTGTCGTTCACGCGCCCCAACTGCTCGGCAGGTGTCTGCGCCGCACAGCCCAGCAGGGCGATGGCGGCGGAACATAGCAAGAAAGCCCTGTGCATGGACGGCGGTCCCTATTGGTTATTTTTCAAAGGGACGATTCTTGTGAATTCAAGCCGTGAATGCACACTAATTTTCGTTTCGACACTGTTTGCGAATCATTCGCATTTTTTGCGGCGCCCCGCGGCGCCGCTGGCGCATCAGCTGCTGGAAGGCTGAAGCTGGTGCTGGCCCAGAAATGCCGCGGCCGTCATGCCCACGCTGCGCCGCACCATGGCGCTGAACGCGCTGGGCGTGTAGTTGAGCTCGGCCGCAATGTGCGCAATGGGCATCTGGCGCGCGGCCAGCGCCACGGCATGCGCCAGCACCACCTGCTGGCGCCATTGAGTGAAGGTGCAGCCCAGTTCGCTGTGGAACAGCCGGGCCACGGTGCGCAGGCTGGCGCCGGTGTCGAGCGCCCATTCCTGCAGGCTCGCATGGCGCGTGGGTTGTTCCAGCACGGCCTCGCACAGGTGCTGCAGCCGCTTGTCGCGCGGCATGACGATGCCCAGGCGCATGTCGTGCGCGCGGCGCAATTCGTCGCAGACCAGGGCGCTCAGATGGTGTTCGCGTTGCAGGGCCTGGGGCGACAGCGGCGGGCCGGCGTCGCTGTCGGTCGACAACTCCTGCACCAGCGCGCGCAGCAACTCCGAGACCTGCAGCACGCGGCACTGCTGCCAGGCCGGCTGCTCCATCCATTCGGCCGGCGCGCCCGCGCCGTCGCGCGCCGGCAGAAAGTACAGCGTGTAGAGCCGCGCGGTCTCGACCATGGTCACCGCGTGCGGCAGGCCGGGCGGCACCCAGACCGCGCGGTTGGGCGGAACGATATAGGTCGCATGGTCCATCGACAGGCGGATCACGCCGCCCATGGAGATCGCCATCTGCGCCCAGGGGTGGCTGTGGGGCATGACCTGGGTGTCGCGGCGCAGCTCGCGCATCTTGGAGCGCACCGGCCGCCGCGCGCTGGGTTCGTACAGGTGCGGGTCCAGCGTGGCCACATAGGACAGCGGCCGCGCCAGCTTGCGCACGGCGGGCGACGAAAGCAGGGCGGCGGGCGGTTTTGGCATTTGCGCGATAGTTTTTGGCAGTCTATCGCATACATGCCGCGCCGGCCTTGCCTAAGATGGCCGCATGAACGCTTCACCGTCAACTTCCGCGAACGCGCCCGCCGCCGTTCCGCTGCGCCAGGACGCGCGCACCATAGGCCTGATCGGCCTGGCCCATGGTTCCTCGCACTTTTTCCATCTGCTGCTGCCGCCGCTGTTTCCCTGGCTGATCGCCGATTTCGGCTACAGCTACTCCGAGCTGAGCGTGCTGCTGTCGGTGTTCTTCGTGGTCTCGGGCGTGGGCCAGGCGCTCGCGGGCTTTCTGGTCGACCGCGTGGGTGCACGGCCCATCCTGTTCGCCGCGCTCACCAGCTTCATCGTCGCCGGCGTGATCGCCAGCACCGCCCAGGGCTATGCGACGCTGCTGCTGGCCTCGGTCTTCGCGGGCCTGGGCAATGCGCCGTTCCATCCGGTGGACTTCACCATTCTCAACAAGCGCGTCTCGGCGCCACGCATAGGCCATGCGTTCTCGGTGCACGGCATTTCGGGCAATCTGGGCTGGGCGCTGGCGCCGGTGTTCATGGCCGGCATCACCACGGCCACTGGTTCGTGGCGCACCGCCTGCCTGTGCGGCGCGGGCCTGGCGGCGCTGGTGCTGCTGATCATGGTGCTCAACCGCGACGCGCTGGACGACCGCAAGCCCCTGGTGGCTGCCGCGGCCCGGCCGGTGGCCGGCAACGCGCCTGTGGAGCATCCAATGGCCTTCCTGCGCCTGCCTTCGGTCTGGCTGTGCTTCTCGTTCTTCTTCTGGAGCACCTGCGCGCTCAGCGCCATCCAGAGCTTCGCCAGTCCGGCGCTGCAATCCATGTACGGCCTGCCGCTGAGCCTCACGGCGCTGGTGGCGACGGGCTACATGCTGTGCGGCGCGGCCGGCATGCTGATCGGCGGTTTCCTGGTGGGCCGCGTGCAGCGGCTCGAAAAGCTGATCGCGATCAGCCTGCTGGCGTCGGCCGTGCTGCTGGCGGTCGTGGGTTCGGGTCTGCTGCCCGGCTATGTGGCGCTGGCCGTCGCGGCCGTGGCCGGCCTGGGCACGGGCATCGCGGGCCCGTCGCGCGACATGCTGATCAAGAAGGCCGCGCCTCCAGGCGCGACCGGCCGCGTCTACGGCACTGTGTATTCGGGCCTCGATCTGGGCTTCTGCCTGGCCGCCCCGGTGTTCGGCGCGATGCTCGATGCCCACTTCTACGGCGGCGTGTTCTTCGGCTCGGCGACGGCGCTGGCGCTGAGCGTGGTGTCGGCGGCGTTCGTGGGCCAGAAGGTGGCGCAGCGCTACGCCGCGGCGTAAAAAAAAAGCGCCCCGCGGGGCGCTTTTTTACAGGGTGAAGATCTTGCCCGGGTTGAGGATGTTCTTCGGGTCCAGCGCGCGCTTGATGGCGCGCATCATGTCGACCGCGCCGGCGCCGGTCTCGTCGACCAGAAAGCCCATCTTGTGGATGCCCACGCCGTGTTCGCCGGTGCAGGTGCCGCCCAGGCGCAGCGCGCGCGCGACCAACTGGTGGTTCAGTTCCTCGGCTTTCTCGAACTGCGCGGGTTGGTTGGGGTCGAGCAGGTAGCCGAAGTGGAAGTTGCCGTCGCCCACATGGCCCACGAGGAAGTAGGGCAGGCCGCTGGCATCGGCTTCGGTGATCGAGTCGAGCAGGCAGTCGGCCAGGCGGCTGATGGGCACGCAGGTGTCGGTGCTGATCGCGCGGCAGCCGGGCACGGAGCTCACGGCCGCGAAATAGGCGTTGTGGCGCGCGGTCCACAGGCGCGTGCGGTCCTCGGGCGTGCTGGCCCATTCGAAGGCTTGGCCGCCGAACTCGCTGGCGATGTCCTGCACGGTCTCGGCCTGCTCCTTGACGCTCGCCGGCGTGCCGTGGAATTCCATCAGCAGCATCGGCTCTTCGCGCAGCGTGGTCTTGCTGTAGTTGTTGACCATGCGCACCGAATTCGCATCGAGCAGCTCGACGCGCGCGATAGGCACGCCCAGCTGGATGGTCTGGATCACGGTGCGCACCGCGGCTTCGATGCTGGGGAAGGAGCAGATCGCGGCCGAGACGGCTTCGGGCAGCGGGAACAGGCGCACCGTGACTTCGGTGACTATGCCCAGCGTGCCTTCGCTGCCGACCATCAGCCGCGTGAGGTCGTAGCCCGCGCTGCTTTTCTTGGCGCGCGTGCCGGTGTGGATGACTTCACCGCTGGCGGTGACGACTTCGAGCGCCAGCACGTTCTCGCGCATGGTGCCGTAGCGCACGGCGTTGGTGCCGCTGGCGCGCGTCGCGGTCATGCCGCCCAGGCTCGCGTCGGCGCCGGGATCGATGGGGAAGAACAGGCCGGTGTCGCGAATCGCTTCGTTGAGCTGCTTGCGCGACAGGCCGGGCTGCACGGTCACCGTGAGGTCGTCGGCATTCACGCTGAGCACGCGGTTCATGCGGCTCACATCGAGGCTGATGCCGCCCTGCACGGCCAGCAGATGGCCTTCGATCGACGAGCCCGCGCCGTAGGCAATGATGGGCACTTCGTAGTCGCTGGCCAGCTTCACGGCATCGGACACATCCTGGGTGCTCTCGGCGAACACCACGGCGCTCGGTGGCGGCGCCTGCAGCGCGCCTTCATCGCGGCCGTGCTGCTCGCGCACGGCCAGGGATTGCGAGCACTGGGCACCGAAACGGGCAACCAGGGCTTCGAGAAAGGCAGCGGGCACCGCGCGGGGTGTGGCGGGCAGCAGGTGGTGGGCAGCGACGGGTGAATTCATGGGGGACCTCTTCAAGGGATCCAAAAGAATACCACCCGTGATCGGCGTCAATGCGCGCTGTGGCGCATGTCGCAGCAGCGCGCGGGACTACTGGCGCGCGCCGCGCTGGAACTCTTCCAGCGACAGGCTGCCATTGCGGTCGGTATCGAGTTCGCGCAGGCGGCTGGCGATCACGGGCAGGGCCTGGGCTTCGGCGGCGCTGAGCTGGCCGTCATGGTTGGTGTCGGCGCGCTCGAAAGCCGCCTGCTCGGCCGAGGGCCGGGGTCGCGACGCCGGTGCGGGCGAGGCGGGCGCCGCGACGCTGCGCGCCGTGGGCTGGGGGGCGGTCTGCGCGCCGGCGACACCGCCGAACGCCAGGCTGGCAAACAGGACCATGCTGCGCACTTCGAAAGCGCCGATGGCGCGCGGGTGGCTGGACTTCATGGACAAAAACTCCGGAACAATAAACACGACTGCATTCCACTGCACATCGGGCTTGGTTGCTAGCGTTTTTGCTTGCTGTTGCCTGGCCCTACACTTTCCTGCGCGCTGTAACGGAGAATGGCGTTTTTCCTCGCAGGAACCCCCATGGGCAATCGTTTGACACAGATCGCCACCCGTACGGGTGACGACGGCACCACCGGCCTGGGCGACAACAGCCGCGTGTCCAAGAACAGCGGCCGTCCGCACGCTATGGGCGATGTCGACGAACTCAATTCGCACATCGGCCTGCTGCTGTGCGAGCCGCTGCCGCAGGACGTGCGCGAGCTGCTGGTCGATGTCCAGCACCAGCTGTTCAACCTGGGCGGCGAGCTGTCGATTCCGGGCTTCGAGCTGCTCAAGGACGAAGGCCTGCTGCAGCTCGACAACGCGCTGGCGCACTACAACGCCCAGCTGCCGCGGCTGCAGGAATTCATCCTGCCCGCGGGCACGCGCGCTGCCGCGCAGGCCCATGTGTGCCGCACCGTGGCGCGCCGCGCCGAGCGCATGGTCGTGGCGCTGGAGCACGGCGAAGCCATGCGGCCCGCGCCGCGCCAGTATCTGAACCGGCTGTCCGACCTGCTGTTCGTGCTGGCGCGCGTGCTCAACCGCATGGATGGCGGCGACGATGTGTATTGGAAAAGCGAGCGCCTGAACGAAAGCACCCCCTGAGCGGCTTACGCCGCTTCCCCCTCTCATCCTTTGGTGGAGGGGGACGGCAGCCTCGGTGCGGGGCGGCCCTTCCTCGCTGCCCCCGCGCTGGGCCGCGCCAGTTTCAGCGACGATGTATTACTGAGCGCGTCAGCGCGGCGCCAGGATCGCCATGGTGATGCGCGAGGTGCAGGTCGGCTGGCCTTCGTCGTTGACCATGTCGATCTGCCACACATGGGTGGTGCGGCCGATATGCACGGGCTTGGCCGTGGCCGTGACCCAGCCGCTGCGCGCGGAGCGCAGGTGGTTGGCGTTGATGTCCAGGCCGACCGCTTTGTGGCCTTCGGGGCTGGCGTAGAACGCGCCCAGCGACCCCAGGGTCTCGGCCAGCACCACGCTGACGCCGCCGTGCAGCAGGCCGAACGGCTGCACCGTGCGTGCGTCGACGGGTACGCGGCCGACGATGAAATCGTCGCCGATTTCTGTGATTTCTATGCCCAGATGGCTGACGGCCGTGTTGGCGCTGTCCCGGTTCAGGGCGTGCACGGAGGCGGGCTTTTTCCAGATCGACATAAGGCAACTCATAGATGTGAACGCAATGTCTGATCATGCCCCCAGTGGACCTGCGGGGCAAAGACCGCGGCGACAGGGGCGGAAAAAAAGCCCGGCGGCTGCCGGGCTTGCAGGGCGGGCGATGCGCTGCGGTCAGACGTGCATCGTGCCGGTGTCGAGGAAGCGCTCGTGCCAGCTCAGCGCCTCGCGCAGGATGTGCGGCGTGTGCTGCGCTCCCTTTTGGCGCGCGCGGTCGAAGTAGTCCTGCAGCATGGGGCGGAAGTCGGGGTGGGCGCAGTTGTCGATGATGACCTGGGCGCGCTCGCGCGGCGACAGGCCGCGCAGATCGGCCAGGCCCTGCTCGGTGACGATGATCTGGGTGTCGTGCTCGGTGTGGTCGATGTGCGAGCACATGGGCACGATGCAGCTGATCTTGCCGTCCTTGGCGACCGACGGCGTGACGAAGAACGACAGGTAGCCGTTGCGCGCGAAGTCGCCCGAGCCGCCGATGCCGTTCATCATTGCCGAACCCATGATGTGGGTCGAGTTGATGTTGCCGTAGATGTCGGACTCGATCATCGAGTTCATCGCGATGATGCCCAGGCGGCGCACCAGCTCGGGGTGGTTGCTGATCTCCTGCGGGCGCAGGATGATGCGTTCGCGGTAGAAGTCGATGTTGCGCTCGAAGTCCTCGTAGGCGCTGTTGCTCAGCGAGATCGAGGTCGCCGAGGCCTGGCGCATCTTGCCCGCGCGCAGCAGGTCGAGCATGCCGTCCTGCAGCACTTCGGTGAAGCCCAGCAGGTTCTCGAACGGCCCGGTCAGCAGGCCCGCGAGCACGGCGTTGGCGACGTTGCCCACGCCCGACTGGATGGGCAGCATTTCCTTGGGCAGGCGGCCCTGCTTCATTTCATGCGACAGGAAGTCGATGATGTGGCCCGCGATCTGGCTCGACACCGCGTCGGGCTGGGCAAAGCCCGAATTGCGGTCGCTCTGGTGGGTTTCGACCACGGCGATGACCTTGGCCGGATCGACGCGCAGATAGGCTTCGCCTATGCGCTCGGCGGCGTGCGTCATGTTGATCGGCGTGCGCCGCGGCGGGATCGCCGTGCCGTAGTAGATGTCGTGCATGCCCTCGATGGCCAGCGGGGGCTTGGTGTTGACTTCGAGGATCACCTTGTCGGCGATCTCGAGCCAGGTCTTGTTGTTGCCCACGGCCGTCGACGGGATCAGGCGGCCGTCGGGCAGCACGCCCAGCACCTCGATCACCGCGACCTTCATTTCGCCGAGGAAACCGAACCATGCATGCTGGGCCACGTGCGACAGATGCATGTCGACGAAGTGCATTTCGCCCGCATTGATCTTGGCGCGGCAGATGGGGTCGGTCTGGAATGGCAGGCGCTTCTCGAACGCGTCGGCCGCGGCCAGCGTGCCGTCCATTTCGGGGGCCGTGGACGCTCCGGTCCAGACGCTGATCTTGTACGGCCGACCCGCATCGTGCTCGGCGCGCGCGCGCGCGGCCAGTGCCTGGGGAAGAAGCTTGGGGTAACCCGCGCCGGTGAACCCGCTCATGCCGACATTGGCGCCCGCGGGCACCAACTCCGCCGCCGCCTGCGCGCTCATGATCAGGGGATGGAAATCGCTATACCGTACGCGGTCAATCAAGGACATCTGCAAACTCCGCAAAAAAGCGCCACCGCCTGTCTCCAGAAAATCGGGCGCGGTGGCTTGCGGGGCGCATATTAGCAGCGATGATCCTCTGACCTCTGGTTTACCCGAGGTATCCAGTTTGTCGTCATGCTCACTGCGGGAGCGATGTAGGTACCAGCTTAGGATTGGGTTGCGCGGCTCTAGACACTGGCTTGCCCCAGCGTGGGGGCACCGAGCAAGGGCCGCCCCGCAGCGAGGGTGCCGTCCCCCTCCACCGAAGGATGAGAGGGGGAAGACGCGTAAGCGGCTCAGGGGGTGTTTAACGCTATCGCGGCTTGCGGTCGAGCAAGGCGTAGAGAATGATCGCGCCAAACGTAGCGGTCCCGATGCCGCCCAGCGCGAAGTCGCCGAACTTGAGCGTGAACTCGCCCGTGCCCAGGATCAGCGTGATCGCGGCGACGATCAGGTTCTTGTTCTGCGAGAAGTCGACCTTGTTGCGCACCCAGATGTTGGCGCCGGCGACGGCGATCAGGCCGAACACGACGATGGACACGCCGCCCATCACCGGCAGCGGAATCGCCTGGATCAGCGCGCCGAACTTGGGGCTGAAGCCCAGCAGCACGGCCAGCACGGCGGCGCACAGGAACACGGCTGTCGAGTAGATGCGCGTCGCCGCCATCACGCCGATGTTCTCGGCATAGGTGGTCACGCCCGTGCCGCCGCCCGCGCCGCTGACCATGGTCGCGACGCCGTCACCGATGAAGGCCTTGCCCATGTACTGGTCGATGTCCTTGCCGGTCATGGCCGTGACCGCCTTGATGTGGCCCAGGTTCTCGGCGACCAGGATGATGACCACGGGAACGATCAGCAGCATCGCGGGCGCGCTGAACACCGGCGTGTGCAATTGCGGCAGACCGAACCAGGCGGCGTTGATCACGCCCGACAGGTCCAGCGGCTTGCCCAGGCCGGCGACATTGGTCAGCAGCGCGTAGAAGATGCTGGAGACGATCAGGCCGACCAGGATCAGCAGGCGCTGCACCATGCCGCGCGTGAGCACCGCGACCAGGCCGACGGTGGTGAAGGTCAGTGCCTGCATCCAGCTGTCGAAGTTGCTCGCCGCCATGTTCTTGATGGGAATGCCCGCGAGGTTCAGGCCGATGACGGCCACCACGGCGCCGGTCACGACCGGCGGCATGAAGCGTTCGATCCAGCCCGTTCCCAGCCATTGCACCAGCACGCCGATCAGCGTGTAGACCGCGCCGCAGGCGATGATGCCGCCCAGCGCCACGCCGATGTTGGCGTTCGCTCCCTGGCCCGCATAGCCCGTGGCGGCGATCACCACGCCGATGAAGGCGAACGAAGAGCCCAGATAGCTGGGCACCTTGCCGCCGGTGATCAGGAAGAAGATCAGCGTGCCTATGCCGCTCATCAGCACCGCGAGGTTCGGGTCGAAGCCCATGAGGATGGGAGCGAGCACGGTCGAGCCGAACATCGCAATCACGTGCTGTATGCCCATCAGGCCGGTCTGCGGCCAGGGCAGGCGCTCATCGGGGCCGATCACGCCCCCGGAATGCAGCACATCGGAGGACTTTTCTGTCCATTGGAATATTCCCATCGCTTCTCTCCTGTGAAAACTGGCGCGATGTTAGAGACATTCCGCGCCCGATGGGGGACAGATTCACCAAACGTTGTAGGCGCATGACGCCCGCGCGGGTGTCGCCCAGGCGGCAGTCTGCGGGCTAACCCGCAAACGCCTGCGCGCGCCGCGCTTTAACGTCAGGGGACTATGTCCACACTTCCTGCCTACATCCCCCAGATTCGCCGTTACCAGGACTGGCTCGCGCAGCGCCACGGACTGGTGTTTGCCGACTACGACGCGCTGTGGTGCTGGTCGGTCACCGAGCTCGATGCATTCTGGCAAAGCATCTGGGACTACTGCGAGCTGCAGTCGCCCACGCCGCACACGGCCGTGCTGGCGCGCAATGTGATGCCCGGCGCCCAGTGGTTTCCGGGCGCCCAGGTGAATTACGCGCAGCAGGTGCTGCGCCACACCACGGCGGCGCAAGCCGCGGGCATGCCGGCCGTCGTCAGTCGCAACGAGCAGGGCCTGCACCGCGAGCTGTCCTGGCCCGAACTGCGCCGCCAGGTCGCGGCGCTGGCGCTGCATCTGCAGGCCCAGGGCGTCGCGCCCGGCGACCGCGTCGCGGCCTATCTGCCCAACATTCCCGAAGCCGTGGTGGCGCTGCTGGCCTGCGCGAGCATTGGCGCGGTCTGGAGCATCTGCGCGCCCGACATGGGAACGCAGGCCGTGCTCGACCGCTTCCGCCAGATCGAGCCCAAGGTGCTGATCGCCGTCGACGGCGTGCGCTACGCGGGCCGCGACATCGACCGCCAGCCGGTGCTGGCCGAACTGCGCGAGGGGCTGCCCAGCCTGCAGCAGGTGGTGCTGATCAACAACCTCGATCTGGCGCTGGACCGCGCCGACTGCGCGCACTGGGGACGCATCACGGCGCGCGACGACGCCGCCACGGCGGCGTTCGAGCCGCTGTGGCTGCCGTTCGACCACCCGCTGTGGATCGTCTATTCGAGCGGTACCACGGGCCTGCCCAAGCCCATCGTCCATGGCCACGGCGGCATGGTGCTGGTCGCGCTGCAACTCAAGGGCCTGCACAACGACGTGGGCTGCAGCTGGGATGCCAACAGCTGGGGCGAGCGCTTTCATTGGTACAGCTCCACGGGCTGGGTGATGTGGAACGCCCAGGTCTCGGGCCTGCTGGGCGGCACGACCATCGTGATCTTCGACGGCAGCCCCGGCGGCAGCAAGGAGCAGCCCGACTGGGGCGTGCTGTGGCGCTTCGCGGCCGAGACCGGCGTGACCTGTTTCGGCTCGGGTGCGGCGTTCTATGCGAACTGCATGAAGGCCGGCGTGGATCTGTCTGAGTGCGGCGATCTGTCGCGCGTGCGCACGCTGGGCTCGACCGGCTCGCCGCTGTCGGCCGATGTGCAGCAATGGGGTACGGACCAGTTCCGCGCGCTGCGCGCCAAGGCGCAGGAACAAGGGCACCCGGGCCTGCGCGCCGATGAAGACATCTGGTGGAACAACATTTCGGGCGGCACCGACTTCTGCGGCGCGTTCCTGGGCGGCCACCGCGAGCTGCCGCAGATTCCGGGCGTGATGCAGTGCCGCCAGCTGGGCGCGGCCGTCGAGGCCTGGAACGACCAGGGACAGCCGGTCATCGATGAAGTGGGCGAGCTGGTCTGCACGCAGCCGATTCCGTCGATGCCGCTGTATTTCTGGGGCGACGAGAGCGGCAAGCGCTACCGCTCCAGCTACTTCGAGCATTTCGCGGCGGGCCAGGGCCGGCGGCCCGGCGGCGGCGACGCCGCGCCCGAAACCGGCGCGGTCTGGCGCCACGGCGACTGGATACGCATCACGCCGGGCGGCGGCTGCGTGATCTACGGCCGCAGCGACGCGACCATCAACCGCCACGGCCTGCGCATGGGCACCAGCGAAATCTACCGCGCCGTCGAAGCCCTGCCCGAAGTGCTCGACAGCCTCGTGGTCGATCTCGAACACCTGGGGCGCGAAAGCTATATGCCGCTGTTCGTGGTGCTGCGCCCGGGCGTGGAACTCGACGCCGGGCTGCGCGCGCGCCTCAACGGCGCGATCCGCGCCGCGGTCTCGCCGCGCTTCGTGCCCGACGAGATCTTCCAGGTGGCCGAAGTGCCGCGCACGCTCAGCGGCAAGAAGCAGGAGCTGCCGATCAAGCAACTGCTGCTGGGCAAGCCGCTGGCGCAGGTGGTCAACAAGGACACCATGGCCAATCCCGCGTCTCTCGCCTGGTACGAGGCGCTGGCGCGCAAGCGCCAGGCGGCGGCGGAGACGGTGCATATGTCATGACATGTATCTCCGCGGTCACACGCAGACTGCATTACATGGGGCCGGGGTACACTTTGTCATCTTTTGAGATGCGTCTCCGACCTTTCCTTTCGCACTCCCCTCCATGGCCGCTGATCCGACGGGCATTGCCCGATCCAGTTTTGACCTCAAGAGCGCACAGCTGCATGTCGTGGCCGTTGCGCTCAAGGACACCGACGTCCAGCTGGTCGCGGCCGATCTCGCGCAGCGTCTGGCCGACGACCCCGACTTCTTCGACAACGACCCGGTCCTGATCGATCTGGCCCAGGTCAGGGAGTCCGAGGAATCGATCGATTTCCCGGCGCTGATCGCGCTGCTGCGCAGCCACCATACCCAGCCCGTCGCGGTGCGCGGCGGCAGCGAAGCGCAGACGCGCGACGCCGTCGCCGCGGGCCTGAGCCTGGTGCCCGACGCGCAGACCGCGCGCCCGGCGCCGGTCGAAGTGCAGGAAGTGATTCGCGAAGTCGAAGTGATTCGTGAAGTGCCCGCACCCATGGCCGATGCGATGGTGATCGACAAGCCTTTGCGCTCGGGCCAGCAGGTCTATGCACGGGGAACCGATCTGGTGGTTCTGGCCGTGGTCAGCTATGGTGCCGAAGTGATCGCCGACGGAAACGTGCATGTCTATGCGCCGCTGCGCGGGCGTGCCATCGCGGGAGCGCGCGGCAACACCGCGGCGCGCATCTTCAGCACCTGCATGGAACCCCAGCTGTTGTCGATCGCGGGCATGTACCGCACCACCGATACCGAGCTGCCGCCCGAAGTGGTCGGCAAGCCGGCCCAAGTCCGGCTCGACGGCGAGAAGATCATCGTCGAGCCTTTGTAATGTGTCAGCGTTGTCGGAGCGTTATCTCCCAGCAATCGAGCCCGTCTTTTAAGGAATAGTGCAAACATGGCCAAAATCGTCGTCGTGACTTCAGGCAAAGGTGGAGTGGGCAAGACCACCACCAGCGCCAGCTTTGCCTCCGGCCTCGCCCTGCGGGGCCACAAGACCGCCGTCATTGACTTCGACGTGGGTCTGCGCAACCTCGATCTGATCATGGGCTGCGAACGCCGCGTGGTGTACGACCTGATCAATGTGATCCAGGGCGAAGCCAACCTGAACCAGGCGCTGATCAAGGACAAGCAGTGCGACAACCTGTTCGTGCTCGCCGCGTCGCAGACGCGTGACAAGGACGCCTTGAGCCAGGACGGCGTCGAGAAGATCCTCAAGGACCTCGGCGAAATGGGCTTCGAGTACATCGTCTGCGACTCGCCCGCGGGCATCGAGAGCGGTGCGCTGATGGCCATGCACTTCGCCGACGAAGCGCTGGTCGTGACCAATCCCGAAGTGTCTTCGGTGCGCGATTCCGACCGCATCCTGGGCATGCTCAGCTCCAAGACCAAGCGCGCGATCGAGGGCGTCGAAGCGATCAAGGAACACCTGCTGATCACGCGCTACAACCCGAACCGCGTCGAAGACGGCCAGATGCTGTCGCTCGAAGACATTCAGGACATCCTGCGCATCGAGCTGATCGGCGTGATTCCCGAGTCCGAAACCGTGCTGCAGGCGTCCAACCAGGGCATTCCGGCGGTGCACATGGCGAACACCGACGTGTCCGAAGCCTACAAGGATGTGATCGACCGTTTCCTGGGCGAAGAAAAGCCTATGCGCTTCATCTCGGCACAGAAACCGGGCTTCTTCAAACGCATCTTCGGAGGGAAGTAATCTATGTCGATGCTGTCTTTTCTGCTGGGCGAAAAAAAGAAATCGGCTTCGGTCGCGAAGGAGCGTCTGCAGATCATCCTGGCGCATGAGCGCGTGGGCGGCGGCCGCAGCCAGCACGATTACCTGCCCGAGCTGCAGCGCGAGTTGATGGCGGTGATCTCCAAGTACGTGACCATCCACCCGAACGACATCAAGGTGCACCTCGAACGCCAGGACAACCTCGAAGTGCTCGAAGTCAAGATCGAGCTGCCGGAAGCTAAATAAAGTGGGGGCCCGCATCCCATTTCGCCTTCGGGCGATCTGACCCCCAACCGTTCGCCCTTCGACGCGGCCGGCGAGGCAAGCTCAGGGCGAACGGTATTGATTTTCTCGCAGCCGCTGTTTACGCAGCCTACTTCATGCGCCCATCGTGATAGATCAGCGGCGCCGCATCGTTGCGGTGGCTGCAATGCTCGACTTCGCCGATGAAGATCACGTGGTCGCCTTCCTGGTAGCGGCTGCGGTTGAAGCATTCGAACGTTGCCGCGGCGCCGTCGAGCAGCGGAACGCCTGTATGTCCGGGTTGGTGGACGACGCCGGCCCAGCGGTCTATGCCCTTGGTCGCGAACTGCATGGCCAGCTCCTTTTGCTCGGCGCCCAGCACATGCACCGCATAGTGCGAGCAGGCCATGAAGACCGACAGGGACGCCGCGCTGTTGGCCATGCTCCACAGCACCAGCGGTGGATGCAACGATACCGAATTGAACGAACTCACCGTCACGCCCACGGGCTGGGCCTGGGCATTGAGCGCGGTCACGATGGTCACGCCGGTCGCGAACTGGCCCAGCGCCTTGCGGAAGTCATGCGAGGAAAAGTGCGGTGGCTGGGCTACGGCAGAGTGGGGTAGTGGCGAGTTCACGGGCAGCGATCACGGAAAGGATGGGGCTATTATGGGCTGAGCCTGATGCACCGCCGTGTCCTGGGGAAGAAGGCCGCCATCGCGGCTGAAGAGGTCACGGGTGA
The DNA here is from genome assembly GCF_018413525.1 of Acidovorax sp. CCYZU-2555. Classification (GTDB taxonomy): domain Bacteria; phylum Pseudomonadota; class Gammaproteobacteria; order Burkholderiales; family Burkholderiaceae_C; genus Comamonas. Next base: position 16,812 of record NZ_JAHCDD010000052.1, read on the forward strand.
GCGGGAGCTGCGCGGCCTGTTGCGCGAGCAGGCGCGCGATCTGGCCCTTGGGGCAGCGCTGCAGCGTCGACAGCAGGCCATGGCCGGTCTGGGCAATGCCCCAGCGCTGGCGCAGGTCCTGCTGCATGCGCGCCAGCAGGCTGGCCGCCATCTCCGCATCGGCCAGCGCCCGGTGGGCGCGGCCGGCGCGCGGCAGGCCCAGGTGGTCGACGATGCTTCCCAGCTTGTGGCTCGTGGCTTCGGGGTACAGGCGCCGCGACAGCAGCACCGTGCAGGCAAAGGCATGCGGCGCGGGCAGGCCCGCATGCGCGAGTTCAGCCTCCCAGAACTTGCGGTCGAACGCCGCGTTGTGCGCGACCATGGGCGCCGTACCGACAAAGCGTGCGGCGTCGCGCATCACTTCTTCGGCCGCCGGGGCCGTGGCCACCATCGCATTGGTGATGCCCGTGAGCTGGGTGATGAACGAGGGAATGTAGACGCCGGTGCGCATCAGGCTCTGGAACCGGTCGACGACCTGGCCCGCTTCGAGCAGCACGATGGCCACCTCGGTGGCACGCGCGCCCTGTCCGGGCGTCATTCCGGTGGTTTCAAAGTCGATGACGGCAATGGCAGAAGACATGAGGGGATTGTCCCATGGCCGTCAATGCACGCGCTGGCGCAGGGCGCAGACCTGTCAGCGCGAAAAAAAACCGCAGACGAGTCTGCGGTTTCTGTGTCCTGGCCTGCATGCAGGCCGGCGGGCTTATCGCACCAGCAGCACGGGGACCGCGCTGTGCGCCAGCACCTGGGTGCTGACCGAGCCCATGACCAGCTTGCCCAGCGCGCCATGGCCGTGGGTGCCCATCACCAACAGATCGAACTGGCCTTCGTCGGCCAGCTTGGCGATGCTTTCGCCCGCAGGACCGATCTTGCCCACGCCGTTGACGTTCACGCCGTGCTTGGCCAGAAATTCGGTCACGGGTGCCAGCACCTTGTTGAACTCTTCCTGGTAGTACTCTTCGATCACGTCCTTGCTCAATGCGCTGCGCGCGCGCGGCGGCAAGGTGGCCTGCACCGTCACCGCCGTGTACTCATGGGTACGCGCCAGCAACTCGGCGTGCGAGGCGATGTAGTTCAACATTTTCTGGGTGTATTCGCTGCCGTCGACAGCAAGCAATATTTTCATGGTGTCCTCCTGATGTTCAGAAACCAGATTAATCCCAGCAGAAATTGTGCGCCTTGATTTAAGTCATGTTTTTGCAGGCCGCTGCCGGAGAACCGCAGGGCTGTAATGCAAGCGGTGACCCATCATAGTTCCATGCATGCGCGCGGCCGGAAAAAGTCCTGCTCGCCCTTGCGCGCATAGCCCAGCGGATTGGCCACGACCCGGCATTGCCAGGGCGTGCCGTCGGCGCGCTCGCCGCGCACCGTGTAGTCGCTGGGCGCGTGCAGGTGGCCGTGAAGCCACAGCGGCACATGGGCGAACCACTCATCGAGCGCATTGCAAAAGCCGGCTGTGCCCGGCACCAGCCCATAGCGCGGATCGGCGCTGCGCAGGCTGGGCGCGAAATGGGTCACGGCCACTGTCGGGCCGTCGAAAGGCTGGGCCAGCGCGGCCTGCAGCCATTGCTGGCACAGCAGCGCCTGTTCGCGCATCGGTTCGGCCAGAAACGCTTCGCCATGGCGCGTGCCACCCGTCTTGCGCAAATAGAAGTTGGCGGCGCGAAACGCCTTGTCGCGCAGCCGCAGCAGCGCGCCCAGGTCGCCCGACTGCACTTTGGTGTCCTGCAGCGCGATGGCGTCGTAGTCGGTCCAGAGCGTGGTGCCGACAAAGCGCACGCCATCGAGCACCGCGGTTTCGCGCTCCAGCCAGATCATGCCCAGGCGCTCGCAGGTGGCGCGCAAGCGCGCATGGGCGGCGTCGAAGTCCTGGTTGTCGTATTCATGGTTGCCGGGAACGAAGATCACCGGGCAGGGCCAGCCTGCGTACTGCGGCAAGGGCGAGAAACGCGCCAGGCCGAAGTCGTCGTCGCTCAGCAGCCCGCCTTCCTGGTAGGAGCCTATGTCGCCGGCAAGCACCAGCACATCGGCGCCGGCGGCCGGTTCGGGTTTGAAATGGGGATGGGCTTCGAGGTGCAGGTCGGAAAGCAGCTGGATCTTCATGGGGAGCGCGGAAAAGTGGTTTGTGCGGAACGGAACAAGGCCTGCAGCAGCCAGTTGCCGGCGCTGGCCTGCGGGCCGCGGTGGCGCCACAGCGCCTCGACATGCACGGGCGGCACGCTGAACGGCAGCTCGCGCAGCGCCAGCGATCCCGACATGCCGGTGACGGGAACGAAGTGGCGCGGCAGGATGGTCAGCAGGTCGGATTGGACCACTACGCGGCCCGCGGTGAAGAACTGGTTGACGGTCAACACGACCTGGCGCTTGCGCCCGAGGGCGGCCAGGGCTTCATCGATGAAGCCGAAGGAGCGCCCGGAAAAGCTCACCAGCATGTGGCGCGCTTCGCAATAGTTGTCGAGCGTCAGCGGCTCATGGGCCAGCGGATGGCCTTCGCGCATCACGCAGATGTAAGCACTCGCATACAGTCTGCGGCTTTCAAAGCCTACTACGTCGCCCGACTGCTCGCGCGCCGTCAGGTCGGCGAGCACGGCTGGAAAGTAGCCCACGGCGATGTCGGCCGTGCCGTCCTCGAGCAGCTGGCGCGGGTCGCGTGTGGTCAGCGGAACCACCCGCACGGAGACACCGGGCGCCTCGCGCTCGAGGATGGTGTACAGCGCCGGCACCAGCGTCGAGGCCGTGGCGTCGGCCATTGCGAGCACGAAGGTGGTGGTGGCCGTGGCGGGATCGAAGGGGTTGGGGGCCAGCGTCTGCTGCAGTTGAGCCAGCGCGCCGCGCACCGCAGGCCACAGCGCAAGCGCGCGCGGCGTGGGCTGCACGCCCTGACCGTGGCGTACAAGCAACTCATCGTCCAGCGCTTCGCGCAGGCGCCGCATCGCATTGCTCACGGCGGGCTGGGTGATGGCGAGCTTGTGCGCGGCCCGTGTGAGGCTGCGTTCCGCCATGACTTCGTCGAAGACGCGCAGCAGATTCAGGTCGAGGTGGTGGAAGCTGTGCGGCGTCATGGTGGCAATACATCACTGGTATGAATGATATTAATTCAAAAGATAAATTTGAGGTTGCATGGGGTAAACCCTATGATTACTGCATTGCCCGGCAATTTCGCCACAAGCGTCTGTAAAAAGGGTTTCCATCATGACCAGCACCGTAAATTCCAGCCCCTCTTTTGAACACACCGGCATCGTGCGCGTCCAGCGCGCTGCGGTGTTCCTGCAAGCCACCGCCGCCGACCTCACGGGTTCGCAGCGCCTGCCGCTGCTTGCAACTCTCCGGGCGGGACTGCGCATGCTGGCTTCGGTGGTTCGTCGCACTGCCGTTACTGTGCGCGCCGGTCACCGCGACTGGGTGCAAAGCCGCAAGCAGGCCGCCGAAGACGAGCACACCTGGAACGCCGCGCTCAAGGATGCTCGCATCATGGCCGATCTGAGCCGTGCGATGCAAGGCGAGTCGCGCTGAGCCGCTGATCTTCCCCTGGCGGGGCTGCTGTCCCGCCGAATCAAGCCGCTGCCCACAAGGCCGCGGCTTTTTTTGCATGAAAATAGCCCCCACGCTTGCTCGCTTCGCGTAGCCGCTGCCCCCCAAGGGGGTGTTTTTCATCTTGGGGCGGCCCGGCGATGAAAAAGCCCCCACGCTTGCTCGCTTCGCGTAGCCGCTGCCCCCCAAGCGGGTGTTTTCATCTTGGGGCGGCCCGGCAATGAAAAAAGCCCTGCGGAGCAGGGCTTTTTCGGCAAGCGGGCCAGCCCGCTCCTCGGAGTGAGGCTTAGTCAGCCAGACGCTTTTCCAGGTTGGCGCGGGTGGCCAGCAGTTCCTGGGGCAGCTTGTCGGCGAGCTGGGTGAACAGCGCGTCGTGCAGTTGCAGCTCGGCCTTCCAGGCGTCCTTGTCGATGCGCGTCACGGTGTCGAACTGGGCGGCGTTGAAGTCCAGGCCGTTCCAGTTGATTTCGGCGTAGGCCGGGCTCACGCCCAGCATGTTGTCCACACCTTGCACCTGGCCTTCGATGCGGTCGATCATCCACTTCAGCACGCGCATGTTCTCGCCGTAGCCGGGCCAGACGAACTTGCCGGCTTCGTCCTTGCGGAACCAGTTGGTCGTGTACAGGTGGGGCAGCGTCGCGCCCGTGGCTTCGAGCTTGGCGCCGATGTCGAGCCAGTGCTGGAAGTACTGGCTCATGTTGTAGCCCATGAAAGGCAGCATGGCGAACGGATCGCGGCGCACCACGCCCTGGGCACCGAAGGCCGCGGCGGTGGTCTCCGAGCCCATGGTCGCGGCCATGTAGACGCCTTCGGTCCAGGTGCGCGCTTCGGTGACGAGGGGCACGGTGGTCGAGCGGCGGCCGCCGAACAGGAAAGCGTCGATCTTCACGCCAGCCGGGTCGTCCCAGGCGGGGTCGAGCGCGGGGTTGTTGGTCGCGGCCACGGTGAAGCGGGCGTTGGGGTGGGCGGCCTTGGCGCCGGTTTCACGCGCGATCTGCGGTGTCCAGTCCTTGCCTTGCCAATCGATCAGGTGATCGGGCAGCTTGCCGGTGTCTTTCTCCATGCCTTCCCACCAGACGTCGCCGTCATCGGTCAGCGCGACGTTCGTGAAGATCACGTTCTTGTCGAGGCTGGCCATGCAGTTCGGGTTGGTGTGGTAGTTCGTGCCCGGGGCCACGCCGAAGTAGCCGGCTTCGGGGTTGATCGCACGCAGCGAGCCGTCGGCCTGGGGCTTGATCCAGGCGATGTCGTCGCCGATGGTCGTGACTTTCCAGCCGTCGAATGCGGCGGGCGGCACGAGCATGGAGAAGTTGGTCTTGCCGCAGGCCGAAGGGAAAGCGGCAGCGACGTGGTACTTGGTGCCGTCGGGCTTGGCCACGCCAAGAATCAGCATGTGTTCGGCGAGCCAGCCCTGGTCGCGGCCCATGGTGGAAGCGATGCGCAGCGCGAAGCACTTCTTGCCCAGCAGCGCATTGCCGCCGTAGCCCGAACCGTACGACCAGATTTCGCGCGTTTCCGGGTAGTGGACGATGTACTTGGTCTTGTTGCAAGGCCAGCTCGTGGTGTCCTTCTCGCCTTCGGCCAGGGGTGCGCCCACGGTGTGCATGCAGGGCACGAAGTCGCCATCGGTGCCGATGACGTCGTACACGTCCTTGCCCATGCGCGTCATGATCTTCATGTTCACGGCGACATAGGCGCTGTCGGACAGTTCGACGCCGACGTGGGCGATGGGCGAACCCAGCGGGCCCATGGAGAACGGCACGACATACATCGTGCGGCCGGCCATGCAGCCGTCGAACAGCGGTTGCAGCGTGGCGCGCATTTCATTGGGCGCCATCCAGTTGTTGGTCGGGCCGGCGTCGGCTTCGTTCTGGCTGCAGATGTAGGTGCGGTCTTCGACACGCGCCACGTCCGACGGGTCGGACCAGGCGAGGTAGCTGCCGGGGCGCTTGGCAGCGTTGAGCGGCTTGAAGGTGCCGGCGGCGACGAGTTGCTGGCACAGCGCGTCGTACTCTTCCTGCGAGCCGTCGCACCAGTGGATGTTGGCCGGCTTGCACAGCGCGGCCATTTCGGCGACCCAGGCGATCAGCCGGGCATTCTTGACATAGGAGGGCGCCTGAATGGTCAGGGCTTGCAGTGCAGGTGCGTTCATCACGGGAGCTTTCTAATTGAAAAAACGTTTTTTCGAAGGCAGCGCAGCACGGCGTCAGCCTTTGAGAAAACAGGTTTTTTTCAGCGTCCGTAGGCCACTCGACCGGAGGCGAACCCGGCAGCCAAATCAGGAAGAAGCCGCAATTTTAGGGAGGTAGCGCATTTTTGTGTCATCCATAAGGCAAAAAACTATGCAATATAAGTATCAATCTATGCGTGAAGTGCGCTTGATCTGCGTAAAAAAAAGGCGAAAAAAAGCCCCGTGACCGGGGCTTGCGGGGGCGAGAAAACGGCTTCAGGCCAGGTATACGGCGATGAAGGCCAGCAGGAACATCAGCACCGCACCGACCAGCGGCAGCACCACCGGGATGTAGCGAACAATCGCTTCGGTCGAGTCTTCGGGATGCGCATCGGCCGCGGCCGTAGCGTGGGGATGGGTCATGAGACTGGGGCTCCCGTCGGTTGGTGAAAAAAGAGGCAATTGCCGTTATTTTAAGCAGACCCGGGCGCTGCCGGGCCTGGGGTAAGCCATGAGGCTGACAGGGTGCGCCGGCGGCCCGCGCTCAGGCGGCCTGCGCTTCCATGCCCTGGGCGCGCAGGCTGGCGAGCACCTGTTCGACATGCGGCCGATTGCGCGTCTGCAGCACGCATTCGATTTCGACGTTCTGCGCGGCCAGCAGCGTGAACGCGCGCTGGTGGTGGATTTCCTCGATGTTGGCGCCGGCGTCGGCCACCGTGGCGGTGATGCGCGCCAGCACGCCCGGAACGTCGCGCGCGCTGACGCGAATGCGCGCCAGCCGGCCCGAGCGCACCATGCCACGCTCGATGATGGCCGCGAGCAGCAGCGGGTCGATGTTGCCGCCCGACAGCACCAGCCCGACTTTCTTGCCCGCGAAGCGCGCGCCGTGGCGCAGCATGGCGGCCAGGCCCGCGGCGCCCGCGCCTTCGACCAGCGTTTTCTCGATTTCGAGCAGCATCAGCACCGCCTGCTCGATATCGCCTTCATCGACCAGCAGCAGATCGTCGACCAATGCGCGCACCACGCCCTGGGTCAACTGGCCGGGCGAGGCGACGGCAATGCCTTCGGCGATGGTCGACTGGCCCATGGGCAGATCGCTGCCCTGTATGGCATTGACCATCGACGGAAAGCGCTGGGTCTGCACGCCGATGATCTCGATGTCGGGCTTGATCGCCTTGGCGGCCGTGGCCACGCCGGCGATCAGGCCGCCGCCGCCAATCGCCACGATCAGCATTTCGAGGTCGGGTTGGGCCTTGAGCATTTCGAGCGCCAGCGTGCCCTGGCCCGCGGCCACGGCGGCGTCGTCATAGGGGTGGACGAACACCAGGCCCTGTTCCTGTGCCAGTTCACGTGCATGGGCACGTGCTTCGTCGAGCGTGTCGCCGTGCAGCACCACTTCGGCGCCGAAGCCGCGCGTGCGCTCGACTTTCACGTCGGGCGTGAAGCGCGGCATGACGATCACCGCGCGCAGGCCCAGGCGCTGCGCATGGTAGGCCACGCCCTGGGCATGGTTGCCGGCGCTCATGGCGATCACGCCGCGCGCGCTCTCTTCGGGCGTGAGTTGGGCGAGCTTGTTGCAGGCACCGCGCTCCTTGAACGACGCGGTGAACTGCAGGTTCTCGAACTTGAGGAACACCTGGGCGCCGACGATTTGCGACAGCGTGCGTGATTCCACGCAAGGGGTTTCGAGGATATGGCCGTGCAGGCGCTGGGCCGCGAGCTCGATGTCTTGAAGGCTGATCATGGGCCATTGTCTCCACTGAGAGGGCGCAGCGCGCGGCACCGGGAATAACCGCGGCGGGGCATACAGGTTCTGTGCGCCGTGCTTCAGTGCGGCAAGGCGCGCTGCAGCAGGCGCTGCAAGTCCATCTGCCGGGTATCGAGCGCGCCGAGCACGCGGCCCGCGCCGCTGTGGCCCAGGCGCGTGGTGATGAAGGCCTGGGCCACGGCCGGCGGCGCGTCGCGGTGCAGCAGGCAGGCCTGGGCCGTGAGCACCAGGCGCTGCACCAGCATGCGCGCCATGCCTTGCTGTTCGGCCTGCGGCTGGGCGAGCATGGCGCGCAGCGCATGCAGCTGGGCCAGGATGCGCGCGTCCCCGCCGGCAATCTCTTCCATGGCCTCGAACAGCACGCGGGCCGCAGGCTTTTGCCTGTCCAGTGCGTTCAGCACCTGCAGGCACAGTGCATTGCCCATGCCTTCGCCACGGCCTTGCGCGGGTGCGGCGAGAAACAGCCGGGCCAGGGTCTGGCCCTGGGGGCTGTCGAGCGCGCCCTGGGCGCCGGCCCACTCCATGGTTTCGGCAGTGACTTCCATCGCGCGGCGGCCCACCCAGAACTGGGCGGCGGGCGCCATCACATGCTTCCAGGCGCGATCGAGCGGCGGAATGCTGTCGGCAGCGGCGTCATCGCAGCGCTCGAACGCCTGGGCCAGCCGCATGGCCAGCACCAGCGCGGCTTCGCTTTCCAGCGCCATGTCGACCAGTACGCTGCCCAGCAGCGCCTGGTCATTCAGGTCGTTCAGACCACGCGCCTGTGTTAGCGACTGCACCAGCGCCTGGCGCAGCAGCGCGCAGCTGGCCAGCGTACGGCCCAGCCGCAGCACGCTCACGGCGGCGCGGAAGGTCACCGGGCCCTGGCCTTCCTCGCCCAGCAGATAGCCGCTGGCCGCATTGAGCTGGAGTTCGGCAACCGACTGGGGACCGAAGGCGCCGTGCAGCGGGCGCACGACCAGATTGTTGCGTTCGCCATCCTCGCGCCAGCGGGGCACGAAAAAGCAGCTTTGTCCCTGAGGCGTCTGGGCGCTGAGCAGATGGGCGTCGCTGTCGGGCGCAGCCAGTCCCGGGCTGCTGCCGCTGAGCAGGTACTGCCGGCCCCAGAGCCCCATGCCCACGGGCGTGGCCTGGAGCAATGTCGGCGTGGCGTAAAGGGGTTGGATCGACTGGACGGCATTCGCTCCGAGGCCCATCCAGAGTGCGGTCTTGCGCGCGATCGGCAGATCGCGTGCATCGTCATCGAGATTGCGCAGCAGGGGCCCGAGTCGCGCCCAGAGCGCGGGCTCCTTGCGCAGCACGGCCAGCGAGGCCGAGGTCAGCAGCAACGGGTCCAGGCTGTCGGGGGCGAACTGGCCATGCAGATAGAGGCCCGCGGCCCATACGCTCCAGCGCCCGGGCGTGTGCTGCGTCAGCGCCTGCGCGACCAGCCCCTGGCGCCGGCCCAGCGCGCGTTGGGCGTGCCAGGCGGGGTTGTTCTGCAGCGCATCGGACGCTTGTTCCGAGCGCATCAACTGGAGGGCATAGGCGTCGAGCCCGGCCCGCGCAGCCCCCACGTCGGCGCGTTGCAGTGCTTCATCCAGGGGAGCGTCGTGGGCGATCGACGACGGCGCTGGTGGCGGGGCGGTGGACATGGCGGTCTCCTGTGCGCTTGTAGGGCGCGGGCAGTACGGAATCGTCTGCCCGCAGATGCGCAGTATCGACAACTCGCGCGGCGCGCGCTGTCGGAGAGGTTCGCCTGTAGTGGGGTCTTGCGCGCGTGGCGCGCCGGGGAAAATCCCTACTGCGCCATCTGGCACACGCGCAGCACTTCGGCGCCGTAGGCATCGAATTTCTTGGCGCCCATGCCGGGAATGCCGTTGAGGTCGTCGAGGCTCGCGGGGTCGCGCTCGGCGATCGCCGCCAGCGTCGCGTCGTGGAAGATCACATAGGCCGGCAGGTTGTGCTCGCGCGCGACTTCGGCGCGCCAGGCCTTGAGGTTGATGAAGCGCACCTGCGCATCGGGGCCCAGGTTGAGTGCCGCGACGTTGGCCTGCGGTGCCCGGCGCGTACGCTTGGCGGCGCTGGCCGTGGCTTCGCGCAGCATCACCTGGGCGTCGCCGCGCAGCACGGCGCGCGAGCCCGGCGTCAGCGCCAGCGTGTCGAAGCTGTGGCCGCTGTCGCTGGTGACCTTGTGCAGACCCAGCGCGCCCGTGGCCAGCAACTGGCGCAGCACGCCGCGCAACTGGGCTTCGGAGTACTGCGCGCCCAGGCCGAACGTCGACAGGCTCTGGTGGCCGTACTGGCGCACTTTTTCGGTGTCCTTGCCGCGCAGCACGTCCATGATGTGGCCCGTGCCGAACGTCAGCTGGCAGGCTTCGTGCACGCGGTAGATGGTCGACAGCAGCTTGCGCGCGGCGTCGGTGCCGTCCCAGACCGCGGGCGGGTTCAGGCAGTTGTCGCAGTTGCCGCAAGGCGTGGAGTCTTCGCCGAAATAGCCCAGCAGGCGCTGGCGCCGGCAGTCGGTGGCTTCGGCCAGCGCGAGCAGCGCGTCGAGCTTGCCGCGCATCACCTGCTTGAAGGTTTCCTCGGCCGGGCTTTCGTCGATCATGCGCCGCTGGTTGACGACGTCGTTGAGGCCGTAGGCCATCCAGGCGTGCGCCGGCAGGCCGTCGCGGCCCGCGCGGCCGGTTTCCTGGTAATAGCCTTCGATGTTCTTGGGCATGTCGACATGGGCGACGAAGCGCACATCGGGTTTGTCTATGCCCATGCCGAAAGCGATGGTCGCGCACATGACGATGCCTTCCTCGCGCAGGAAGCGGTCCTGATGGCGCTGGCGCATTTCGACCGGCAGGCCGGCGTGATACGGCAGGGCCGAGAGGCCGGCGTTCTGCAGCGTCTGGGCGAGTTCCTCGACGCGCTTGCGCGACTGGCAATAGACCACGCCCGCATCGCCCTGGTGCTCGGTCTGTATGAAGCGCTGCAGCTGGGCCGTCGCGTCCTTCTTCTCGACGATGGTGTAGCGGATGTTGGGCCGGTCGAAGCTGCTGACGAACTGGCCCGCCTGCTCGAGCTGCAGGCGCTCGACGATGTCGGCGCGCGTGAGCGAGTCGGCCGTGGCCGTGAGCGCGATGCGCGGCACGCCCGCATAGCGCTCGTGCAGCACCGTGAGCGCGCGGTATTCGGGCCGGAAATCGTGGCCCCATTGGCTCACGCAATGCGCTTCGTCGATCGCGAACAGCGACAGCTGACCGGCTTCATAGAGCGCGTCGAGCAGGCCCAGGAAGCGCGGCGTGTTGAGCCGCTCGGGCGCGGCGTAGAGCAGCGTGATGTCGCCGGTCTGCAGCCGCAGTTCGACTTCCTGCGTCTGCTCGTATGACAGCGTGGAGTTCAGAAACGCGGCATCGACGCCGGCTTCGTGCAGCGCGCCCACCTGGTCGTGCATCAGCGCGATCAGCGGCGAGACCACGATGGTCACGCCCAGCCCCTGCTGCTGGCGCACGATGGCTGGCACCTGGTAGCACAGGCTCTTGCCACCGCCCGTGGGCATCAGCACCAGCGCGTCGCCGCCGGCAATCACATGGCTGACGATCGCCGCCTGCGGGCCACGGAACTGGTCGTAGCCAAAAACTTCTTGCAATACGGACTGCGCGGTGGACAAGCGGATTCTCTCGAAAAAAAGCGGCAAAGCAACGAGCCTGCGAGGCGGCCTGCGCAGGCGCGCTGGCGGCGATCGCAGGGATTGGAAAGACGCCTATTGTGCGCCCGGGGCGCAATTCCGTGGTCCTCGGGCGGCACAGACCTGCGCCGCGCAAGGGCCGGCCAGGCCTTCCTACAATGCAGTCAACGCCTTGTTTCCGCTGGAATTTCCATGTCCCGTTCCCCTGTATCCGGCTCCATGGCCCTGGCCGACAGCGACCGGCTGTTCGGGCCGGCCGACGATGTCCCGATCGCGCTCGACGCCGGCGCCTGGCTGCTGCCCGGCTGGGCCGCGGGCCAGGCGCAGCGCTGGGTGGGCTGCGTGCAGGAAGTGCTGGCCCAGGCGCCATGGCGCACGATGCGCACGCCCGGCGGCCTGCCCATGTCGGTGGCTATGAGCCATTGCGGCCGCTGGGGCTGGGTGTCGGATGCGAGCGGCTACGCCTACAGCGCGACCGATCCGCACAGCGGCCGGCCCTGGCCCGCCATGCCCGAATGGCTGTGGGAGCAGGCGCGTGCGGCGGCGACCGTGGCCGGCTACCCGCACTTCGCGCCCGACTCCTGCCTGATCAACCGTTACGTCGCGGGCGCGAAGATGTCGCTGCACCGCGATGCCGACGAAAGCGACACGCGCGCGCCGATTGTCTCGATCTCGCTGGGCCTGGCCGCGACCTTCCTGTGGGGCGGCCTGGAGCGCTCCGACCGCGTGCGCCGCATGCAGCTCGAACATGGCGATGTGCTGGTCTGGGGCGGTGCGACGCGCCTGGCGTACCACGGCATCAGCCCGCTCAAGGACGCAGTGCACCCGTTGCTGGGCTCCGAGCGTTGGAACCTGACGTTTCGCATGGCAAAGGCACCATACGGCTGTTCGCCCTGAGCAGGTTTAGTTGACAAAAAAGCTGTTTCTTGAGAGGTGGTCAAAGGGCCGCCAAGAATGGCGGCCGCTACACAAGATGGCTGACCGACCACGGGGCCACGCCCAACTTCCTACAATCGGGGGATGAGCCTGCCCCAATACACCCGCGCCAAAGAACTGCCCGCCACCCTTGCCCGCCGCATTGCCATTCTCGATGGCGCGATGGGCACCATGATCCAGCGCTTCAAGCTGGGTGAGGAGCAGTACCGCGGCGCAGGCTATACCGGCCCCGACGCCGTCGGCGACCGCTTCAAGGACCTGCCGCGCGACGTCAAGGGCAACAACGAGCTGCTGAGCCTCACGCGCCCCGACGTGATCCGCGACATCCACGAACGCTACCTGGCCGCGGGTGCCGACCTGATCGAGACCAACACCTTCGGCGCGACCACGGTCGCCCAGGACGATTACCTGCTGGGCCATCTCGCCGATGAAATGAACCTGCGCTCGGCCCAGCTCGCGCGCGCGGCCTGCGACAAGTACAGCACGCCCGATCACCCGCGCTATGTGGCCGGCGCCCTGGGCCCCACGCCCAAGACCGCGAGCATCAGCCCCGACGTCAACGACCCGGGCGCGCGCAATGTCGACTTCGAGACATTGCGCAAGGCCTACCTCGAACAGACGCTGGCGCTGATCGCAGGCGGCTCCGACGTGATCCTGGTCGAGACGATTTTCGACACGCTCAACGCCAAGGCCGCGCTGTTCGCCGTGGACGAAGCTTTCGAGCAGACCGGCGAATGCCTGCCCATCCTGATCAGCGGCACCGTGACCGACGCCTCGGGCCGCATTCTCAGCGGCCAGACCGTGACCGCGTTCTGGCACAGCGTGCGCCATGCGAATCCGCTGGCCATCGGCCTGAACTGCGCGCTCGGCGCGGCGCTGATGCGCCCCTATGTGCAGGAGCTGCACAAGGCCGCGCCCGACACCTTCATCAGTTGCTATCCGAACGCCGGCCTGCCCAACCCGATGAGCGACACCGGCTTCGACGAGACGCCCGAAGTCACGAGCCGGCTGGTGCACGAGTTCGCGGCCGAAGGCCTGGTGAACATCGTGGGCGGCTGCTGCGGCACGACGCCCGAGCACATCGGCGCGATCGCCCAGGCCGTGCGCGCCACGGCCACGCGCCCGCTGTTCTACCCGGCCCAGGCCTGATAACGGCGCACGGTTCCCACGATGAACCTGCCGCTGCCGCCCGCCACCGGACCGTCCACGCCGACTTCCGTGTCGCCCGTGGTCGCGGTGCCGGCCGTCACGGCCGTGGCGGGAGCGGCGCCGGTGGCGCCTGCCCAGCCGGTGGCCCCTGCAGCGCCGGTCCAGCCCGCGCTGAGTCTTTCGGCCCAGGCGCAGCAGGCACTGCGCCTGCAGGTGTTCCAGACGCTGATCGCCCAGCTCGTGACCCAGGTGCAGTCGGGTTCGCAAACCAGTTGGCCGTCGGCGGGTGCTTCTCCCGCGCTGCGTGAGCTGCTCACGGCCTTGGTCGCCCAGGCCACGGCGGGTCTGCCCCAGCCCCAGCAACTGGTCGCGGCCCAGCCCTGGCCCCAGGCCTGGCTCAATACGGTGCTCGCGCCCGCGGCGCCTGCATCCGCATCGACACCGGCGCCGGCAAGCGCTGGCAGCGCCGCAATGCCAGGCAATGCGGCTGCGACCGGCAATGCGGCAGTCGCCGGCGCCGCAGCTGACATGGTGGCAGGCAAGGCAGCGGTTGCCTTGGCCACCACGGTCGCGGCCACTACGGTTGCGCCAGCGCTGCTGACCGCATCGGCTCCCGCGGCTGCGGCGGTTCCATCGACCGCCACCACCGCAGCTGCCCCACCGACAGCAACTATCGCTGCCGCACCCGCGGCCCCGCTTTCCACCGCCGTGGCCACGGCGGCCCCAACGCTTGTCGGCACGGCCACGCCTGACGCGCCTGCGCGCCTGCCGCCCATGCTGACCTGGCTGGTGCAGCAAGGCGTGGTGCAGACGCCCGAAGGCGAGCGCGGCTTCGCGCTTACTTTGCAGGTGCCGCAGGCATGGGCGCAGATGCAGGCGGCGGCCTCGGCAGCGCTGCCCGCGGCCGCTGCCAGCCCTCCGGCCATGGCGCCGCTGCCGACTGCGGGCCCGGTGCCGCTGAAGCTGCCGTTCGCTGCGCCCGCGCAGCAGCTCGAATCGGGCGCGCTGGCCCTGGTTTTGCAGGGCGCGGCCCCCGGGGGAGACAAGCTGCGTACCAGCGCGCTGCTGTGGCTCGATTTCCAGCCATTGCAGGCCACGGCGCAGAACGCGCAGTCGGCAGCGACGGCGCTCGCCGGCCTGCTGCCGTCCACGCAGGCCGCCCAGCAGGCCATGGTGGCGCTGCAGGCAAAGAACGATCCCTGGCTGCAGATGGCCGCGCTGCAGGCCAGCGGACAGCAGCCACGCGACGACCAGCGGCTGCAGGAGCGCCGCACGGGCCTGTGCACCGAGCTGGGCTGCCCCTACCGCGGCAAGGCCAGCTGTGCCCAGCCGTTCTGCGCCGAAATGAACCGCGTCTGGGCGTCCGTGCGCATAGGACCGACGCGGACCTGAGCCGGCGGCCATGCGCGCGTGCGCCGGCTTGCGGAGCCAGACAGCAGCGCATGCAATACGGGCGCCTGCATTTCTTTGATCCAGAGCGATAGTTCCATCCTATCCATTGGTGCGACTGCTGGTTACGGTTTGTGTCAAGGCCTCGTCGGATAGTCCGGCGCCTGCCTTGCCAAGGAGAACCGCCATGCACACCTTTCCCAACGCTGCACGCAGGGCTTGGCTGACCCTGTGCCCTTTTCTGCTGTGCCTTGAAGCCGCATTGGCGCAGACGCAAGAGCCGCCCGACGATTCGTCTTCGGTCCAGGCCATGCCATTGCCGGCGGATGCGACGGCGATAGACGGTCTGCGCGGCGGGCGTTATGGCGCGGTGCGCATGGAAATCGACGATCCGGCGCTGCAGCCCGCGGCGGCGCGCTGGATACGCGATCTGCGTCCAGGCGAACCGATAGACGAAGAGCTGCTGCAGCGCCGGCTGCATCTGCTCAAGGAACTGCCGGGCGTGAACAGCAATGCCATGCTCGGCCCGGGGGAGGAGGGCGGCTTGCGCGATCTCACCGTGACGCTGCAGCGCAAGCCGCGCTACAGCGGTTTCGTGGCCCTGGACAACCACGGCAGCCGTTTCACCGGCGACCAGCGCGCGCGCTTCGGCCTCGATATTCCCAGCCTGTGGACGCTGGGCGACTCGCTGAGCCTGCAAGGCCACCGCCGCTGGCATGGCACCTGGAACCTCTTCCTCGGCTATACCGTGCCGCTGGGCGTCAACGGCTGGAGCCTGCATGCGGAGCTGGACCATAACTACTACCAGCTGCACCGCGAACGTCGTGGATTGAATGCGCAGGGGACTTCGGACATCCTGCTGGTGGAGCTGTCCTATCCGCTGTGGCTGGGCGAAGCCGGCAGCCTCCAGGCGAGCGTGGGAGTGGAGCGCACGCATTCGGATGACAATGCCATGCCGCGCGGCAAGGCGCCGGTCGCAGAGCACCGCACGCTGAACATGCTGCCGTTGAAACTCAATGGCGAGTACAGGGGTGAAAAGAGCAAGACGTCGGGCGAACTGATGCTGGGCCTGGGGCGGCTCAAGCTCGACCATGGACTGCGCGACGAGGACCGCAGCAGTGCCCGCACCGAAGGTCGCTACCGCCTGCTCAGCGCAGACCTGCGCCATGAACAGACCTTGCACAAGGACTGGACGCTTTGGGGCCGTTTTTCCGGCCAGAAAGCCAGCCGCAACCTCGACAGCGAAAAGTGGTTTGCGGCTTCAGGGCCGCAACGCATACGCGCCTGGACCAGTGCCGAAGCCCAGGGCGATGAAGGCTGGCTGCTGCAGGTGGAACTGCGCCACCGCATGGGCCGCGCCGAGCCCTTTGTGTTTGTCGATGCGGGGCAGGTGAAACTGCGGCGCCGGCCGTGGCGGCGCGCCGACAACTGGCGCTCGCTGTCGGGCGCGGGGGCGGGCCTGCGCTGGACGGAGAAGTCCTGGAGCGCGCAGGCCGCGGTGGCCTGGCGCACGGGCGGTCACCGGCCCGGTTCCCGCCTGGGCTACAAGAACCCGCGTATCTGGCTGGCCGCGACCTATCGTTTCTGACAGGTCGCACCGGCCCGGGCGTCAGGGGTACAGGCCGCGCATTTCGCGCGCATGCAGGATGCGCTGGCAGGCGATGATGAAGGTCGCGGTGCGCAGGCTGACCTTGTGGTCCTGGGCCACCTGCCAGACGCCCGCAAAGGCGTCCTGCATGATGCGCACCAGGCGGGCATTGATTTCGTCCTCGCTCCAGAAGAAGCTCGAGAAATCCTGCACCCACTCGAAGTAGCTCACGGTGACGCCGCCGGCGTTGGCGATCACGTCGGGCAGTACCAGCACGCCCTTTTCGTGCAGGATGTCGTCGGCTTCGGGTGTGGTCGGGCCGTTCGCGCCTTCGATCACCAGCTTGGCCTTGATCTGGCCCGCGTTGGCCAGGTGGATCTGGCCTTCGAGCGCGGCGGGAATCAGGATGTCGCAGTTGACGCCCCAGAACTCTTCCTTGGCCAGCACATCGGCGCCGTGGAAACCGCCCACGCCGCCGGTCTGCTGCACATGGCTCAGCAGCGCGGGCACGTCGATGCCCAGGTCGTTGTAGATGCTGCCGCTGTGGTCCTGCACCGCGACCAGCTTGGCGCCGGCTTCGACGAACAGCTTGGCGGCCGTACCGCCGACATTGCCGAAGCCCTGCACGGCGACGCGTGCGCCTTCGATGCGCATGTCGGTGCGGCGCATGGCCTCGACGCCGACGGTGAACACGCCGCGGCCCGTGGCTTCACGCCGGCCCAGCGAACCGCCCAGGTCGACAGGCTTGCCCGTGACCACGCCCGTGGCCGTGGAGCCGGTGTTCATCGAGTAGGTGTCCATCATCCACGCCATGATTTGCTCATTGGTGTTGACGTCGGGCGCGGGGATGTCCTTGTTCGGGCCGATGATGATGCCGATTTCGCTGGTGTAGCGGCGTGTGAGGCGCTCGAGTTCGCCCTTCGACAGCTTCTTGGGATCGACGCGTATGCCGCCCTTGGCACCGCCGTAGGGAACGTTGACGGCCGCGTTCTTGATCGACATCCAGGCCGACAGGGCCATCACTTCGGACAGCGTCACGTCCTGGTGGAAGCGCACGCCGCCCTTGCCCGGGCCGCGGCTGGTGTTGTGCTGCACGCGATAGCCCTCGAAGTGGGCGATGGTGCCGTTGTCGAGTTCGATCGGTACGTCGACGATCAGCGCGCGCTTGGGGCGCTTGAGCGTTTCGACCCAGCGTGCCAGATGGCCGAGATAGGGCGTGACACGGTCGATCTGCTGCAGGTAGATGCCCCAGGGGCCGAGCTTGTCGGCTTGCAGGTAGGAGGGCAGGGGGTGGGCCGGCAGGATGCTGGTCGACGGGGAGGCAGGGGTGTTTTGCATGGAATATTCCAAAGCGTTTGAAGCGGCGGTCACAAAAATGGATGACCTGTTTTTCAGCTTATTCCTGTGACTGCGGCTTGTCCAACGCCGCTTGTTTTGGTTGTTATGCATTTCATGCATAACCATGGATTTGTCCTCTGAAAAGGCCGTCATGGCGCGGCGTTTTTGCGCAAGAATGCAGGCTTTGGCGGGCGGTATTTCCGACCCTAGTTCTGTCACTGTCTTTGCCCGGGAGTTCCATGTCCGTTGATGCCGTTTGCTCCACCTTGCTGCAGGCGCGTGCGCATGCCCACCTGGCCGATGCCCTGCCCTTGGCCGGCCACCTGGCCAGCCAGGAAGAGGCCTATGCCGTGCAGCGCGCCGTGGCCCGTGAGCTGGGCTGGTTTGACCAGGGCACGCCGCATGCCTGGAAGTCGGGCGGCCCCACGCGCGGCGCGCAGCTGACGCATGCGCCGCTGCCCCCGGCCGGCGTCTGGCCCAGCCCGGCGACGGCCGGAGACTGGCCCTTGCATACACGCGGCATAGAAGCCGAAATCGCGCTGCGCCTGGGCCAGGACGTCTCGGTCGCCCAGGCCTGGCAACTGGTGGCCGGCGAATGCGCGGGCCTGATAGATGCGATGGCCGTGAGCATCGAAGTCGTCGAGTCGCGCTGGCAGCAGCAGTTCGCCGCGCCGCCGCTGCTGCTCATGGCCGACCAACTGTGCCATGGCGCGCTGGTCATAGGCGAGTGGCAGGCTTGCGATCTGGTGGGCGCCGCGCCCGACTGGTCGCGCCAGGTCTGCCGGCTGCGCCTGGGCGACGGCGAGACCAGCGTGCACACCGGCACCCATTCGCTGGGCGATCCCGCCTGGCTGCTGGCCGACTGGCTGCGCCATGCAACCATGGAGTACGGCACGCTCAGCGCGGGCACGGTGGTCACCACGGGCAGCTGGGTGGGTCTGGCGCGTGCCCAGGCCGGAGACCGCGTGCATGTGCAGTTCGATGGCGTGGGCGAGGCCTGGCTGCAGCTTTGATCCGCGTCCGGTAAGGAGCGGGCGGCGAGCTCAGGCCGCAGCCATCTGCTTGCCCATCTCCTGCACGAACAGCTGCGCGCCCAGGCCCATGGGCCGCCGCTTGGACCAGACCACGTCGACCCACAGGCGCAGGCCGTTGCTGAGATTGGAAAACGGCATTTCGACCAGCCGGCCGGCTTCGATGCGCGGCGCGACCAGCGAGCGCGGCTGCCAGCCCCAGCCCAGGCCGGCTTCGATCAGGCCCAGCGCGGCGAGGTGGTTGTCGGTGCGCCAGATGTGGCGCGCGTAGACGAAGCGCGCATCGGTCTGGCCCAGGTCGCGGCTCGCGACCACGATCTGGCGCGTGGTCTTCAGATGCTCTTCGCTCAGGGACGCCGCGGGCATGCCTTCGCGCCCCGCGGCCTCGCGGCGCGCGGCTTCGAGCACCGGGTGGTCGGGCGCCATGACGGCGATCAGCGTGTCGCTGCCCACTTCCTGGAAACCTTCGCGCCCGTCGAGGCTGGGGCGCTCGAAGACCAGCGCGAGCTGGGCGCGGCCGGTGTGCAGCAGCGCCAGCGCGTCTTCCTGCGGCGCGGCCAGCACTTCGACTTCGAGCAGCGGATGGGCCTGGGCCAGCGCGGCCAGCGCGGTGGTCCAGCGCGAAGCCAGCAGTTCGGGCGCAATCGCAATGCTCAGCCGCTGCTCCAGCCCCTGGGTCAGCGCCAGCGCCTGGCCGTTGAGCTGCTGCAGCTGCGCGGCCAGCAGCCGCGCCTGCGGCTCGAGCGCGCGTGCGCTTTCGGTGGGCCGGGGCTCGCGGCCGCTGCGGTCGAACAGGTTGAGCTGCAGCTCGGCTTCGAGGTGGGCGATGGCCATGCTCACGGCCGAAGGCACGCGCGACAGCGCGCGCGCCGCGGCCGAAAACGAGCCGTGGTCGAGCACGGCCAGAAACACCAGAACGTTGTCGGAAGAGAAAGCCATGGCCGCAATCTATCAGTAAAACTGAAAGATCCTGACTTTTGTTATCAGTGAAAACCCTTTAAATTCAGCCCATGTCTTTGAATATCTCTTCTCCGAAACGCCAGCTGCAGGGCCCCTGGCGGCGCGTCGTGTATGTCACCCTGTTTGAAGTGTTTGCCATTGCCGCGACCTCTTACGGCCTCGCCGCCCTGACCGGCGAAAGCGCCGCGCACTCGAGCATCGTCGCGGTCATGACCTCGGCGATTGCGGTCGCCTGGAACGTGGTCTGGAACGGCCTGTTCGAGCGCTGGGAAGCGCGCCAGGCGCGGCGCGGCCGCGGCTTCGCGCGCCGCGTCGCGCATGCGCTGGGCATGGAAGGCGGCCTGGTCGTGATGCTGGTGCCGCTGTTCGCCTGGTGGTTCAAGGTGAGCCTGTGGCAGGCCTTCCTGATGGACCTCGGCCTGCTGCTGTTCTTCCTGGTCTACACCTTCGCGTTCAACTGGGCGTTCGACCGCGTGTTCGGTCTGCCGGCGTCGGCGCAGGGCCAGGCCTTGCCTCAATCTGTGGCCACCGGGGCTTCGTAAGCCAGCTCCAGCTTGTAGGCCAATCCCAGGAACAACGACTGCGCCAGCGCCAGCGTGCTCGTGAGCGAACGGAAACCGAAAGTCGCGCCGTCCTGGGCGATCAGCACCACCTTGGCCTGCGCGGCCAGCGGGCTCAGCTGGCTGTCGGTGATCGCGATCAGCTGCGCCCCCCGGGCCACGGCCGCCTGCGCCATCTCCAGCGTTTCCTGCGCATAGGGCGCAAATGACACCGCGAGCATCACATCGCCGGGGCGCAGCGCGCGCAATTCGAGCTGCTGCATCGCGCCCAGGCCGTTGAGCCAGTGCACGGCCTTGCCCGTGTGCTGCAGCGCATAGGCGAGGTAGGCGCCGACCGGGAACGCGCGCCGGGACGCCGCGAGCCAGATCGCGGGCGCCTGCACCATCAGATCGACGCCGGCCTCGAAGCGGTCGTCGGGCAGCTGGCGCTGCAAGGCCTGCAGGCTGTCGACGCTGCGCTCTATGACTTCGCGCGCGAGCTGGCCCACGGCCAGCGTCTGCGCGCCCGGAACGATCAGTCCGCGTATGCGCTCCTGGTAGCCGCGGTTGGGCGCGAGCTGGCGCTCGGCGTCGGCGCGGAACAGTGCCTGCAGCTCTGAGTAGCCGCTGAAGCCGAAGTGCTTGGCGAAGCGCACCACGGCCGACGGCTGCACGCCGCAGGCCTCGGCCGTGGCCTGCACGCCGTCGAGCACCAGCCGGTCGCGGTGCATTTCCACATGGCGCGCAATGGCCTTGAGCTGGCGGCTCAGGCTGTCGAACTGCGCCTGCACGACCGCCAGAAAGGCCGCGGTATCCGCAAACCCCGCAGGGGATTGGGATGGCTGCGGCGTTTCCTCGGGTGTTGTTCTATTTTTCATAAATTTAGAAAATATTTTCTATATCGGATTATCATCCGTTGGCGAAGATTATCCGGCGGGGCCTGCGCGCTGCCGATGTGACCAACAAGGAAACCATGAGCACGCTGCCTTTTCCCGCCGACCGCCCCTATGACGTCGCCTGCCTCGGGCGCCTGGCCGTCGATCTCTATGCCCAGCAGATCGGCTGCAGTCTCGAGGAGGCCAGCAGTTTTTCCAAGTACCTCGGCGGCTCGTCCGCGAACATCGCTTTCGGCACGGCCCGACTGGGCATGCGCTCGGCGATGATCTCGCGCGTTGGCAACGAGCAGAACGGCCGCTTTCTGTGCCGCACGCTGCAGCGCGAAGGCTGCGATGTGAGCCAGGTGAAGGTCGACGCCGAGCGCCTCACGGCCATGGTGCTGCTGGGCATCAAGGACCAGGATACGTTCCCGCTGCTGTTTGCGCGCGAGAACTGCGCCGACATGGCCTTGTGCGAGGACGATATCAATGAGGAATTCCTGGCGCGCTGTCGCAGCCTGGTGATCACCGGCACCCACCTGAGCACGCCCGGCGTGCTCGGCGCGAGCCGCAAGGCACTCGAAATCGGCGGCCGCCACGGCCTGGTGCGCGTGCTCGACATCGACTACCGCCCCGTGCTGTGGGGCCTCACGGGCAAGGGCGACGGCGAGACCCGCTACATAGGCAACGACCAGGTCAGCGCGCATCTGCAGCAGCAGCTGGGACTGTTCGAGCTGATCATAGGCACCGAAGAGGAATGGATGATCGCGGGCGGCGCCGAGGGCGACCTGATGGCCAGCCTGCGGCGTGCACGCGAATGCACGGCCGCGGTGTTCGTCGTCAAGCGCGGCCCGCTGGGCTGCTCGATCATCGACGGCGCGATTCCCGCGGCCATGGACGACGCACTGACGGTGCTGGGCGAACGCATAGAAGTGCTCAACGTGCTGGGCGCGGGCGACGCGTTCGCGTCGGGCCTGCTCGCCGGTCTGCTGCGCGGCAAGTCGTTCGCCGAGGCTGCGGCCATGGCCAACGCCTGCGGCGCCATCGTGGTCTCGCGCCACGGCTGCGCGCCCGCCATGCCCACGCCGGCCGAACTCGCGCACTGGTTCTCGGGCCGGCGCCAGGTGCGGCCCGATCAGGACCCGCAGCTCGCTCATCTGCACCGCGTGACGGCCGCGCGCCCGGCCTGGCCCGAGCTGTGCGTGCTGGCCTATGACCATCGCTCGCAGTTCGAGGAACTGGCCGACCAGGCCGGCGCCGACCGTGCGCGCCTGCCCGGCCTCAAGCGCCTGATCAACCGCGTGGTCGAGGATGTGGAGAACGACCCCGGCTGCAAGGGCCGCATGGGCGTGCTGATCGACGGCCGCATAGGCGAAGCCGCGCTGCACGACGCCACCGGCCGCGGCTGGTGGGTGGGCCGCCCAATTGAGCGCCCGGGCTCGCGCCCGCTGCGTTTCGACGGCACGCATTCGCTGGCCTCGCAGCTGCAGCACTGGCCGCGCGAGCAGACCGTCAAATGCCTGGTGTTCTACCACCCGCAGGACGCGGCCGCGCTGCGCGCCGAGCAGGAAGAGTGGCTGCAGCAGGTGTGGGAAGCGACGCGCGCCAGCGGCCACGAACTGCTGCTCGAAGTGATTCCGCCCAAGGAGCAGATCGCCGCCGACGACAGCGGCGAATGCGTGGTGCAGACGATTGAACGCTTCTACGACCTGGGCTTCAAGCCCGAGTGGTGGAAGGTCGGCGCGATGTCGCGCGCCCAGTGGCTGGCGCTCGAGGCGCTGGTGCAGGCACGCGACCCCTACTGCCGCGGCGCGGTGATCCTGGGGCTGTCGCAGCCCGTGGACCAGCTGATCGCGGCCTTCGCCCAGGCACCGGCCTCGCTGGTCAAGGGCTTCATGATAGGCCGCAGCGTCTGGTCGGCGCCGGCCCTGGCCTGGCTGCGCGGCGAGATCGACGACGCGGGCCTGCAGGCCCAGGTCGCGGCCAATTTCCGCCAGCTGATCGCGGGCTGGCGCGCGAGCCGCGCTGCGGCCGGCGTGGAACAACACAGCGCGCTGCGCGCAGGAGCTAACGTATGAGTCTTCTCGTCAAGGCCCAGCCGGGCCGCATCGTCACCGACATCACGCCCGCGTCGGCGGGCTGGCGCCACATCAGCTTCAAGGTGCTGCGCCTGCGTGCGGGTGAGGAAGAGGCGCTGCAGACCGGCGGTCTCGAGCTGTGCCTCACGGTGCTCGCGGGCAGCGTCGACGTGCGCGTGGGCGGCGTGCTTTACAGCGCGCTGGGCAACCGCGCGTCGGTGTTCGAGGAACGCGCGCCCGCGGCGCTGTATGTGCCGCCGGGCCGCGGCGTGCATATCAGCGCCTCGGCCGAAGCCGAAGTCGCGCTCAGCCTGGCACCCGCCAAGGGCCTGCTGCCCGAGCGCGTGATCGCGCCGGAACAGATGAAGCGCAGCGTGCGCGGCAAGGGCAGCAACACGCGCTTTGTCTGCGACATCCTGCCCGAATCGGAGCCCGCCGAAAGCCTGCTGGTGGTCGAAGTGATCACGCCCGCGGGCAACTCGTCGAGCTATCCGCCGCACAAGCACGACAGCAGCGATCCGGCCCAGCCGAATGCCGAGACCGTGCTCGAGGAAACCTATTACCACCAGATCGATCCGCAGCAGGGTTTCGCCTTCCAGCGCGTCTACACCGACGACCGCTCGCTCGACGAAACCATGGCCGTCGAGCACCGCGACACGGTGATGGTGCCGCGTGGCTACCACCCCTGCGTCGCGCCGCATGGCTACGACCTGTACTACCTCAACACCATGGCCGGACCGGAGCGCCGCTGGGCTTTCCGCAACGATCCGGCGCATGAATGGATGCTCGCAACGACCTGAGTCGCCGCAAGTGTGAAAGCGCCCCGGAACGGGGCAAAAAAATCAAAAAACCAGGAGACAAAGACATGAAAAAGCGGCAATTGATTGCGCTGCTGGGCGCAGCGCTGTGCGGCGCGGGTCTGGCACAGGCCCAGACGGCATTTCCCGCGCAGCAGGCGGTGAAATGGGTCGTGCCCTACGCACCCGGAGGCACGACGGACGTGATCGCGCGCAACCTCGCGATCGGCATGTCCAAGGAGCTGGGCCAGACCGTGGTGGTCGAGAACAAACCCGGCGCGGCGACCATCATCGGCGCCACGCAGATCGTGCGCTCGCCCGCCGACGGCTACACCGTGGGCACGGCCGATTCGGGCACGCTGGCGTTCAACCCGGCGATGTACCGCAGCCTGAGCTACGACGCGCAAAAGGACTTCAGCTTCATCGGCGGCCTGGGCCGCATGCCGCTGGTGCTGGCCGTGCACCCCGATTTCCCGGCGAAGAACATGCGCGAGTTCCTGGCCCATGTGCGCAGTCATCCGGGTGAAGTGACGTCGGGCTCGTCGGGCCCGGGCTCGCCGCTGCATGTGGCGCTGGAGCTGTTCAAGCAGCGCACCGGCAGCAACCTGCTGCATGTGCCCTACAAGGGCTCGGCGCCCGCGCTGC
>NZ_JAHCDD010000053.1 GCF_018413525.1 Acidovorax sp. CCYZU-2555
AGTGCCCGAAGACACCAGCTTGCCGTTGGCCACCGCCACATCTTCGGTCACCGCGCCCACGCCCGCGCCCAAGGTGGGAATGTCGTTGGTGCCGTTGATGGTGACCTTGATGGTTGTCGTGGCCGAGCCGTCAATGCTCGTGACCGTATAGCTCTCGACCACCGACTCGCCGGCCTTGAGGTACTGCACCTTGCTGTTGTCGACCGAGTAGGTGTAGCTGCCATTCGTGTTGAACGTCAGCGTACCCAGTGGCGTACCGTTGCCGTCGAAGACAGCATCGGGTTTGAAGCTGTTCTCTCCATCGGCGTCCACAATCGTGACCGCTCCCGAAGTCGACAGCTTGTCGTCGACCACATTGACGTCTTCCGTCACGGTGCTGGTGCTTGCGCCCAGCGTAGGCACATCATTGGTGCCGTTGATGGTGACCTTGATGGTCGTGGTGGCCGAGCCATCCACGCTGGTGACCGTGTAATTCTCGACCACGGACTCACCGGCCTTGAGGTATTGCACCTTGCTGTTGTCCACCGAGTAGGTGTAGCTGCCGTTCGTGTTGAACACCAGCGTACCCAGCGGCGCACCGTTGCCGTTGAAAACGGCATCAGGCTTGAAGCTGTTCTGGCCAGCATCCGCATCCGAAATCGTCACTGCGCCCGAAGTCGACAGCTTGCCGTCAACCACGCCTACGCTCTCCGTCACCGAGACCTCGCTTGCACCCAGCACCGCAGCGTCGGCGGTGCCGATGATGGTCACGGTCACCTCTTGCATCGCCGTGCCGCCATTGGTGTCGCTCACGAGCACGTAAATGGTGTCCTTCACCTGTTCGCCTGCCGCCAGCGCCTGGACTTGGCTGCTGCTGTTGGCCAGCTCGTAAGTCCATTTGCCCGTGGCGTCTAGTGTGAAGGTGCCGTACTGGCCCTTGCCGCCATTGCTGATGCTCCAGGTGTGGGTGTCGTTGGTATCGACATCGGTCTTGGTCAGCTGACCGGAGACCGTCGTCGTCACGTCTTCTGTGACTTCGCCCGTCGCCGCGCCGCTGATGGTCGGAGTGTCATTGCTGCCATCGATGGTCACGGTCACCACTTGTGTGGCCGTTCCGCCATTGCCGTTGCTCGCCGTCACGGTGATGGTGTCAGTCACCTGCTGGCCCAGGGCCAGCGATTGCACATTGTTGTTGCTGTTGTTCAGCACATAGGTCCACTTGCCCGATTCGTCGACCGTGAACACGCCGTAAGTGCCCTGACCGTTGTTGCTGACGCTCCATGTGTGCGTGTCAATGGAATCGACATCGGTCTTGGTCAGCTGACCAGAAGTGGTGACCGCCGTGTCTTCAGTGACCACGCCAGTCGTATCACCGCTGATGATCGGAGCATCGTTGGTGCCGTGGATGGTGATCACGACTTGCGTCGTATTCGAACCATCCAGGCTGGTGACGGTATAGGTCTCGACGATGCTCTCGCCAGCCTTGAGGAACTGGACCTTGCTGTTGTCGACCGAGTAGCTGTAGAAGCCATCGGTATTGAACACCAGCGTGCCCAGCTGCGCGGCGCCAGTGGTGCTGGTGAATACCGCACCTGCCTTGAAGCTGCTTTCGCCGGTATCGACATCGCTGATCGTGACCGTGCCTGAAGTCGACAGCTTGCCGCCGCTCACATTGACGTCTTCGGTCACGGAAGCAATGCCCGTACCCAAGGTGGGAACGTCATTGGTGCCGTTGATGGTGATCACGACATTGGTCTTGGTGCCATCCGCCGTCGTCACTTCACGCGTTTCGGTCAGTGTCTGACCCGCACCCAGGGCCTGCACAGCCGCGTTGGTGTTGGTCAGCACATAGGTCCAGTTGCCGTTGGCATCGATGCTGAACTTGCCGTAGGTGGTCGTGACATTCGTCTGCGCCACAAACACGGCCTCGCCGGCATCGGGATCGACGACGTTCAGCTTGCCGCCCGTCGTCAGCGTTCCGTCTTCGGTGACCGAGCCCTTATCCGCACCCAGAGCATTCGGCGTGATCACCGCGCCATCATTTGCACCGTTGATGGTGATGTTGATGGTACTGGTGGCCGAGCCGTCCTTGCTGGTGACCGTGTAGGTCTCAACGATCGACTCGCCGGTCTTGAGGTATTGAACCTTGCTGTTGTCGACCGAGTAGCTGTAGGAGCCATCGGTGTTGAACACCAGCGTGCCCAGTTGCGCCGCACCCGTGGTGCTGGTGAACGTCGCACCGGCCTTGAAGCTGCTTTCGCCGGCATCGACATCGCTGATCGAGACCGTGCCCGAAGACACCAGCTTGCCGTCCGTCACCGCAACATCTTCGGTCACGGCAGCAACGCCCGCGCCCAAGGTGGGAATGTCGTTGGTGCCGTTGATGGTGATGACCACGTTCGACTTGGTGCCGTCGGCCGTCACCACTTCACGGGTTTCGGTCAGGGTCTGACCCGCGCCCAGGGCCTGCACAGCCGCGTTGCTGTTGGTCAGGACATAGGTCCAGTTGCCGCTGGCATCGATGCTGAACTTGCCATAGGTGGTCGTGACATTGGTCTGCGCCACAAACACGGCCTCGCCGGCATCGGGATCGACGACGTTCAGCTTGCCGCCCGTCGTCAGCGTTACGTCTTCGGTGACCGAGCCCTTGTCGGCGCCTGGCTCGGCAGGAGTGACCACCGCTCCAGAATCAGCGCCGTAGATCCGGATCACGATCGTGCTGGTCTTGCTTCCGTCGTGGCTGGTCACCGTATAGGTTTCCGTGACCGACTCACCGTTCTTCAGGTAGGCGACCTTGCTGTTATCGACCGAATAGCTGTACGAACCATCGACATTGAACGCCAGCGTGCCCAGCGCGGTATTGGCCGCCAGGAACTGGCCTTCCACCTTGCTCAGCACCGCGCCCGACTGGAACTTGCTTTCGCCCGCATCTGCATCGGTAATGGTCAGCGTGCCGACCGCTGTCAGCACACCGCCTGCAGCGTTCGGATTTTCGTTAATCGTCCTGTCAGCCTGGCTGAGCTGCGGCAAGTCGTTGGTGCCGGTAATGGTCACCTTGATATCTGCCAGCGTGCCGTCTGCCGTGCGCACGGTGACGGTTTCCGTCAATTGCACGCCTTCACCCAACGCCTGGATGACAGGGTCGTTGTTGTTCAGACGGTAATACCAGTTGCCGTTGGCTTCAATGGTGAACTTGCCATACTGCACCGCCACGTCACGCTGCTCCACGAAGGGATGCGCGCCTGCATCGGCACCCGTTGCAATCAGAGTGCCGCTGGCATCCGTCTTGGTGTCTTCCTTGAGGGCTGCGGTGTCGTTGCCGGTGATGATGCCTCCATCATCCGCACCATGGATGGTGATCTTGATGGTGGTACTGGCCGAGCCATCCTTGCTCGTGACCGTGAAGGTCTCAACGACCGAATCGCCGGACTTAAGGAACTGAACCTTGCTGTTGTCGACCGAGTAGCTGTAAGTGCCATCGGTGTTGAACACCAGCGTGCCCAGTTGCGCGCCGCCAGCGACCGTGCTACCCGTGAAGACCGCACCGTCCTTGAAGCTGCTTTCGCCGGTATCGATATCCGAGATCGTCACCGCGCCCGAAGAGACCAGCTTGCCGCCGACCACATCCACATCTTCCGTGACCGCGCCCGCGCCCGCGACCAGCGTGGGAACGTCGTTCGTGCCGTTGATGGTGATCACGACATTGGAGGTCGTGCCATCGGCAGTGGTGACCGTACGGGTTTCGGTCAGGGTCTGACCGGCGCCCAGGGCCTGTACCGCCGTGTTGCTGTTGTCCAACTGGTAAGACCAGGTGCCATCGGTGCCGATGGTGAAGTGACCATAGGTAGTTGCTACATTGTTCTGCGCAACAAACACGGCCTGGCCGGCGTCCGGATCGGTGACATCGAGCTTGCCGCCTGCAGTCAGCTGACCGTCTTCGGTGACTTCGCCCTTGTCGGCGCCGGGAACGTGCGGCGTGATGGTCGCGCCGGTGTCGGTGCCATTGACCGTGATGTCGATGGTCTTGGTGACCGTACCGCCATGGCCATCGCTGACCGTGACGGTAAAGGTTTCGACGGGCTTGTCCTTGGACGTCAAAGCCTCGGCCTTGTCGTTGTCCAGCGTGTAAGTCCACTTGCCGGTCTGGTCGATCGCGATCGTTCCGTAGGCGCCCGTGGCCGAACCGGTCACTTCCCAGGTCAGCTTGTCGTTCTTGTCCACATCGGTGGCAACCAACTGGCCGGTGGCCGTGGTCGTGCCGTCTTCGGTGACCGCACCGATCACCGGACCCGAGACTACGGGCACGTCGTTCGTGCCGTTGATCACGATGTTGACGATATGCGTCGTGCCGTCGGCACTCTTGACCGTAAAGGCTTCGCCCAGCGTTTCATTCACGCCCAGGGCTTGCACCGCCGGGTTGGTGTTGGTCAGCGTGTAAGTCCAGTTGCCATTGGCATCGACACTGAACTTGCCGTAGGTGCCGCTGGCATCGGTCTGCGGCTGGAACACCGCTTCGCCTGCGTCGGGATCGGTGATATCGAGCTTGCCGCCTGCAGTCAGCTGACCGTCTTCGGTGACTTTACCCTGGTCAACGCCGCCAATGCTCGGCAGATTGTTGCCGCTGCCATTGATGGTGATGACCACATCCTGCGTGGCCTTCGCGCCCTGGCTATCCGTCACCGTCACGGTGATGGTGTCGGTGACCGACTGGCCGTCGGGCAGATCCTTGACCTTGGCGTTGTCCAGCACATAAGTCCATTTGCCGTCGGCATCGACCGTCAGGCTGCCGTACTGGCCCTGGGGTGTGCCTACGGTCCAGCTGTGCGTGTCGCCCACGTCCACATCGGAGGGGTTCAGATCGCCGGAAATGCTGGCCGTGGTATCACTGATGGTGGCCGTGGCCGTGCCGGTGATCGTCGGCGCGTCATTGGTACCCGTGATGGTGATGACCACGCTGGCCGAAGTTCCGATCGTCGTCGTGACCGTGAAGGTCTCGCTGCGCGTCTCGCCTTCGCGCAGGGCTTGCACCTTGCCAGCGCTGTTGTCCAGTGCAAAAGTCCATTCGCCATTGGCGTTCACGCTGAAGCTGCCGTACTGGCCGGCCTTACCGGTTTGCGCCACGAACACCAGCGGGTCCGCAGCCGGATCCGTCGCCTCGAGCTTGCCGCTGGCCGCCAGCGTCACATCTTCCTGCACCGCGCCGGCGCCGTCGCCAGGCTCGACGGGAACGATCACGGGGCCTTCGTCGGTACCGTTGATGGTGATGGTGATGTCCTTGACATCCACGCCGCCCTTGCCGTCGCTGACCTGGACCTGATAGGTCTCGGTGCGCGTTTCGCCCGTGTTCAGGGGCTGGGCCGCGGCATTGTTGAGTTGGTAGAACCATTGGCCGCTGGCGTTGACGCTGAAGCTGCCATAGGTGCCGGTGCCGCTGCCCACGACGCTGTAGCTGTGCGTATCCCGGGTGTCCACATCGGTGGTGGCCAGCTGGCCGGTGGCCGTCTGCGTGCCGTCTTCGGTTACTGTGCCGGTCAATGCGCCCGACAAAACGGGAACGTCGTTCGTGCCATTGATGGTGATGACCACGCGGCCCGTGGTTCCGTCAGCGGTCGTGACCGTGAAGGTTTCGGTGCGCGTCTCGCCCGTGCCCAGCGCCTGCACCAGCGGGCTGTTGTTGTTCAGCGCATAGTTCCAGTTGCCGTTGGCGTCGATGGTGAAGCTGCCGTATTGACCGGCGCGGGCCTTCACCGGCACGAACACCGCCTGGCCTTCATCAGGGTCGACCACATTGAGCTTGCCAGCCGCGGTCAGCTGACCATCTTCGGTCACCGCGCCCCGGTCTGCGCCAGGAACAGCCGGCGTGATGATTGCACTGACATCCGCACCGTTGATGGTGATCGTGACGGTCTGCGTGTCCACGCCGCCCTTGCCGTCGCTGACCTGCACCTGATAGGTTTCGGTACGGGTTTCACCCGCGCGCAGCGGCTGGGCTGCGTCGTTGTCGAGCTGATAGGTCCAGCGGCCATTCGCGTCCACGCCGAAGCTGCCATAGGTGCCCTTGGAATTGCCCACGACGCTGTAGCTGTGCGTGTCCTTGGCATCCACATCGGCGGTGATCAGCTGACCGATGGCTGTCTGCACACCGTTTTCCGTCACGGTGCCCGTCAAGGCGCCCGAGAGTTCGGGTTGGTCGTTCGTGCCAACGATGGTGACGACCACGCTGCCCGTGGTTCCGTCGGCGGTCGTGACCGTGAAAGTTTCGGTCAGCGTCTCGCCTGCGCCCAGGGCCTGCACCTTGTCGTCGCCGTTGTTCAGCGCAAAGTTCCAGTTGCCGTTCGCATCGACGCTGAAGCTGCCGTACTGGCCGGGCGCATTGGTCTGCGCCAAGAACACCGCCTGACCCGCATCCGGGTCGATCACATTGAGCTTGCCGCTCGTGGTCAGCGTCACATCTTCCTGCACGCGGCCCTGGTCGGCACCTGGCGTTGCGGGAGTGATGATCGCGCCATCGTCTTCACCCTGGATGATGATGGTGACGGTTTGCGTCGCCGTGCCGCCCTGGCTGTCGGTGACAGTGACCGTGATGGTGTCGGTGAGCTGTTCGCCCGTCTTGAGACCCTGCACATCGGGATTGGCCGTGCCTGGCACATAGGTCCACTTGCCCGTCTGGTCCACGCTGAAGCTGCCGTACTGGCCCTGGCCGCCGTTGTTCACGGTCCAGGTGTGGCTGTCGCCGACATCGACATCCGCGACGGCCAGTTGACCGGTCACTGCCGTGGTCTGGTCTTCCAGCACCGTCACGGTCGACTCGCCCGAAAGCGTGGGCGCGTCGTTGGTGCCGGTGATCGTGATCGTCAACGTGCTGGTCGAGCTGGCGCCGTTGCGGTCGACCAGTTCATAGGTGAAGGTTTCCGTGCGTGTCTCGCCCGCGGCCAGCGCCTGCACCGATGCCAGGCTGTTGTCGAGCTGGTAGCTGTAGCTGCCGTCGGAATTCAGCGTGAGCTGACCGTACTGGCCCTGGCCGCCGCCGATCACGGTCAGGGTGTGCTGCTCCAGCGAGCCGTCGCCCAGCGAGTCATTGGTCAGCACGTTGCCGGTCAGCGCCTGGGCCGCGTCTTCGAGCACCGCGCCCACATCCGCATTCGACTCGGGCGTGGCCGGCGCGACCGCGCCAGCATTCAGGAACTGCACATCGTCGGTACCGGAGGCGCTGCGCGCAAAGCCGAGTTCCAGCGGGGCCGTGGCTTCCACGATGCGGGCCAGGCGCACGAAGGTGCTGCCGCCATCGCTACCACCGCTCAACGTGGCGGCCGTGGGGTCCAGCGTGTCGAACGGATCCTGGCCGGAGTTGATCGCGGCGATGATCTGGTCGATCTCCGTCACCGGCGGCGCGGCGATCGCGGCTTCCTGGGCCTGGGGTGGGCTCACGAGATCGGCGGTGAGCAGCACTTCCTGGTTCTCGCCCACGATCAACGGCGGCTGGCCGTCGGCCTGCAACTGCACCGAGCCGCCCGACGAAGTCACGATCAACGCATCCGCCGGGATGCGCATGCCTTCATGGATGGCAGTCAAACTGCCATCGGAGTTACGAATCCAGGCTTGGCCGGTGAGTTGGGTAACGAGAAGGGTTTGCGCTGCCATGATGATCTGAGACTCCAGTCAGTGGAGAGGAAGCGCCTGACGGTCTTCCTCCAATATTTCTACTGACATAGTAGGAGTCGGCTGACAAAACAGCTATTGGCGTCACGGCCAATAAGCGCATGATCCTCACCGCGAACCACATAAAAAAACCCGGGTTCCGCCAAAGCAGAACCCGGGTTCGTTATGCGACAGCCCCGCGCTCAGGCCGGTTGCTTGCGCCCTATTCCGTGGACCTTGAGCGCGAGCATCAGCCGGTCTTCGACCTGCAGCTTTTCAAAGATGGCCGACAGGTGCGCGCGCACCGTGCGCTCGCCTATCGACATGCGCTCGGCGATCTCGGCATTGCTTTCGCCCAGCGACGCGTAACGCGCCACTTCCTGTTCGCGCGGCGACAGCGCATCGGCCCAATGGTTTTCGGGTTCGGGCAGGCGCGCATCGACGTCGCGCAGCAGGCGCTGCAGCAGCGAGCGACCCAGCCAGATATTGCCGCCCGACAGGCTTTGCAGCATTTGCGAAAGCGTTTCGGCATTCGACTGCGCATGCGCATAGCCGCAGGCGCCCTTGGCCAGCAGTTGCCGCCCTTCCTCGTCGCCGGGACGGTTGCTGAGCACCAGTACCTGCACACCTTGCAGCAGGCGGCTCCAATCGGCGTCGTTGCTTGCGGGCAGCTGGGGCAAGGCGGCATCGAGCACGACCAGGCGGCGGCCCTGCTGTTTCCAGCGCTGCAGATCGGCCAGGCTCTGGCCGCGCGCCGGCAGCCATTGCGGGCCTGCGATCTGCTGCCAACCCTGCCACAGCGTCGCGTCCTGGGTCAGCATCAGCACCGGCTGTGCATTCATAAGATTTTTTTCTGGTGATGAACTAGGCATGAACTACCGCTCGGTCAACGCATTGGACTTGGTGCGCAAAATGGGCTTGAGCAGGTACTGCATCAGCGTGCGCTTGCCGGTAAGAATGTGCACTTCGGCCTGCATGCCCGGAATGATGGGGCGCGAGTTGTCGCCCACATCCGCGCGGTCGGTACGCACCTTCACCACATAGAAGGAATTGCCCTTCTCGTCGGTGATCGTGTTGGCGCCGATCTGCTCGAGCTTGCCTTGAAGACCGCCATAAATCGCGAAGTCATAGGCCGAGAACTTGACCTCGGCCTGCTGGCCCGGGTGCAGGAAACCGATGTCGCGCGGATTGATCTGCACTTCCATCAGCAGCGTATCGTCCAGCGGCACGATGTCCAGAATGTCCTTGCCCGGCTGCACCACGCCGCCGACGGTGTTGGCCATCAGCGTGTTGACGGTGCCGCGCACCGGCGAGCGCACTTCGGCCAGGCGCACCCGGTTTTCCAGCGCCACCTGGCCCTGCTCCAGCGTGCCCAGCTTGGAGCGTGTTTCCGACAATTCCGCGCGCGCCAGATTGCGCGCCGTCAGCTCGGTTTCCTGGATCTTGCGGTCGGCTTCCTGGATGGCGGCCTGGATACGGCCCATCTGCGCCGTGGCCGCGCGCGCCTCGCCGCAAAAGCGCGCGACATCGCGCTGCAGTCGCAGCAGATCGACTTCCGACACCGCGCCGCTCTTGAGCAAGGGCCGTGTCACGTTAAGTTCTTCCGAGGTCAGGCTGCAGCTAGACGCCGACTGGTCGCGGTTGGCCTGGTTCTCGCGCAGCTCCTGCTGGCGTTGGCGCAGCTGGTCGCGCGCAATGTTCACGGTGGCGTTGATTTCCTGCGTGCGGGTCTCCCACAGCCGGCGCTCCTGCTCCACGACCAGCGGCGCCGCGGTCTGCAGCTCCGCGGCAACCTTGAAGGTTTCACCCGAGGCCAGCGCCTGCAGGCGTGCGGCCTTGGCTTGCAGGGACAGCAGTTCGGAACGGTTCTCGCCCAGCGACGAGCTGTAGCGTGTCGGATCGATGCGCAGCAGCACCTGGTCCTTCTCCACGCGCTCGCCCGGGCGCACCAGCAACTCCTGCACGATGCCGCCGTCAAGGCTTTGCACCACCTGCACCTGGCGCGACGGCACGACCTTGCCCTGGCCGCGCACCACTTCGTCGATGCGCCCGAACGCCGCCCAGACCAGCAGTGCCAGCACCGCCAGCAACGCCGCCCAGATCAGCAGCCGCGAACCACGCGCCTGCTGCTGGCCCGCGGCCCACTGCGCATCGGCCTTGAGATCGTCGCTCTGGTGCGTGCCCACGACCTCGCTGCCGTCGAGCATCCAGCGCTCGAGCTGGCGCCCGCGCGACTGCAGCGCGGACTTGAATCGGCCGGGCTTCTTCGGCGGCTGCGCGTCTTGCATTGGCTTCTTCTCGCTCATGACCGGCCTCCCGTGCCGCCGATGCGGCCCTGCTTCAAGGCTTCGATCACCTGGTCCTTGTCGCCATCGGCGACGATGCGCCCGCCGTCGATCACGATCAGCCGGTCGACCAGCGTCAGCAGCGCCGTGCGGTGGGTCACCAGCAGCATGGTCTTGCCTTCGGAGGCTTCCTGCAGGCGGCGCTTGAGCTGGGCTTCGCTCTGGTTGTCGAGATTGCTGCTCGGCTCGTCGAGCAGCAGCATGGGCGGATCGTTGATCAGCGCCCGCGCCACGGCGATCGACTGGCGCTGGCCGCCCGAAAGCGATTCACCGCGCTCGCCGATGTTCATCGCATAGCCGTTGGGGTGCTGGGCCGCGAACTCGTCGACGCCGGCAATACGCGCGGCATGCAGCATTTCGCGCTCGCCCGCATGCGGCGCGCCCACCAGCAGGTTGTACTTGAGGCTGCCGTAGAACAGCATCGGGTCCTGCGGCACATGGCCGATGGCGCGGCGCAGATCCACGGGGTCGATCTGGCGCGCGTCGACGCCGTCGATCAGCACCGCGCCGTCGGTGGGCTGGTACAGGCCCAGCACCAGTTTTTCCAGCGTGGTCTTGCCCGAGCCTATGCGGCCGATGATGCCCACGCGTTCGCCGGCCTTGACCGAAAAGCTCACGCCCGAAAGACTGGCCTGCTCGCTGCCCGGGTACTTGAAACTGACGTTGCGAAACTCGATCGCACCGCGCAAATCTGGCCGCGCGACGAACTCGGTTTCGGGCCCATGCTCGATAGGCATCTTCATGTAGTTGTCGATCGAATGCAGCGAAGTGCGCGCATTGTGGAACTGCATCATCAGCCCCGCGACCTGGCCGAACGGCGCGAGGCAGCGCCCGGCAATCATCGACGCCGCAATGATGCCGCCCATCGACAGCGCCGACTCCTGCACCTGGTACACGCCGATGATCACCACGGCCACGCTCACCAGTTGCTGCATGGTCTGCACGAAGTTCACCGCCCCCGACGAAATGAACTTGATCTTGCCGCCCATGTAGGCCAGATATTGGGTAGAGCCTTCCCACAGGCGCTGCACGCCGCTTTGGGCGTTGAGCGTCTTGACGGCTTCGAGGTTGGTCAGCGACTCGACCAGCAAGGCATTGCGCTGCGAGGCCGCCTGGAAGGTCTTGAGCGTGAGGCTCTCCATGCGCGCCTGGGCCCAGAACGACACCAGCAAGATGGCCGCGATCGCCACCAGCGGCGGAATCAGCATCCAGGGCGAAATCCAGACCAGCGCCAGCAGGAACAGCAGCACGAACGGCAAGTCGACCAGCGTGGTCAGGCTTGCCGAGGCGATGAAGTCGCGCACCGATTCGAACGAGCGCAGATTGGCCGCGAACGAGCCCACCGACGCCGGGCGGCTTTCCATGCGCAGATCGAGCACGCGCTCCATGATCTGCGCCGACAGCTGCACATCGACGCGCTTGCTCGCCGAATCGACGACATAGGCGCGCGCCGTGGTCAGCACGAAATTGAAGATCAGCACCAGCGAGATGCCTATGGCCAGCACCCACAGCGTCTCCACCGCGTTGTTGGGCACCACGCGGTCATAGACGTTCATGCTGAACAGCGGCATGGCCAGCGCGAAGATATTGATCAGCACCGCGGCCAGCAGCGCATCGCGGTACAGGCGGCGGTTGTCGAGCACCACGGCCCAGAACCAGTGGCCGCTGCGCGGCTCCAGCCCCGCCTGCACCGAACGCTGCTCGAAACGGAACTGCGGGCGCACAAAGCACATCAGGCCGGCGTAGTCCCGATACAGGGTCTGGCGATCTACCTCGACCGGACTGTTGCTCTCGGGGTATTGCAGCAGGAAACGGCCTTCGGGCAGCGTCCTGAGCAGCAGACAGGCACGGTTGCCGTTGAGGATCAGAATCGCGGGCAGCAGACCATCGGGCAGGTCTTCGAGACCGCGCTGCACGATGCGCGTCGTGAAATGTGCGCGCGCCGCGGCGCGTGCCAGCAGCGACGGCGTGAGGCGCTGGTCGACCAGCGGCAGGCCGTTGCTCAGTGCCTGGGCGGTATAGGGCTTGCCATGCAGGTGCGTGAGCTGCACCAGACAGTCGAGCAAGGGGTCGGAATGGGTCTCGTGGGACGGTGGAACGCCGGCGGAGCGCGGTCTGACCTGTGCCACGTCGGTGTCGGCCTCGTTCAGCAATGCCTGCGCCCTCGCGGCTGCGGCCAATGGATCCTGTGCTTCATATTCCGATTTAGACATCGTCGCCCATCCAACTACAAAAGCTCTTCGTCATCATCGATCAAATCCAGCGAACCTCGCACGCGCTCGCGCACGCGCTTGCGCTGGCTCAACTTCTCCAGCGCGCGCGGCGGTAAATCGGTCAGGCGCAGCGTACCGTTGGCCAGCAAGGCCTCGATCAGATCTTCCAGAACGCGGATGAAGTCCGCATCCAGCGCGGAAAGCTCGCGCCGGGAATCTTCGGAAGGTGGCAGATTGCTTTTTTCCATACGGTACGCCTTCCAGGCTACGGCATCGCGACGCGGCGCGTCATGCGCAAGGCAGTCGGGGCTTGCGCCATGTTCTGCACGGGCACGGCGTCCTGCGCGACCTGCGCGGACACCGGGTTCAGATTGGTAGTATCAGGCACGGCGGCGTTGCAGCTGCGCAGCGTGTCGTCAGGCAGCGTCAGCGCCTGCTGTTCTTCGGGACGGCTCGTCAGATGTGGCTGGGCCAGGCCCAGCACGGGCAGGATCTGGCTCGACAGCGTGAGCCACTGGTACTCGGCCTTCTTCAGGTCGTACTGCGCATTCACCAGCGCGCGCTCGGCATCGAACAGCTCGTTCTCGGTGTTGAGCAAATCCAGCAGCGAACGCTGGCCGATCTTGAACTGCTGCTGGTAAGCGACGCGCACCTTCGACGTCGACAGCACATGTTCCTGCAGGAACGGTGCCTGCTGGCGCAGGCGCGCGATGTTGTTCCAGGTGATGGACATTTCCTGCAGCAGATTGCGGCAGGTGTAGTCGCGCACATCGTGGGCCGCATAGCCCTGGGCGATGGTCTGGCGCAGACGCGCGTCATCGGCACCGCCGCGCGACAGGTTGTAGGTCATCATGACCTGCACGCGCGACGTCTGCTGGTTCCAGAAAGCCGGCGTCGACTGTTCGCGATCGCGGCCCGTGGAGGCCACGAACTCGACCTTGGGCAGGCTCGCGCCCTTGGCGGCCTTCTGCCCGGCTTCGGCCGCCTGCAGCAGCGCCTGCTTCGACAGAAGCTGGGGATTGGAGCGCAGTGCGTCGCCAAAATCGCGCGTCACCGCAGGAACGATCAGGCGGTCGGTGACTTCAGGCACCGGCGCCATCTCCGCTGGCGGGTACTCACCCACCACACGGCGATAGCGCTGCATCACGTCATTGAGATTGTTGGTCTCGGTCATCAGGTTCGATTGGGCCAGCGACACGCGGCCGCTGGACTGCTCCAGATCGACGCCACGGCCCACGCCCGATTGCTGGCGCTCGCGCAGCTGACCCAGCGTCACTTGATGCGTGGCAAAGTTGTCGCGCGCCAGGCGTTCCATTTCGCGGTAGCGCTGCACATCCAGATAGGCTCCAACGGCTTCGTTGGCCAGGGTTTCGGTGGTGGCGCGCAGGTCATAGAACTTGGACAGCTTCTCGAAGCCCAGCTGGCGCACGCCGCTGCTGGTCGCGAAACCGTCGAAAATCATCTGGCGCAGTTGCACGTTCCAGCCGGGGCGGTTCCAGTCGGTGTCCGCGCCATTTTCAGAGTTGCTGCGCCATTCGCGGCCGACCCAGCCCTGGGCCGTCACTTGCGGACGCAGCGCGCCACGCGCCACGTTCTGACCTTCCAGGGAAGAGGTCAGATCCTGGAAACGCACCTGTATCTCGGGGTGGGTCATCAGCACTTTTTCCACGACCGACTGCAACGCCGCGCCTTGGCCAGTGGCCTGCTGGGCCGTCAGTGCTGTCTGGGCCATGCCGGAAACAGCCCACGACGCCATACCCAAAGATGCGACAGCCTGTGCGATCTGCTTGAACTTCATTTTCATACCCTTGATGGTTGGTTCCGACCGGGCAATACGGCAGCTTCCCGAACGACAGGAAGATCCGATTGGAGTGCAGGAACGCGCGCGCGCCATTCCGGCTGGAAACTGCTTTTACATGCGACCGGCGCAATGCGTGCGTCCAGTCGAAACAGAAAATCAACGAAAAAATTCTGCGATTTCGGTAGCCCAAGCGCTGCGCGCGCCCGGCCGCCGGCCATGCTGGTCCCAAGACACAGCGAGCGACCAGCCTGAACAGGCAGTCGCCAGAAATCAATCCGCGGTGACACAGACTAGCTGCGGCACAGACTTTGACTAGACAAAACAGCGCATATGGAGATGTCCTTTCCACGCGAGCAAGGCGGAGCCGCCGGCTTCCGACCGGTGTTCTTTACGCATAACCTTGCACATGAAGTCGCCGTGCTGATGGTCTTACCCTTCGCACACCACCCAGTCCGGATGGTTTCAACTGCAAGCGTAGCACACACATTGTTAATATTTGCTTCCAAAACAGGCGCGAGTTGCATACGCCACACCGTATAACATTCATTAACATTCGCTAACGAATGCAGCGGATTTCCGGGATTGCGAGATGCCCTCTTTTCGCATCCATACGCTGCTTGGGATGAGCGCTTTGTGGCAGCGGCCATGGACTTGCGCCGACATGGCCGTCAACCTGCCTCCATCGCGCGAAAAACAATTAAATCTATTGATTTGATTGAAAACATCAATTGCTTTTGCCAAAGGCGCGCGCAAATTCGTGCGCCTGGCGTCCAGGCTCACCAGAACACGGTATTTTTCGAGGGAAGCGCACAACGGCCTGTGTTGCCGGCATGGCCGTAGCCGCCAGGTGCATGCATGAACTGCACGCGCAAATACCCCGACCAGATGCAAGCCATCGCGCGCACCGGCGCCTGGCGGCTTGGCCTGCTTTCGTCAGCCCGCGTCCAGCATCGCCGCGTTGACCGCTCCGTACTCGAAGTCGCCGTCCTCGAACACCACGAGAAACCAGAACGACTGCTCGGGGCTGCCCAGCTCATCGAGCAGCGCCGAGGCCGGCTGCGAAAGCTGCAGCCGCACATCGAGCGGCAGCTCTTCGGCTTCGGCCAGGCGCTTGCGCGGCGCCGCCTCGAGCGCGGGCTTGGCTTCCCTGAAATCCAGCAGCACGACCAGATCGTTGGTGGCGAAATGCCGCTGCGCGCCCTGGGCAAAGGTGAAGACGCGTGCGTCGATGATCTCCGCGATACGGGACGGTAACGGTGTGCTCATGAAAACGGGTTCCTGCAGGTTGGGTTGGCAATGATTTTTCGCCGATCGTATGCCAATGACAGTCCAGCCCACACGCGCAGGCAAAAAAGCCTTCCAGGCCGTTGGTCTGGAAGGCTGTCGGTCCATGCGCAAAGGGTCAGAACTTGTACTTCACGTTCAGGGCGACGCTGCGCGGCGCACCGTTGTAGGCCGAGTACCACCAGTCGGACACCGACGAAATGTATTTTTTGTCAAAGACATTGTTGACGTTCAAGGTCGCCGACAGCTGGTCGCTGAACTCATAGCGCGCCATCAGGCTGGCCAGCGCATAGCCTTTCTGCTCCCAATACAGATCGCGGCCTATGCGCCAGGCGTTGACCGTCGAGTAGGTCTTGCTTTGCCAGTTCACTCCGCCGCCCACGGTCAGGCGGCTCCAATCGCCAGGCAGGCGGTAGGTGGTCCAGAGCTTGACCATATGGCGCGGGAAGGTGGTGGTGATGCGCTTGCCCTGCGCGTTCTTCGACTCGCTGTAGGTCCAGGCGGCGGACACGTTCCAGCGCTTTGTCAGCGCGCCCGTCGCCTCGATGTCCAGGCCTTGGGTCTTCGCGCCCTTGATTGCGCGGGATGCGGCGTTGGTGGTGCCAGGGACCGTGAAGCCGGGATCGGATTCGGTGAGGTTGTCCTGGCGAATCTGGTAGAGCGCGATGGCGGTGTTCAACGTGCCGCCCCACCAACCGCTCTTGAGGCCCAGCTCGTAGTTCGTGCCCTCGCGCGGCTCGATCAACTGACCGTAACGGTCCTGCGCCGACTGGGGTTTGTAGATGGTCGAGTAGCTGGCATAAGCCGTGTGGGCACCGTCGATGTCATAGACCAGGCCCGCGTAAGGCGTCCAGACGCTGCTTTCGGAAGAAGGTGTCGCGCTGTAATAGCCCGCGACATTCTGCGTGACGGCGTTGGCGTCGTAGCTGAAGACCTTGCTGCCGGCGATGAGCTTGAGTTGATCGCTCAACGCAAAGCGGCCCGCGCCATAGAGGCTCTTCTGGCGCCGGGGATTGTCATAGGTGACGAACGTATCACCATACTGACCGGCCCCCGTGCGGTCCCAGCTGTAGAGATTGCGCGCCGTGGAGTCCAGACCGCCTTCATCGAAGCTGCCCTTGGTCTGGTTGGTGACATTCTGATAATCGGCGCCGAACACCAGTTCATGGCGCCGACCGAACAGCGAGACCGGCCCACTCAGGTTCACATCCAGGCTGTCGAGTGCCAGTTGATGCAGCCTACGTTCTGAATTGAGCATCAGGCCATCACCCGTGGAGGCGTCGGCGAAGCCTTGCGAGGTGTCCAGATAAGACACTGCTTCCTGCTGCGACGAGCGCAGGCGGTTGGCGGATATCTTGAGACGCCAGTCGCTTTCCAACTCCTGCTCCAGCGTGGCGAACGTCGTCGTCGCGCGGCTGTCGAAGCGATTGTCGCGGCTGGCGGGGCTGAAGGAGCGCGGCAGATCGGTGCGCGTGCCGTCCTTGAACCACAGCGGAAAGCCCAGGTAGGCGAGCGCGCCCTTGGATTCGCGGCGCTGGTGCTCCACGCCCGCCGTGAGGCGCGTGGTGTCGGTCAGGTCCGCTTCCAGCACGCCGTAGAAGATCTTCTTCTGATTGCCGTAGTGGTCGATGTAGCTGTCGCCGTCCTGCAAGGCCGCCACGAAACGCCCGCGCAGGCTGCGCGAGGCATTCAGCGGGCCCGACAGATCAAGCACGCCGCGCTGGTCCGACCAGGAGCCCAGGCCGCCCTCCAATGAGCCCTGGAACTCGGCCGTGGGTTTCTTGCGCACCATGTTGATCGTTCCCGAAGGATCGCCCGCACCGCTCATCAGGCCCGAGGCCCCGCGCAGCACTTCGATGCGGTCATAGACCGCCATGTCCGCCGCGCTTTGCGACGCCTGCGCCGCCAGCCCTTCGTTGTGGGACAGCGTGTTGACGCCGTCGAGCTGGTAGTTGTCGATCGAATAGCCGCGCGACGCGAAGCTCCGACGTTCCGTGCCCAATTGGCCTTGCGTGATGCCCGGGACCTGGGCCATGACTTGCGAGATCGTCGTCAGCCCTTGGTCCTCGATACGCTGGCTCGTGACCACACTGACCGATTGCGGAGTCTCCTTGAGCGTGAGCCCCAAAGGCGTGGCCGTGCGGCTCGGGCCCCGAGTGACATAACTGCCTGTGCCTTCGCTCGCACCGCTGCTCTCGGCCTGGGCCTTCACGGTCACTTCGCGCAGCGTGGTGGCCTGCACGGGGTTCGCAGCAACTGGCGCGGCCTGCAGCACATAGCTGCCGCTGTCGGTGCGAACCAGCGCCAGCCCGCTGCCGGCCAGCAGCGCCGAAAGCGCCTGGCCCACCGTATGGCTGCCGCGCAGGCCCGCCGTGGTCTTGCCTTCGGTCTGGGCGGGCGTGAAGCCCAGCACCACGCCGGCCTGGCTGGCGGCGCGGCGCAGCGCGGGTGCGAGCGGGCCTGCGGGAATGTCGTAGTCGTGGCGCGCCGACGAGGCTTCGGCGGCCTGGGCCGTGGAAGTCTGCGCCCGGGCCGCGGGCATGGCAGCGCTCAGCGCGCAGGCCAGCAAGGCCGCGTGGGCAAGAGGATGGCGCCGCGACTGCGGGCGAAAAACGAAAAGCGATGGCATGCGGTGTTCCTGGCGTGCAAGGGTGGATGCTGTGGAGACAAATGGCTCTACAGGGAGGTCACGCGAGAAACGCAAACGGGTACGCTTTTATGAAATTATTTTTCTGCCGGTTGTTTGGCGCGGGCTACAGCGAAGTGCCGGCCGGCTCCACGCGCAGCCACCAGCGCGTGCGCGTGCGCACCTGCACGGGCAGCGACAGCGGCAAGGTGGCGAGCACCGTATCGGTGTCGGCCACGGGAAACACGCCCGAGATGCGCAGCGCGCCGACTGCTGGGTCGCATTGCAGCAGGCCCGGGCGGTAGCGCCCGAGTTCGGCGAGAAAGGCGTCCAGCCGCATGCCGTCGGCAAGTATCTGGCCGCGGGTCCAGGCCAGCGCGGTTTCCTCGTCGAGCGCGCGCGGCTG
Source organism: Acidovorax sp. CCYZU-2555 (assembly GCF_018413525.1). GTDB lineage: Bacteria > Pseudomonadota > Gammaproteobacteria > Burkholderiales > Burkholderiaceae_C > Comamonas. The sequence continues at coordinate 18,293 of NZ_JAHCDD010000053.1, forward strand.
GGCATCGAAGCCCGCAGGCCCCAGCCTGGCCCATTCGCCCGCGGCCAGTACCCGCGATACACCGCCCCGGCCCGCAAATTCGACCGCGCCTTCGGTCACGGCAACCGTGGTCGCGCCCTCTTCCTGGCGCACGCTGAAGCGCGTGCCCAGCGCGCGCGCGCGTCCCTGCGCCGACTGCACGATCAGCGGCCGCGACTCGCCATGCGGATGACCTGAAGTGACCAGGATCTGGCCCGCGCGCAGCAGCAGCAGGCGCTCGGCGCTGTCGAAGCGCACATCGACGGCGCTGGCGGTGTCGAGCAGCACGCGCGTGCCGTCGGGCAGCATCACTTCACGCCGCTCGCCGGTCGCCGTGCGCTCGTCGGCCAGCAGTTCGCGGCCCTTGGGCGAGCGCAGGCTGGTCCAGCCCACGGTGCCCGCGGCGCCGGCCCACAGCAGCGTGCGCAGCGCACGCCGTCGCCCCGCATGCGGCGGCGCCAGCGCCTGGCGCGCGGCACCCGGGTGGAGCTGGCGCAGGCCCGCCGAAAGATGCTCTATGCGCCGCCAGGCACGTTCATTGATCGGATCGGCTTCGCGCCACAGGCGCCAGCGGCGCGTGTCGTCTTCACCGGCCGTGCCGGACATCAGCGTGGCCAGCCATTCGGCGGCTTCGCGCGCCGTGTGCTCGGGAATCGGGGTGGCGTTCATGGTTCGACGCCGAAGAAGCAGGCCTGGTTGGCACGCACCATGTATTTCTTGACCGCATGCACGGTCACGCCCAGCCGCTGGGCAATGCTGGCGTAATCGAGCCCGTCGAGATGCGCGAGCAAGAACGCTTCGCGCGCCCGCGCCGAAAGCCCGGCGAGCCCACGGTCCAGCGCCTGCAAGGCCTGTACGGCCTGCAGTTGTTCTTCGGGCGAAGGCTGCAAGGCCTCGGGCAGATGCGTGAGCGCGTCGAGATAGTCCTGCTCCAGCGCCTGGCGCCGGTAGTGGTTGGCGACCAGCCGGCGCGCAATTGTCGCGAGAAAAGGCCGCGGCGCGCGCACCGGCGGCGCGTCGGCGGCGCTCAGGATGCTGACGAAGGTGTCCTGCGCAAGATCGGCTGCGAGCCAACTGCGATCAAGTCGGCGGCGCAGCCAGCCGACCAGCCAGGCGTGGTGGTCGGTATATAGACGAAGGATGTCGCTCGAGGCGCTGCTGTCGGCCGGAAGCATGGCGGCGGCTTATTCTTTAAATGAAAATAACTCTCATTATGAATGGCGCCGCGTGTTTTTTGAGCGACAGCAGCAGCTCCAACGCAGCGGCGATGGGGAATTGCGGGTCAGAAGTCGTAGCGCATGCTGACGCTCACGCTGCGCGGCTCGCCCCAGCTGTAGACGTCATAGATGCTCATCAAGGTGTGGTACTTCTTGTCGAACGCATTGTTGATATGGACCGAGGCCATCAGGTTCTTGTTGACGCGGTAGCTCGCCATCAGATCGACCAGCCAGTACGACGGCATCGTGAAGCGCGAATAGCCATTGGTCGGATGGTTCACATCGTCCCAGCTCTTGCCTTGCCAGCGAGCGCCCGCGCCTGTCGTCAGTCCGCGCAAGCTGCCGCCCCATTGGTAGCTGGTGTACAGATGGAACTGGTCTTCGGGTTCTATGGTCGTGACTTTCGCGCCGTCGCGGCGCGCGACTTTGTGCGTATAGCCCGCATGCAGCTGCCAGTTTTCCGTCAATTTCCCGGACACTTCCGCGTCCACGCCCTTGGTCACCACGCCATCGACGGCGCGATAGGCCGCGCCGCCTGAAGGTGTGCGACCCGAAGTGCGCTGCGCGAAATTGTCCTGGTGCGTCTCGAAATAGGCCAGGCTGGTGTTCAGCCGGCCATTGAAGAACTGGCTCTTGGCGCCGACTTCGTAGCTGTTGCCCTTGAGCGGGTCGAGGCGCGCGCCGCCGGCATCTTCATTGCTTTGCGGCTGGAAGATGCTGGTGTGGCTCGCATAGAGCGACCAGTGGGAGCTCAGGTCGTAGACCAGACCCATGTAGGGAACGACAACGCCGCTCTCCTTCTTGTTCGTCGGCACCGCGGCCGTACCCGGGGCTGCATACGTATAGACGTAGTCGTAATTGGAAACGCGGCTGCCCAGTATCAGCTTCAGATCGTCGCGCAGATTGAAGCGCGCCGTGCCATAGACGCCGCTTTGCCGCGTGGTTTCATTGACCAGGCGCGCGAGGTACCAGTCGGGCTTGGCGATGTTGCCGTCCCAGGCGTAGTAGTTGGGCACGGACACGTCATAGCTCGCGGGCTGCCAATGGTTTTCCCCCGCCAGCTCCTGCCGCGAGACGCTGGCGCCCACGACCAGTTCATGCTCCCGGCCCAACAGCGAGAACGGGCCGCTCAGATAGGCATCCAGCGCATTGCTCTTCACATCGCCGCGGTACTGTCCCATCCAGCCGGCCATGGTGACGCCCGCGCCCGTCGCGCGGTCCGGGTACATCATGTAGCCATTCGGCGAGCCGAGTTCGGAGTCATAGCCATTGATCTGGTGATTGAACTGCACCTTGCCCACCCAGCCGTTGGAAAAGTGGTGCTCCAGCGTGGCGAACGCGGTCTTCGTCGACTGGTCCCAATGTGCCCAGCGGGCCCCATTGTTGAATGAGCGCGGCACCGCGTTGAAATTGCCGGCGCTGTCGAACAGCCGTATGCCGCCCCAAGTCGAGCCCTTGGGCGCGCTGTTCTGGTAGTCCGCTCCAATGGTCAGCAGCGTATTCGGCGAAAGATCGGCCTCGAGCGTGCCGAACAGCATATCGGTCTTGCGCTGGTAATGGTCCATATAGGACTTCTTGTCCTGGTGCGCCGCGACCGCGCGGGCGCGCACCGAGCCGCTTGTGTTGAGGCTGCCGCTGATGTCGAGTTCACCGCGGTAGTTGTCCCAGGAGCCCGCGCCCAGCGTCGCATGGCCCTGGAAGTCCTTGGTCGGTTTCTTGCGGATCAGATTGATGGTGGCGCCCGGATTGCCCGCGCCAGTCAGCAGTCCGGTCGCGCCCTTGAGCACCTCCACGCGGTCGTAGATCGCCATGTCAGACAAGGTGTTGCCCGCCGAGTAGCGCGAATTGCGCGTCATCGGAATGCCGTCGTACTGGAACTCGTTGATGGAGAAGCCGCGCGCGTAGTATTCGGTGCGTTCGGTGTCGTAGGTGACGGTGCTGACGCCCGGCGTATGTCGCATCACGTCGTCGATCGCGCGCAAATTGAAATCATCCATCTCCTGGCGCGTGATGACGCTGATCGACTGCGGCGTCTCGCGCGGCGCCAGCACCAGCCGCGTCGCGGTGGCGATCGTGCCCGGCGTGTAGCTGCCCGTGCCTTCGGTGATTTCGCCGAGCTGATTGGCCGTCACGGTCACCGATTCCAGGCTGTGATCCAGCGACTGCTTCTGCGCGGGCGGCAAGGCCTTGAGCGCGAAGCCGCCGGCCTTGGCGCCAGCGATCGCCACGCCGCTGCCGGCCAGCAATTGCTCCAGCGCCTGCCGGGGACTCAGACTGCCGCGCACCGCGCGCGCGCTGCGCCCGGCCACGTCGGCTTCGTCGAACAGCACCTGCTGCCTGGCCTGCTGGCCGAACGCGCCCAACGCATTGGCCAGCGGCTGGGCCGCAATGTCGAACTGCACTTGCGCTTCCTGCGCATGCACCACCTGGGCCGCCGCCATCACTGCCCACACCCCGCCCGCGAGGGCGCCTCTCATTTTTCTTGTTCGCATCACACACCTATGTCACTGCCCGGCGCGCAGGCGCGCCGCTGGTTGCGGCCGTTGGCTGGGGCCAGGCATTTGCCTGGGCGCGACTGGCTGGCAGCCGAGGGCAACCGAAGAATTTCGGCCCCTACCGATAGAAGACGAAGATTTCGCGCGCGACACGAACCCGCAGGGCTGGGCGCAAATGCAACAAATTGCTACAAAACAACGGCAAGACGCATCAGCGCCTGGAAATCACCCAGCCGCCTGCGGGCTGGCGCTGCACGCGCACCGCGACGAGATCGGGCAGCAGCTGCAGAAATGCCTCGGGCGCGGCCGTGCCGAAAAACGCCGAGACGGGCAGCCCGGCCAGATCGGCACTCGCCAGCGTGACCGGCTGGCCCAGATAGCGCGCCACTTCCTGGGCCACCTCTTCCAGCGGCGTGCGCCTGAAACGCAGCTGGCCGCTGCGCCAGTCGCCCACGGTATCGGCCTGCGCGGCGAGGGAAACCTCGCGCCCCGTCGCGGGGTCTATGGCGACGCCCATGCCCGCGCCCAGCGCCAGCACCGATGGCCGGGCGCGATCGGCCTGCACCTGCACCTTGCCTTCAAGCACTTTCACGACCAGCCGCGGCGGCGCGGCGCGCACGTTGAACGCCGTGCCCACCACCTTGACCTGGCTGGCCCCCGAATCAACGGTGAACGGCTTGGCGGCATCGGCGGCCACCTGGAAGAAAGCTTCGCCCTGGTCCAGCACCGCTTCGCGTCGGCGCGGGTAATAGCGCACTTGCAAGGTCGTCGCGAAGTTGAGCGCAATGCGCGTGCCGTCGGGCAGATCGACCAGACGGGTTTCGCCCGGGGCCGTGGTCACGTCGAGGCGATAGCGCGGAGTGTGGTCCCAGGCATACCAGCCTCCGCCCAGCACCAAGGCGAACATGGCGGCCAGGGCCGGCGCGAACGCCGGACTGCGGGCCATGCCGATCCACCGGCCGCGGCGCGGCGCGGGCGCAGTGGCGGACACCGTGGCCGCGGTCTGCGTGCGCAAGTCCTTCAACTGCCCGAACAGCTGGCGCGTGCGCCCCATGCTGTCGAAGATGGCGCGGTGCTGCGCGTCGGCCTGCAACCAGGCGTCGAGCGCGCGTTCGTCGGCGCCGGTCCAGGTCGGCTCCTGCCGGCGCGTGAACCAGTCGGCGGCAGCTTCGTGCAGGTCGACCAAAGTGTCCGGCGCCATGCCGGGTGGCAAGCTCTTGTTCATGGGGATGTGCCGCTGTCTGGCGCGCGGTCATTTTCGTGAGGGTCATCGGCGCGCAGGCGCTGCATCTGTTCAAGGCTGCCATATTGCAGCCGCAGTTCGCAGTATGCATAGGCCCGGCTGATGTGCTTGGAGACCATGCGCAGCGAGATGTCCATCTGCGCAGCCACCTCCTGCTGCGTCAGGCCGTCGAGCACGTTGAGCGTGAACGCCTGGCGCTGGCGCTCGGGCAGTTCGTTCAGCGCCTCATCGAGCCGCGCCAGGCGCTGGCGGTGCTCGGCGCGCAGCGCGGGGTCGTGTTCATCGCCGGCCGCGAGCGCGCCCACTTCATCATCGGCGGCGTCGATGGACACCGTATCGATGGCCAGGCCCTTGCCGCTTCTGCGCCAATCATCGATGGCCAGGTGGCGGGCCGAACGACTGAGATAGGCCGGCTCCTTGCCGGCCTCGGGGCGCTTGCCCGAGGCCGCCATCTGCGTGAACACCTGCTGCGTCGCATCCTCGGCATCGGCGCGCGTGCCGAAGCGCCCTTGCAGCAGCCGCACCAGCGGCCTGCGCCAGCGTTGGTAGAGCGCGGTCAGCGGTGCGGGCTCGACCGGCGCCGAGGAGTGAGGTGCGCGTTTCACGGCTCGGGAGCCACAAGCATCGCGAACCTGCCGATAGCGAAAATTGGGGAAATAAGCATGGACGCACGGGTATGCCAACGATCAGGAAAGTTGCATTCCTGGCGCGGATCGCCGGGCCTGGTTGCAGGCTGATACGACACAGCTGAATGAAAACCGTTCGCATTGTAGCAACCGGCTGGGCGCACGCGGCAATGCCGAGCCAAGGCAGTTGAGAAACGCGCGCCCGTACGGCAATCAGTCAGAGCGACGCGAGATCGACCAGCGCGATGCCGTCCTGCTCCACGCCTGTGATCCTGAGCCTGCGCCCCTGCCGGATGATTTCCTCGAACTCCTGCGCCGAGACCGGCTTGCTGAAGTAGTAGCCCTGGATTTCATCGCACTGGTGCGCGCGCAGCATGCGGCAATGCTCCTCGGTTTCCACGCCTTCCGCGATGACCTTGAGCCGCAGGTTGTGCGCCAGCGTGATGACGGCGCGCACTATGGTTTCGTCGTCCACCTTGTCGAGCATGTTCTGCACGAAGGACTGATCGATCTTCAAGGTGTCGACGTGAAAGTTCTTCAGATAGCTCAGGTTGGAATAGCCGGTGCCGAAATCATCGATCGACAGCTTGACGCCCGCGGCCTTGAGCCGGTCGAAGTTCGCGGTCATGCGTTCCACATCCTGGGCAATCAGGCTTTCGGTCAGCTCCAGCTCCAGCAGATCGGGCGCCAGCCCGGTTTCCTCGAGCATGTCGAGTGCCCAGACCGACAGGTCCTGCTGCAGCAACTGGCCGGCGGAAATGTTCACCGCCACCGGAATGCGCGGAAAGCCCGCGTCCGACCACAATTTGGCCTGGGTGCAGGCCGTGCGCAGCACCCAGTCGCTGATCGGCACGATCAAGCCCGACTCTTCGGCCACGGGAATGAACTTGCCCGGAGGAATGATCCCGAGCTGTGGATGGTGCCAGCGCACCAGCGCCTCGCAGCCTATGATTTCGCCGCTGTGAAGGTTCACCTTGGGCTGATAGGCCAGGCGCAGCTGTCCCGCGGCCGGTGCCAGGCGCAACAGCGTTTCCAGGTTGACGCGCTCCTGCATCTGCTCGTCCATTTCGGGATCGAAGCTGGCGTAGGTGTTGCGGCCGCTGTGCTTGGCGCGGTACATCGCCTGATCGGCGTGCTTTATCAGCGTCTCCGAGTCCAGGCCATCCTGGGGAAATGAGCTCACGCCGACGCTGACCGAGAGGTGAATTTCGCGCCCTTGCAGCAGCAGCGGCGGGCGGATGCAGGCAATGATGTCCTGCGCGATCGCATGCGCCTGACTGACGCCATCCAGGTCGTCGAGAAGGATCAGGAATTCATCGCCGCCGTGGCGCGCCACGGTGTGGCCGTCGGCCAGCGTCGCCACCAGCCGCGCGCTGATGGCCTTGATGACTTCATCGCCGAACGGATGACCGTAGGCATCGTTGACCACCTTGAAACGGTCCAGGTCGAGCAGCAGCACCGCAATCGTCCGGCCGGAGATTTTCGCCTGCGCTATCAAGCGCTTGAGTCTTTCCTGCAGCAGGTGGCGGTTGGGCAGATCGGTGAGCGCGTCGTGCGTTGCCAGATGGCGCAGGCGCCGCTCCGCGCGCTTGCGCTGCGAAATGTCGCTGCCCAGGCCCACGAAGCCGCGCACGCCCTCGTGCACGAAACGCACGCCGGTGAACAGGCACGGCACGCGTTTGCCCCCGGGCAATGCGTAGCTGGCTTCAAAGTGGGCCATGCCGTTGGCCAGCACTTCGGCAATCTTTGCCGCGGTGCGCGCTTGTTCATCGACGGGCATCAGCCGCGTCAGCTCTATGCCCGCCAATTGCTCGGCGCTCATTCCGGTCATGCGTTCGAAATTGCGGTTCCAGCGCTGCAGGCGCCCATTCTCATCGCAGTGGTAGAAGACGCCGGGCAGGCTGTTGAGCACGGCATCGCCGTAGTCTCGTTCCTGGAGCAGACGCCGCTTGGCCTGCTGGCGCGTCGACACATCGTTGATGATCAAGGTGTGGATCAATTGGCCTTTTTGATGGGTCACGACGCTGCGCATCTCGGCATCGAAGATGCCGGCGGCACCTTCGAGCGGGTGCAGGCATGCCTCCTTGGCGGCAAGAATGCCCTGCCAACTCAAAGGTCCTGCGGGAGTGACGATCACCTCATGAAGGGCACGCCCGAGCGCCTGCTGCCGGCCGCAACCGAACAGCCGCTCGGCACCGCCATTCCATTCGATGATGCGGTCGCTGGCATCGAAGCTGACAATCGCCGTTTCCGTGGCTTCGAAAATTCCGCCTTTCAGCGCCAGCGCCGCGACCTGCTGCTCCTTGGACTCCAGCAGCTCCAAGGTCTGCGCGGCCAGTTGCGTTTCGCGCAAGCGTATGGCGGTCGCCATGCGCACCAGTGCCTCGCCCAGGCGCTGCGTTTCCTTGTATTGACCAAAGGACGGCGCAAGCACCAGCGCCTGCGCCGTACCAGATTCACCCGCGCGCTCCACGCTTTGCTCCAGCTCGGCCAGCGGCCGGCCGATCTGGCGCGCCATCCGCGCCGCGACCAGCATCAATCCCAGCGCCATGACCACCGCCATGCCGGCCATTTGGTACAGCTGGTGGTGCAGCGGCGCATTGATCAGATGCGCCGGCCGGGTGGCGATCACCGTCCATTGCCGCCCGCCCTTGAGCTCCATCGTCCGGGTCGCCGCCCAATGATCCGACTCGGACCAGCGCAGCTTGCGGACTTCGGCGCTGCCCTGATTCAACGCCGCAGCCAATGCCTCTGGAACGTCCAGCGGCTCGGTGGCCATGCCTGCGCCGCCGATCAGCCGGGGCGTCTCGCCGCGCTCGACAATCTGCAGTTGCACCCCATATTCCGCGGCCAGCGAGCCCAGAAAGCGGTTGAGCGCTGGCAGATCGAAGTCGACATCGAGCACGCCGAGCAACTGACCTTGGGGATCACGCAAGGCCTTGACGTAGCTGAACCCCCAAAGCGGCGTGCTGTCGGCGTTGTGCAATATCCATCGATAGGAAGGCAGCCATACGCCCTCTTCCGGCCCCTCCAGCGCCGCCTGGTAGAAAGGCCTGCGCCTGGCGTCATATCCGCCCGTGGGCTGCTTCCCGTGCGGCGCAAAACCCTTGTCTGTCAGCAGAAAGTTCTGCGTGAGCGCATTGCCGGGCCGTGATCCCGGATGCAGCCACAACAGGATGCGACCGTCCGCAGTGCGCTCCAGGTTGCCATACTCGCCGTACTTGGCCAGCACCAGCCCGAGATAGCTCAACTCGGGTCGCTGCTCGAATGCCGCCAGCGCCTTCTCCAGCGCGGGTCGCAGCGCCGCTGCGTCGGTGGACGCTTCCGAGGTGCGGGCAATGCGCTCCACGGAGGCGGCCGTCATCTCGGTTGCGTTGATCAGCATGCGCAGCCGCTCGACGGATCGATCCAGCGAATGCAGCAGGTCGTGCCGCGCATCTTCCTGGGTGTTGGAGATCGCCAGCCATGCGGTGCACGCGAGCGATACAACGCTCACCACCAGCACGAGCTTGGCAACGTTTCGCACCAAGGCTTGAAAGAATGATCCAACGGGCTTTTGCATTGTTCTTTGAAGAAAGACCCAACATGCAATGGATTCTCATTCATTTAGCACAATTGTTACAAGCGTTTACTTCAAGATGTGCCATCCATACAGTAGCGGCCTTGTCGACATCAGAGGGCAGGCCCATGAAAAAATAAATCGGGAGAGACCGGCTGTAGGATCGGGCCGCATGCTGCGCCGCGCCGGCGCTGCATCGCGGATGATGGGGCGGATGAAATTTGTTGCCGCCTTGTTGCTTTTCCTGGGAATCGGTTTTTGGTCACACGGCCGCTACTGGACGCTGCCAGACCACCTCAACCCCTGGGCGCCGCTGGCCTATGAAGCCGCACCCGACTGGCTCACGCACCTCAAACTGCAGCGCTTCAAGTCCGAACCCGCGGCCTGCCAGGCATTCATGTCCAGCACGCCCTGGCGCTTCGAGGCCGTTCCCGACCGCGAGACCGGCCCGGACTGCGGCTTTCGCAACGCCATCCAGGTGCGCCAGACATCGGTGGCCGTGGGCGCGCAATTCACCTTGAGCTGCCCGGCCGCCGCGTCACTGGCCCTGTGGGAGCGCCATGTGCTGCAGCCCGCGGCGCAGGCAGCGCTGGGCACCGAAGTGCGCCGGCTCGAGCACCTGGGCAGCTACGCCTGCCGCAATGTGTATGGAAGAGAAGCCGGCAGCCGCAGCCAGCACGCGACCGCCGACGCGCTCGACATCGCGGGCTTTGTGCTCGCCGACGGCCGGCGCATCAGCGTACTGCGCCAATGGAGCGGCGACGCTGCGGCCGCCACCTTCCTGCGCGCAGTGCACCAGGGCGCCTGCGGCCTGTTCGACGGCGCGCTGGGCCCCGACTACAACCAGGCGCACGCCGACCACTTCCATTTCGACAGCGGGCCGTATCGCGTCTGCCGATAGCCGGCGTCAGTACTTATAGGACAGCGTGGCCAGCACGTTGCGCGGCTCGCCGAAGTGGTTCTGGCGCGAGCCGCCCTGCACACGCTCCCAATACTTGCGGTCAAACAGGTTGTTGACCGTGACCGTGAGCCTGGTCCTGGGGTTGATCTGGTAACCGCCCTGCAAGGCAAAGACGGCCATGCCGCCGGAAGTCCAGCGCACGGCGCCGCTTTCGGCATAGATTGCGCTGCGCAGGCGCGCACCCGCGCCCACGCTCCAGCCGCCGTCCAAACGCCAGTCGCTCCACAGCGAGAACAGGTGGCGCGGGTAGAACGTGGTGAACGCCTTGCCCTGCATGTCGGGCTCTGCCTCCAGATACTTGGTCGTGTTGTAGCCATAGCCCGCGGTGAGATTCCAGCGCGGCGAGAGGCGGCCGGTGACTTCCGCTTCCAGGCCCTGGCTGCGCACCTTGCCGGCGGCAATGGACGCATCGGGGAAGTCGGGGTCCATCATCGCGCGGTTCACGTCCTCGATGCGATAGACGCTGAAGCTGCTCTGCAGCCGGCCGTCCAGGTGTTCGCCCTTGAATCCGGCCTCGATCTGGTTGCCCTTGCGCGGCTCCAGGTAGGCGTCGCTGCGGTCGCGCGATGTCTGCGGGTTGAAGATGCTGCTGTAGCTGCCGTAGACCGACCACTGCGGAGTGAGTTCATAGATTGCCCCGGCATAGGGCACGACCTTGCCGTTGATCTCGCTGTCGTTGGCACGGTCCAGCAGATTGCGGTTCTCGTACCATGTGGCGCGCGCACCCGCGAGCAGCACCAGCGATTGCCAGGGACGGATGCGCGCCTGGCCGAAAATCGCCTGCTGGCGGGTATCGGTCTTTCCGGTGGTCGCCAGCGTTTCGTCATGCCAAGGCACGTCGGGGTTGGGCGCGAACACGTTCTGCACGAAGTCGTTGCGGCCGTACGTAGGCGCGTTGTAGGCGTTCTCCCAGCGCAAGCGCTGGTAGCTCGCACCGAGCACAAACTCCTGCGGCAAGCCCCTCCATTGCGTGGGCAGCGTAAGAACGCCCTGGAGGTTGGTTTCCTGTTCATCTATGGTGTCGAAATACGGGCGCACGGTGACGTTGCCCGAACTGGGATCGACCCGGCTGTTGACCCAGGTGGCCGTGCTCCATTTGGCACGGTCCAGGTAGCTGGCGCTGAGCACGGCCTTGCCGCCGCCGTCGAGCCGGTGCTCGAGTTCGGCGAAGCTGCGCTGAATGGTCTGGCCATTGAGACTCCACAGCGAACCCAGATAGGTGGAGCGCGCCACGTCAGGCAGGCCACCAGCGGCATAGGCCGGCAGCCCGTAGAACGGCCGGTAGCGCGTGCGCTGCGCGCTGTGGCCTACCGACAGCGTGGTGTCGGGGCCGAAGTCGTATTCGAGCGTGCCATAGAACAGCGGTTGGCGCGTGAACGTGTGGTCGGTGAAATAGTCGCGGTCCTGGTAGGCCGCGACCAGCCGCCCGCGCAGCCGGCCTTCGCTGTCGAGCGGGCCCGTCAGGTCGGCCTCGGCGTAGTAGTTGTCCCAGGTGCCGGCAGCAACCTTGGCATTGAAGCCGAAGGTGTTTTGCGCGCGCTTGCGCACGAAGTTGATGGTGCCGCCGGGATCGCCCGCGCCCTGCAGCAGCCCCGCCGGGCCGCGCCAGACTTCGATGCGATCCACCATCGCCAGACCGAAACTGCCTTCGATGAGTTGCGATGAAGACGAGATGCCGTCGGTCTGATAGCGGTCTATCGAGTAGCCGCGCGATTCGACCTGGAAGCGGCTGGTGCCGTAAGTCGTCACTTTCGATGCGGTCGAGTACCGCATCGCATCCTCGATGTTCAGAAAGTTCTGGTCGTCGATGCGCTGGCGGGTGATGACGCTGACCGAGTTCGGTGTTTCGCGCAATGAGTGCTCGCCCAGACCGATGGTGGTCGCACGCGTGGCGTATTCAGGCAGGCCTTCGGTGGTGGCGCGGCTTTCGGCCGAAGCGGCCGCGGCCACCGTCACGACCGGCAAACTCGCGGCGCCTGCAGCCGGGGGCGCGGCCTTGATGACGATCGCGTTGCCGACGGCCGCCGCCACCAGGCCGCTGCCCGACAGCAGGCGGTCCAGCGCCTGCTGGGGCGTCAGTTGGCCCGACAGCGCGGGCGCCATCTTGCCGTCGACCAGCGCCGGCTGGACGATCAGTTGCTGGCGCGTCTGCAAGGCCCAGTCGCGCAGCGCCTGGCTCAGCGGCTGGGCGGCAATGTTGAACGTCACGGCGGCCGTCGGCAACGCAGCGCTGCTTTCCTGGGCATGCAGCGAAACTCCAGCAAGAGCCATTGCGGCCGCCAAGGCCAGTGGCAGGGGCCGCAGGGGGAAAAGAGGCATCAGGATTCTCCGAAAGTAAAAGCGAATGGTTCTTACTCATGAAGACGGAGCTCGCGCCGGATACCCTAGCCCGATCGCAAAATTTTCATGCGCTCAGCGCAGCAGGATTTCCTGGTCCTTGGCGCCACTGGCCTGCAGCCGCACCGGCAGCGATGAAGGCAGCACCTGCTGGAAAGTCGTGATGTCGAGCGGATCGAACACGCCCGTGACGCGCAGCGCGGCCACCGCGGGGTCGCGAATGACCAGCGGCACATCGCGGTAGCGGCCCAGCTCGGCCAGAGCCTGGTCCAGCCGCATGCCGTCGAAAATCACGCGCTGGTTGCGCCAGGGCGCGACATCGGCGGCTGCAACAGGCCTGACCGTGCCCGGCACGCCGGCGCCATCGCTGACCACCTGCTGCCCGGCCGACAGCATGGCCGCGTCCTGGGCGTCAGCGCGCGCCACGCGCACGCGGCCCTCTTCCACGGCCACGCGCACGCCATCCTGCCCGGCGATCTCCGGCGTATAGCGCACGGAAAAACGCGTGCCGACGACGGTCACGCGCGTGTGCCCCGCCAGCACATCAAAAGGCTGCTCGGGGTTGGCCGACACGGTGAACAGCGCCTGGCCTTCGAGCAACCGGACTTCGCGGCGCTGGCGGTAATAGCGCACTTCGACACGCGTCGCGGTGTCCAGGCGCAGCCGCGTGCCGTCGGGCAGCATCGCTTCGCGCTGCTGGCCGCGCTGCGAGGCCAGCGACTGGGTGTAGGTCGGCGTCGCCTGCCATGCCAGAAAGCCTGCGCCGCCCGTGACAGCCACCACGGCCGCGGCCAGCGCCGGCGCCAGAATGCGGCGGCGTGCAGGGTTGTGCGCTGGCGCAGCCGCGCGCGCCCTGCCCGCTGCGCTGGCTGCGGCCATCGCCTGGTCATAGGCCAGGTTGCGCTGCAGCAGCGCTTTCATTTCGGCCGGGATGGCATCGAAGCCCGCCCATTCGGCCTGCCAACTCTCGAAGGCCTTGCCGTTTGCGGGATCCGCGGCCAGCCAGGCCTGAAAGCGCTGCTCCTCCTGCGCGTCCAGGCCCTGGTCGCGCCGACGCACGAACCATTCCAGCGCTTGATCGCGCGCTGGCGAACCATTGACGTCAGGTGATGGAAGTGGGCTCATGGAAGGAATGCTCTTATAGGGGTAGACGCGCGAAAGACCGGATACCCCAGCTTGCCTGCGCGAAACGCAAGCGGCTCAATCATGCCTGGACCGATGCAGTTTCCTGCGCACTGCGGCAGGCTCGGCATCGCCGCCGATACGGCTGCGCTCGCAGGCATCGAGCGCGTGCTTGATGTGCTGCTCGACGGCCTTGACCGAAATTCCCATGCGCAGCGCGACCTCGGGATACGTCAGGCCTTCGAAGCGGTTGAGCATGAACGCCTCGCGGCAGCGCAGCGGAAGCTGGTCGATGGCCGCGACCAGCGCCAGCACGCCCTGCTGCGACGCCAGCGCCTTGTCGGGCTCGAGTGCCACAGGGCCCGCGGCATCGTCCGCGCCGTCGTCCGCCGAGGGCATTTCCACCCCCTCGCGCACGCTCGCATGGCGGTGGTGATCAATGACGAGATTGCGCGCCGTCTGGTAGAGCAAGGCACGCCCGTCATTGACGGCCATGCCCGACGCCTGGGCCGCATAGATGCGCGTATACGCCTCCTGCGTCAGGTCGGCCGCGACGCTGCGGTCGGCCACCTTGCGCGACAGGAAGTTCAGCAGTTCTCGGTAATAGCGCTCAAGCACGGATCGAACCCATAGCCCGCGCGGTGGCCAAGGCAGACGGTGGCGGGAGGTGACTGGAATCGCAGGATTATAGGATGCAAATGCGAATTGATCGCAATTCCGCGATTCACATTCAGGGCTGCCAGACGCACTGCCCCGTGCCCCTAACATCACGGCCGCGGGCTACCTGCCGACCGTGATGCCCGCGTTCAGAACCGGTAACGCGCGGTCAGCAGGACGTTGCGCGGGTCGCCGATGAAGTTCGAGCCTGTGGGATCGGCAATGCCGCTGTAGTAATGACGATCGAACAGATTGTTCACGTTCAGGCTCAGATCCCAGTTCTGGCTGGCCGCATAGCTGGCCTGCAAGCCCGCGATCGCATACCCGCCCTGCTGCACGCTCCAGGGACTGTATATATTGTTCTGCAAATGCAGCGTGCCGCCAACTTTCCAGCGATGGAGTTCGCCCGGCAAACGGTAGCTGGTGGCCAGCTTGAACAGATGCGTGGGAATGTTGGTGGCGTAGCGGTCGCCGACAGTGTAGCTGCCGATGGGGTCGTAACCCGACGAGGCGGCAACCCGTTTGGCCGAGGCATAGGTATAGCTGGCGGCCATCTGCCAGCCGCGCGCTACCTCGCCGCCCAGCTCGAACTCCACCCCGCGGCTGCGCACTTTGCCTGCGGACTGGAAGCAGCTTGAGATTCCCGAGACGCATGCGGATGCCGGCAAGGCATCCGGCAGATTGTCCAGATCAATCTGGAACACCGCTGCGCTGGCATTCAGACGGCCGTCCCAATAGGCTCCCTTGATGCCCGCTTCCAAGTTGGTGCCGGTCTGCGGCGGCAGCGCACCGCCATTGGCGGTGTTGTAGCTTTGCGGATTGAAGATGCGCGTCCAGCTCGCATACAGCGAATAGGTGCCATTGAGTTCATGCACAAGGCCCGCATAAGGTGTGAACTTGCGCGTGGCCTTGTCTTTCGTCTCGCCATAGGGCCAGTCGCCGTCGTACTGCACCTGGTTGCCTTCGTACCAGTCCAGCCGGCCGCCCACGATCAGTCGGGTGGCATCGGCAACGGCCAGCCGCGTGGTGGCGTAGAGACTGCTTTGCTCCGTGTCGGCGTTGCGCTGCCACGAGCCGAATTCACCGATCGTGGGGCGCGCAATGCTGCCGGGATCCCAGGCCAGCGGATTGAAGCTGCCGATGGCGAAATCGCCATTCACGGTCGCAGCGCCGCCCACATCGCGCACGCGGCTGCGGCGATGGCTTGCGCCCACCACCACGTCATGCGTGCGGCCCCAGGCGTCGAAAGTGCCGGTCAGCATGCCGTCGATGCTGCGCTGGGTGCGGTCGTAGTCGTAGGCCCCGCCGCCCAGCACGGCCAGCGGCTGGCCGCTGCCGTCCATGGTCACTGAGCGCAGATAGGTGCCGAGCATGCCGGTCTTGCTGTCGATGGCCGTCGCCGCCAGCTTGGCCGTCCAGCCATTGTTCAGCCGATGCTCGAGATCAGCGAACACGGTTGTACTGCGCTTGTTCCAGAACGACCAGCTCGGGCTCATGCGCGTGGAACGCGCAATCGGCAGAAAGCTCCCGTCCGGCGCGGTGCCTATGCCATTCCAGTCGACGCCGGGATTGTCCTCGTTGCTGTAGGAAGCGCCCAGGCTCACCCGGGTGTCCGGGCGAACATCGGCTTCAAGGATGCCGTACAGCAGCGTGCGCTTGTTGCGGTAATCCTCGATGAAAGACTGCTTGTCCTGATGGCTCAGCACCGTGCGCCCGCGCAGCGTACCTGCCTCGTTCAACGGCCCGCTCAGATCCAGCGAGCCACTGGCGTTGCTCCAGCTGCCCGCGCCGAGCGTGGCCGTGCCCTGAAACGTCTGGGTCGGGCGCTTGCGCACTAGGTTGATCGACCCGCCCGGCGTGCCCGCCCCCTCGGTCAAGCCCGATGTGCCGCGCAACACCTCCACCCGGTCGTAAAGGGACATCGCGCCTGTGGACAACGCCGCCTCCTCATAGGTGATCGGCAGCCCGTCGACCATCAGGTTGTTGACCTGGAAGCCGCGCGAGTGGAAGCGGTGGCGCTCGCCGCCCCATTTGGTTACTGTGAATCCCGGCGCGGCCTGCATCACGTCGCTGAGCGAAGTGAGGCCCTGATCTTCAATGCGCTGCTGTGTGATGACGGAAACCGACTGCGGCGTCTCGCGAATGGACAAAGGCAGCTTGGTGGCCGTACTCATCGATGCTGTGGTGTAGCTGCCTGTACCTTCGGTGGTTGCCGCGGGCTGGGACTGCGCCGTCACCCGCACTTCGCCCAGTGTCGCCGTGCCCTGCGCGGCGCGCGCCACGGTCCAGGTCGCGCCGTCAACGCGCATCTCCAGCCCCGTGCCCTGCAGCAGCTGGCGCAGCGCGGCGCGTGCATCGTGCGTGCCCGAGACGGCGCGGCTGGTGCGGCCCGCGCCCACGTCGGGCGCGAACACCAGTTGCACGCCGGCCTGGCGCGCGAACTGCTGCAGCGCGTCGGCCAGGGGTTGGGGCGGAATGTCGAAGTTGGCGGTCTGCGCGGCAACCTGCAGGCAGGCGCCCAGCAAGGCGGCGGCCAGTGCATGGCGCCGGAAAGGAGATGGGAGCGTTGTGTACATATCGGAGTTGGAAGGAAAGAAAACGGCTTTCCCTCTACAACGTGCCAGCCCCGCGACTTCCTGAATGGCGGCGGCAAATTTTCGGCTCAGGCCCTGGGTTCTATGCGCCAGCGCTCTTGAATCAGGCGCGAGCGCACGGGGATGATGCCCGGCAGCGCACGCAAGAAATCTTCGGCCTGGGTGATGCGCAGCTGGCCCGACAGGCGCAGCGCGGCCGCGGCCGCATCCACGTCCACCGGATGCGGCAGGTAGCGCTGCAGTCGCTCTATGGTCTCGCCCAGTGACGCGCGGTCGAAGGCCAGCACGCCATGCCGCCATCCGGCCACCGAGCGCGCATGGCCCAGTCGCGTGACCACCGGTTCGCCCGCATCGGCGTCTGCCGCTCCACGCCAGGCCTGACCGGTCGCAAGTTCGTGCGTGGAGCGCAGGCCGCCTTCGGCATCGAGCCGCTCGACACGCACGCGGCCGCTCTCGACCTGAACGTCCACGGCGCCGCCCGGCAGTCGCTCTATGCCGAAACGCGTGCCGAGCACGGTGATGCGCACGCTGCCATGCGCGCCGTCGGCGCGCGCATCGCCGGCCACGTCGACCACAAAAGGCCGGGCCGTATCGGCAACGACATCGAAGAAAGCCGCGCCCGCGAGCAACTGCAAGCTGCGGCGTGCCGTGTAATAGGCGATCTGCACGCGGCTTTGCGCATCGAGCACCACGCTGCTGCCATCGGGCAGCGGCAGGCGCAGGCGCTGGCCGTTCTCGGTGGCGGCCATCTGCTGCCACTCGGGCATGACAAGACGCCACCAGCGCCAGCCCGCGGCCACGCCCACGCCGCCCATGCCCAGACCCGCGAGACCCAAGAGCGCACTCAGCGAACGCCGACGGCCGCTGCGGCGCAATGCGGCGGACTCGTCCTGGGCGCCGCCCGCATGCCAGCGTTCCAGCGCCGCCTGCACACGGTCCATGGCCTGCATCATGTCGCGCTCTATCATGTTGCGCGAGACGCCGTATTCCAGCGCGAGTGCGCCCTGGTCTTCGCCATGCACGCGATGGCGCACAAACACTTCACGCGCGCGTTCGGGCAGGCCCGCGAGCGCGGTTTCGACGGCGGCGATGGCCTGGCCGTACATCGCGGCTTCGGCCGCATCGGGCGCCAGGGTCTGGGGCGCGCTCGCAGGCGCGCCCTGCGCATGGCGCCTGGCCACGCTTTCATGCCGGCGCTGATCGATCAGCAGATTGCGCCCGGTGGCGAACAGATAGGCGCGCGCCTCGCCATCGGTCTTGAGCACGGGCTCGCGGCCCGCGCGCACCAGATCGGCGACGCGCAGCCAGGTGTCATGCGCGAGATCGCGTGCTTCGTCCGAGCTGCCGGTGCGCAACGAAAGATAGCGCAGCAGATCGCGATAGTTCGCGCGAAAACTCGCAAGCAAAGGGGAAGGCAGCGCGTCTATGGCCATGCGCAGTCGGAAAGTTGGGGTTGCTGGGAAGGTCGCGCTGCATCAACTTGTAGTTCAAGGTGTTACATGCGTAAACAACCAAGTCTACAGCAAACGAGAAGTATTCTCATCTGCAAAGCTCCCCCGACCGCATGTCCGTCATTGCCAGCAAGGCCAACGCCGTGCGCGGCTTGCTGACCGCGTCATAGGCATTGGCGCTGCAACCAGCGAATAGCGCCACTCATCCATCCCGGCCCGCGGCCGTTTGACACTTCCCCCACTCACCCGCAACTTGCAATGCGGGCGAGTGATGTCTTCACCAAAGTCATGGCGCCGGCATTGCGCTTTCATTCGGCGCGTTCATTCATGAACGCCATTCATCAAAGACCCCGATCACTGAATAACGTATCAAAGCTTCAACGACGGACCGTTGCAGAAAAGCGGGGTGAAGTTTCCAATAGTGGCGCGCAGCAGTCCATCCAGCGAACGGCACTGGTTGTTTCCGTCCGTGATATAGCGGTTGTCTTTTGTCGCACGGTAGAGACATTGATCCAACTGGGCGATCGCGTCGAAGAAATAGGTCTGTGGATCCGATGTATCTCCAGGATATTTCAGACCGCCACATGCACTCACGCTTCCCGAGCCACCTGTGCTGCCCGTGCCGCCCGTTGCCGTCCCGGCATTGGGATCGGCCGGAACCACATTGCTTTTTCCTAGGGTCAAGCCGCCCCCCGTCTTGCTTTCGACCGCAAGCATTGTGCCGTCGGTGGCGACCATGCCGGAAATGGCTTTTCCGGAAGTGCTTCCCACCAGCTGGACTTTCCCGATGTTTTGAGTACCTGTACGCACCAGGTTGTTGTTGTTATCGACCAGGACATCGGAAACCACGCCATCGACCTCCATCAAGCGGGTGGCGGTCCTGAATTTCACGGATCTGTTATTTGCATCCACAACGGATTCACCATTGCTGTTTCCGGCAAAGCTGATGTACGTCGAACTCGCATTTTTATTATCATCTTCATCACCCCCTCCGCAGGCGGCTATTATTGCCGCTGAAGAAATGACGAGCATTTTAAAAATCAAGGGATTTTTATGAAGCGTGGGCATGGATATATCGTCCGATTTCAGGTGGAGTAATCGATATGCCTGTGAATTTTCAATTCACTTGGAGCATTTTTTTATTTTCGACGATGGCACATGCAGCATCAATGATGCAATTGCACTATTGATGATCTTCATGCCGCGCAGGTCCATTCGCCCGTGCGGCGCAAGGCCTGTGGGAGCAAGGTTGCCGAACAATGCAACGCAGGGATCGCAGGCGCAGCCCGGACTGCCGGATATTTCGGCAGCGCGCAAACTCCGGGCAAAAAAAAACCTCCCAGACCGTTAGTCTGAGAGGTTTTGTACCAATGGTTAGTTGGTAGGCGCGATTGGACTCGAACCAACGACCCCCACCATGTCAAGGTGGTGCTCTAACCAGCTGAGCTACGCGCCTGTTGTTCGATTCATAAAGTATAGCACCGGGAAAAATGCCTTTTCCCGAACTTCATGACTTTTTTGCGAAAAGCGCCAATTTTCTTCACCGCCGGCGCGCCGAACGCACGCCCGAAACGCCGGCCACGATGCCCAGCACCTTGTTGAGCCGGCCGGAATCGGCGACCTCTACAGTGAAGGTCATCCAGGCCGTGCCCTTCACGGACTGGGTCTGCACGCCGATCACATTGGTCTTCTCGCGCGCGAACACATCGGAGATATCGCGCAGCAGGCCCTGGCGGTCGGTGGCCTCCACCGACACGTCGACGGGATAGACCGCCGCGCCCACGGCCGCCTTGGGCGTGCCCCAGGCGACATCAATGACGCGCTCGCCGTTGCGCGCGGCCATTTCGCGGAAGTTCGAGCAGTCGTGGCGGTGCACGCTCACGCCCTTGCCGCGCGTCACGAAACCGCGGATGTCATCGGGCGGCGCGGGCTTGCAGCACTTGGCGAGCTGGGTCATCAGCGAGTCGATGCCCACCACCAGCACCCCGCCCTTGGGCACGGTGTCGCTGCCGCGCGCCTTGCGCACCGGCGAATACGCCTCTTCCTCTTCTTCCGGCTCGGGCGGGCGCAGCACGGCTTCGATGTTGCGCAGCGAATATTCATCTTTGCCGACGACTTCGAACAAGGCATCGGCCGACTTGAAGCCCAGCTGCACCGCGAGGTCGTCGAGCTTCATCGCGGTCTTGCCTTCGCGCTGCATCAGCTTTTCGACGGCTTCGCGTCCGCGCGCCACGGTTTCATGCGTGGCCTGGGCGTTGAACCAGGCGCGCACCTTGGCGCGCGCGCGGTGGCTGGTCAGGTAGCCGAGGTCGGCGTTGAGCCAGTCGCGCGACGGCCGGCCTTCCTTGACGGTGGTGATCTCCACCGTCTGGCCGTTTTGCAGCGCCGTGTTCAACGGCACCATCGCGCCATCGACGCGCGCGCCGCGGCAGCGGTGGCCAAGGCTGGTGTGCACCGCATAGGCGAAATCGACGGGTGTCGCGCCTTGCGGCAACTCGATCACGGCCGCGTCGGGCGTGAGTACATAGATGCGATCTTCGAAAAGGCCGCGGTGCGTGGGCGTGCCCGCGAGGTCGTTACCCCAGGCCAGCAGTTGGCGCAATACCGCGATCTTGGCGTCGTACTCGCTGCTCGCGGTGACGCCCGCATAGCCTTTGGAGCCAGCCTCTTTATAGGCCCAGTGCGCGGCCACGCCATGCTCGGCGTGGTCGTGCATCGCCTGGGTGCGGATCTGGATTTCGATCGCACGGCCGTTCTCGTCGCGCACGACGGTGTGCAGCGACTGGTAGCCGTTGGCCTTGGGGCGCGCGATGTAGTCGTCGAACTCGGCTTCGATGGGCGTGAAGCGCTCATGCACCCAGGACAGCGCGGTGTAGCAGTCCTTGATGGTGGGCACGACCACGCGCAGCGCGCGGATGTCGAACACCTGATCGAAGTCGAGCGACTTGCCGCGCATCTTCTTGACGATGCTGTAGATATGCTTGGGCCGGCCCTGCACGGTGGCGCTGATGCTGTAGCCGCGCAGATCGCTCTCCAGCCGACCGCGCAGCTGCTCCATGAAGACTTCGCGCTCGGTGCGCTTCTCGTCGAGCAGGCGCGCGATCTCGCGGTAGGTGTCGGGCTCGAGAAAGCGGAACGACAGGTCTTCAAGTTCCCATTTGATCTGCCAGATGCCCAGGCGGTTGGCCAGCGGCGCGAACACATGCAGTGCTTCGCGCGCAATGCCCGGCGAGACCGGGTGCTTGCTGGCCGCGTAGTAGCGCAGCGTCTGCAGGCGCGACGCCAGGCGCAGCAGCACCACGCGCAGATCGCGCGAAAAGCCCAGCAGCATCTTGCGCACGGTCTCGGTCTGCGCCGCCACGCCGTCGACATGCTGGGACGTGACTTCGGCGTCGCGCGCCTGCTGCTGCACGCGCATCAGCTTGGTGGTTTCGACCGCCAGCGTCGCGAAGTTTTCGCCGAACGCCTTGGAGATCACTTCCTGCGGCTTGTTCAGGTGAAAGCTTGCATGCACCAGATAGCAGGCGGCCTGCATCGTCTCCGAGCCGCCTATGCCTTTGAGAATGGCGGCGACCGCATCGGCGTGCGCGAGCGTGTTTTCACCCGAGGCCATGCATTCATTGGCCAGCAGCGGCTCGGCAAAGGAGCGCGCGCGCGCCAGTGCGTCGACCTGTTCGGGCAAGGTGCTGGCCGTGGCCTTGATCAGCTGCGGCACGGCTTCGGGGATGCCGCCGGCGGGCGTGCCTTCGGCCGAGGGGGCAATCGTCAATGCGCTTTTCATGGGCGTGCTCCGCTGTCCAGCGCGGGCTCGGCCGCCTTGTCTTCTTGATCGTCCGTCCATTCGGGCAACAGAAAGCCTGCGACCAGTGCCACCTGCGGCGCGGCGACCAGCGTGGGCGCATGGCCGTAGCCCGGCAGCGTCACGCAGCGCGCGCGCGGGCCGCGCTCGACCATGGCCTGCGCGGTCTCGACCGACAACAGGTCGGACTGCTCGCCGCGAATCAGCAGCGTCTGCGCGCGAATGCTGTCATAGGCGGCCCACAGCAAGGCCTCGCCAGCGAGCGCCATGTCGGGATTCATCGCCTGGAAAGGCATGGCGATGTCGGGGTCGTAATGCAGCTGCAGCCCGCCTTCGAGGCGCGGCTTGAGCATGGGCGCGGTCAGGTCCAGCCACTGCTGTTCGGTATGCGGGCCGAAGCCCGTGGAAATCAGGCGCAGGGCCTCGGCGGCCTGCGGCAGCGAAGTGAAGACCAGCGGCTGGCCCAGATATTCGCCTATGCGCAGCAGCGCCTGCCATTGCACGCGCGGGCCGACATCGTTGAGCACCAGGCGCCGGATGGGCACGGGCGAAGCGAATGGCGACTCGCTGGCCAGCAGCATGCCGATCAGGCCGCCCATGCTGGTGCCTACCCAGTCGAGCGTCTGCAGCGGGCTGCGCGCGTGCAGTTGCGCGATCAGCGTCTGCATGTCGGTCGCATAGCGCTGCAGGCCGTAATCC
>NZ_JAHCDD010000054.1 GCF_018413525.1 Acidovorax sp. CCYZU-2555
CAAGGCGACGCAACGACGTAGCAAGGGTTGTGTTAGCCGCTCTAAGCGGCTTTTTCGACGGGGTGGGCCTGCTGCTCCATGCGCGCCTGCTCCATGCGTGCCTGCAGCCCGCGCGCCAACTGCACATAAGTGCCCGCGGCTTCGGGCGAAGGGCTGAAATCCACGCGCTGACTCACCTGGTCGCGCAAGCCGCGCAATTGCTGGTACAGCGCAAGATCGTAGGCGCAAAGCGACTGCATGCCGGCCTGGGCACGGTGCTCCAGATTGCGCCCGGCCGCCAGAATCGCCTGGCGCGCAGACCCGGCCGAAAGCATCACGGCCGCGACGCCTGCGCTGGCGCCAGCAGTCCCGGGCCCGGGCGACTGCGCGGCCAGCATCTGCAGCTGCTGTTCGAACTCGAACTCGGCCGGCCCCAGCCGGCCCTTGCTGATGCGCGCCAGCAGCGCGCGCAACTGCGGGCGAAAGATCAGTGCCAGCGCCACGACGGCCAGGGGCCAGGCCATGGCCTTGCTCATCTCGGCGATAAAAGTAAGCCCGTCCATCGGTCCTCCTGTGCGGTCGGCCGCTGGGCCCGACCCATGAATAAAAAGAAAGGCCGGCCCAGAAATGGACCGACCTTTTGAATCACACCTTGCTACCACGAACGCAAAGTGCGAGGGTCTGGTGTGCGGCACTCGCGCCTGTCAGCGCCACGGGCGGCAAGCTGAGAAGCTTGCACATTGGCGGCGTTTCTTGGCCGTCCTCCGCTCAGAACCAGCACATACTTTAACTATTCAAAAACAAACAACAATAGACTAAATCTATTAATTGGGTAGGAGAAGAACTACCCCTGCAGGCCGCCGGCCTGGCGCGTCGCATACACCCCATACGCCCGCGCAAAGCGAAAGCTCGTCAGCGCCAGCGCCGTGATGCAGATCTGTGTCACCGCGCAGGAGATCACAGGATCATCGCCAAAGCCGACCAGCAGCGTGCCCACCGCGCCCATCGCCATCTGGCCAAAGCCATAAAGGCCGGCGCCCGATCCGACCAGCGACGGCACGGCCGACAGCGCGCAGCCCAGCGCCGCCGGACTGGCGAAACCCGCGCCGAACGTCATGGTGACGGTGATCGCCAGCAGCCAAGCGGGCGTCAGCCAGCCCAGCAGATGAAAGACCAGCAGCGTGCTCGCCATGACCAGGCCCAGGCCCGCGCCCAGCAGCAGGAAGCGATCGGCCGGCCAGCGCCCGGACATGCGGCGGGTGAGAAACGTGCCCAGGCTCGCACCGACGATGGTGCTGGCCGCGAACCAGCCGATGGCGCTGATAGGCAGGCCCATCTGCCCGTGCACGATATACGGCACCGAAGCCAGATAAGGGTAGAGCGCCGACGTGATGCAGGCGCCGCCCAGCATATAGCCCGCAAACCCCGGGTGGGTCACGAGCTGGCGGTAGTCACGCGCGATGGAGCCGACCTTGAGCGGCCTGCGCTGAAGATTGGTTTCGGGAAGTATGCGGTAGGTGAACAGCAGCATTACGCTGCCGCTCAGCACCAGAAAGACATAGATGGCGCGCCAGCCGAAGTGGTCGGCGAGGTAGGCGCCAAGAATCGGCGACAGGCCCGGGCCGACCAGCGTCAGCAGATTGAGCAGCGCCAGGTCCTTGGTCACGCGCTGGGGGTGGGCCGTATCGCGCACGATGGCGCGTCCCAGCGCAATGCCGGCGGCCCCGCCCAGCGCCTGCAGCAGCCGCGCGATCACCAGCCACTCGAGCGAAGGCGCGAACAAGGCCATCACGCCCGCGCTGAAATAAATCGACAGCCCCAGCAGCAGCGCCGGGCGCCGGCCCAGCGCGTCGGACACCGGCCCATAGATCAGCTGACCCAGCGCCAGCCCGATCACGTACAGCGTGATCGTCTGCTGCATGCTCGCGGGCGACGCGCCCAGCGCCTCGCCGGCCACGGGCAGGGCAGGCACAAAAATGTGCATCGCCATGGTGCCGCTGAGCGTGACCAGCACCAGCAGCCACATCGGCGCCCGGGTCGGCTGGGTCATGCAGGCAGCAGCGCGGGTTGCATGCGTGGGTGGCGCTGAAAGAACACTGCGGCCGTCGAGCCCAGCACGATGACGATGGCGCAGAACGTGCGCACGGCCACGTCCATGCCCCAGTTGTCGGCGATCCAGCCTATGCCCAGCATGGGCACCATGCTGCCGACATAGCCGATCACCAGATAGGTCGACAGCAGTCCCGAGCGATTGGCCGGCGTCGCGATGCGGTTGACCATGCTCATGCCCGCGAGCATGCTCATGCCATGGCCCGCGGCCGTGAACAGCACGCCCAGCGCGAACAGCGTGGCCGAGCCGGCCCAGAGATTGATCATCAGCAAGGCATTGCTCAGCGCCAGGCTCACCAGGCCCAGCGCGCCGCACCAATGCGTGGGCATGCGGCCGGCGAGAATCTGCGTGCAGGCCGACATCAGCAGGATCAAGGCGATCGCCGTGCCGCTCACGGCCGGGCCATGCCAGGGAACGAGCTTGTCGAGGAACAGCGGCGACATGGAGGCATAGAGGCCGAAGACCCCGAACGCCAGGAACGGCAGGCTGCTGGTCAGCGCAAACGCCTTGGACGCTTCACCCGTGGGCCAGGTCAGCTTGGGCAGCACATCGCTCCACTGCAGCGGCTGCTGGTCCTTGGGCGAGGCGTTGGCTGGCAGTTCGAGCTTGGCCAGCGCCAGCATGCCCAGCGCGGCCAGCACCAGCGTGGGCACATAGGTGGTCACCAGCGGATACGGCGCCCATTGGCCGACCACGCCGCCCACCAGCGGGCCCACGCCAAAGCCCAGCGCGATCAGGAAACCGCTCATCATCGCCACGCGCTGCACATTGCCGGGCGGCGACAGCTTGGCCAGGCCCAGCGTGGCGCTCGTGGTCACCATGCTCGAGGCCACGCCGACGATCAGGCGGCCCACGCTCAGGCTGGTCACATCCCAGGCGATCAGGCTGATGAAGGTGCCGATGATCGCCATGCCCAGGCCGAACATCATCACCGGCCGGAAACCCACGCGATCGGGCAGGCGCCCGAGAAACAGCAGCGTGCACAGCGCGCCGCCCATGTAGATCACATAGATGCGCGAAATGTCGCTGGCCTGCAGATCCCAGGCTTCCTTGTAGAGTGCGTACAGCGGGCTGATCAGCGCCGTGCCCATGACGCCGACGATCATCGCAAAACTCACCCAGGCAAAAGGCGATGCTTTCAATTTCATTTTTCTACCGTTTTTCTTCTGCTGGGCCTGGTTGAGGGTAAGAACCCAGGCCTTGTTCTTGGCATGCGACCGGCGTCAGAACGACGCGAAACGTTGCGAAATCTTCACCAGCACGGCGCGCGTCACCTGCTGCTCCTGCTCGGACAGATCGGCGAGCAGCGTGCGCTCTATCTCCATGCTCTTGGCCAGAATCAAGGCCGCGATCTCGCGGCCCTTGTCGGTCAGCGCAATGCATTTGGTGCGCCGGTCCGCGGGGTCGCAGTCCCAGTCGACCAGCTGCGCTTCACGCAGCTGGGCCAGCACGCGCACCAGCGAGGAGCTGTCCAGATACAGCGCATCGGCCAGGTCCTTTTGCCGCAGCGGCCCGCCCTGCTCGTACAGCACCAGCAAAGGCGTGCGCGTCGCATCGGAAAGGCCCAGGTCCTTGAAACTCAAGTCCACCTGGCGGCGCCACTGCCGGTAGACGCTGCCGATCAGCAGCCCGAAACGAGAACGCACCTGAGATGACTCAGGTGCGCAGTCGGCGTCTATCGGTGAGTTAGTTTGCATGCAAAGTATTTTGCCACGGGTTTTCCCGGAGTGCTTGAAGGCTGACAAAAACCTTGCGACAGATCAAAGCCCTGTCACCTGCGGCCAGCAATCTGCCCTGGTACGGGCTTCAGCCGCGCAGGATCTGTAATAAAGAGAGAGAGGGAATCCGCAGGAAAATCATTAGACTTCGCCGTTGCTCTCCATTTCCCCAGGCCATGGCATCGGTCACCGGGCACGACAAGTGAGGCGTTGCTGGCCCATCCCCGGCCGCCACGCCTGCGCGCGCAGACCTTGCGTCCTTTTCTTTCCACGTCAACATGCTTGCAACCATTCTCGTCGGCATGCTGTGCGCGCACCTGCTGTGCTTCACGGTCATGTTCCTGCTCTTCAGCAAACGCCTGCACGGCAAGAAGATGGGCATGGATCTTTTTGCCCTGGGCAATTTCCTGCTGGGCCTGGCCTATGTGCTGCAGCTGGCCGAAGGCAGGCCGGCCTGGAGCCTGATGAGCGTGGTCAACCACACGCTCACCCTTGCCGCCCCCATCGCCTATTGGCTCGGTGCCATGCGCTTCTTCGGCCAGGCCGTACCGCTGTGGCGACCGCTGATGGCGTTTGCGCTGGCCTATGTCGGCGCGCAGGTGCTGGTGCAATGGGGCCTGGGGCCGGTGGCGCGCCACGCCATGCTTTCCGGCATGTCAGCGCTGCTGTTCCTGGTCATGACGCTCACGGTGATCTATGGCGTACGCACTTTTGCCAAGGACTTGCACCGCGAGATGTTCCTCTTTGCGCTGCTGATAGGCGGCATCTGCATACTCAACGCGATCAAGTTCGTGAAGATCGTCACCGGCGGTCTGGACGCTCTGCAGATGGACAGCAGCTTTCAGCTGATGTTCTACATCTACATGTCGTCGCTGGCCACCGTGCTGCCGCCTTCGATCATCTGGCTGGTACTGCGCCGCCTGACCGATGACCTGCGCGACATGGCGGCACGCGACCCCATGACGCGATTGCTCAATCGCCGCGGCCTGGACGACGCGCTGCAGCAGCATTTCAACGCGCGCAACGCCGCACCGGCTTACCTGCTGCTGCTCGATGTAGACCATTTCAAGCGCATCAACGACAGCCATGGCCACCAGGCTGGAGACACCGTGCTGTGCCATGTGGCGCAGGTGCTGCGCGCCACGGTGCGCCGCGGCGACCTCACAGGCCGAATCGGCGGCGAAGAGTTTGTGGCCATCTGCCTGGACACCGACGAAGCCGGCATACTGCGCCTCGCAGAGCGTTTGCGCGCGGCCCTCGAAGACCAGGCGATTGAGGTGGCGGGCTGCGACCAGGCGCTGCGCATCACCGCCACGATAGGCATTTCAGCGCAATTCACCAGTGCCCAGGCATTGGAGAATGCCATGCAGCAAGCGGACGCAGCCCTTTACCGCGGCAAGGCGGGCGGGCGCAATCGCATCGAATCCGCCCAGGCCGCTCCCGCTGCCTGCACGCCGCAGACACAGACACCCGTGGCCCAGCCCGTGGAGACCGGGGCTTAGGCCGCGCCGCCGAGCGCCGGCGGCAGTTCACGCCACATATGGACCTTGGCCTTGAAGCCTTCGGGCGTGGCGATGGCCAGGGGCTCGACCCCAAAAGCCTGGAACCCGAACGACTCATACAACGCGATGGCGGGCGCATTGCCTTCGGTGACCGTGAGCGTCACCACGCGCACGCCGGGACGATCGCCGGCCAGGCCCATTGCCGCCTGCAGCAGCGCCCGGCCCGCGCCGCAGCCGCGTGCGGCCTGCGCCACGAACATGCCGATCAGATGGGCCTTGTGCCGGGTCTTGGGCTTGGCGGCGAACTCCAGCGCCACCGTGCCCACCAGTTCGTCGCCAAGAAACGCGCCGAACACGTGGCTCAGGCCCTTGGGGTCGGCGATGCGCGCCAGCCACCACGACAGCGGCTCGGCGGCGCGTTCTTCGGGGGTCGATGTGAAGGCATCGGCCGCGGCCTGGTAGGCGTGCAGCATCAGCGCCCGATAGCGCGGCGCGTCCTGCGCGCAAAGTGCGGCGATGCGAATGCGCTGTGCTTTCGACACGGCGGATTCAGCCATGGATGCCGGCCAGCGACTGGCCATAAGGGCTTGCCAGGAAAATGAACGCGAAGACATTGAGCACGACGGTGGCCCAGAACACCGCGCGAAACTCCGCCTTCGATGATTTGTGGCGCAGCACTTGCTGGGCCACCAGCGCGCCTGGCCAGCCGCCGATCAAGGCCAGCAGGTGCAGCTTGTTCTCGGAGGTTCGCCAACCGCCCTGCTGGGCCGCTGACTTGTCGAAGGCGTAGACGATGAAAGTCAGCGCGCTCAATGCCGGATAGGCCCACAGGGCCCAGCGTGGCGGCTGGCCTAACAGGTAGCCCGCGGCAACGACCACCAGCAACAATGGAATGGCCAGCACGCTGGCCGGGCCCCATGGTGGGGGCCCCGCGCGCTGCGTCTTGACCGCGATCTTGCGGGGCGACGGCAGCCCTTCAATGTTGATCGCGCGCTTCTTGGCCTGCGCGCCCACCTCCACCTGGAACGTGACCCGCTGCCCCGGCTGCGGGCGACCGCGCAGTCCGCGACAGGCCTTGATATGGAAAAAAATTTCCTGCCCGCCCTGCCCGGGGTCGATGAAGCCAAAGCCTCGGTCGTCGTTCCAGGATTTAACAATGCCTTCAAAGTGCATGATTTCTGAGCTTGCTTGAGGATATATCCAGCACCGATTGCGGCGTGCTTGGCAGCGTTGAATATTGGGGAGCGCTTGCTGAAGCTTCACTATAACTTCCGCAGCAGTAGGCTCTGCCGGTATTCATCAAGCCACCGCTCACCCGCAATTCATGCGAACGCAGATGGCGCTGGCGGCCCCGCTCAGGACGAACGGGGGAGAGGCCCGCTGTTTCTTTCTAATGCCCTGCGAGACTTTGGCTCGCTTGCCCCGCTCAGGGCGAACGGCCATTAGTTACTCGTTTTTAGTAAATCGAGACTGACCAAGCGCCGTTTGCATAAATCGGACCATGTCTAAGCCATTGATTTACTTGGAGAAAAAAGCTGTTTCTTGAGAGGTTCCATGGTTTGCGTCAAGCGTTCTTACGTTTTTCGCAGCTTCGTTCACCTTCAGCAATTGCCCAGCTAGGTTCAGCGTGAACAGTTCCGCGTTCGCCCTGAGCCTCGCAAGGCGGTTGAAAGAAGCAGGTCCAGACATGGCCTAAAAATCCCGTTCGTCCTGAGCCTGTCGAAGGATGAATGGGCGCACTGCGTAGGTATGAGACGCCCTTCGACGCGGCCGGCCAGGCAGGCTCAGGGCGAACGGCCATTAGCTATTCGTTTTAAGCAAATCGCGACTGAATAAACGCTGTTTGCACAAATCCGACCATCGCTAAGTCATTGATTTACTTGACGAAAAAAGCTGTTTCTTGAGAGCCTTGCATGCACCATCCAAAGATCGCCACCCCGAAATACGGTGTCGCTCGCCCTATTGATATCCTAAAACTATCGATATACACTCGTCGTTATCCAAAGCTATCAGCGCTTCACTTTTCAGACGCCATAGCCTGCTGCCAGTCACCCTGAGCAGCAGCAGGTCCCAGGGCCAAATGTCGAAAAACGGACATGCTTTGTTCATTCATCACCTCCCCGGATCAATACCATGAACTTCGGAAATTCTGCAGAAGAGACCGCCCTTCCACGCATCCATACGGCGCCACCTGCGCCAGACACAATCCTAGCCGCAGTCCAAGGTTTGATTTTCTCCATCAGAATCGGCGATTTATCTTGGTTTAAAAAAATCATGAATGATAACGACCGCATATTTTCATCTGATATTTTAAACAAACATGAAATTCTCCATCAGGCCGTATTTGAATTACAGCCAGAAATGGTTAAGACTCTGTTAGATCGCGAGTGCAAGCCAGATATCGACGGTCTTCACAGCACTGGGCATACACCGTTATCTCTCGCATTCGAAAAGCTTGAACCCGACTCCTCTTCAGATCACTATCAAATCATTGATTTACTGATGGAAAATGGTGCAAATACTAAAGTTTTTTTTCCAAATGGACTTACTCCATGGTCGACTGCGGTTTCCACAAATGATTTAGCCCTAGCCGAATTACTTTTGAAACATTGCGCAGATCCCAATGAAACTAATATATATGGCACGACACCGATTGGACATGCAGCCGACAAGAGAAATTCTGAAATGGTAGATCTATTGATAAGAGCCAAAGCGGAAGTCAATTCACCTCTCAATGCAAGCCTGTTCAATGATCCGCTGCGCACGATACTGGGGGTCGGATGTGGCAAGGATAACACGCCCGAAAAAATTAAAATTGTACAATCAATAGTGGCCGCCGGTTCAAAAATAAAAATAGACCACATAGATTGGTGCTTCGGAGATAATGATCTCTTAAATATACTGGCTGGCGGTAATATCGACACAGAAGACTCCTCGGGAATAACTGCGCGCGAGGTAATTCTCGATAATATGAAAATTCAAATCTCTGATCCAACCTATGAACAGAATCTGCCGCTGGAGACAGCCAATATAGAATTTGATGCGTGGCAATTGAACTATAAACAGAATCTGGTGCTGGATATAGCTAATAGAGAATTTGATGCGGGGCATTTGAATCTTGTTAAGGTTTTACTGGACTCCATCGAAGACTCTGAAGAGAAGAAGGCCTTCATTTCCCACAGATTGAAAACGGCTGAGGAAAACGGTATATATCTCAAACTGAATGCACCACAGAAACTGGGAGTACTTTTCGGCGCAGAACTCCACGCCGAGACGGGAACAACCGCTGTGGAGATCGTCAACGACGCCCAGACGGAAACCAGCAAAACGCCCTCGAAAGAAGAATCGCATGAGCCAGACGCTACCGACGAAAATCTCGATGCGGTCTTGATTGGCACGGCGGAATATTGAACGCAGAAACAGTTGTCGCACCCGGCGCAAAACATCGCATCCGGCGCGTGCGATGTCTGGACTCTGCAAGATGGCAAGCGACCTGGCTTGCTCAAGCCATAGTTCGCGAAAGAATCACTTTGGGGGCCATGGGCGGGCGAACAGGAAACGTTTCGTCCTAAAACGCTCTTCGACATGCTTGTATGTTTCAACTCAGACCAGCGCGTTAAAGTTTAGTTGCCGTTGAGGTGACCAGACCAGTCCGTGCAGCCTGGTACAAGCTGGGGTTTTGAAGCCCGTCCCTGAGTACATCGCGCACGGTCATCGTGCTGGTCTTTCTGAAGCCCGAACGTTTACGCGCGCCGGCTCGTCCGAGAGCGCATTTACAAGCGAGGCAGCGGAAGACCATGTCTATTACCTCTGTGGTGGTGGGCATCGACGTCGCCAAGGCGCACGTGGATGTCTGGGTGCTGGGCGCCAAGCTCGATGGCCAGCGTTTCGACAACGATGCTGAGGCTCACTCGGCCCTGGCAGCGGCGTTAAAGCCGCTGGGCGTGGCACTGGTCGTGATGGAGGCCACTGGCGGCTACGAAGCGACTCTGGCCTGCGCTCCGCAGGCTGCAGGATTGCCCGTGGCGGTGATCAATCCTCGCCAAGCGCGCGACTTCGCCAAGTCCATGGGGCGGCTGGCCAAGACAGACCGCATCGACGCGCGAATGTTGGCGCAATTCGCGGGCGTGTTGCTACGTCGCGACGACTTGGGCAGCCTCATAAGTCCTCTGGCTGATAAGGAGCAGCAGGCACTGGCCGCTATGGTCACGCGCAGGCGTCAGCTTGTGGCAATGATGCTGTCCGAGCGCCAGCGGTTGCAATTGGCCATCGCTATCGTTCGTCCGAGCATTGAGGCCATGATCGAGGCAATCCGCAAGCAACTCGATGACGTCGAAGTCCAGATGGCAGGCCATGTCCAGGCGCACTACGCCGAGCTGGACAAGCTGCTGCGCTCGGCCGTGGGGATAGGCCCGGTAGCCAGTGCAACATTGATCGCTGAGCTGCCTGAGCTGGGGAAAATTAATCGGCGCGAGATCGCGGCTCTGGTCGGTGTGGCCCCAATTGCCAATGACTCGGGCAACACCAGGGGCCGACGACGCGTGCAGGGCGGACGCTTCGAGATACGCCGCGTGCTTTACATGGCGACGCTCACCGCTGCGCGGTACAACCCGGCCAACAAGTGCTTCTATGACCGGCTGTGGGCCGCTGGCAAGTTGCCCAAGGTCGCCTTGGTAGCCTGCATGCGCAAGCGGCTAACCACGCTCAACGCGATGGTCAAAACTAACAAGCCTTGGGACAAATCACTTCACGGAGCTTGACTTCAAAGACGGTTACTCAGGGCGAACCGGGTGGAGGGCACGACACCTCCAGTACGTCCGCCCTGAGGTTCTATGGTTTGCGTTAAGCGTTCTGCCGTTTTTCGCAGCTTTGTTCACCTTCAGCAATTGTCCAGCTACGTTCAGCGTGAACAGTTCCCCGTTCGCCCTGAGCCTTGCATGCCCCATCCAAAGATCTACACCCCCATGGTTCGGTATCGCACGCCCCATTGATAGCTATAGACTATTAGTTTATAATATTCATTAGCAAAAGCTGTCAGCGCTTCCCTTTTCAGACGCCATGGCCTGCTGCCAGTCACCCTGAGCAGCAGCGGGTTCCAGGGCCAAATGTCGAAGAACGGACATGCTTTGTTCATTCATCACCTCCCCGGATCAACACCATGAACTTCGGAAATTCTGCAGAAGAGACCGCCCTCCCACGCACCCATACGTCGCCACCTGCGCCAGACAAAATCCAAGCCGCAGTCGAAAGTTTGATTTCTGCCATAAGCATCGGCGATTTATCTTCGTTTAAAAAAATCATCAATGATAACGACCGCATATTTTCATCTTATATTTTAAATAGATATGAAATTATCCATAAGGCCGTATCTGAATTACAGCCAGAAATGGTTAGGATTTTGTTAGATCGCGAGTGCAAGCCAGATATCGATCGCCTTAACAAATTTGGTGGGTATACACCGTTATTTTTGGCAATCTCAGAGCTTAAACCCAAATCCTCTTCAGTTAGATATCAAATCATTGATTTACTGATGGAAAAAGGTGCAAATACAAAAATTCTTAATCCAGAAACATTTTCTCTATGGACGAGTGCGGTTTTAAAAAATGATTTAGACCTAGCCGAATTACTTTTGAAACATCGCGCAGATCCCAATGAAGTTGATTGCCTTAGAGTGACACCTATTGGAAATGCAGCCCTCAACAGTACTTCTGAAATGGTAGATCTATTGATAAAAGCCAAAGCGGATGTCAATTCATTTCCCAATGAAAACCGGTTCGATGATCCGCTGCAAGCGATACGGTGTCTCGGACGTAAAGGCATTAGCATGCGCGAAAAAATGAAAATTGTAGAATCAGTAGTGGCCGCCGGGTCAAAAATAACAACAAACCACATTCATCTCTGTTTCGGAAGCTATGATTTCTTAAATATACTGGCTGGCGGCAATATCGACACAGAAGACTCCTTGAGAAACACTGCGCGCGAGAAAATTCCCAATGAGATGGGAATCAAAATCTCTGATTCAACCCTTGTACAGATTCTGGCGCTGGAGACAGCCATTAGTAAAATTAATGCTGAGCATTTGAATCTTGTTAATATTTTACGGGATTCAATCCAAGACTCTGAAGAGAAGAAGGCCTTCATTTCCAACAAATTGAATACGGCTGTGGAAACAGGCAACTATATCGAATTGGATTTAATGCAGGATCTGGGAGGGGTTTTCAACGCAAAACGCCACACCGAGAAGAAAGCAACCGCTGTGAAGATCGTCACAAACGCCCAGAAGGAAACCAGCAAAAAGCCCTGGATAGAAGAAATCCTCAAAAAAATCGACGAAAAAATCGACGAAAAAATCTCCCTTGATAGAGCATCATTAATTCAGCTAGAAGAAATTCTTATCAAGCAATTCTTCAGTAAATACTTCGCTCAATACGAATTGAATTCGGAAAAATATTGCGAGACAATTTACAAAAAAGACAAGGACAATCACAAGCTCGAAACCCCCGAAGAAAAGGTATTTTTTACTGCCTTGATGGACGACCTGGAATCACCGATTCATATCGAGACCACGTTGGGCGCACTAGTGCATTTCATTGCTGAGAATGGGGCAATCGACGAGGAGCTGCCGACAACCGACAAACCCGATGCCAGCGAAACCGCACAAGCGCCTGCTGATTTGCTTGAGCCAGCCGCTACCGACGAAAATGTCGATGCGGTCTTGATTGGCAACACGCCGGAATATTGAACGCAGAAACAGGTGTCGCACCCGGCGCAAAACATCGCATCCTGCGCGTGCGATGTCTGGACTCTGCAAGATGCCAAGCGACCTGGCTTGCTCAAGCCATAGTGCGCGAAAGAATCACCTTGAGGGCCATGGGCGGGAGAACAGGAAAGGTTTCATCCCAAAACGCTGTTCGACGGGCTCAGGGCGAAACGGGTGGGATGGGCACGACGAGCCAGTCGATGTCCTCATCCCAGCTCCTCGCCCTTTCTTTTTTGAAGTTTGGTTGATGGAGACCAAACCATACAAGCCTGTCTCCTGCGCACTGGTCTGGCGGAACTGTTCCGGCGTGGTGGGCGCCAGTTCCATCCCTATGTCATGCAGCTGTTTCTTCACCGAGCCAACTCGCTGCAGCGGGTCACGCAGCTGGCGCTGGGCGGCCAGCATGTGGTGTTCACTTCCGAACTGGACGTGGCGGCCGAGCTGGCCTCGGGCCAGCTGGTCTTCATTCCGGTGCGCGATCGCGGCGCAGAACCCCAGGAGATCGCCGTGGCCGTGGATGCGACCAAGCCGATTGGTCCCATCGTCAAGCTGGTATCCGAGCGCTTGATCGCGGCGCTGGAAGACTGCCTCGCGGCGGCGCGCGCACAGCCCTCCGCGCCGTGACGCTGCAGGACAGCGTCTAGCCCAGCGCCCGTCGAACGGCGGCGCCGGCCTCGTCGAACAGCCGCCGCGCCGCGGGCGCCAGCCCCAGCATGTGCATGCACGCATGGACCATTCCCGGCAGGCGCACGGCCTGCACCGCCACGCCCTCGCCCTGCAGGCGCCGCGCATAGGCTTCGGCCTCGTCGCGCAGCGGGTCGTACTCGCAACTGATCACCGTGGCCGGCGGCAGGCCGGCCAGGCTGTCGGCACGCAGCGGCGACACCTGCTCCAGCCGCCCCTGCGCGGGATGCGCAAGATAGGCGCCGTAGCAGTACGCCATTGCCGCACGCGTCAGGGCGTGGCCCTCGCCGAAACTGTCGAACGACGGCGAGTCCATCGCCGCATCGAGCGCGGGATACAGCAGCAGTTGATGCGCAATCGCCGGCGCACCGGCCGCGCCCCAGCCGTCGCCCTGCCGTGCGGCCAGGCAGGCCGCGGCCGCGAGGTTGCCGCCCGCGCTGTCGCCGGCCACGCCGATGCGGCGGGGGTCCAGTCCCAGTACCTGGGCCTGCGCGAAAGTCCAGGCCAGCGCATCGCAGAAGTCGTGCAGCGGCACCGGAAAGCGGTGCTCGGGCGCGAGCCGGTAATCCACCGAGATCACCACCGCCCCAGTGGCCACGGCCAGCGCGCGGCATGGGTTGTCGTAGAGCTCCATGGAACCCAGGCACCAGCCACCGCCATGGGCGAAGACCAGCGCCGGCTGGGTCCCGCCATGGGCCGACGGCCAGTAGAGACGCAGGCGCAGCGGGGCGCCGTCGCGCGCGCGCAGCGTGAAGTTCCCGGTGCGCGCGACGGGCTCCTGCGGGCCGTGCAGGGCGCGCAGTCCGGCGTCTGTGGCCTGGCGCAGCTGCGCCAGCGTGGGCGGTGTCGCGGGCTGGGGCATCCGGGCCTGCGCCTGCAGATAGCGCGCGATGTCAGCGTCCAGGGCCATGGTCACAGCGTCCTTTGCAGGAAAGGCAGCAGTGCCGCGATGAAGGGCTGGGCGGCCTCCTCCATGATGAAGTGGCCGCAGTCCGGCACGATCACGCCGCACAGATCGTCGGCATGGCCGCGCAGCGTGACCAGGGGCGCATCGCCGGTGGCGTGCTCGGCGCCTATGGCCAGCACCGGCATGGTGAGCGCGCGCTGCGCGCGTTCGCGGTTCTGGCGCATGGTCTCGGGAATCGCGCGGTAGTAGGCAAAACCGCCGCGCAGCCCGCCGGGCGCCGAGTAGGCATCGACATAGACATCGACGGCCACACGGTCGCGCCGCAGCGACCAGCGGTTGAACATGAATTCCAGGTAGGCGCGTTCACGGCCCGCAATCAAGGTCTCGGGCAGATCGGCGAGCTGGTTGAACATGAAATGCCACAGGAAGATGTTCTGCTCGGGCGGCGCGAAGATGCTGGGCTCGGGCGCCAGGCCGGGGATCACCGCCTCCGTCAGCGCCAGCGACTGCACGGCCTGGGGCTGGTCGCTGGCCAGCGCATAGGCAACCCACATGCCCACGTCGTGGCCTGCTACCTGGTAGCGCGCATGGCCCAGCGCCAGCATGGTGCGGTGCAGCGTCTGCGCGATGGCGCCCGTGTCGTAGCCCGTGTCGGGCCGGTCCGAGAAACCCGTGCCGGGCGGATCGACGGCAATCGCCTGAAAGCCCTGCGCGGCCAGCGCCTGCATGACATGGCGCCAGGCATACCAGGTCTGCGGCCAGCCCGGAATGAGCAGCACGGGCGCGCCCTGCCCGGCCGTGACGCAGTGGATGCGGTGGCCATCGATGCGCACATAGTCGTGGGAAAAAGCGTCCTGCGCGGGCGCGAGAGTCGAAGGGATAGCGTTCATTTTGGGGTCCGAATCGGGATGCGAGGGCGCTCAGGCGATGCCGAGCATGGCGTTGATCTGGCGCTGATTGACGGGTGCGCCGGCGAAGTCGTCGAAGATCCTGTCGGTCACGCGAATGATGTGGCGATTGATGAAGTCCACGCCTTCGCGTGCGCCGTCTTCCTGGTCCTTGAGGCAGCACTCCCACTCCAGGGAGGCCCAGCCCTGGAAGTCGTACTGGGCGAACTTGGAGAAGATGGCCTTGAAGTCCACCTGCCCGTCGCCCAGCGAGCGAAAGCGCCCGGCGCGATCGAGCCACGACGAGTAGCCGCCGTAGATACCCTGGCGCCCGCTGGGCAGGAACTCCGCATCCTTCACATGGAACATGCGGATGTGCTCGCGGTAGATGTCGATGTAGTCGAGGTAGTTCAGCTGCTGCAGCACGAAGTGACTGGGATCGAACAGGATCTTGCAGCGCTGATGCTGGCCTACCAATTCATGGAAACGCTCGAAGCTTGTGCCGTCGTGCAGGTCTTCGCTGGGGTGAATCTCGTAGCAGAGGTTCACGCCCTGCGCGTCGCAGGCATCCAGGATGGGGCGCCAGCGGCGTGCGAGCTCCTCGAACGCGGTCTCGATCAGACCGGCCGGGCGCTGCGGGAACGGAAACAGATAGGGCCAGACGAACGAGCCCGAGAACGTGCCCATGTCCGTGAGCCCCATGCGGCGCGAGGCGCTGGCCGAGAGCTTGAGTTGCTCCAGCGCCCAGGCAGTTCGCGCCGCCGGATTGCCGCGCAAGGCCTCGGGAGCGAAGCTGTCGCACATGGCGTCGTAGGCGGGGTGCACGGCGACGAGCTGGCCGAAGATGTGCGTGGTCAGCTCGCTGGCCACCAGGCCGTGCGAGGCCAGCATGCCGGTGACGTCGTCGCAGTAGGTCTGGCTTTGCGCGGCCGTGGCCACGTCGAACAGGCGCAGGTCCCAGGCGGGAATCTGCAAGGCCTTGAAGCCCACGCCCGCGGCCCAGCGCGCGATGTCTTCCAGTGAATTGAATGGTGCCTTGTCGTCGGCGAATTGCGCGAGATGAAGGCTAGGGCCCTTGATGGTCTGCATGTGATTTTCCTTGGGTTGATGTATTCTTTGTTGATCGACAAAGAATGGTATCACGCAAGCGACGCCGTTTTTGCAAACCCGGCGCGCGGCGCCGTCGATGGCACGCCGCTAAGATGCCGCACTGACTTTTGAAGAGGACAACACACATGGCCGGAAGACCCAGGGAATTCGACCGCGACCAGGCGCTGGAGCGCGCCATGCTGGCGTTCTGGCAGCGCGGCTACGAAGGCACGTCCATGGCGGACCTGGTCCAGGCCCTGGGCATTGCTTCGGCGCGCATCTATGCGGCCTTCGGCAGCAAGCAGGCGCTGTTCCGCGAGGCCGTGCAGCGCTATGAGTCGGGCGCCGGCTGCTTCGCCGATCGCGCCCTGGCCGAAGAAACGCAGGTGCGCGACGCCATCGCGCGCATGCTGCTGGATGCGGCCACGGTCTATACCGAGCCCGGTCGGCCCCAGGGCTGCATGGTGGTCATGGCGGCAATCAATTTCGCGCAGGAAAACGAGGAAGTCGCCGCCTGGCTGGCGGGCCACCGCCGCCAGCGCACGCAGTCCATCATCGACCGCCTGCAGCGCGCAAAAGACGCGGGCCAGCTGCGCGAAACCACCGATGTGCAGGCCCTGGGCGACTTCTATGCCACGCAGCTGCACGGCATCTCGGTGCAGGCGCGCGACGGCGTATCGCGCCCGCGCCTGCTCGCGGCCTCAGAGATCGCCATGGGGGTGCTGGACCAGGCGTTGAGCCCAGCCACGCATTGACCCAAGGCCTCTTAAGCCCTCATGAGCTGGGTGGCAGTGAACGTTGCGCGCGCCACGCATCCGCGCGGGTTCTCACTTGAACAGCGCAGCAGATTCGGACAGGCCTTTGCATCGAGAAACTGCGCCGCGTTGTGCACCCGGCCCAGCGCGACACCCACGCACCACGGCCAGATAGCGATGAAGGCAGTCGTGCAGTCGCTGCCGCAGAGGTGTTCGTTGCCCTGCAACTGGTGCACGGCAAGGCCTCACTCCAAGACGGGAACAAAACCGCAGCCTTGAAACAGGCGCTCGGAAGCCAGATTGCCCTGCGTGATACGCGCGCAGCACTGGCTCTGACCCGCCTGGTGCAATACGGCAAGGCTGTGCAACAACAGTGCGGTGGCGACGCCACGTTGCTGCGCCGCTTTTTCAACGACGACCAATGCAATCACAGGACAGGCGTAGGGCAAGTAGTCCGTGATCAGCAGGGCTGCGTCCAGAGCACCCGAAGACGACTCATGAACCAACGAAGCGGTGTCCATGAAGCGACCGTAGCGCCCACCCAGGATCGCCGAAACTTTTCCGAGAAAATCGTTTTCGGATGCTTCATCCGGCCCGCCAAGAAACGCGCGCTGCGAAATCATGGCAATCGCGGGACCATCCTGGCCGCGCACGGGCCGAAAGACATGCGAGTTCGATACCCCGCCATGCGGAGCAGGCAGATGCTGATGCCACATTCTCGCAACGCGTGCATCATGAACATTCGACGTACGGTCTGGGTTTGACATATCCCCTACCCTCCTGTTTCGAGAAACTGCGCCTGCCCCATACCACCGACCACAAGAGAAACGAAAGAATGCTGACCGGAATAAACCACCTGACGCTGGCCGTCGAGTCCCTGGAACGCAGCGTTGTCTTCTACCAAGACCGGCTGGGCTTCACGCTTGCCGCGCGCTGGAAAACTGGTGCATATCTTGAACTTGGCAGTTTATGGCTGTGCCTGTCTGTGGACGCAAGCAGATCGCCGCTTCCCTTGCCGGAGTACACGCACTATGCCTTCTCGATCTCACAAGCAGATTTCGGCGCTTTTGTTGCCAGGCTGCGTGGGCTGGGAGTGCCCGAATGGAAGATCAATGGCAGTGAAGGCGACTCGTTCTACTTTCTCGACCCGGACGGTCACAAGCTCGAAGCCCATGTGGGAAGCTTGGCTTCCCGTCTCGCCAAATGCCGTGCCCAGCCCTATGCGGACATGGAATTTTTTGACGCCAAGGCGCAGTGAATTTTCAATCCGGGTGGCCATCGACTTCCGCTGGCGAGCGAATGGCACTGCGCCAGCTTACTTGTCACCATCCAACATCTGGTACCGCTTGATGAAGCGGCGTTCATCTGGCGCATAGCCTTGGTTTTGATAGAACTGGTGGGCTGCGGCTCTGTGGTCGCCGCTGGTGACTTCCGCACGCTCACAATTCAGCTGGCAGAAAAAGGTGTCCGCTTTGGAAACCAGCAATGCCCCAACGCCCTTGCCCCGAGCGTTTTCACTGACGACCAAAGAGGTGATACGCCCTATTCGTCCGACCTGATGAAACAACTCAAAGACGTGCAGGCTGATTACACCCACGATAACGTCGGCGTTTTCCACCACAACGACTGCGTCCATGGCGCTTGAAGCCAGAAGCCGTATCTTTTCCCGCACCAATTCCTCTGAAGCGCAATAGCCTAGTTGCTCCAATAGATTCGCAATATTTCCAGCGTCGGAGTCCACCGCATCTCTTGCCTTCATCTTGAACTCTCCAAACTGGTCATAGCGCCCCTTTGATCCCCGTGCTCTCGTTCGATTGGCGGCAGATTCAATCTGCCGATGCCGCGCAGACGCCGGCGCCAGGCACCAGCGCCCGCCTGCACCCTCACTTGAACAGCGCGCGCCCCGCCTGCACCGCCGGCCGTGCATCGACCTGGTGCGCCCAGCGCAGCAGATGGGGATAAGCCTGCGCATCGAGAAACTCCGCCGCGTTGTACACCCGGCCCAGCGCGACACCCGCGTACCAGGGCCAGAT
The DNA here is from genome assembly GCF_018413525.1 of Acidovorax sp. CCYZU-2555. Classification (GTDB taxonomy): domain Bacteria; phylum Pseudomonadota; class Gammaproteobacteria; order Burkholderiales; family Burkholderiaceae_C; genus Comamonas. The sequence goes on from NZ_JAHCDD010000054.1 coordinate 18,425, forward strand.
CGCGATATCAGCAATCGTGTACTCGCTGCCGCAAAGGTACTCGTTGTCCTGCAGCTGGTTGTCGAGCACGCTCAGCTGGCGCTTGGTTTCCATGGTGAAACGATCGATCGCGTACTGGATCTTCTCGGGCGCATAGACATAGAAATGCCCGAAGCCGCCGCCCAGATACGGCGCGCTGCCCATCTGCCAGAACAGCCATGACAGGCATTGCGCGCGCTGCGCGCCGGTGGGCAGAAAGTGCCCGAACTTCTCGGCCAGATACAGCAGGATGGCGCCGGACTCGAAGATCGGCAGCGCCGGTGTTTCGCTCTGGTCGACCAGCGCGGGAATCTTGGAGTTGGGATTGATCGCGACAAAGCCGCTGCCGAACTGCTCGCCTTTCATGATGTCGATGCGGTGCGCATCGTAGGCCGCCCCCGCAACACCCAGGGCCGCGAGTTCCTCCAGCAGTATGGCCACCTTGACGCCATTGGGCGTCTCCATCGAGTACAGCTGCAAGGGCTTGTCGCCGCGCGCCAGCTCCTGCGTGAACTGGGCGCCGGCCGTGGGCCGGTTGATGTTGCCGAAGCGCCCGCCCAGGGCGGGCGGCGGGGTCCAGACCTTGGGCTGTTCGGAGGGGTTTTGTTCCATGCGATGTTCCTTCAGTTGACCGCATAGGATAGAACGGATGGCCGCGGCGTGCAGCGCTCAGACCAGCTTCCCCGGGTTCATGATCTGGTTGGGGTCGAGCGACTGCTTGATGCGCATCATCAAATCAAACTCGACTTCCGACTTGTAGTGGCGCATCTCGTCGCGGCGCAGCTGGCCCACGCCGTGTTCGGCGCTGATGGAGCCATCGGCGGCGGCGACCAGGTCGTGCACGATGCGATTGAACTGGCTGGTGGTGGCGGCCATCGCTTCGGGCGCCGTGTCCAGCGGCAGCAGCACGTTGTAGTGCAGATTGCCGTCGCCCAGATGGCCGAAATTGATGATGCGCACTCCGGGCTGCAGCGCACGCAGCGCGGCATCGGCCGCGTGCACAAAGTCGGCGATCGCCGAAATCGGCAGCGCGATATCGTGCTTGATGGCCTTGCCCGCGCGCATCTGCGCCTGCGAGATGCCTTCGCGTATCTTCCAGAAGGCCTGCGTCTGCACGCCGCTGAGGCCCACCGCCACATCCTGCACGCTGTCGTTTTCCAGCGCCTGTTCCAGGCTGGTTTCGAGCAGCGCGGCCAGGCCCTCGCCCTGGGTGTCGGCCAGCTCGATCAGCGCGTGGAACGCGTGGTCACCGGCCAGCGGCGCGCGCACATCGCTCACATGTTCCAGGATCAGCGCCAGCGACGGCGCCGACATCATCTCGAAGGCCACCAGCCGCTCGCCGCAGTGGGAGCGCAGCTGCGCCAGCAGGGCCACCAGCGCATCGATATCGCGTGCGCCGACCCAGGCCGTGGCGCGTGCCACGGGGCGTGGCGAAAGTTTCAGCACCGCGGCGGTGATCACGCCCAGCGTGCCTTCGGAGCCTATGAACAGATCGCGCAGGTCATAGCCGGTGTTGTCCTTGCGCAGCGCGCGCAGGCCGTGCCACACGCGGCCATCGGGCAGCACGACTTCCAGGCCCAGCGTGAGTTCACGGGCGTTGCCGTAGCGCAGCACGCCGATGCCGCCGGCATTGGTCGCGAGGTTGCCGCCAATGGTGCAGCTGCCTTCGGAGCCCAGGCTCAGCGGAAAGAAGCGGTCGACCTCCTGGGCCGCGGCCTGGATGTGGGCCAGCAATACGCCGGCCTCGCAGGTCAGCGTGTTGTTGAGCGGATCGATGGCGCGGATGCGGTTCATGCGCACCGTGCTCAGCACCACCTGCGCGCCGCTGCCGTCGGGCGTGGCGCCGCCGCTCATGCCGGTGTTGCCGCCCTGGGTCACCACGGGCGTATGCGTCTCGTGGCAGATGCACATCACGGCCGCGGTCTCGGCGGTGCTCGCGGGCCGCACGACGATGCTGCTGCGGCCGGTCCACTTCCCCAGCCAGTCGCTTTCGTACGGCGCCTTGGCTTCGCTGTCTGCGATCAGGCCGGCGTCACCCACCGCGGCATGCAGGCGCAGCAGCAGCCGGGGGTGCAGATTGCCCATGGCGCTCACCAGCCCAGTTGAATGCGCCCCAGCGCCATCGACACCGCGGCCTGCGTGGGCTCGACCACGGGCAGACCCGTGGCGTCCTGCAGCGGTTCGCGGTACGCGGCCATGCCCGCGCAGCCCATCAGCAGCACGTTCGCGCCCTGCTCGTCGCGCAGCTGGAGGCCTGCGGCGACCATGGCCGAGAGCGTCGCGTCATGGTCGGCCAGCGCGGCCACGCCGCGGCCTATGGCGACTTCCCCCGCGACGCGCTGCGTGATGCCCATCGCGCCCCAGTTGCGCCAGTGGCGTGCGATCGAGCCCTGCAAAATGGCGACCACGCCAAAGCGCTGGCCCAGCGTAAGGGCCGTTAGCGCGCCGCATTCGCTGATGCCCAGCGACAGCGTGCCGGGCATTTCGCGCAGCATGTGCAGGCCCGGGTCGCTGAAGCAGGCGGTGATGAAACCCGCGGCGCTTTCCTGGTGCTCCTGCGCAAAGCGCAGCACCGACAGCGCGGCGCGATCGACATCCTGCTGGGTCTGCACGCCCGGCGGGCCGTCGGCCAGCGTGACGCATTCGATGCGCGGGCCGCCCGCGCGGCGCAGCGGCGCCATGGCGGTGTCTATGCCGGCGGTGACGGCCTGGCTGCTGTTGGGATTGATGACGTAAAGCGTGTCGCGCATGGGCTGCCTTGTGCAAGCGTGGAGAAACTTGGGCGAGTGTAGAAGCGCAAGGCGACTTGGACACTTGCCAATTCATGCGTCATCATTAACACCTTGTTATTCGTTAGCGCGTACACCATGGCATTCAATCTCCGCCAGATCGAAGTTTTCCGCGCCGTCATGATCACCGGCTCCATCCGCGGCGCGGCGCAGCTGCTGTTCGTTTCCCAGCCCGCCGTGAGCCGCCTGCTGTCGCACACCGAGGCGCGCGTGGGCTTTCCGCTGTTCGAGCGCATACGCGGGCGGCTGTTCGCCACGCCCGAAGCCAAAAAGCTGTTCCATGAAGTCGAACTGGTCTATGCGGGCGTCAAGCGCGTGAACGAGCTGGCGCGCGAACTCAGCGAACACCAGGAAGGCATACTGAACCTCGTGGCCAGCCCCAGCGTGGGCCAGGCGCTGATTCCGCTGGCCATGGCCGAGTTCCGCCACAGCAATCCGCAGGTCAAGCTGACCTTCCAGTATCTGGGCCATGCGCCGCTGACCGAGCGCCTGCTCAACCGCCAGGCCGATCTGGCGCTGACCATCTTGCCGGTCAGCCACCCGAATCTCGAAATGGAGGAGCTGGGCAGCGGCCGCCTGGTATGCATCTGCCCCTACAACCACCCGCTGGCGCGGCGCGCCACGCTCACGGTGGCCGATCTGCTGCCGTTTCCGCTGATCGCCTACGACCGCGAATCGCCGTTCGGCGCCATGGTGCATGCGCTGTTCGCCGCCGTGGGCGAGACCGCGCGCGCCGCCATCGAGGCCGGCTCGCCGCAGAACGCCTGCGCGCTGGTGCAGGCCGGCGCGGGCATTGCGCTGGTCGACGAATTCTCGGCCAACAGCTGGACCGCGAGCAAGTTCGTGGTGCGCCCGGTGCTCAACGCGCCCGTGCTCAAGGCCACGCTGGTGCGGCTGCGCACCGAGCCCATGTCGCAGCCCGCCCAGGCGTTCGTCGAGGTATTGCAGCACGTGATGGAGCGCGAAGGCTTTCGCATTTCCGACCAAGATCATTAACATGATGTTAATGACGACGGTCAAAGTGTCACGCGACATGCGTGGGAGCGCTCGGAATAATGGATGCAACTTCAACGCATCCAAGGCCGCTCCCCATGCTTTGCACCCGCCTTCACAGCGCCCGTTGCGCACCCCCTCTTTCCAGCACTGAGTCCCCCGTCCACCCAAGCGAGGTGGCGGCATGAAGCTAGGACTCGAAGGCCGCCACGCGCTGGTCTGCGCTTCCAGCCGGGGCCTGGGCCGGGCCTGCGCCGAATCGCTGGCCGCCGAAGGCGTGGGCCTGACGCTGCTGGCGCGCGGCCGTGACACCCTCGAAGACACCGCCGAGCATATCCGCCGCACCTACGGTGTGCTGGTGCATGCCGTGGTGGCCGACATCACCACGCCCGAAGGCCGGGCCGCGGCGCTGGCCGCCCACCCTGCGCCCGACATCCTGGTGAACAATGCGGGCGGCCCCAAGCCCGGCCACTTCGAGGACTGGGACCGCGCCACCTGGATCGCGGCGCTCGACGCCAACATGCTTGCGCCCATAGAGATGATCCGCGCCACGCTGGGCGGCATGGTGCAGCGGCGCTTCGGCCGCATCGTCAACATCACCTCGTCGGCCGTGAAGGCGCCCATCGACATCCTGGGCCTGTCGAACGGCGCGCGCTCGGGCCTCACCGGCTTTGTCGCCGGCATCGCGCGCAAGAACGTGGCGCACAACGTCACCATCAACAACCTGCTGCCCGGCCCGTTCGAGACCGACCGCCTGCTCGAGACCGCGCGCCAATGGGCCAAGGACAACGGCCAGCCCGAAGCCGAAGTGCTGGCGCAGCGCCGCGCCGCCAACCCGGCCGGGCGCTTCGGCCAGCCGCATGAGTTCGGCGATGCCTGCGCCTTCCTGTGCAGCGCCCAGGCCGGTTTCATCACGGCCCAGAACTTGCTGCTCGATGGCGGTTCCTACCCCGGCACTTTCTAGTCTGCACGCCATGACCCCAGCTTCTTTCGACCTCACGATACGCAACGGCCGCATCAGCAATGCCGATCGCACCTTCCACGCCGACATAGGCGTGCGCGACGGGGTGATCGTCGCGATCGCCCCCAATCTGCCTCCAGGCACCCAGGACATAGACGCCAGCGGCCGCTGGGTGCTGCCCGGCGGCATCGACAGCCACTGCCACATCGAACAGCTTTCGGGCATGGGCGTGATGTGCGCCGACGACTTCTACTCGGGCACCGTCTCGGCGGCGTTCGGCGGCACGACCACCATCCTGTCGTTCGCGGCCCAGCACCGCAATGATTCGATCCCCGAAGTGGTGCAGTCGTATTCGCGGCTCGCGGCCGAGAAGGCTGTGATCGACTACGGTTTCCACCTGATCCTGACCAACCCCGACGAGACCGCGCTGCGCGAGCACCTGCCCAAAGTGATACGCGACGGCATCACGTCGCTCAAGGTCTACATGACCTACGACAAGCTCAAGCTCGACGACTACCAGCTGCTCGAAGTGATGGCCGTGGCCGGCGAGGAAGGCGCGCTGATCATGATGCACGCCGAGAACCACGACATGATCCGCTGGATCGCCCACCGCCTGCTCGAGCGCGGCCATGTCGCGCCCAAGTTCCATGCCGTGGCGCACGACAAGCTCGCCGAGTCCGAAGCCACGAACCGCGCGATCGCGCTGGCGCGCCTGGCCGATGTGCCGGTGCTGATCGTGCACGTGGCCGGCCGCGAGACCGTGGAGGTGATTCGCAATGCGCGCCAGCTCGGCGCCGCGGTCTATGCCGAAAGCTGCCCGCAGTATCTGTTTCTCGAAGCCGACGACAGCGATCTGCCCGGCGTCGAAGGTGCGAAGTTCTGCTGCAGCCCGCCGCCGCGCGATGTCGATTCGCAGGAAGCGGTCTGGGACGGCCTCAAGGACGGCACGCTGGGCGTCTACTCATCGGACCACGCGCCCTACCGCTTCGACGAAACCGGCAAGCTGCCCAAGGGCGATGCCACCACGTTCAAGGAAATGGCCAACGGCGTGCCCGGCATAGAGCTGCGCCTGCCGCTGCTGTTCTCCGAAGGCGTGATGAAGGGTCGCATCAGCATCGAGGAATTCGTCGCCCTCACGGCCACCAACCATGCACGCATGTACGGCCTGGCGCCGCGCAAGGGCGCGATCGCCGTGGGCGCCGACGCCGACATCGTGCTGTGGGACCCCGAGCGCAGCGTCTGCGTGAATGCCGCGATGCTGCACGACAACGTGGGCTACACGCCCTATGAAGGCCGGGTGCTGCAAGGCTGGCCCGAGCAGGTGTTCAGCCGTGGCCGCTGTGTCGTGCGCGACAACGCCTTGCAGGTGGAACGCGGAACGGGCCAATACATCGCCCGTGGCCGTCCCGACCCGCTGGCCAGCCGACCCACGCCGTCGCTCGAACGCGGCCGCTTCAGCGAACTCGTGGGCCTGCAGCGCCGCGACTGAAATCCCTTTCTTCTTTTTCGATCTCTTCAGGAGTTCCCCCATGACATCCACTTCCAAGTTCTCCGGCCTGCGCGCCCTGCCCTGCGCGCTGCTGGCCCTGGCCTCCACGGCCGCCATGGCGCAGGCGCCGCTGCGCACCGCTGTCGACGCGACGTTCGCACCCCATGCCATGGCCAAGCTCGGCGGCGGCGTGCAAGGCTTCAATGTCGATCTCGGCGAGGAACTCGCCAAGCGCCTGGGCCGCAAGATTGAAATCGAAGGCGCCGAGTTCTCCGGCCTGGTTCCCGGCCTCAACAGCAAGCGCTACGACTTCCTGGTCGCTCCCGTCACCGTGACGCCAGAGCGCGCCAAGTCGCTGCTGTTCACCGAAGGCTATCTTGACACCGACTACACGTTCCTGGGCACCAACGCCGCGCCGGCCATCGCCAAGCTCGAAGACCTCAAGGGCAAGACCGTGGCCGTCAACAAGGGCTCGAACTACGAAGGCTGGGCACGCGACAACGCCGCCAAGTACGGCTTCAAGTTCGATGTCTACGGCGCCAATGCCGACGCCGTGCAGGCCGTGCAATCGGGCCGCGCCGACTACAACCTGGCCGGCACCACCGTCGTCGCCTGGGCCGCCAAGCAGAACCCCAATCTGAAGACCAGCTACACCATCAAGACCGGCCTGGTATGGGCCCTGCCCTTCCGCGCCGACGACAAGGCCGGCCGCGACGCTGCCTCGAACGCGCTCAAGTGCATGAAGAAAGACGGCACCGTCGCCAAGCTGGCCGTGAAGTGGTTCGGCTTCCAGCCCGGCGCAGACGATGCCGCCGTGAAGATCGCCCCCGGCACCGGCGTTCCCGGCACCGAAGGCTATGACGCCACCCCTGTGACCCCCAAGTGCGCCTGATGCCCATTCTTGAAATTTCCGGACTGCACAAGTCCTATGGCGACAACGTGGTGCTGCGCGGCGTCGACCTGGAGGTGAACGCCGGCGAGCTGGTGTGCGTGATCGGGCCTTCGGGCTCGGGCAAGAGCACCATGCTGCGCTGCTGCAACCTGCTGGAGACGCCGACCAGCGGCACCATCCTGGCCAACGGCCACCAGGTGACGTCGGCCGTGGTCGACATCAACCGCCTGCGCCAGGACGTGGGCATGGTGTTCCAGCAGTTCAATCTGTACCCGCATCTCAACGCGCTCGACAACGTCGCGCTCGCGCTGCGCAATGTGCAAAACCGTCCCAAGGCCCAAGCCCATGCGCTGGCGCGCGAAGCGCTGGAGCAGGTGGGTCTGGGCGCCAAGGCCCAGGCCTTCCCCAGCGAGCTCTCCGGCGGCCAGCAGCAGCGCGTGGGCATTGCGCGCGCCGTGGCGCTCAAGCCCAAGGTGATCCTGTTCGACGAACCCACGAGTGCGCTCGATCCCGAACTCGTGGAAGACGTTCTCAACGTGATGCGCGACCTGCGCCTGCGCGGCATGACCATGCTGGTCGTGACGCATGAAATGGCCTTCGCCCATGCCGCGGCCGACCGCGTGGTCTTCATGGACGGCGGCGTGGTGGTCGAGCAAGGCACGGCCGCCGAGATGTTCGAGCACCCGCGCGAGCCGCGCACGCAAAGCTTTCTGGCGCGCTACGGGAGCCGACTCACATGACGGGCGCAGAAAGCGGTTTCCTGTTCACCTTCTTCAACGCGGAGGTGGCCCGGCAATATTGGCCCGTGATCGCCTCGGGCGCGGTGATGACTGTGGGCGTGGGCCTGGCCGTGGTCGTGACCGGCACGCTGCTGGGCCTGCTGCTGGCGATCGCGCGCGCGCTCGGCAGCCGCGTGCTCACGCTGCCCATCATCGCCTTTGCCGACATCATGCGTTCGCTGCCGCCGCTGGTGGTGCTGATCGTGCTGTATTTCGGGCTGCCCGCGCTGGGCCTGCCGCTGTCGGCGTTCGCCGTCACCTGGCTGTCGCTGTCGCTGGTGCTTGCGGCCTATGCCGAGGAAAGCATCTGGGCCGGCATCTCGGCCGTGCATTCCGGCCAGCTCGAAGCCGCGCGCTCCACCGGCATGCGCTGGTGGCAGGCGATGCGCCTGGTCGTTCTGCCCCAGGCCCTGCGCCGCGCGCTGCCGCCGCTGACCAACCGCGTGATCTCGATCACCAAGAACACCGCGCTGGGCTCGGTCGTTGCGCTCAACGAAATCCTCAACAACGCCCAGGGGGCGAGCAGCCATTCGGGCAACCCCACGCCGCTGATGATGGCCGCGCTCGCCTACCTGATCGTCTTCTTGCCGCTGGTCGTTTTCTCGCGCTGGCTCGAACAACACTGGCAGCAGAGGTAGACCGTGGAAAGCCTGATTCAAAACTTCTTCAATCTCGAAGTCTATGCGGCGGTGTTTCCGCACCTGCTCAATGGCCTGTGGACCACCATCTGGCTGTCGGCGCTGGTGATTCCGCTGGGCGCCGCGGCCGGGCTGCTGCTCGCGCTGGGCCTGACGCAGTCGCGCCGCCGCTGGCTGCGCTGGACCATCATCGCCTACATCGACTTCTTTCGCGCGTTTCCGCCGCTGGTGCTGCTGATCCTGGTCTACTTCGGCGGCCCGTTCCTGGGCCTGGAGCTGGGCAAGGTCGCCGCCGTGGCGCTGGCCTTTGTGCTGAACAACGCGAGCTACTACGCCGAAGTGTTCCGCGCCGGACTGCAAGGCGTGGCCAAGGGCCAGATGGAAGCCGCGCGCTCCACCGGACTCACCCACCTGCAGGCGATTCGCCTGGTGGTGATCCCGCAGGCCGTGCGCAACGTGTTCCCCGACCTGGTGGGCAACGGCATCGAAATCGTCAAGCTGACCAGCATCGCCAGCGTCGTGGCCATGCCCGAACTGATGCGCGCCGCGCGCGACGCGCAATCGCTGGTCTACAACCCCTCGCCCGTGATTCTGGCCGCGCTGATGTACCTCGCGCTGCTGTGGCCGCTGACCCGCTGGCTGGGCCGACTCGAGCACCGGCGCGCGCGCCGCTGAGCGGCCCCCAAAACCTCTCTCCAAAGGAAACCAATGACTGCCAAAAAGATCAGCGAGACCACCAAGGGCGTCTACATCATCGCCGCCACGCCGTTCACCGACGACGGCGCGCTGGACCTCGAAAGCACCGACAGCCTCACCGACTTCTACCTCGACAAGGGCGTCACCGGCTTCACCATCCTGGGCATGATGGGCGAGGCGCCCAAGCTCACCGAAGAAGAGACGCTCGCGGTGATGGACCGCGTGCTGCGGCGCATTGACGGCCGCGTTCCGGTGGTGGTGGGCGTGAGCCATGCGTCCAACCGCCATGTCGAACGCCTGTCCAAGACCGCGATGGACCAGGGCGCGGCCGGCGTGATGATCGCGCCCGTCGCCAATCTCAAGACCGACGAGCAGATCTACAACTACTTCGCGGGCATGGCCCAGCTGCTGGGCCCCGACGTTCCGATCTGCCTGCAGGACTTCCCCCAGGTCACCGGCGTGCACATGTCGGTGGCCGTGATCCTCCAGCTGATCGCCGATTTCCCGCAGATCGTGATGCTCAAGCACGAAGACTTCCCCGGCATGCGCAAGCTCAGCGAAGTGCGCAGCCAAAGCCTTGCCGACGGCCTGCGGCGCATCAGCGTGCTGGTCGGCAACGGCGGCCTGTTCCTGCCCCAGGAAATGCTGCGCGGCGCCGACGGCGCGATGACCGGCTTTGCCTATCCCGAAATGCTGGTCCAGGCCTGCGCGCTGTTCGACCAGGGCCGCGGCGACGCAGCCGAAGACCTGTTCAACCTTTATCTGCCGCTGCTGCGCCACGAGTTCCAGTACGGCCTGGGCCTGGCGCTGCGCAAGGAAACGCTCAAGCGCCGCGGCGCGATCCGCTCGGCCTACGTGCGCCGCCCGGGCCCCGTTCTCAACGCCATCGACATGGCCGAACTCGGCCGCCTGATCGCACGCCAGGAGAACGCACTGCGCGAACGCGGGCTCTGAGCCGCGCGGGCCGCCCGCCCTCTTTTTCAACCCCGACCAGCGCCTGCGGGCTGGCGATTCCAGGAGTGACCATGCAACGCCGATACTTTCTGCAAGCTTCCAGCGCCGCCACCCTCGCCACCACCTTGCCGGCCCGCGCCCAGGCCTACCCGGCCAGAACCCTGCGCATGGTCGTGCCGTTTCCGCCCGGCGGCCCGGTCGACGGCTTCGCGCGCTTCTACGCCGAAGCCCTGGGCAAGCAGCTGGGCCAGACCGTGGTCGTCGAAAACAAGGGCGGCGCCTCGGGCGCGCTGGGCAGCCTCGATGTCAAGAACAGCCCGGCCGACGGCTACGCGCTGCTGTTCGCCACCGCCTCGACCCATGCACTCTACAACCTCACCGAGCCCAAGCCGCGCTACAGCGCCGCCGACGACTTCGATTACATAGGCGTTCTCGGCGGCGCGCCCATCGCCTTCGCCGTGGGTCCGTCCATGCCCAAGACGCTCAAGACGCTGGCCATCGCCGCCAGGCACAACCCCGGCAAGTACAACTACGGCTCGCCGGGCACGGGCACCTTGATGCATGTGGCCGTGGAGCGCTTCAAGCAGCAGACCGGCGCGCCCATGGTGCACATCCCTTACAAGGGCACGGGCCCGGCGATGCAGGACCTGATGGGCGGCGCGATCGAAATGGCCGTGGGCACGCTGGGCGTGATGCTGCCGTTTCACCGCAGCGGGCGCATGCATATCGTCGGTGTCGCCACGCCCCAGCGCCTGGCGCTGGCGCCCGACATTCCCACCATCGCCGAGTCCGCCGATCTGGCCTTGCCTTTCGACGCCATGCTGTGGAACGTGGTGGCCGTGCCGCGCGGCACGCCGGAAGCGGTGAAGAAGGCGCTGGCAGACGCCACCAAGGCCGTGATGGGCACGCCGGCCATGGCCGCCACGCTGGCCGAGCAGGGAATCTTTGCCGATCTGCATATCGGCGATGCCGCGGCTTCGGCCTATGTGAAGGCCGAGGCCGCGAAGTGGAAGCCGGTGGTGGCGCAGCTGGGCGGGGCGGGAGCGATAGGGCAGTGAGGCAGTTGGCGGTTCAGAGCACTGCCAGACTTCCTGCATGAGATCGCTCGCCAGCGCCAAGGTGGCATGCCGGACCGCTTGCTGATAGACTCAAGACAACCGTTTTGCTCCACTCTCATGTCCACCAAGACCCACCAGACCATTCAGACCGAACGCGGAATGCAGATCGCCGAGCGACGCATTCCGGCGATGGCCGCGAAGGCAGGTCATGATGCATACCGGACGGCACTCAAACATACCGGCGCGGTCACTCTAAAGACCGCCAGAGGCCAGATCGTCGAGCGCAGGCTCGACGGCAGCGAAACGTTCATCATGAACGTTCCGCTTGGCAAGCGCGTCAAGCCTGGCACTATCCTCAAGCGTGTCAAGTAAGGTCGCTCACGCAGCACCGACGGCCAAGACCGCCAAACCTGCCCAGCCGCGCCTTCGTGTTCTTGCAGGACCCAAGCGGTACGCCAGGAGCTGCTCGAAGAAGGCAAAACCTTCACCTTCGAGACTGTGATGTCGCACCGCTCGAAGATCGACTTCATGCGAGAAGCCCGGGCGCGCGGCTATCGCATCTATCTATACTTCGTTGCGACCGACGACCCCGCCATCAACATCGACCGGGTGCACCGGCGCGTGCTGCAAGGCGGTCACCCGGTACCAGGCGAAAAAGTCATCGATCGATATCACAAGTCCATCGCGCTTATGACCGAAGCCTGCGAGGTGGCGCATCGTGCCTATATCTTTGACAACTCGGGCGCCAAGCACAAGCTGCTGGCCGAGGTGATCGATTTCGACACCATCCGATTGGAGACCAGCATCATCAACCCCTGGTTCCTGGCGACTGACCTTTGGAAGACCTTCTCCTGAAGCGCCGCTCCGGCCAGCAGCGCCGGCATTCCTCCCGCTGAAGGACAGCCGGTGCGACCTCGCTTCAGTTCTTACGCATCCAGACGCCGGCGGCACTGCGCCCTCAGCAAGGTCGTCAGACACATGATGCGCAGCTTATTGATGTCGTAGTCGGTCAGTGCCAGATGATGGGTGCAGCGGTTGTCCCAGGCGATCAGATCGCCGGTCTGCCAGCGATGGCGGCATCTGGCTTCATGCCGACAGCGGTTACCAACTCGAGGACGCCGAACGATCGAAATACTCGCTGGGTCTGCCGCACATGCAGTTGCCTGGTGCGCCGAATGCAGCTATGCTTTTTCGCATGGCCCGCTCGCACATCGTGTCGATTATTCGCACCATCCATTGGATGGTGGGTTGGCGCGCGGCCTGAGCAGCACCAGCAACCCGCCCCACGAGGCGGGTTTTTTCTGTCTCCGGGGGCTTTCAGACCACAGGAGATCAGATGAACCCATTGGCAACCCCGCCCGCCGTGCTGCACATGCTGTGCGGAAAAATTGCCTCAGGAAAGTCAACGCTGGCCCAGCGGCTCGCCCAGGCGTCTGGCACCGTGCGCATCAACGAGGACGATTGGCTGTCCCGCCTATACCCCAATGAGATTCTCGCCATAGCGGACTACGCGCGCTGCGCGGCCCGGCTGCGCGCAGCAATGGCGCCGCACATCGAGGCTTTGCTGCGCTGCGGAGTGTCGGTGGTACTCGACTTCCCGGCCAACACGCCAGACACGCGCCGTTGGGCACGCGATATTTTCGAGCGCGCCGGCGCAGCGCACCGTCTGCACTTTCTGGATATCTCCGACAGCGTGTGCAAGGCGCGATTGCGCAGCAGAAACGCATCAGGAGACCACCCTTATGAGACCTCCGACGCACAGTTCGACTTGATTACCCGCCATTTTGTGGCGCCGTCTGCCGAGGAAGGGTTTGTGATCGTGCGCCATAACTAGGACAACAAGGCCAGGGCCGGCCGGCTAAGTTGCGAAGACAGATCGTTTCGCCATTGAGGGTGCTATGGGCCAGCCAAGCGGAGTCGCAGCCTTTCCGGACGGGTGTGCCGACACTTAGAACAACGACTAGGCGTTGTGGAGCATCCCAGCCGTTCATATGGGATTTTTTGCAGTTCTAGAGAAAAAGCAGCCACGTCGTTGATGGTAGAAAATTCCTTAACCTTGGTCTGCAAACTCCTTGCCGTTAAACTTGTAAAGTTTAACCCCCATCAAATGACTGTTTTTCTCATCACCAATATTTGCCCATAGAGAACGGTCATCCGCGTCTATTTTTAAAGCTAATGGAGAAGGCCAAAAACCAAAATACCAATCTGAAACTGGGTCAATTTGCTTGATGTATCTGGATGCCATTTTCAGACGTTCAGCCATAAACGCGCGCGCCGATGGCTCATGGCGTTGATTCAAACCCTGCAAGTAAATCTTTGCCTCCGACTTTACGTGTAGGAGCTTACTGAAGTCGATCACAAAATCCTTCATCGCGGTCGAGCTTTCACACTCCATCGCCACATGGATTTTTGTCACCACTCCCTCTGCACCAAAAGCGTCGACATCACACTCCGCAACCAGAGCATCCAACAACCACTCCCCTGATTCGCGTTTAATGTCTTTATCGTTAAAACTGATGTGACGCAGCCTTCCGAGCCCCGGGGCGAGCTTAGTGAGGCATTTACCAGCCATATAGCAAAAGTGGCTGGAGCGCATTGCATTGGATACGGTACGCTGTTTATCATCCGGCATACACCACGTCATGGATTGAGAAAGTGCGCTATTCAACTCATCCCTTAGCGCATCCAGCGTCAGTGAACCACTTATGTTTTTGGCATCTATCGACGTTTCGAAAAAATTCATAAATCTACTTCTTTAATAAGGCAATAACTCATTCTTTACTCATCCTCTCGCAGTGTAGGCTTTTTCTTGTTAGAAATTTCGTTAACTATGCACAGCACCACCTGATAGCCTTGAACCGCGTTATCAAAACACAGATCTTGGCAGCAGCGAAGAACGAAACCCGGAGCACGGTTGCTGATGATCCATGTATCCGTGCAGGCGTTTTCGAGAGCCACGCGACCGTATCATTCCTCCGTGATCATCGTCGCAGAAGGCGTCAGCGCCGCAGGAAAAACCCGTTGGGCCACGCAATACGCACCAGCAATCGTTGAAGAAAATACGGCCAGCCCAGCCGCCACTGCAGATATCGCCGCCGTGGGCCGTTTCTGGAGCGACAGGCACAGCGAGCGCTGGCTGCGGGAATTGGAACCCGAACGCACACATGGCGCGGTCTGCTTCGACACCGATCCCTTGAAGATCCACTACGGCTGGTGTCTATGGCAGGTTGGCAAAGGCACGCGCGAGGAGTGGCTGGCCAACGTGGTGTCCACGCGCGCGCATATCGCGCAAAAGCAGCTGGGTTTCGCGGACAGGATTGCATTTCTCGAACCGCCCGAGCATGTGGTGCGCGCGCAGAAAGCCAATGACGGCACGCGACGGCGCAGCAATTTCGAAACCCATTTGCAACTGTATGCGCCATTGCGACGCTGGTATCTATTGCTGGAAAGCCTGGCGCCTGGGCGGCTGGTGTTCAACGCAGATCAACGGCAAGAGACGGCGCCGCTGTCATTGAAGACCGATCGCTATTGCCTTGCATTGTTTGACGCGCTCATTGAGACGGCGGACCGGACGCCAGGGAGTTCCCGGAGCCCATGATGCATGGAAAAAGGCATCTGAATACCCGGACCTAGCTCCCGCCGAACGGCGTTTTCCGCAACGCTCCAACCACCGTTCGCTCTGAGTGAGGCAAGCGAGCCAAGGTCTCGCAAGGCGTTCAAAAGAAACAGCGGGCGTTAAAAATCCGTTCGTCCTGAGCCTGTCGAAGGATGAACGGCCCGCTCTCAAGTCATGAGGATGGGCCGTTCATGGTTCGACAGGCTCACCACGAACGGGTCACTGTTTGGTCGCCGTTTACAAAAATCGACCACCTTCTAAGTCATTGATTTATTTGACGAGAAACGCTGTTTCTTGAGAGCCTGTCGAAGGATGAACGGCCTGAGCTCAAGTCATGAGCACAGGCCGTTCATGGTGCGACGCGCCCGGCCAGGGAGGCTCACCACAAATGGGTCACTGTTTTGTCGCCGTCTGCCAAAATCGACCGCCCTCTAATTCATTGATTTAGTTGACAAAAAACTGCTTCTTGAGAGCCCGACGAAGGGCCGGCATTTGAAAGTCAGACCGAAATACCGAAAAACAGTGGCCTTCTTGGGCACCGGACTGTTATTGGAGCAGCAGGCCGACCACGACAGGTAATGCACCCATTTTGCAGCCAGCCCGTCAAAGCCTACTTCGCCGCCGGATCGGCGACCACGGGCGCATCAGGCACTGGCGTCGAGCCGTTGAGCGAGTTCTCGGGATGTTGCACAGGGGCAGGCGCAGCCGGTTCACCGGGCTTGGGACCACAGGCCGTGAGCAAGGCGCAGGCGGCGAGCACGGCATAGACGGGATTCAATGGGTTCATCCAACACACTCCTTGAGTCGAAAGCTTGAGTCTGAGGGACTCACCTCTACGCGCTTGTCGGTCAAAGGGAGGCTTACTTTTGGTCACTTCGCGGGCCTTTTGATGGTAATGAGAACTATTCTCTAAAATGGCATCTTGCTTTTGCCTGAACCCTGCCCGCCATGTCCCACCCCCTGATCTCCGATGTCTTCTGCGACAGCTACTCCGCGCTGATCGGCTTTGTGGCCCGGCGTACGGGCAATCGGCAGACGGCGCAGGATCTGGTGCATGACGCCTGGCTGCGGCTGGCCGAGCGTGGGCCGCGTGGCGACGAGACCAGCCAGGGCGCGACGCGCGCCTATCTCTATACGGTGGCCGACAACCTGGCGATCGATCACCTGCGCCGCGCCGGGCGCACTGCCGAGCGCTTCGATGGCAGCGGCAATCTCGACATGCCGGCGGCTGCCGCGGTGCGCGATGTCGCCGACAGACATCTGCACCGCGAGGCGCTGGCCGCGGTCGATGCGGCGCTTGCCGCCCTGCCCGCGCGCTGCCGCGCGATCTTTCTGGCCGACAGGCTCGAAGGCACGCCGCATGTGGAGCTGGCGCAGCAGCACGGCGTATCGGTCAAGACCATAGAGCGCGAAGTCATGCGCGCGCTCGACGCAGTCGAGGCCGCGCTGCTGCGCTGGCGCGGCGATGCCACGGTGCAGCGGCGCGGTCGCCGGCGTGCGCTGTCGACGCTGCTGGGCGTGGGCGGCCTGGCCCTGGCCGGCAGCGCGATGTGGCAGGCCTGGCGGCCGTTTGTTCCCGGCTGGCAGGTGGTGCTGGCGACGCTGCGCGGCCAGCAGCTGGAACAGGCCTTGCCCGATGGCAGCCGCATTGCGCTCGATGCCCAGGGCCGCGCCGAAGTGCGTTACTACGCCACGCGGCGCGAAGTGGCGTTGCGCGCGGGCTCGGCATTCTTCAATGTCGCGGCCGACGCCGAAAGGCCGTTCGTCGTCGAGGCGCTGGGCGCGCGCATCACGGTGGTGGGAACACGCTTCGAAGTCGCCGTGGGCGACGACGGCGATCTGCGCGTGGCGGTGGAGCAAGGCCATGTGCGGGTGCAGCCGCCGGGTGCGGCGCAGCAGGACCTGTATTCGGGCGAGGCGCTGAGTTGGTCGGCGCACGCAGGCGTGCAGCGCGCACCGGCCCAGGGCGAAGTTGCGCCCTGGCGCAGCGGCTGGCTGGACTTTCGCCATGTGCCGCTGCACGCGGCAGTGCAGCGCCTGGCGCGCTACAGCCCGGTCGCGCTGCGCGTCGCGCCCGAGGCGGCAGATCTCACGGTGTTTGGCCGCGTGCGCATCGCCGAGGCCGGCGCCTGGCTCAGGCTGCTGCCACGCAGCCTGCCGGTGACGGTGCGCGAAGAGGGACAAGGCGCCGAGCGCGCGCTGCTGATCGCACGGCGCTGAGGCGGTGGGCCGGCGTCGCCGGGCCACGCCAAAGATATTTCAAAAAAAGCGTGAGGGAAGTCGCGCCCTCGTTCGTTTCTACCTTGGAAGCCGCACTGCGGCCCCTTCGCTTTCATTTCCAAGGTTGTTCTCGTTATGCCATCACTCCAAGCCCGCCATCACCTGATCGCCGCCGCCATCCTGGCCCTGGCCGCGCCCGCTGTCTGGGCCCAGCCAGCAGTTGCCGCGCCCGCCGCGACGGCAACGCGCAGTTTCGACATTGCCGCTCAGCCGCTCGATGCGGCGCTGTCGGAACTCGCGCGCCAGGCCGGCCTGCAATTGCTGGCCCCGGCCGAGCTGGTCCAAGGCCGCAATGCAATGGCCCTGCGCGCCACGCTCACGCCCGCGGCGGCCGTGCAACGCCTGCTGCAAGGCAGCGGCCTTGCGGCCCATGTCAATGGTTCGACGCTGGTCGTCGAGCGCGCCGGTCCCACGGCGTCGCTGGCCGAAGTGCGCGTCGCCGCGCGCCGCGCCGGCGACGGCACGACCGAAGGCACGGGCGCCTACACCAGCCGCGTGACCAGCATTGCCTCCAAGACCGATCAGTCGTTTCGCGAGATTCCGCAATCGGTGTCGGTGGTCACGCGCCAGCAGCTCGATGACCAACGGCTGCTCACCGTCAACGATGCGCTCAAGCAGATGCCGGGCATCACCGTCAACCGCGCCAACTTCGGCTCGTTCGATTTCTATTCGCGCGGCTTCCAGGTGACCAGCATGCAGATCGATGGCGGCGCGTCTCTGGCCCTGGGTTCCTACACCTACGAGCCGCAGCAGGACATGGCGTTCTACGACCGCATCGAAGTGATGCGCGGCGCTTCGGGCCTGCTGGGCGGCATGGGCGACCCGGGCGGCATCGTCAACCTGGCCCGCAAGAAACCGCTGGCCGAGAACCAGCTGGTGTTTGAGCAGTCGGTGGGCCGCTGGGACAGCAACCGCACCATGCTCGACGCCACCGGAACCCTGGGCTTTGACGGCCGGCTGCGCGGACGCGCCGTCGCGGTCTATGAAGAACGCCACTTTCACCTGTTGGACCGCAGCCAGGAAAAGCCCGCGCTGTATGGCGTGCTCGAAGCCGATCTGACGGCCAATACGCTGCTCACGGTGGGTACCAGCTACGGCAAGCGGCACGAGAACGGTATAGGCGATGGCCTGCCGCGCTACACCAACGGCCAAGTGCTGGAACTGCCGCGCAGCGCCAGCCTGACCCAGCCCTGGGGCTTTTCCGACACCAAGGATACGGAGCTGTTTGCCCAACTCGAACACCGCTTTGCCAACGGCTGGAAGCTCAAGACCAATCTGGCGCATGTGAAGGCCGACGCCATTGCGCACACCGCCTTTGTCGATGGCGCCATAGATCCACAGACGCGCGAAGGCGCGTACTGGGGCGGCGGCCGCTATGCGACGTCCAGCCAGCAGGACATCTTGGACATCAACCTGAGCGGCACTTTCGGCCTGCTGGGCCGCACCCATGAACTGCTGCTGGGCGCCGATTGGCAGCGCGCGCAGGGCACCTGGGCCACAGGCAAGCCGGTCGACAACTGGGCGGTTCCCGCGGACCTGTTCGCGGTCAATGCCTGGAATCCCGACATGAACGTTCCGCTGAACTACATCTACGACCCCTGGAACCAGCAGCAAAAAGGCGCATATGGCGTGCTGCGCCTGCACCCTTCGGACCGCCTGCATGTGATCGCCGGCGCCCGCCTGAGCCGCTACGACTTTCTGCAGCAGATCTCCAATGCCGACACCGCCGGCAACCGCACGGTGACTTCGCGCACCGAATTTGGCGAGCCCACCAATGTCACGCCCTATGGCGGCGTGATCTATGACTTGAATTCGCAGTGGTCGGCCTATGTCAGCTATGCCTCGATCTTCAAGCCCCAGGCGCTGCTCAAGGCCGGCCCGCTGCCCGGCACATCACTCGACCCAGTCAAAGGCAAGAGCTATGAAGCAGGCTTCAAGGGAGAACTGCTCGACGGCCGCCTGAACGCCACGTTCAGCGTGTTCAATGTCGAGCGCACGGGCACGGGCGTGGTCGATGCGCGCTATCCCACCAGCCGCGATCCCTGGGCCGGCAACTGCTGCTATCTGCCGCAGGGCAAGGTGAGCAGCCGCGGCTTCGACGCCGAAATCGGCGGCGAAGTCCAGCCCGGCTGGCAGCTTGCGGCCGGCTACACCTTCAACCAGACCAAGGACCGCAGCACGGCCACCAGCTACAGCACCATCACGCCCAAGCATCTGCTCAAGCTGTCGACCGCCTATCGTCTGCCCGGCGAATGGTCGAGCTGGCAACTTGGAGGCTCGACCCATATCCAGAGCAAGACATCGGTCAATGGAGCGCTGTATGACGCCAACTTCAATGCCTCGCCCTATGCCTTCGCCGAAGGCGGCTACGCGGTATTGAATGCCCTGGTGCAGTACCGCATCGATCCCAATTGGACGGTGTCGCTGAACCTCAACAATCTGCTCGACAAGGTGTACTACGAACGCGTGGGTACGGCGTCGGGCGGCAACTGGTATGGCACACCGCGCAATGCGGTGCTAACCTTGCGCGGCCAGTTCTAGGCCCGCGCTTGTGCATCGTCAGGCCGGTGCCCCAGCAGAGGGCGGGCATCGGCTATTCTCATGATCATGGGTGTAGTCGGCAGCTTTCAAGAAAATAGCAAAAGTACATTGATTTTCATATTGCTAAGTTATTGCTATCACCCACTTCAATGACGCTATCGGTCGCCGCCGGCATATGCCGGCGCCGTGATCGATGCGGTCGCCACAACAACCTGCCGGCGCGCTGCGCCCCTGAAAGTCGAGTTGCACCTTGAAGATCATTCACTATTTGTCGTTTACCGGCGTCATCGTCGCGATAGGTCTGCTGTTCGCTGATTTCAGCAAAATAGCGGGCCTTGTGCTGGCCTTGGCCACCGTGGTTGAACTGGTGATGTCGGTCACTATGGGAAAGCAGAGCAACGAAGGCAGCCGCTGAACCTGCAGATCAGCGGCGATCAAAGACAGATGAAAGTGGTCGCAAGCCTGGCCTTGGTCGGACTGTTGGCGCTTTCGGGCTGCTCCGATTGGTATCAGACAGTGGAAGTGCGCATCACGGCCGATGCCTACCAAGTCAACGCCGTCAAGTCGGCGCTTGCCACGCCCGCCGTCGACGAGGCGGTGCGCGTCAATCCCAAGACCGTGCTGCTGGTGGTATGCCTTCCTGTGCCCGCTGCCAAGGTCATGCAGTTCGAGAAAGAGCTGCGTGCTCGGCACAAGGCAAAACTGCAGATCACTTTCACCGACCAAGGATGTCCGTCCTAGCGCCTGACCACCAGAGCGCAGGCTCTCGCGCCCAGTGACCGTGCATCGGTTGGGCCCCCTGACGTGGAACATGTCATGGCAGCCGCCGACCCAGACATGCGTGCCGCGCCGCTCCCGCTCAGGTCGCGAAATCACCGCCGGCCTGACGCCAGGTGCGACTGAGGTACTTGTTGGCTTTTACGTCATCTTGTATCTCGACGTTACAAACCCTGCTACGCTGTCGTGCCAAGGAAAGAACGTCCCATGGCGGTCACAGGCACCGCCCGCAATCGTTGACTGCAACCAAGGAGATCTGCATGAAGCCACATGCCCGCCTCTGGGGCCCACTGATTTTGGGGGCCCTGGCCTCGCATGCCAATGCCGACGAAAGCATCGTCAACTTGTGGCGACCGGGCCAGCTGGGCAGCATGGCCGCCATTGCGCACGAGCCGGGCTGGACGCTGCCGGTGGTGTACCTGAACATGGCGGTCGCGGGCAGCGATTCACGCGCTCTTCCGGCGACCGGGCACCTGGACACGAAAGTCAAAGGGCGTGTCAACATGGCCTTTTTCGTGCCGACCTACACCTTTGAAACCACGCTGTGGGGTGGCAGGCCGTCACTCGGTCTGGGCATTGGCGCGGGACGCACACGCTCCCAGGCCGCGGCGACACTCACCGTGCCGGTACTGGGCCCGATCTCGGGCACGCAACGCGATGCGGTGACGGGAGTCTCCGACATCTACCCGAACGCCAACGTCAAATGGAACGACGGCGTGCACAGCTACATGGCCTACGCCTCAGGCGTTCTTCCCGTGGGCTCGTACCGTCAAAGCCGGCTGGCCAACACCGGCGCCAACCGCTGGGCCGTCGACGCCGGCGCAGGCTACACTTATTTCGACCAGAAGAAAGGCCTGGAGTTTTCCCTTGTCGGCGGCATGAACTACAAGGCCAGGAACCCCGCCAGCGACTACCGCAGCGGCGCCGAAGCGCACATCGACTGGGCCACCTCGTATTTCTTTCTGCCCAATGTGCACGCAGGCCTCGTGGGCTACTTCTACCGCCAGCTCAAGGGCGACTCGGGCAGCGGCGCGGTGCTGGGCACGCTCAAGTCGAGCCTCAATGGCATAGGCCCGCAGGCCGGCATGTTCTTCGAAGCCGGTGGGCAGCTCTATTACTTGAACGCCAAGGCCTATCACGAGTGGGGCGCGAAGAACCGCGCCGAAGGCTGGAATTTCTGGCTGACCCTGGTCGTGCCTTTCAAGGCGAAATAAGCGTTCGCCAACGCAGCGCGTCCACGGCTGAACGCGCGCGCCGTCAAGCGTGCGTGGCCCCGGGCGCCAGACGCCCCGCCAGCAGATTGGCGGTGCGGCGCAGCAGATCGATATCGGTTTTCTCCTTCACGCCGCGGCTGAAGCAGCACAGCGTGCCATAGACCGAGCCATCGGCCAGGCGCACCGGCGTGCTCAGATGCGTGCCGATGGGGAATCCGGGGTCGGGTGCCTGGCCCGCGGTCACATAAGGCGCGGCGTCGCGCATCACTTCGGGCAAGCGGCCTTCGACCACGCGCTGGCACCAGCTTTCCTCCACCGGGCCCGACATGCCGGCTTCGAGCTGCGGCGTGAAGCCCGTCGCGCTGTCGACCGCCTTGAAAATGCGGCGGCCGTCGGTGATCTCGGAGACAAAGGCGACATCCATGCTCAACTTGGTGCGGATCAAATTGAGAACCTCGCGCACGGCGGCGGGAAGTTCGGGATCCGCGGCGTCGCTGGTGGCCACCAGCAGCTCGGAAATCTTGACGTCGATATCGTCAGGGTTGTAGTCCAGTTGCATGCCAGCAAGTCTAAGCCCACAGACGCCCCTTTCCGGTGCAAGCTTGTGACGGATGGTATCCGCCAGCGTGCTCTGGCGACGGCCTTCAGCCTGCGCGCGCCGCGCCCAGTTCGCGCGCCAGCAGCGCCCCGAGTTCGGCGCGCCGCGGCGCCATCATGCGCGGCTGTATCGAGGCGATGGAAATCGCCG